>DBPN01000033.1 GCA_002305585.1 Eggerthellales bacterium UBA1419
ATGCTGCCCTCCGAGCAGATCGCGCGCTTCGGGGGCTGGAACGAAGTCATCCCCGGACAGGCCTAGAGCGTGGGAATGGCCAACGTGACAGAACCTCAAATCTCACAACATCAGGCACCCCGACGACAGAACTTCCTGTTCGTCGGGGTGCTCGTCACTCTCATGGGCATCATCATGGCACTGATCATGTGTAAAGTGACATCTATCCTTCCGGCTCTTACAATCAAATTCGAGATGAGTGCAGCGATGGCATCCTGGTTGATGTCGATCTTCACTCTGGTTGGGGTTATCGCCTCAGCACCAATCGGTAAACTGGTCATGCGTTTTGGCCCTAAGCGGATCATGGTTGCCGCTGCAGGCGTTGCGGTATTGGGAGCCATTATCGGCGTCTTCGCTACAAATGGTCCCGTACTCATCGCCTCGCGCCTGATTGAGGGCATTGCCATGACAATGGTAGCCGTATGTGGTCCGGGAGTCATCAAGTTATGCGTCGACCCAAAGCGGCAGGGTGCCGCATTGGGTATCTGGAGCGTCTGGTTCAGTCTGGGTGCTGTTTCGGCAGGAGTAGCCACCCCATTGATCTTTGATGCTTACGGCTACGAGGTTGCCTGGATTGCATATGCTCTTATCGCAGTTGCAGGAGCACTGCTCATCCAGTTCTTCATACGGGTTCCCGACCCCCCGGCGATGGTAGCGAAAAGAGCAGCACGGCAGGCAGTAACCCAGCATGCCGTAGCAGAACCGATTGTCGTTAAAGCACCCTCTGTTGAGTCCGCCGTTCTTAAGGCCGAGGCAACAGCCAGCATTCCGCTGACCAAAGAGATCAAGCCAAGCTACCGGGAGCTTTTTATCCCAAATATCATGCTCTACCTGTTCTCTTTCTGTGTGTATTGCATAAGCACCACAGCATTTATCTCCTATGTGCCGTCAATCCTGCAGATACAGGGTTACGATGCCGCAACTTCCGGCTTTATCTCTACCCTGCCCAGCCTGGTCTCAATCATCTCTTGCCTGATCTTAGGTGCGCTGAGTGACAGGTATCGAAATTTCAGGCTCCTGATGGGTGTGCCAATGACGATTCTGGCAGTTACGGCTGCCGGGATGTTTGTGCTTACCGGCGCTCCTCTATGGATTAATGCGATTATCTGCGGCTTGTTTGGTGGCGGTGTTGGAGGCATTATCATGGTTGCCTACCTGACCTTGGTACCGCGAGCTCAGTTGGTACCTCTGGCGCTTGGGGCTATCGTTGCCGTTCAAGGTATCGGACAGTTTCTGGCCACACTTATAACCCAACCCTTGTTGGGACCAGATCTGACCAACTGGAATCTGGCCGCGTTAGTGATCCTGATCATCGGTTTGGCTGGAGCTGCTTCGTCAATCATCTGCCGTTATCCCAAGTAGGCGGTTGACGGTATAATCTCAGCTTAGATTACAAAGATAGCGGATTGGAGAGGGCAATGCTTGGAACCTCTGTCGCCATGTGGAACGACTATACCTGGTATGTGATAGCAGCCTGCGCTGTAGTGCTGATTGTAGTCCTGGTGCTCTATCTGGTTATTGGCAGAAGGCAGCAACAGGTGATAAATGATCAGCCCTGGCAAGAAGTGCTCAATAAACTACCCGTCGCAGTGGTGGGAAAGTTCTTCCGCCTTGGCTCACGAGTCACTTCCAGGGAGTTTGTTGCCACGCTCATGTCTCTGCAAAGTCAAGGTTTCATCACTGTGAAGAATTCCAGAGCTTTCATCAACAGGGAAAAGTCGGCCGAGCTTGATGAGCCCGTTGCCCAAGAGGCGCTGAAGCTACTTGAGATCATGGCTGAGGATACCGGAGAATTGAAACTATCTTCTATCTACGATATGGTTGCAGAGCGTAAGATCAAGGACAAATTGGAGACTGCATATCCAAAATGGAAGGATGTCGTTGATCGCAGCGCAAAAGCAATCGAACCCGCTGCGTCGAACAAGGGCAGGCTAAAGCTCGTTCTCAAGTATCTCAGCTACGCACTGGTGCTGCTGGCACTGATATCATTCAACACCCTTGGCCTGGCTTCTGCCACTGCTTTTTTGGTGGTTGGGCTGTCTACGCTGGGAATCAGCACGATTATCCGCGAGAGCCTCTCTCCGGTTCAGGTAGCTGCCAAAGAACTCTATGAATGGTTGACCAGCTCTAAATCCGATCAACCTTTACCGCAAGATGTTGAGAGTTGTAATCAGCTTCTGGTCTATGCAAGGACCTTTGATATCGAGCGCCAGGTTCTCAAGCGCATGAAAAGCGAATCACCTGAGGCTGCCGCAGATGACAGACTCATTTCCTTGGATTTCTGGGCTCGTTTCGAAGCGAATGCCTTCACGGCGCCGCGATGATGAGTGGCTGAGGATCTCTTCAGATCGATTCACTCGAATTCAACGATTATGCCCTCATCAGCATTCTTGACCTTTACCTTCTTAGCGGCGATAAGCTGACTCTCTAGATTGAGCTTATCGCTCTTGGCTCGGGAGTCACTGAAGGCTACGATCACATAGATCAGGATGCTGGCAGCAGTGGAATATATCAGGGGAACGAGATATGGCTCACCTTTAAGCATGAATATAGCAATCTGAACCAAAACCACGGCGCCAATGACAAATTCTACGCGTTGCAATAACGCGAATTGCTTAGAAGCCTTCTCCAACTCGGCTCCCTTCTGCTCCTTGAAGGCAGTAAGCGATTCTTTGGCCTGCGCACGTGCTTCCTGCGCATTCTCGATTCCCTCTGTGGCTACATCGATCCAGGCACGTACTACCCGCTTGCTGTTTTCGTAGCGATCCTCACTACGCTTGTCATCCATGCTTCTCTCCTATGGCATTCAACACACATGAGCCGAACCATCAGGCCCGGCTCATGTAGCGAAATTAAAGTTGGACCGGCCGGTTGAACCGGAATTATAGCGCGAACTAGTGCAGATAGTAGATTGGATCGGCAATCTGCCATGCTATCTGCAGGATGACACCGAGAGTGGCCAATGCAACGAGCGCAAAGCCAAGATTACGTTTGCCGGGTACATCATCCGTAATGAAGCCTCCGCCGATAGCAGCAACGACGAGCGGCAAGAACAATAAGAATACGTAAAGCATGAATCACTCCTTTCCTCTTAGTTTATCCTAGAATGCCGCTTCGGGACGATAGACCTTCTCCTTTTGGGTAAATATTCCCATCAGGACTGCCAGAACAAGAAGGATTATGCCTGCAAACAACCAGGATCTTGAGAACAGGAAGAAGTTTGAGTATGCAACACCTGTGACTATCATGATGAAACCAGGGATCCAGATTGGACCAAAGGTCTGGCCAACACCGTTGAAAGCCATCAGATAGGAGGTGCTCAGGGCAACATGCTTGTTGTCGTTACTCTGTGCGATACGCAGGATAACAGCACCATTGTAGGTTTGGAAACCCAGACCAAAGATGATCGATCCCACCAGGGCGACGGGCAGACTGCCCAACATGGTTACGGCCACATAGAGGAGCAACAGGCCAAGACCGCACATGGTGATACCCACTGTGTAAGCGTGACGCTTGAAGACACCAACCCAGACAGGCTTGAAGATAAAGCCAGAAATCAGCATAGCGATCGTGAAGGCGTTCATGACATTACCGATGTTGACAGCAGGTACCGGACCAGCTTCGGTCATCGTCCACGGGGTGAGCGTGTTGATGACTGCTCCAGCCATTGCCGGGTCGCTACCCATGTAGACTGCCTGAGTGGCTGTGAAGGTGCCCAGCTCGGGCGGCAGGACTATTGAAGGTGCCCAGTCTGCGGCACCAGCGATGATTGGTCCGCCAACTACCTGAGCGACGTTTGACATCATGCAGTTGCAGGCACCAATGATAAGGACGTTGGCTAGGATGAAGACCCAGGTATTGCTCTTGATCTTGGTGGCGATACCTTCTCTCCCAGTCTTAACAGTGGTGATCTTGAACATTGTGATGAAGAACAACACTGCGAAGATCAGGAATGCTACGGCAATGGCATAGGACAGCGGGTTGGCAACAGCCGCATCCGGTATGGAACCAATCGATGGATTGTTGGTCAGCGCGTTGTAGACAAAGTAGACAATTGACAGCGCGACGCCAACCATCAGGACTGCGATGCACGCATAGATTAAGCTGGAGTTTGCCGGCTTGATTTTCTCTGCCTCTTCCGCAGACTGATTCTCATCTGAATAGATGATTCCCTCATTCGGCAACTTCCAGATCATGATAGCTACACACACGAAGGCTATCAGCGGAAGAATGAATGCGCCTTTGGGGAAAGGATAGACGGTATCGACTGCGGGATAGTACAGATTAGCGATGAAAGCTGAAGCGTTCATGAAGAAGAATCCGGCACATGCGCCAACTACGGAGCGCATACCGAGCATCCAGCTCTCCTTGCCGCCCCTGAACAGGTCAACAGCATAGGATGCAGCAAAGGGGAAGATGATACCAACACCCAGACCAACGAGTGCGCGGGGGATCAAGGTTCCCAGATAACCCATCTCGCCTGTGAAGAAAGGCAAGAAGCCGAAGAGACCCATGATGACTGCGCCAGAGACGGCTACGGTCTTCTTAGGGAACTTCTTCAGGAGGTACGTTGTTGACAGGCCAGAGACCAGGGCCAGCGAATACACGATGGCATCTGTCTGGTTGTACAGGTAACCGAACTGTTCACCCAAGCTGAGTGAATAGTTCATGATGTTGGTGGTGATCTGCGTAGTCATGGTCATCGTGTATTGCACGATGATCAACATGAGCACAGCGACTTTGACACCAAAGCCGTAACTCACTTCTTTCGTGTCTGACATGTAACCCTCCTAAATCCTTTTCGAACATTGCTTCGGGTTCCTGGCGTCTCGGGTCAATTTCCAAAGAACCCCAGATGATGAATCACCTGTCAAAACCGGCCCAAACGTCAACTCCAGTATATTCGTGGACTTCCTCCTCTCCGCGTAGGACCCGCATGATCCCAGAGGCCAATCCCTGCATCTCAAACTCACCGGGATAAACTACGATTGGCCCCAGCCAGGATATCCATTCGGACAGGATCTCCAGAAGCCTCTGGGATTTAGCCATGCCACCAGTAATGATTATGGCATCAACCTTCCCTTTGAGAACTACTGCCATCGATCCCGCCATCTTGGCAATCTGATAGATCATCGCGTCAACGACGACCTGCGCATAGTGATCCCCTTCTGCGATTTGCTTCTCAGCCTCACGCAGATCCGCCGTGCCCAGGTGATCGATAAGACCACCGGATTTGACGGTGCGGAGGATCAGCTCCTTCTCAGTGTAACTTCCACTGAATGCCATCCTGAGCAAGGGCAGTACCGGAAGCGCGCCGGCACGGGTGGGAGACATGGGTCCTTCCCCCTCGATTATGTCATTGGAGTCGACCATTTTGCCCAGTTTATGGGCAGTGACGGAGATACCGCCGCCAATGTGGCAGACGATGAGATTTAGATCGGTGTAGTTGAGGTTGTTCTCGCGAGCATAACGATAGGCAACCTCCTTCTGGTTGAGGGTATGAATACGACTCTGGCGATAGATATCACTTAGCCCGGTGATCCTTGCCACTTCATCGAACTCATCGACACTTGGTCCATTGACGATGTAGGCTGGCTTCCCGTACTTCTGCGAGTAACCATAGCTGATCTGTGTCCCAAGTTTTCCGGGATGACTATCGCCGCCAAATTTAAACGTGTCATCGTACATGATCTGATTGATCAGGTAGGCCCCTGATTGAATGAAGACCTGAGCGCCACCTCGAGCCACGAAGACATCGAAATCCTCGAGTCTATAGCCATTCTCATCAAGCAGCCGCTCAATGAGCACCTCCGCGAATTCGCGATGTTCTACTAAGTTGGCGAATTTGCCGGGATAGTCCTCTGTACCATGGTCAAAGCTCCTGGTTAGCACGGCTTCTTCATCATGGAATATGCCTAACTTCGTTGAAGTCGAACCAAAATTGATTACCAGTATCTTCTTGAAATCGCTCATTAACCCATCCTTCAAACGTCTTGGACTAATCGGTTACCAGAACCGCAAGCGCTATCGAGCGCAGCTTGCCTTCAACCGGACCGCCACGGCTGCCAAATACCACTGGGACTTCCAGACCGATGATGAGGTCTGCCGACATCATCTGACCAAAGAAACCGATGCCCTTGATAAGCAGGTTGCCCGAGACCATATCGGGCACTATCAGTACGTCAGCTTCGCCAGCAACGGGACTCGAATAGCCCTTAACCACTGCGGCTTCCTTATCGATGGCCAGATCCAGCGAGATTGGACCCTCGATTATGCAGCCGCCTATCTCGCCGGCCAGATACTTCTGTTTGATTGCATCGTTATCCACTGTATCCTGCATTTTGGGATTAACCTTCTCCACCCCACTGAGCAGAGCGACTTTTGGCTCATCCACGCCAATGCGATTCATCATCCAGATACAGTTGTTCATGATCTTGATCTTCTTATCGACATCGGGATACAGCGTGATTCCCACATCTGCCAGTGCGAAGATCTTGTGGTACAGAGGCGATTGCATCAGCGCAACCGGGCAAACGATGGCATCCGGTTTACGGATGCCATTCTCCTTGTCCAATAAGCCGGCCATCAGCTCGCCGGTCTCAAGGATTCCCTTGATGAGGAAATCGACCTCACCAGCTTTGACTAGCTCAACTGCCTTGCGCACGCTTTCTGCATTGTTCTCTGTCGCGATTATGGTGTAGTCATCGGGTGACTCCCCCGCTGCTACGAGCAGCTCGACTATGACCTTCTCATCGCCGATAAGTATGGACTTGATCAGCCCTTCACGTTTGGCAAGGATGCTTGACTCTAGGGCATGTGCCTCATGCGCTGCCACGCAGGCAACGCGCTTGACCATACCATGCTCCTTGGCCAACGCGGCTAAAGAACCCAGATCGGTTATCTTTATCGTCATTACCAGCCTCCGCTAAACGATGTAACCGCCGCCATCGCCCATGGCGAATCGACGGATGCGGGTGAATGTCTTGGCTGTGGTGATTCCCTCGCCAGTGTAGGTGGCGATGGTCGCCGAACCGTTTCCGGTTCCGCCCAGACCAGTTGCCGCGATGGTGGCACCGTTATGCACGAAGATGGTGGTTTGGATGGCCTTTCCAAACTGGTTGACGTGATTCCAGTCGTTAGACCAGATAGCTGCTGAATGCCTACATCCGCCTTCGGCCTTGATTGCGCCGGCCATAGCGTCTTCGAAAGTAGCGCACTTGACTATTGGGATGATTGGCATCATCTGCTCTGTAAGCACATAGGGATGATCTGCATCGACTTCTATAACGCAAAGTAGTAGATCCTCCTCGTTAGGCGTGACACCCGAAGCCTCGAGGATGAAGTTCGCGTCTTTACCAACATAGCTCTTGTTGGCGACATATTTACCATTGGGGAGCTCGATCAGGGCCGTCTTCATAACCTTATCGGCTTCTTCAGCAGTCAACAGACGAACACCCTTCTCCAGCATTGCAGCTAGGAATTCGTCATAGACCTTCTCCATCACGAAGATCTCCTTTTCCGTGATACAGAGCATGTTGTTCTCAAAGGGTAATGCGAAACTCAGCCATTGCGCAGCCTTTGCCACATCAGCTGTCTCATCGACGATGGTGGGAGGATTGCCCGGACCAGCAGCGATGACCTTCTTGCTACAGCGCATGATGATCTTGACCATCTCCTCGCTACCCGTACCGATGATCAGTGAGACCTTGGGAGATTCCAAGATCGCATCCAAACTGTCTTTGTTCGGGTCGCGCGGCATGGTCGCGATATTCGCGGGACCGCCGGCCTCAGTAACTGCCTTGTTAACCAGGGCAACTGCCTTGGCGCCTGCCATCTTGGCAGCGGGATGGCAGTTGAAAATTATCGAGTTGCCTGCAGCGAGCATCGTCATGGTATTACTTGCGACGGTGACCAAGCCGTTGGTGACAGGGGTCAGGGCGCCACAGAGTCCATAGGGGGCATAGTATTCGACAGTCAAACCCTTACTTGATGCCATAACCACCGAGTCGACGCTGGAAGTATTCTCAGACTCGGAGATGGTACCGATGTTCTTGATGATCTTCTGGTCAAGACGGCCGTAGCCTGTCTCCTCAAACTCTGCACGGGTCTCGGCTTCGACAATCTCGAGGAAAGCGGCTTTGATGGCCTCGATGAAGCGGTCCCTGTCCTCGGTCGTATAGTCGCGCATGAGGACCTTCTGTGCCTCGTAAGCAGCATCGATTGCATCCTCTACCTTGTCGAATACACCTAGTTCATTCATGTTAGAGCTCCTGTCCTTTTTCTATCGGCCTATTTTTATTGCGATAATCAGCACGGAATCAGTACGCGTCGTAGGTTGTGATGATGTCTGCAATCAGTTCCTTGAACTCATCAACGGATATTGGTACAACTGTGTTGTGGAAGAAGACGTTATGGGCAATGGCGTCTTCAGCGATAGCCTGTGCGGCCTCAACAGTGATACCGTTCTCACTGAATTTCTTGATACCCACATATTTCTGCAGATCAAGAACAGCCTTCACGGCCTCTTCGGGAGTATCAACGCCAAAGACCTTTGCGATCTGTGCGGCACGTGCCGGATCGTTCTTAGCGGTGAACTTGATCACAGTGGGGATTGCGTAGGATGAAGCCATGCCATGCGGAAGGTTGAAAGCGCCACCAAGCTCATGACCAAATGAGTGACCAAAATGTAGACCAGTGTTATTGAAGGCCATGCCGGCAATCGCGCTGGCAAAGGAGAGGTTTGAACGAGCCTCGATATCAGTACCGTCGTCATAGGCGCGCCTGAGGTTCTCAGCTACCAGACGGATTGCCTCGAGTGAAAGCAACATCGACATCGGATCTGCACTGGCCGATGTGAAGGACTCCATCGCATGCGCCATGGCATCGAGTCCAGCGAATGCCGTCACGTGCTTTGGTCCGGTTACAGTCAGTTCTGGATCGAGGATAACGAATGAGGCGCTGGCGAAGACGGCGTCCTTGGCGTGGTCCTCATGATGAGAGACAACCGCCACACAGGAGAGCTCGCTGCCGGAGCCGGAAGTAGTGGGGATCAAAATTAGCGGCGCGATAGGCACAGGGGGATTAAGGCCGTTGGTTAGGAAGTGCGGAGCGATTGGACCCGGGGTCTTGAGTATCAAAGCCACCATCTTGCTGGTGTCGAGCACGCTGCCGCCGCCCAGGCCAACTACGATGTCACAACCAGCAGCAACGGCTATCTCAGCAATCGCCTCGCAGGACGCATCCGTTGGATCGGGTTTAACATCATCGAAACAGGCGACGGCTATGCCGGCCTCTTCTAAAAGCCCTTTAACACGATCAGCCATACCCGAAGCCTTGACACCACCATCATATACAAGCATGGCGCTGCTACCACCAAACATTTTCACCTTATCGGCAATCTCCGAAACCGCGCCAACGCCAAAGCTGACCGGAGCGATCTGATTGAATTCACTGAACTTGCTACCCATCGCCATGGTTATCTCCTCATCTCGATAGAACCGTTAGCCGTGCAGGACAATGACAAAATGGCAATCACACTGGACCTACAGTAATATCCGATGCCAAGTCTGTCTGTGTATCATCCTGATTTTTTGCCTGAATACGGGCAATGTACTAATAGTGCTATTCTTGAAGATGAGGGTATACTCCTATTAGACTTAAGGTGTCATTTGAAGATTTAGGCAGAAAATGTGCTGGTTTTTTACCAAGAATCGATGGCTTGCGCAATGCATCTAACCTGCTCATCAGTAAGAGCTGCATTCATTGGCAGGCTGAGAATCTCGCTACTCAGACGTTCAGTTATCGGTAATATATCGCTGTCTGGGAGCTGCATATCGAGCGAGTATCGTGCCGCTTGCTTAGGCGAAATGGGCAGTTGATGTTGCTTCGATACAAGCCGGTAGTGTTGACACAATACGGGCTGCTGATGCGGTGGTACAGGATAGTGAATCGCAGTCTTGATACCCTTATCCTCGAGGTGCCTGACTAAATCTGAGCGCTGTGATGTTCGGATGACGAACTGATGCCATACATGCGCGCTCGGCTCGATAGCTAATGGCAACTGGATCGAAGAGTGCCTGATCAGTTCCTGATACTGCCGGGCAATCGCGCGACGACGGTTATTGTTCGAATCCAAGTAAGGTAGTTTTACGCTTAATATAGCGGCCTGTATCTCATCGAGACGGGAGTTCCAACCCAGAAGCTCGCTGTCGCCTGTCCTGCCCTTGCCATAGTTTCGCAGCATGCGTATGTTCTGCGCCAATTCGTCGTCGTCAGTAGTCACCATACCGCCATCACCAAGCGCACCGAGGTTCTTGGTGGGATAGAAACTGAAGGCCGCAGCGTCACCCAGAGCGCCAGCTTTCCTACCTGCATAGATGGCACCGTGGGCTTGGGCAGCGTCTTCGATTAGTGCGAGGTCATTCTCACGGGCAAACTTCTCAATCGCCTTCCAATCCGATACCTGTCCATAGAGGTGGACAGCTATCACAGCCCTAGTGCGCTCGCTGAGATACTCGGCAAGACGTGTCATATCAAGGTTGTAGGTTATCGGGGAGGGCTCAGCGAGAACCGGGATACACTGGTTGTGCAGGATTGCAAGGATCGTGGCGATATAGGTATTAGCCGGTACGATGATCTCTGAGCCCGCCGGCAGATCAAGTGCCCTGATGATCAACGTGAGAGCATCCAGACCGCTGCCAGTGCCTATCGCATGCTTGACGCCGATGTATTTAGCGAATGCCTGCTCAAATCCTTCGCACTCCTGCCCAAGGATGAAGTCACCGCGCTCGATTACCTTCAACATCGCGTTATTCAGCTGAGATGCGATTGGCCTGTTAACCTCTGCCAAATCGAGGAAATCGATCATCTTCGCGCTCCCGGCACCATCATCTGCTTTCCTCATCGTGCGTAAGCTTGTCACCTGCACGGTCGCTACTTATCTGGTCGCTAATTGTACAGCTGTTACTTATACCATCGTTATTTGTACAGTCGCTACTGGTACAGAGGCCCTGTTTGAACTCCTCATAATCGAAGATATAGTCATCGGCATCGTAGGGACTATCTGAAAGGACGCTTAAGACACAATCTTCAGAGAAATCCGAAAGGACGCGCCAGACATATGAATCGATGAACAATCCTTCAGCGGGGCTATTCAACTGATACTGTTGTTCAAGGACACCACTATCCAACGTAATCTTGCAACTCCCATGCAGGCAAACCAACAGCTGCCGCTCATTTCGATGTGCGTGATTCCCCCGCACCGCGCCTGCGGGTACAGCGAAGATGGTATAGATCCTGCAGATCTCAAACGGGACATCCTTAAACGCCTGAATGGTTATCAAGCTGCCTTTATCACTCTCATGGAGCTCAATGGGAATAATTGCTCCTGCCGGTTGTCTACCACTCTCTATCTTCACTCCCCCACCTCCTTATCCGAATCAAGATTGGGCGACTGGCTCGACTCCAGTCCAAATTCCCGACTAATCACTTACTCATGATTCGCGCTTGGGTTGCGCATAGCTGTGCGCACCCAACGCAGGGGTCGAGTCAGCTTCCAACTGAATGTCGCCTTCATGCGCTCTATCTCATCCGCAGCTTCAGAGGCCTCGCTTTTAGCGGATTCATACTTCTCCTGAACTTCAGAATAGTGCTTCGCAAGTGAGTTTACCTCGCTTTGGTAGTTGGCAAGTTCTAGCTCATAGCCAGCAACTACCTGATTCCATGCGCTTTCCTTCTCAGACAATTGTGTGTGCAGCTCCGACAACATCCTAGCTTCATTGTGCCGCTCCTCTTCGAGCTTCTGGATATGTTCTCGCTCTTGTGAGCATTCCCTGATAGCAAAGGCGTCTATCGAAGAAGCCATCCGATGCAGGTCGCGATATCTGAAATCGAACTTATCGCGCAGCAGATCGACCGCAGTCTCATCTGCCATGAAATCGTAGATAGTCTCAAGTCCCCAAAGCTGGCGGAACCGCTCTGGGGTATCGATCGCTCTCCTTCCCAGTAGATACGGGATCGCGTCCGATAACACTGGCCCATACCTGCTGCATTCCGGGAAGATCGAGAGCAATCGCTGCGTTGAATCGATAGCCAAAAATCGGTCCATGATCTGCTTGTATTCGAAGTAGATGCGAGTGTGGTTATCGATGCGGTTACCGCTGGCGTTAGCTTCATCCGCGCGGATACGAAAACGAGTCAGTCGCTCATCAATGATATGCAGGTCATGGTCCAGACAGAAGCGGATCCAAAGATCAAAATCACCAAGCGAGGCCATCCGACAGTCTTGTAAGTCCAGTTCGCGGTAGACCGAGGCGCGGATCAAGACACTGGGGGCGCACAGACAATTCCCCTCAAGGAAGAACTTTCTGAGCCACTGATCACGAGTTCGATTCTCGACATCGAAAACGCCCGTATAGGGATGGCTGTCATCGAGGAAATCATCACCGTCTTCATCGATGAGCCTGACTTTGGTGAAGACAGCATCGATGTTTGGATGTTCATCTAAGAAATGAACCTGCTTTTCGAGCTTGTTAAGCTCCCATACGTCATCTGAACAGAGGTTGGCGATGTATTCTCCCATTGCCCTGCGCCCACAATCAGCTATAGCCACGTTACAGCCTTCGTTTTGTTGGAAAGTCACCAGTTTTAGCCTTGGATCGTCAAAAGAACGGATGATGTCTACCGTATGATCCGTTGAGCCATCGTCGGTGATGACTACCTCAAGATCTGTAAAGGTCTGATCTAATACACTTCTCAGACACTCAGCGACATACTTCTCATGATTATGGGCAGGGATGCGCACACTGACCCTGGGGTTGGATTCTCCTGAATTAAACATCCTTTACACCTTTCGGCCGTACTGGCCGTGTCCGGGTAGCAAAGATAGACGTTCTCTGAGCTCCGAGGGAGCCATGACCTGTCTTTCGTGAACACGCGCGATAGCATGGATGCGCGAGAGCAGGTCAAGGTTGGTTGCCAGCTGCGTACGCTGGTGATCAAACCAGATGTTGTCCTCCAGACCAACACGCACGCCATAGCCCATTGCAATCGCCAACGCATTGACTGATCGCTGGGCATGACCAACTCCGCCAAGCGAGAAGAGGCTTTCTTCGGGAAGATCGCGAACGAGGATGCCAATGTGCAGAAGGTCGGCTTGAGCGCAGGCGATATTGCCCAGGATAAGATTGAAATAGTATGGCGGCTCAAGCAACTGCTTGCAGATAAGATAGCGAGCATAGTTGATCATGCCACTGTCGAATACCTCAAGTTCAGCTACGATGCCCCTCTCCAGCATGATGGCTGCCAGGCGCTGTATAGTATGGGGTTCATTGATGCTTGCCTGGGTATTGAAGTTCAGGGAACTCAACGTGAGGCTGGCCATGTCGGGTTTACTATCACCCTCCAAATCAAGCACATCGGCTCGCTTCTCCAGTTCACAGAAATCACGCCCGCTGGTTGAGACACAGATCACGAGTTCCGGCGCGAATCCGCGAATACCGGCGATGATCTCCTCATAGATCGATCTCTGCCAAGCTGCCCTTCCGCTCTGTTGTTCCCGAGCGTGCAGATGCACCATACTTATTCCTAGCTGATGAGCCTGCCTGACATCCTCGATGATCTCTTCCGGATCCAACGGCACATATGGCGTCTGCTGTTTAACCGGGATCATGCCGGTTGGTGTGAAATTGATGATCAGCTCATCCATTGTCGACCCTCATCCGAATCCCTTCCTCGCGGTGGTAGCCGATTATCCGCGCAGGATTGCCAACATTCTTAGAATAGGCCTCGGTATCGCGAATCACAACACTACCCGCTCCGATTAGCGATTCCTTGGCGATGATGGTGTTGTTGATGATTGTAGCTCCTATACCTATATAGCTCGTATCAGCGATGTTGCAGTTGCCGGCGATGTTGCATCCCGGTCCGATGTAGCAATTATCGCCAATTCGAAAGTCATGTCCAAGATAGACATTCTGCCGGATGATGTTGTTTTTACCCATTGATCCGTTGATGCCAATGTGGCTTGAGCCCAAGATGATATTGTTGTCGCCGAATACAACGGTGTTCGTGATATCTGCTCTCTCACTGATGTAGTTACGCAGTTGGTAACCCTTATCGCGAGCCCTGCGGTAATGGCTGTCTCGTGCCCGCATATCGCTGTAGCCGCCTAGCACAGCCAACATGTCGTAGCGGCTTGGGGGAAAGATAGCCTCAACTTCTGTGAAGTCGACCTGAGGCAGGCCACAACAGGTTGGTGCATCTAGATACGCGCTGTCAACAGCAAAACCGGCAATCTTGAAACTACTGCCACACGCATCATAGAAAACCATCTGGCTGAGTGTTGAGTTACCGTATAGAATCACTTCGTTCATAGCGCCGCTCCAATGCGAGTGACCGCCTGCTTCTGTTTGCGGTATCCGTAAATCATACGTGATTTTCTCGCTCTACGGAGCAGGGTGGGGCTTTCGGCCGTATTCGCGTTGCCCCTCCCTTTACGCGAAGGTACAATTCGACTTAGGAGATCGCTGGCATTTGATTGGAAGTGCAGGCTATGTGCGGATATGTATGCGTAAATTGCGGACGCTGCAAGGGTGAGAAGAAGACTCTCGCCGCTTGGACCTGCATATTCTGTGGAACCAGCCATGAGGCCGGGACAACAGTCTGCTCATCCTGCGGCAAGAAGATCCTTCCCCCACCCGGTTCGGCTATCCCACCAGCTGGAATAGCTCGCAGCAACTGACATCGACAATACTAACCTACACCAACGACAACCCTCACCATTTGAGGGATTCGAGAGACCCTGCGCTAATTGAATGAGAGCTCACGTATCGCCAGCCAGGCGCTCGTAGTGGCATCGGTGATGCGCCCGGGTTTGTTGCTGTCACCAATGGTCACAGCCTCGGGAATGTAATCACGGATATCATCGCCACAATTGCATTCTGGTCGCGTACCCAGAGAGATTACGATGGCGTCGAATCTGTCTTCATGTCTGCTGCCATCGGCTCTCTCGAACGCTGCTGTGTCGCCTTCCACTCCCAGTAACTTATGTTCGGGATAGAATTGGACGCCATGAGCACCCAACTTGGGCATTATGTCCATCATGTTCTGGAAATACACACCTGGACCGATGTTGGGCAGCATCTCAAAGAGTGACAGCTCGCAGCCTCGCACAGCAAGGAATTCAGCAGTCTCAATGCCGGTCATACCAGAACCTACAACCGCCACCTTCTTGCCGGATAGGTCTACCTCACCCATCAATACCTCGGGCGGAGTGTGCACGTTCTCACCATCGAGTCCGGGAATCGATCTTGGCAGTACCGGTTCGCTTCCGGTAGCGATGATAACAGCCGCAGGTTCGAGCGCGGCGATATCAGCAGAGCGCGGCCATTCGTTGAGCCTTAAGTCGATATCCAGAGCTTCTATGCGATTCTGGTAGAACTCTATCATCCAGTTGATCTTGTCTTTGCCTGGTGGTTGCGCGGCATAGTTGAGCTGCCCGCCTATCTGGCTCTTCTTCTCGAAGATGATAACCGAACAACCTCGCTCAGCAGCAGTTACCGCAGCTTCAAGGCCCGCCGGACCAGCACCGATCACTACAACCAGTTTGCCGGCTCCGTCTACAGGTATTGAAAACTTCTCACGTCCCGTTCGCGGGTTGATAGCGCAGCTTGAGGGTCCGCCGGTTTCATCCGCCGCTACCAATGACTCCATACAGGCCAGACAGGAGATGCAACGACGAATTGAACCGGGTTCTCCCGCTTCCGCTTTCGATGACCAGTGCGGATCGGCGAAATGCGCGCGGGCCGAGCCGACAAAGTCCAACTTACCCTCTTCCAGAAGCGCCTCGGCGAAACTCGGATTACGATAGACCGAGACTCCGATCACCGGTATCGAGACCGCCTGTTTTACCTCGGCGGCAAGGTGGCTCTTCCAGCCTTCCTCGTAGGCGAAAGGCTCCCAGGCAGTATTCATGGTCTCGTAAACGCCGCTGCTCACATCAAGAGCGTCACAACCCATGTCCTCAAGGGCTTTTGCGATTGCGATGCCCTCATCCAGTGTGATGCCCTGGTCAACCTTACCAACCATGCTGAGGTATTCGTCAGCAGAGATGCGGGTGATAACGGCGAAGTCCTTACCGCACAGGTTCCGTATCGCCTCAACGATCTGCTTGATGATGCGCACACGGTTCTCGGTACTTCCTCCGTACTGGTCGGTGCGCAGATTCGCATAGGGACTAAGGAAGCTGTTGAGCAGATAGCCATGGGCAGCATGGATCTCGACGCCATCGAATCCGGCTTGCGATAAGCGCCAGGCTGCCTGAGCGAAACTATCAACCAGCGCATTTATCTCATCGATATCCATCGCGTGAACAGGCTGTTGTGTCATGGCATCGCAAAGATCGCTGGGAGCTGGCATAGATTCGACGCCGTTGACATGCACAAAACCCTGGCGTCCGGGATGGTATAGCTGCCCGATGATGCGACTCTCATACTCGTGTACTGCATCCGCAAGGCGCTTAAGCCCAGGTATGTGCCGATTGTCAGCTGCTGATGTCTGGTGCAGATTACCGCGTCCGTTGTTCCAGTCGATGATCATGCACTCGGTGATAATCAGCCCAACGCCACCTCTTGCGCGTTCACGATAAAATGCGACCTCTAGATCGGTTACATCGCCATCCTCAGCAGACTGAGCGACCCCCATCGCGGTCATCACCACACGATTAGGAACCACGAGACTACCAATCTTGCCTTCAGAAAATAACTTCATCAACGACTTCCTTTCAGGTTGCCAGAGGGCAACCGTCCCAATAATGCTGGTGGGTTGTGACATCCGGTGCAACTGCCGCAGCATCAGCTTTCTCATCTGCCACGGCTTCAGCTTGACTCGCCTGCCGCAGTTGCTAGCCCAATCGGCACTCTCCTATAGATGCGCGGCAACCATGAAGGCTGAATTCGTGGCGTGCCCAATGGTACCGCCACCAACCAGATCGCCAACCTGATAGATATCTCCCTCGGGAATGGAGTGGCGCAGAGCCTCAACATCGGCTTTACGTGCTTTGAGACCCACAGCCAAGAGCACAGTATCGGCTTCGAGTTGCTCAATC
This sequence comes from Eggerthellales bacterium UBA1419, assembly GCA_002305585.1. Classification (GTDB taxonomy): domain Bacteria; phylum Actinomycetota; class Coriobacteriia; order Coriobacteriales; family UBA8131; genus UBA1419. The sequence continues at coordinate 17,144 of DBPN01000033.1, forward strand.
TTCCCAGTCTTGCAGTTCTTTATGACTACTGCAGTGTCAGTGACCTCTATCAGAGAGTTGTCGTAGTAACGCTTGGTGCCCGCCTCAGCATTGTATGCCTTCAGTGGCACGCCAAAGATCCCGTTACGAGCAGTGAGGTCTTCTTCGCAGCACATCTCAACCAAGGAGACATCTTTGCCCTCACGCGCTAGATGCAGGGCAGTCTCGCTACCCACAAGGCCGGCTCCTATTATGACGATCTTATCACCAACCTCGACAGAACCGTTATCGGACTCCCAGGCGAAGTGGACGTGGGGTTTGTTGATGCCAGGCACCTGCGGTACGATATCCTCGGCACCCATGGCCATGATCAGTACATCGGGCTTCTCCTGCTCAACCACCGCAGCGTCAACCTTGGTGCCTTTGACTATCTTGGCGCCACTCTTCTCAACGCGCGGTATGATCCAGTTAACGTACTTCTTGAACTCGTGCTTAAACGGGACATCTGCGGCCTTTATCAGGTTTCCGCCCAGATGGTCTTCCATCTCATAGAGCACAACCTCATGGCCTCGCTCGGTCGCTGTAAGTGTTGCCTGCAGGCCAGCAGGACCCGATCCAACCACCATGACCTTCTTCGGATCATCCGTCTTGCCAACTTTACCACCCGGGAATTCAACCTCGCGTCCGCAAGTTGGGTTCACAGCGCAGGTAATCGGCTGGAAATCCATAAAGCTCCAATGGTATTCGCAGCGTATGCACTGGTTAACATCTTCAACATCACCGCGGGCGTACTTCTTGACGATATCTGGATCGGCAAGGAAGGGGCGGAACATTCCCACAAAATCCGCGATGCCCTCTTCGAGGATGTACTCGGCATTGTCGAGATTGACAACATTGGTTGTGAAGACGATTTTGGAATCGGTTAGGGCTTTCTTGAACGGTTTGGTGTATTCCTCGAGCGTCAATTGCGGTAACAGATAAGAGAGTGTGGTCTTGTCGGCAATATAGGAGGGATGCTCATGGAAAGCGCAGGAGATTGTGAAGATATCCACGTAGGGCTCGATCAGCTTGCCAATGGCCACTGCCTCATCCTGCTGCAATCCACCGGGCATCACGTCTTCGCCCGAGAAGCGCACATCGATGACCATGCCCTCGCCAACTTTGGCACGGATGGCCTTCAATACCTCGATGCCAAATCGTGCGCGATCCTCCAGCGTGCGATTACCATACTGGTCTGTGCGGAAGTTCGAGATTGGGCTGAAGAACTGCCCAATGAGGTTGTTATGAGCGCAATGCACCTGCAGCATCTTGAAGCCGGCACGCTTCAGACGTAATGCAGCGTTGGCATACATGCCAATGACTTCCTGGATCTTAGCCGGAGTCATCGCGAAGACCTCCTGGGGAGGTATGCCGGTCATCTCGGCATGCTCAAGCGCGCCGGGCGACGGTAAAGCTGAAGGCGCATAATGCACCGAGCCGGGATACCAACCAATGCGACCACAGTAGTTGAGCTGTGCTGAGAGGATGCTGTTCAGAGCGGTTATGCGATTTTGCAGGTTGTGAAGTCCAAAGATGACCTTGTCTTCACTCATGTCAAGCTGGTGGATCTCGTCCGAAGTCTCTTTCATGTTGACCGAGCAATTGCCAATGGTGACAACCGAAGGGCCACCAGAGGCGATACGCTCATAGTAGGCGGACTGCTCGTTCGTCAGTATCCCCTGACGGCTACCCCAACCACAGACATTAGGTGTGCAGACGATGCGATTCTTGAACTCCAGGCCTTTGATGGTGATCGGCTCGAAAACCCGCTTGTACTTAGAACCCATAAGCTATCCCTCTCCTAACCTGTTCCGATTTACCTGTTCAACGTACCTGCTCGCTGTGCCAATATCGATTAAACCGTTCGACCTACCTGATCGATGTGCCAGCATCAATCTGCCAAATCCAACAAAGCTATCAAGCCTTACTCAAGCTCAGGTCTCCAAGCGAGAGGTCTATCTCGCGAAGGTCGGCTTGCACTTTGAGCGGCTCGTAGCCTTCAGCTTCAATACTCACTTGATAATCATCCGGCGGGATCTGATCGAACTTAAAATCACCGAACTCATCGGTCTCTAGCACCGCAGTGAAGCCTGTGGCACCAGAGATCTCGACCTTAGCGCCGATCACAACCTCGTCTGCCGCAAAATCCACGGCCGTACCGGCCACAAAGCGTTTGGGTAGATGCAGGTAATAGACCTTTGGTCCAAAACCAGCTGTGGGCTCAAGCAACTCCGCTTTCGAAAGTAGAGCGCCAAATTCCTCTTCCTCCTTGAACTGGATGGCATCATGGGCACAGGCGTCCACACAGCGCGGGACATCCCAGCCGTTATCNNCGGACAAGCGCTCACGCAACTGCCACAACCGATGCAGAGCTCGGGGTTGATGAGCAACAAGCCATCGTCGCGTCGCTCAAAAGCATCGACAGCACATGCTTCGGCACAGGGAGCATCCTCGCAATGTGCGCAGAGCGTGGGGATATACGACACGCGTACCCACGGCACCTGTCCGCGCACCTTTTCGTCAACACGCATCCAAAACTGTCCAGTGTCGGGCTGAGCTGCAGCATAGGGCAACCAATCAGCACCGCAGTGTTCATCCTTGCAGACAATCTGGCAGTTATAACAACCATTGCAGTGCGAGAGATCGATCAGGAAAGCCTTGGTCATCTCAGGCCCCCTTTCCGGTTGACGGGATTTCACTGACTATCCGAGCGCTGGCAACCAGACCAACTCTTGGATCATAGTCACGTTTGAAGGCCTCGGGGTACTTCCTGGACAGCTCGACGACGTCCGCCTTGCGAATGCCAACGAGGAAGCCGTTGGTCACCTCGCCCACGGCGTTCTTCGAAGAGGTAGCGGTTGGGCAGAGTAGGTTGTTAGCGCCACCACGGTCAAGACCGCCGATACCATACTCGAGGATATCCGTACGCGCGCCATGGTCCTGATAGAGCACGCCGGGCATTATGCGCTCTGTCACATAGATGCCACCAAGAACGCGTCCGCGCTCGTTGAACAGCTCGGCAACATCGCCATCTTGCAGATCGTATTTTGCCGCGTCACTGGGATGGATCCAGATGGGCTCATAGAGGTAGCCATCGGGTCCCTTGACCTTGCAGGTGCGGATTTCACGCGTCCAGGGGATATCATCGTGCTGAGCATGTACACGCCAACGCGGATGGTTGCTCACCAGCAGATGAGGATACAGCTCGGCGCGATCGGAGCTAAGACGCTCTTGATGTCCGTCACCTTCCTCAATCCATTTCGCTACCGGCCCACGGATCTTATCGTTGGGGAAGTTCTCGGCCAGACCGAGCGAGTAGTATTCAAGCTTGCCTGAAGGAGTTTTGAGTGGGAAAGACTCGGGATCCTCATAGAAATTGAAGAAACCTGCAGGATAGTCTTCCCAGTCCTCCCTGGTGGGGAACAGCAGATACTTCTGCTCGATGAACTTCTCCAGCGGATATTTATCCAGGGGAATCTCAGAATTCTCGTAAGCTATCTTCACGTCCTCATCGAAGCTACGCCCTTTAGTGTAGCGCTGATAGAGTCCTTCATAGATGCCGCCGTACTGTTCCAACTTCTTGGCTACTTCGCCTACAGCCGCATAGTCGCCCTTACTGTCCACAACGGGATCGATAGCATGCTCTTCATAGGCCACCATGGTCCATTGACCGTTATTGAGGTCAGCGGAGATATCATCAAGCTCAAAGACTGTCGAGATTGGCAGGATAAGGTCAGCCATCAGTGTGTCGTTCTCCATCCACTGGTGTTGGACCAGGTAGAATTCGATGCTCTCGTGACGTACTGCTTCCTGATAGGCGGTGCCGCCGTTCCAACAAGTCTCCCAACAGGGGGTGTCACTCCAGATCATGTGGATGCGCGGACCATCGCCTGGATATTCGAAACCGAGGAACTGATCCTTGCGGTCCATCGAGCAAATCACGTGACCGTACCAGCTGATGCCCTCGTCCTGACCAAGGATGGCCTGCGGAGTCATGGTTTTGGGAATGAAGTACTTAGGCGGCTTCATGATCCAACCTTTGTAGCTGGCATAGAGCCTTGGCTGGATCTCTGAAGGCGGAACCGGGAAGATACCCTGGATGCCCCATTCGATGAACTTAAGCTGGTTAACACCAGGCTTACCCAAGCCCTGCATACCCAGCAGATAGACTTCCAGACGCGCTGGCTCATGCGAAAAGCAGGAGCGGATGTATCCGCCACCATTGCCATGAGCTATTGAGATCAGGTGTGTGCCCCAATAGCGGGCGAAGGCCTTGATACGATACGAAGGCACTCCGCACTTCTCGGCTGCCCATTGCGGCGTCTTGGCAACGCCATCCTCATGACCAAGGACATAATGCTCGAACCAGTCAAAGCCCTCAGTATGGTTTGCGATGTACTCCTTGTCATAGAGACCCTCTGTCATCCAGACATAGGCGATAGCCAACTGGAAGGCAGCATCGGTGTTTGGCAGGATGGGAATCCATTTATCCGAGTGCACGGCGTTTGTGTAGTTGACATCAGGTGCGATATGGATCTGCTTGACACCGATATCGGTAAACCAGAAGCAGAGTCGACTTGGTTGCAGGCCACCCCAACCCCAAGGCGTAGTCTCTGGATCGGCACCCCAGAACAACAGGGCGTCGGAGTTCTTGGAGATATCCCACATCACGTTATCCTGTGGGTTCTGCTGACCGTGGCTCTCGCAGCCCCAAACATGCTTGGCGCCCCAGTACCAACCCTCCCAAGAGTCTGGTTGACGAGCCTGGATAGTGTATTCGCCGGGCTCGGGACCAATATGATCTAGCATCACGCTCTGGCAGCCATGCGGTCCGGAGATGACCTTGGTCTCTCCGTGGCCTTCACCCTGCACGAGGATTGCACGATTACCATAGGTGTCGTGGATACGCACCAACTCAGCAGCGATGATCTCACAAGCTTCATCCCAGCTGATGCGTTCGTAGCCGCTGACGCCTCTGTTCTGAGGATTACGCTCACCATTGGGATCCCAGTCAACACGCTTCAAAGGATAAGGCACACGGTTGGGTGAATAGGCGCGCTTCTTGTACGACAGTGAGAACGGCGGGATAAGCGACTTCATCCCCGGCGTGAAGGTCTTGCCACGTACATTGAATTCCCAGGAGTTGAGCTCTTCGGGAGTATAGTCATTATCGTAGTGCAAAGGGCGGATTCGAGCGATCCGGCCGTCCAGAACATCGACGCAGGCAAAGTTGGAAGCACCACCAAAGCCGCAGAAACCCAAGTTCTGTATGACGGTCTTGTCAGAAATCTTCATAAAACTGTTCCTTTCATATCACCTCTGTTTGATAGTGTCCCTGCATTCCATTTGCATATTGTTCTATGATCATGATAAGCAGCTTGCAAACTCACACCATAGAACCTTCTGTCTGATACTTGGGACTTACCGGCTCAAACCTTGTAAGTCCCTTATACGATAAGTCTAAAAGCCCCGAATCATAGAGCTCTTTCCCACGCTCTAGGCCTGTCCGGGGATGACTTCGTTCCAGCCCCCGAAGCGCGCGATCTGCTCGGAGGGCAGCATGTCGCCTTCCTTGTACGGGTAGACCTTGCAGATCATGGACTTGATGGAAGAGCCGATGTCGCCCTCGCCGGTCTGCATCACGCGGGTGCAGTTGTTGACGTTGGACTCGAAGACACCGAAGAGGTTGGGTGAGCTGGGCTCGGTCTCGGGGAACCACCAGCCATGCTCGGCATGCACGGTGCGCTCGTTGACCTCCACGCTCAGCTTGGCTATCTGGCGGAAGCGGCCGCGGTCGTTTTCCACCCAGACCCAGCTGCCGTCTGTGATGCCGTAGGCCTCGGCCGTCTTGGGGTTGATGGTCACAAGCGGCAGCGGATGCAGCTCGCGCATGGTGGGCAGTTGGCGGTGCTCGGAGTGGAAGAACTCATAGGACCTGCCACCGCAGGTGAGTATCAGGGGGTACTCATCCATCAGCTCAGGTGTGGATACCGGGCTCTCGATCGGCTCGACGTGGAAGGGTGTGGGGCTCAGTCCCCAGGCCACGAAGGTGGAAGGGGCTAACTCGATGCGCCCGCTGGGGGTGGCGAATCCCAGCTGGCCGTTGCCGCGCAAGAGCCCCTTCTCGTATTTGCGGTAGGTGGCGTTGAAGGAGTCGTACTGGTAGCCACCGGCCTCGGTGAGGCCAGCGAAGTCCTTGTTGAACTCATCGAGGTAGGCGTCCTTTCCACCCTCCTCGGTAAGGCCACCCATGCCGGTGGCCGAGTCGTTGCTCTGGATGAAGGAGCCCGACCTGAGGTTCAGGTACCAGTCGATCAGGTCGATGTCATCTTCAAGTCCCAGCTCATCGATGAAGTAGGCGGGGTTGAGCCTCCTGCCCATCCCGACGATGATCTCCTCATCGCTTTTAGCCTCGTAGTAGCTCGATACCTTCTTCATCGTGCGGGCCGGTGTCCACCAGGTGCGTGCCGAGTTGCGCTCCGGGCTCATGGCCACAGGCAGCAAGATGTCGGCATAGGCGATGGAGAACGGTGTGATGTAGGGGTCGACGTTGACCACGAAGGGACAGCGCTTGAGGGCGGCATGCACACGCGGGGCATCCTGGGTGGGACAGGCGATGGTGTTGGAGCTTTGGCACCAGATCATCTTCACCGCATAGGGCTCGTCGGTCTCCAGGGCGTAAAGCATCGCGTCTGAGTCTGCCAACGCGATGTAGTCGGCACCCTTGCGCCCGAAGGTGTAGGAGCTGGTGAGCTTCTTGGCCCCCCACTCCTCAGGCAGCTGGTCCTCACCTGATGAGTAGCCGGCGTTGATGTCGAAGGCGTTGCGCACGAGTATGTTGCCACCAGGGACATCGACGTTGCCGGTGATGGCCATAAGGTCGCAGGTGGCCAGGTTCAGCGCCATGGCGCTCATCTGCTGGTCGAAGGCCAGGCCCCACTGGATGGTGGCCGGCTTGGAGGTGGCGTATAGGCGCGCGGCACCGCGGATATCCTCGGCATCCAAATCGCAGATAGAGGCCGCCCACTCCGGCGTCTTGTCCTTGACCGATCCCCACAGCTCATCGAGTCCCATGCACCACAGATCGACGAACTCGGCGTCGTAGAGACCTTCGGAGATGATGACGTTTAGCCAGGCCATGGCCAGCGCGGCGTCGGTGCCGGGGCGTATCTGCAAGAAGTACTCTGCACGCGCCCCCCACCAGGTCAGGCGCGGGTCGATGGAGATGATCTTGGAGCCTTGCTGCACGCACTGCACCAGCCAGTGCCCCAGGTAGCCGTCGCCGTTGGACTTGTTGGGCTCGTTGCCCCATACCACGATGCACTCCGGGTTGACCCACTCGGCGTTGGCGTAGCGGTCGTCGTGGCAGACGGCGGCATCGGCGATGGGGAAGTCACCTAGAGGTGCCATCGAGCCGCAGACGCGTGGCAGGTAGCACGAGAAGCCGGTGAAGCCGAAGGTGCCGATGTTGGGGGTGTGCAAGACGGTCTTGGCGAACCACGGCACCTGCCAGTTGATGTTTCGCCCGGTGCCGTGGAAGACGTAGATGGCGTTGCCGCCGTCCGTTTCCCAGATCTTTCGCACCTTCTCCTCGATGATGTCGAAGGCCTCATCCCAAGAGATGCGCTCCCACTCGTTGCCACCCTTCTCGCCAACGCGGCGCATCGGGTACTTGACGCGCTGCTCGTTGTTCACCGATTCGAGCAGGTTGAGGCAGCGGATGCACAGCTTGCCACCCGAGTAGGGTGCCAAGGGGTCGCCTTCGACATGTGCCAGCTCGCCGTCTTTGGTGTAGAGCAGCACACCGCAGGAGTCGTGGCAGCCGGGAGGTGAGTAGTGATACGTGCGTGTGACGGTGAAGCCGTCCTCCTGCCACTGCCACTCACCCTCGTGGTAGGCGGCGCGGTCGATACCGTCTAAGAATTCCTTGTAGTCTGCCATAACTTACGTTCCTCTCACTGTCTTTGATGCTAAAGAAACACTAATTCGCCAGGATATAGCCACCATCGATAACGAGGATTGCGCCCGTCATCTGCTCAGATGCCTCGCTGCCCAGATATACAGCCAGTGCAGCAACCTCGATTGGCTCACCAAAGCGTCCGGTTGGTGTATAGGACCGCCAGATATCGGTAAGCTCGGGGATCTCCAAATCGGTTCGGAAGTAGCCGGGTGCGATAGCGTTGACGCGAATGCCATACTCAGCCCATTCCCAGGCCAGCATCTCGGTCATGTGATTGGCACCGGCTTTCGCTGTGGAGTAATTCACCATCTTCTGGGGTTTATTCACCGTAAGGGCTGCATTAGAGGTGATGTTGATGATTGAGCCGCCACCGCTGTCCTTCATCTTCTCGGCAGCCATGCAGGCCATCATGAAATAGGCAGTTAAATCCAGTGCGATAACCCGATTCCAATTCTCGAAGTTGTCTTTGATATAACCTATAGCGTCATCGCCTCCGCCGGCACCGGCATTATTGATCAAGACATCGATCTTGCCAAAGTCCTGCACAAAGGCATCGATAACAGCCTGGGCATCTTCCTGTTTCGTCTGATCGGCCTGATAGTACTCAATCTTGGCATTGGGATATTTCTCGCGTAGACCAGCAAGGGCTTTTGCGCCCTTCTCAGCATTGCGGCCGGTTATCGCCACATTAGCCCCAAGTTCGGCATAACCATCAGCCATAGCCAAACCAAGACCTTGTGTCCCGCCAGTGATGATAACGTTCTTACCCTCAACGCTGAAGGCATTCTTTAATGAGGTTATTGTCATATCAATCTCCTTCTTTCCTCTCAGCTGCGAACAGGCTTTGTGTGGAATGGCTCTTCGCAGCAAACTGCAAGGAGCCATTCATTGTCTCTTCAGGCAGAGTCTTCTCCAGCGTGCTGGGGGTTTATTCCGCCTGTTCTAAAACGTTTTCCTTGGTGGGTTCATCGTCGTCGGCGTCAACCCAGACCAACTTCTTCCTAGTGGCTTCGGCAATCAGGAAGCAGATAAAGATGGTGATGATAACGAAGATTCCAATGATGAATACTGGCGTATAGCTGCCAAAATTGGAGAAGACCAAGAAGACGATCGTTGAACCAATGGCACCTAAGACACCGGTACCGATACGAGCCCAGGTGAAGATCCGTGTGTAATCCTTCTCACCAAAATAGCGGCGGATGAGCAAGGGTGTTGCGATGGAATACATAGTAGCCTGAGCGCCAAAGAAGAAGGCGCCAACTGCTAAGGCTGCATAGATATCTTGCAGGAACACCATGATGCATAGACCTATGAATATCATGGCAACCTGGATGAGCACGGTTTTCTGAATGCCTATCTTGTCATTGAGAGCACCTAAGACGATCTTGGATATTAAGTTTCCCGCGAGAGCCACGCTGATGAGCGCCGCAGCCTGATCAAGTGGTAAGCCGATGCTCTGACCAAACTTGGATAGGATGGTGAGAACAGTACCGAAGAAGGCCACAAGACCACAGATCAGGAACATCATGACAAATGGCGGTGACGCCAGGGCTTGCTTGAAAGGCACACCGGATCCTTTCTTAACTACACCATTGACATCTGAGGGTGCCGGCTCTTCTCCTTCGCCATAGGCTGTCTTGCCGATATCCGATGGCTTCATGGCAAAGACGAAGGCAGTAAAGGGAATCGTGAGCAGTATCAGGATGACACCTGCAATCATGTAGGCTTCACGCCATCCAAAGGCATTGATCAGCACAGCATATACTCGGGAAAGGATGATGCCGCCAACGCCGGTGAAGCACATGACTACACCCATAACGAGACCGGTACGTTTCTTGAACCAGTTGAGTATCATGATGGGCACTGGCACGACGAAGATGAAGCTACCAAAGAGGCCGAATATCGCGCCGTTGATATACCACATCCACGGTTCAGTATAGAAACCTGATGCCCCAAATGCGCCTGCAGTAATGACAAACGCGATAGTCAATACGATGCGGGCGTTGTATTTTTGTAGAATGTGCCCAACGATGGGCATTGCGACGATCGTGGAGATAAAGTAGAAGGTAAGGAACAAAGTCACATCGCCGATATCTCTGGCGACCTCGCCAAGAAAAACTCCTCCAGATTCCATGATTCCGGCAAGTCCGGTTGCGTTCAGGACGCAGCAGCCTATTGCCACTAACCAAGCGTAGTGAAACCGCGGTTTGCTTTTTTCCATTTGTTCACCGTTTCTATCGGGCGATGCCAAGGCAGTATTGCCAAGACATCCTACATAGTTACGCTCTTTCCACACCCCTTGTTCTTGTTTGTCTCGCCAGGCGACTCCCTTACCTCTCTGCCAGACAATCTGTGCTGGCACGATTGTACGGATAATGAGAACACGTGTTATAGAAGCTGATTGACACCGTCAGTCGACGATGTCAATCAGCTCAATCCAGTATTCCAAGGTCTTACCAGCTAGCGGGTGATTGAAGTCTATCTGAACGTAGTGTTCATCAGCCTTGATTACCTTGACTGGGATGTCGCGGCATGAAGCGGGGTTCTTCCAGGCAAAGACCGTGCCCTCTTCCAACTTCTCGCCGTTGCGGATATATGTGCGAGGATAGACCAGTACGCCCTCTGGATCACGTTCCCCGTATGCCTTATGGGGTTCGATGAGCAAGGTGCGCTGTTCGCCTATCTCCATCTCATAGAGAGCCTCGTCGATACCAGGCGGCACTGATCCGGTGCCGATGTAGATGGATTGGGGTTCACCCGTTGAGTAATCCTCAACGGGTGGTTCTCCCTGCGCGCCCCCGCGGTATCGTATGAGGGCGCATTTTCCCGATCGTTCCTGATGTCGCATCAGTACTCTTCTACTCGTGCGTCACCGCGATGGGCAGCCATACGCTCAGCAGCGGTATTCTCCTGCACTTCAAGATGGGCAGCCTTGCGCAGACCCTTGCTGGGGTCGTGCACAAATGGACCCTTTGCCTCGTAAGGTTTGAATTGCGGAACAAACAGTACCTGCTTGCCCTTTTCGGGCAGCTTCTTGGCCAAATCCTCCACCTTGCCATAGGTGATCACGTTTGCCAAGCAGTGATGCACGCACATCGGCTCACGCCCAGTGCTGGTGCGGTCTGTGCAAAGATCGCAGAGGTCTGTGGGAACCGGGATCTTGTTCCAATTGAAGCGCTTGGGCTCAATCTCCCAGGGACCATCGTCAAGTACACGGATACCCCATTTACCTACCGGATAATCGTGCTCTTCCTTGCAGGTGATCTCACAGCTTTGGCAACCAGTGCAATATTCGTAGTCAATCAACAATCCATAAGCAGTCATCTCACACCAACTTCCCAAACTTGTCCCAGACAACTGACATGTCTGTGTCATAGCTTTCTTCCAGTGGACGGATATTGGCAATCATGCTCTTGAACGGAGCGCCAAAGCCGATCTTGCCAACATGGAAATTAGGAACGAGATTGTTGATATTGGATCGGAAGGTCTGATAGGGACCATTCTCGTCCAAGTCGTTGGGGTTAGTCTCGGGGAACCACCAGCCATGCTGGGCATGCAAGGTGTTCTCATCAACAGTAACCGTGACCTTTGCCTTCAGCTTAGCACTACCGATGTGGTTGAAGACCTCGCACCACTGACCATCTGCGATGCCAAGACGTTGGGCTACCTTGGGATTGATCTCTACAAACGGATCGGGATTCAACTCGCGCAGATAAGGGATCTGACGATGCTCGCTATGGAAGAAAGCATAGGTACGAGCACCGGTGGTAAGCACGAACGGATACTCCTCAAAGAGTTCGGGAGTGCTAACCGGTGAGAAGTGCGGCTCCTCATAGTAGGGCAGTGGATCCTCGTTGAATGTGCGATAGGCACTCGAGTAGAGTTCGATACGACCGGATGGGGTGTTGAAGCCCAAGCCACCGTCTCTGCGCAGCGTACCACTCTCATACTTGAAGTAAGAGATATCTTGTTGCAAGGTGACTTCCTTGCGCAGATCCTCGAAGTCGAACTGGCGACCCAGACGTAGGTGATTGATGAAGTCGCGCACGGTATCATACTCTTCCCACAGATGTGGATTGAGACGTTTGCCCAGTGTGAAGGCAAGTTCAAGGTCGCTCCTAGCTTCGCCAGGTTCGATAGCCTTGTTCATGGCACCAAAGTATAGAGGCGCTGCTCCGTATTCGGCGAAGAGAGTGCCCTCACGTTCGGCGACAGTGGCCAACGGCAGGAACAGATCGCAAGTAGCTTGCGCGGAGGGAGTCATGAAGCAATCGAAGGCGATGCAGAACTCCAGTGAGCGGAGGATGGCATCGCGCCAGCGTCGTGGCTCTGCGGAAGTGCAGGCCAGCAGGTTGTTTCCAGTATACATTCCCATTCGCAGGGGATAGGGTTCATCGGTCTCCATGGCGCCAAGGGTCATATCGGCCTGAGAGTTAAGGATCAAGTTGCAGTACCCCGGATACTCCTTGATGCCGATCATCTTCTGGGCCAGCTCGGGACCAATGCCCTCATCAAAGCCAAATCCACCTTCATTGAGGCCGGAGTTGATGTCGCCGACAACCTGTCCGCCGGGGCGATCGATGTTGCCAGTGATAGCCATCAGAGCAACAACTGCCTGACCGTTTTGCATACCGTTGGTTTTCTGGTCGATTGCCAGACCCCACAGTATGCCAGCTGGTTTGGCGGTAGCGTACATGCGAGCTGCGTTGATGATGTCTTCTGCCGGTACGCCGGTAATCTCGGCGGCTTTCTCAACAGGCATCTCCGCTGCACGCTCGGCTAATGCTTCGAAGCCGTAGGTCCAGTAGTCAACGAAGTCCTTATCGTATATCTCTTCTTTGATAATGACGTCCAGCATTGCCAGAGCCAGTGCCGTATCGGTACCGGGACGCAGGCGCAGGTGGTAATCGGCGCGTGTGGAGAGCCAGTTGACACGAGGATCGACGGAGATGATCCGGGTTCCTCGGCGCATCAGGTCGATGACGGAGTGACCAAAGAAGCCGTCCGGATTGGAAGGAAGTGGCTCCTTGCCCCAAAGCATCACTACCTCGGGCACTTCGTATTCTGGGTCATCGTAGCGACCGGGCAGACCGGCTGCATAATCAAGTTCGGGATAGGGTATACCGGTGATGTAGGCACAAGCTGCTAGACGAGGTGTATAGCAGGCATAACCGGATTGCGTGTAACAGAAGTTCGGAGTGGCGAAACTCATCGTTGCGAAGGGCGCCATAGTGCCACCTTCGCGACCGGTACCGGTGAAGATGACCATCGTCTCCCTGCCATATTTGCCGGTTAGGGTCTTATAGCGTTCCTCGATGATGTCCAAGGCCTCATCCCAAGTGATACGCTCCCACTTATCATCCTGGCCACGGAATTCGGGGTCGCGTTTCATCGGGAAAACGATACGACTGGGATTATAGACGTAGTCTTTCAGTGCAATACAGCGTGGACATAGCCGACCCTGCGTTACCGGGTGGTTCTCGTCTCCCTCAACGCGGACCAGTCTGCCGTTGTCATCGACAAAGAGCTTGAGCCCACAACCCACTGGATGGCATCCGGGTGGAGACCAGACACTGGAACGAGTGACGGTGAGACCGTCCTCTGTGTAGCGCCAAGGCTTTCCTAGGTCATTGACGTCGGACAGCGTATCCAGCTTGATTGCCGGCGTGGCTTTCGTTTTCATGGATCGCTCTCTCCTCTCTACTTTTACTGATGCAGTGCAGATAATTCTATGAGCGGAAGTCTGGATAAACCATCGGTAATACCGTACTATCTGTCTAACCATGGCATACCTGCGGTATTGTCATTGTCAAGTGGGGCACCTTTATACTTCGCTCTCCTTGTGAGTTTATATCGACTCCCTTACCATTCAATCCATGCTCGATGGTAGTATGGGATTTTAAGTAAATCGTGCGATAGGGATTTCTTGATGGCTGCGGTGGCTCTTATGATTTGCTAATATGTGACGGAAGGAACGAGATACGAAGAGGGGCATTCATCTGTGGGTATCCTCGATGAACGTGCCATAGCAGAAGTGAGAACTGAGAGGACAGGGGTTATAAGCCCTCATGTCATCTTCGGTCTCTGTGGCTTTACTCTTTATCTCACCTGGACATTCGTGCTCTTTATCTCACCAGCGGTCACACCCGAGAGCTCCCTTTCCGCATTGAATGTCTCTTCGGTCATACCCACAAAGTACCTCGCCCGTTTTGCGATGTTGCTGGCTATCTTCGTCTCACTGGTGGTTTGCCGGATGCGCGCAGACCATCTCTCCACTAAACGCGGCATCCTGTTCATGATATTTGGCAGTTTGTCGCTGGTCACTCTGTCGCTGATCGCATTATCCTTCTTCGGTGCGATACCACTGGTTTCCTATCTGGCACTTGCCCTCTTGGGTATCGCTCAATGCTTCATGATCTTGCTATGGAGCAGCTTCCTCTCGGTGATAGGTGAGAGGAAGATATTGTTGTTCACTGCGATTTGTGTTGGTAGTGCCGCGTTATTGACCATACTGATGCTCTTCTTGCAGCCGCATGCTTCGGTTTGGATAACCTATTCACTTTGCTGGGCGACGATGGGTTGCTATGCCTTCGTCTACTATAAGCATCCTGAGACACGAAGACCGTTGAGCGTTGAGGCGAGCGACTCGGACAGGCGCTCGACGATCAAGACCAAATCAGCCTTGTCGGTCGTGCTTTACAGCGTCGCTCTCGGCTTTGCCGTCTACTTCATCGCAACGCAGGAAACCGGAGTGGTTGGGCCGCTAATAGCTGGTTTGGCCGTACTGCTAGCCAGTATTATCGTGATACTGGACTCTACACGTTTCCATCTCATCAGTGAGGGAGTGCTTGTAAAATTGCATCTGCCCTTTATCCTCATCGGATTAGTCCCGATGTTCTTCACCAATGCTGTCATCAGGATGATCGGCGTTGCGATGATCTTCCTTTTCTTCATGATCATCTTCATCTTGAACATCGCAGCTCTTTCTGAACATATCCGTATCGATAGGCTGAATTCGATCAGGATCTTCGGCTACGGTAGGTCGGGAAATGTGCTTGGTTTCAGCATTGGCGCTTTTGTCTGCTTCCTGGCGTTCATTGCGCCACAGATCTATGACATCAGTGGTTCGCTTGGAGAGCAGAATTGGGCTAATATCATCCTGCTTAGTATCCTAGGCATCTTCACCATAGGAGTCTCCTTCATCTTCGAAGATCATTTCCCGGTGGATGTTGCCTCGGATGATTATGATCAACGGCGGACTGATCGCGATGCGTATTCTAGCGGCGCTACCCGTTCTCTTTCAAATCATGTATTGTCCGCAACAGGTGGTTTCCCGGGATCTCAGTCCGGGGCGTGGAGAAAGAGGGTGAACGCCCTGTCAAGCGAGTATGGATTGTCGCCGAGGGAGAATGAGGTCCTGTACCTTTTGGCAAAGGGACGCAATGCCGAATTCATTCAGGACGAGCTTGTGGTGTCACGCCATACCGCAAAGGCGCATATCTATCATATCTACCAAAAGACCGGAGTGCACTCGCGGCAGGAGCTGATAGACATGTTGGAAGAGATGGATATAGACCGTGGCTGAACCAACTGTTGAAATCGAAAAACAACCTACGGTTAAATGGTATACCTCACCATTCTATCTGCTTGGATTCCTGGGAATCGCAGTATATGCCGCCTGGCTCTTCCTGTCCTACTTCAGCCCCAATCCCTTGATGCAGCCATTCTCCACAGAGCCTCTAGGGTTACTCACTCAAATGGCGATGCCAACAGCAGCGATGTTGAGTCTGGTAGTTGGCTGGAGGTTCTCAGATCAGCTTTCCAACCGTTCCGGGCGCATGCTATTGTTGGCCTTGGGAATCGCGCTTGGGCCGCTTTCTGGGTTAGCCCCGCTGTTAGAAAGCGATGGCTTGCATACGGGGGCCGCTATAACCTATCTGTTATCCGGAGTTGGCTATGCCTCGCTGCTTCTGTTGTGGAGCACGCTCCTCATCACCCTTGAACACCCAAGCATCACTATTTTCCTAGCCGCAGCCCTTATCCTTGGCTCGATAGCCTATATCTTCATAATATCGCTAGTACCAACGGCTACCATCCTATTGACAGCGATACTGCCAGTAGTGTCGGCCGTGCTCTTCTTCCTTTCCTATCGCATGCGCCATCTGGTTTCTGACCCCGAACGCGCAGAGATAATGATCAGTGCCGCAGAATCAGACGATAAGGACCCTATCTCCTGGAAGCTGATAGCCGACACTCTCACCTATACTCCTTGCTTGGGTATAGTGTGTATTCTTTGCGCTTCGCGACATCGCTTATCCGACCAATGTCCTCTGCATCGGCTTAGCGACGATCGTCTCTTGTATGATCATCATCATCGACAGCAGATTCACACATATTCTCTCTTCTAAGATGCAATTACAGCTTTTCTTGCCCTTGGCAGCCCTCACGGTGTTCCCCCTTTCGTTCTTATCCGGTATCTGGGAGCTGATCTGGCTGTTCTTATTGTTCTCGGTATTCATGCTCAGCTTAGTGACCAATTATTCAGCCATCTCGCTTTGTGTGAGGGTATTCGAGCTCTCACCAATACGGGTTTTCTCATACGGGCGCGCCTACAATCTGCTCGGTATCGTCTTAGGGTTCGCCTTCGCTGCGATCACCACGACCTTCTTCCCCTCTGGAAGCATCGCGCTGATACTCTCTTTCGCAGCCTTGATATTCTTATTCATCATCGCCTCAGCCTTCATCCTTGAAGACCACTATCCTGTTTCAAGTGAAGTTGGCGATATCGATGAGGACGTTGTCGATATCACTTTGAGCGGACGCAACCTCTGGGAAGAACGTTGCGCGGCTGTGGCTAAACGCTATGGCCTCTCTCCACGTCAAACAGAGGTACTGCAATTGTTGGCGAGAGGGCGCAACACAAGCTATATCCAAGAAACCCTGACAATCTCGCCCTACACAGCTAAGGCGCATATCTACAACATCTATCAGAAGATGGGCATCCATTCCAGACAGGAGCTGCTAACCCTGATTGAGCAGGAAGAGTACTGAGTACCTGCAACTGGATCTCGAGCAACAGGGAATACTGAGGGCATGAAGGCAGTCGAATAAAGAATGGAGAGCGGTTTCCTTTTACATACCGATGATGTCTTTCGGCGGCTATCCTTTGGCTTCAACGGACAGTCGAATAAGAACAGCTGTACTGCCGTGGCTTTTGGCATAGCGCTGAATTATCTTAACCGGACCCGGGTAGAGAACTACGTCTCCGCTGATATACAGGCCGAAAACCTGCAAAAGCGAAACATTGGCGCATGGGACGAACAACATTACCCCAATGCATCCGCGCTGCATCACTACCTGTTGGGTGTATGCAAGCTGAAATCCGGTCCTTTTGGACGTTGGGGTAGAGGCGTAACACGACGTCTGCAACGACATTATCAGGTTGAGGGCTACGGACAATTACCCGTGAGCTCCAGCTGCAGATATACGGTTCTCAATCCGAAGGGAGCATGGCAACTGATCAAGGAACAGATAGACCTGGATATACCTGTGGTGGTGACGACGAACCTCAAGCTATTGAGTAGCAACGAATTTGGCCAACACAGCATGGCCGTCTGTGGCTATCAGGAGAGCGAACAAAGTGGACGTACTCTGTTCGCTCATAGCGGTTGGTACGAAGGATACGTGCACGATGGTCTGGCTAAGCTGGTTAGCATCCCCTTCGAGTGGGTGCTCTGCTTTTACAGCTTTGAGCTTGATCTCAAGCGTCCAGCGCAATCCGCAACTCCTTGAAGTACCCCGCCAGCTCCTGCGTTGCTTTATCCGGATTTGCTGCTATGCGCTTAACGATGCCACTGCCCACGATCACGCCATCGGCTTTTTGAGCGATAGCATGCGCCTGTTCGGGTGTATGTATGCCAAAACCTACAGCGATTGGCACTGTTGTGATAGAACGTATCACCGAGATGATGGCATCGATATCGGTACTTATTGAGCTGCGCACACCGGTTACACCCAAAGACGACACCAAATAGATGAAGCCGGTTGCCTGGGCAGCGATCATGGCGACTCGCTGGGCAGAGGTTGGCGCTATCATCGAGATCACATCCACAGTGTGTGACTTGGCAATGGAATCGATCTCATCCTTCTCGTCAAAGGGTAGATCCGGAACGATGATACCGTCCACTCCGGTCTGCTCACAGCGGGCGAAG
Organism: Eggerthellales bacterium UBA1419; assembly: GCA_002305585.1. Lineage (GTDB taxonomy): Bacteria > Actinomycetota > Coriobacteriia > Coriobacteriales > UBA8131 > UBA1419. The sequence goes on from DBPN01000033.1 coordinate 35,333, forward strand.
AAAGCCTCATAACCGTAATGAAGCACCGGATTGAGGTATGTGAGCAGCACGAGTGGTATATCCGTCCTTTGCCTGAGCGAACTCACTAGGGAGAAGACATCCTCTATCGTAGTACCCACACTCAGCGCGCGCAGGCTTGAAGCCTGAATCACTGGTCCCTCAGCGATTGGATCGGAGAAGGGGATACCGATCTCGATCAGTGAGGCGCCGGCATCAATCAGGGACAGGATGTACTCCTCGCTCTCCTTGATTCTGGGGTCGCCACCGGTAACATAGCCAATCAGTGCTTTGCCTTTGGCAAAGGCGCTTGGGATCCTACTCATCGATGTTCCTCCCTCTATAGCGGGCGATTGCGGCAACATCTTTATCGCCTCTTCCTGATAGGCAGATGATCACGCAGTCATCATTATCCAGCGTTGGCACTATCTTGCGTGCGTGAGCTATGGCATGAGCGCTCTCTATGGCGCAGATGATCCCCTCTGTCCTGCTCAGATATTCAAAGGCGTCAACCGCCTCTTCATCTGTGACAGGTTGGTATTCAGCACGTCCGATATCATGCAGATAGGCATGCTCTGGCCCAATACCAGGGTAATCCAGACCGGCGCTGATGGAGTAGACCGGCGAGATCTGCCCGTGTTCGTCTTGGCAGAAATAGGATTTCATGCCATGGAAGACACCTATCTCGCCAGCCGATATGGTCGCTGCATGCTCGCCGGTTGAGATGCCGCGCCCGGCTGCCTCGCAGCCAATCAGGCGTACCTGCGGGTCATCGATGAAATGGTAGAACATCCCCATCGCATTGCTCCCACCTCCCACACAGGCCAACACCGCTGTCGGAAGCTTGCCCTCGCGCTCAATGATCTGGCCGCGAGCCTCGGCGCTGATCACTGCCTGGAAGTCCCGTACCATTGTGGGGAAGGGGTGAGGGCCCATTACCGAGCCAAGCACATAGTGCGTATCATGCACTCGGCTCACCCATTCCCGCATTGTCTCGTTAACGGCATCCTTGAGTGTCTGCGTGCCGCTGGTAACAGTGTGTACTTTTGCGCCCAGGAGCTCCATGCGATAGACATTGAGAGCTTGTCTTTCGGTATCTTCGCGTCCCATGAAGACCTCGCACTCCAGATCGAGCAGAGCAGCAGCAGTGGCAGTAGCGACCCCATGTTGACCCGCACCGGTTTCGGCGATCACGCGGGTCTTGCCGCGCTTCTTCGCCAACAGGGCCTGACCGAGTACGTTGTTGATCTTGTGCGACCCAGTGTGGTTGAGGTCCTCACGCTTGAGGTAGACCTTCGCACCGCCAAGATCCCTGGTCATCTTCTCGGCAAGATACAACAGGGAAGGACGCCCGGCATATTCATCCAACAACGTTTTCAGCTCAGACCTGAATGCGTCATCCTGTTTGAAAGCGTTATAGGCAGCTTCCAAATCTATGAGCTCATTCATCAAAGTCTCCGGGATGTACTGTCCACCATAATCTCCAAATCGCCCTTTTTTCATGAGGCTCTCCCTTCTCTTTGCAGCGACTCCCTAACCCGCTCAACCAACGATGTGATCTTGATGGGGTCCTTGATACCGTTTGTCTCCACACCGCTGCTCACGTCGATAGCGAATGGTTGCAGAGCCAGTGCCTCTGCGATGTTGCTCTCATTGATACCGCCGGCCATGAAGCCGTTAGATTGGATCATGCCGCGCAGCGAGCTAAGCCGATTCCAGTCGAATGCACGTCCACTACCGGGGCTGTGATTATCGAACAGCAGATGATCGGCTCCTTTTGGCAGCGGCCAGGGAAGGGCTTGTCCATCATCAACCGGTATGGCGGCGATGACCGGCAGATCGCTAGCCAGGTGCTTGATCTGAGCCAGACTCTCCTCAACTTGTCTACCGTGTAGCTGGGCCATCTGTATCACTCCCTGTTCATAAAGCGAGACCACCTGCTCTACTTCTGCATCGACGAACACACCCACTAAGACGATGCGATCATCCAATAATGAACTTAGTCGCAAGGCCTGTTGAGGAGAAACCTGTCGACGGCTCTGCGAAAAGACGAAGCCGATGTAATCGGGCAGCGCCGCATTAACGGCGGCGATATCCGCCTCACGTGAGATCCCGCAGATTTTGATGCGTGTCATAGTGTCACCGCCCTCAAGGCTTGCAATGCGGCCCGCTTGTCTGTCGCTCGCATCAGGCTCTCGCCCACAAGCACAGCGTTGATGTTCAAGGTGGCCAGGTTTTCTATATCGGCCGCTGTGTTGATGCCGCTCTCTGAGACGAACAGCACTTGCGGAGGAACATGCGGTCGCAAGCGTGCGCTGGTATCGAGGTCGACCTTGAAGGTTGTCAGATCGCGATTGTTTACACCGATTATCCGGGCCCCGCACAGCAAAGCCTTCTCAACCTCTTCGATAGTATGGGTCTCAACCAGGGCAGCCAGCTCCAGTTCATCAGCCAAAGCCAGCATGTGCGCAAGCTGAGCTTTATCGAGCAGCGCGCAGATAAGTAGCACTGCCGAGGCTCCCAGCACCCTTGCCTCGAAGAGCTGGTACTCATCGAAGATGAAGTCCTTACGCAGTGTGGGCAGTTGAACGCACTGCGAGACCTCGAGCAGATAGTTGTTGCTGCCCTGGAAGAAGTCCGGCTCAGTAAGCACTGAAATGGCATCGGCTCCGGCAGATTCATATTCCCGGGCAATCTGCAAATAAGGGAAGTCCTGAGCAATCAGGCCCTTAGAAGGGGAGGCGCGCTTAATCTCGCAGATGAATGAGATGCCCGGTTGAGACAGTCTGGATTCAAAGGCAGCACTTCTGGAAAGAGGCGATTCGTCTGCAGAGCGCGATGATGTCGACGAATGCGGCGAGCGCGACGATTTTGACGAGAGCGACGAATAATCCAGTGAAGCGAGAGCCTGTTGACGCACGATTCTAAGGGGAAGCTCCTGCTTGGCAACCTCGATACGTCGAGCACTTCGAGCTACGATGTCATCGAGTATCATCTTGCTCTCCCTTCATTGTTGAAAGTTGGATGAAACGGTTGAGCTGGGATAGCGCGATGCCAGAATCGATCGTCTGCTCGGCAAGCTCTGCGGCAGCAGCTAAAGAAAGCTCGGGTCGAGCGACATAGATGGCAGCCGCGGAGTTCATGATCACCGCGTTGCGTCTTGGTCCTTTCTCGCCTTCGAGTATCGCCTTGGTTATCACAGCATTCTGGGCAGGTGTTCCGCCGGTGAGCTCCGATTTATCACAGCGCTTGAAGCCAAAATCTTCTGGACGGATGTCATAGGACTTGAAGCGTCCGTTTCGCACCTCACAGACGCTGGTAGCTGCGCTGGCGGATATCTCGTCTAAGCCGTCCTGACCAAAGGCTACAAGTGCATCCGTTACCCCCAGGTTCGAGAGCACCTGGGCCAAGGGTTCTACCAGATCCTCCTCATAGACACCAAGCAGCTCACGATTCGCACCAGCTGGATTGACCAGCGGACCGAGTATGTTGAATATCGTGCGTACACGCAGCTCACGACGAACCGGTGCCACGTATCTCATGGCGATGTGGTAGTTTTGCGCAAAGAGGAAACACAGTCCAATCCGCTGCAATGACTCCAGACTGGTTTGAGGTGAGACAGTGATGTCTACACCTAAAGCCTCGAGTACGTCAGCCGCACCGCAATGCGATGAAGCCGCGCGGTTACCATGTTTGGCAACCGGGATACCAGCTGCGCTGACCACGATTGCCGATGTGGTGGAGATATTGAAGCTGTGGGCATTGTCGCCACCAGTGCCAACGATTTCTAAGATGTCCATATCGTGCAGAAGTCGCACGCAATGCCTGCGCATACCAGCTGCCGAACCGGTGATCTCATCAATGGTCTCGCCTTTGCCTGCCATCGCTGTGAGGTAGGCGGCCATCTGGATCTCGCTGGTATTTCCGCTCATGATCTCATCCATCACGGCTTCGGCCATCGTGTATCCGATATCCTCATGGCGAATAGCTGCCTGAATCGCCTCGACGATCATTGCATGCTCCTTTCATCTATGTTTGACTTTGTGTCTGTCTGTTGGTCGATCAATAGGAAGTTCCTGATTACCGTCTGCCCTTGAGGTGTGAGTATCGATTCGGGATGGAATTGGACACCAAACAGCGGATGATCTCGATGCTCTACTGCCATCACCTCTCCCTCCCTGGTAGTTGCGATAACCCGAAGCGGACTGGTTACTGTTGCGGGATCGGCTATCAATGAGTGGTATCGGGCGGCTTGGATGGTACGGGGAAGACCCTGGAACAAGCGCGAACTGGTATCTAAAGACACCTGTGAGGATTTGCCATGCATCAGGTGTTGGGCATAGGTAACAGTCGCGCCGAAGACTTGGCAGATGCTCTGGTGTCCCAGGCAGACACCAAGTATGGGCAACTTCTGATAGAAGTGCTCAATGGCCGATTGGCAGATTCCGGCATGCTCTGGCCTTCCCGGTCCGGGTGACAATATCAGGTGTGAGGGTGACATCTGCTCGATCATGGCCAGAGTGACATCATCATTCCTTGCAACGATGATACTCGCATGGATGCTACCCACAGCCTGGAAGAGGTTATATGTGAAGCTGTCGTAGTTATCTATCAGGAGGATCATCGCGGCTCACCAACTCTCGAACCTGGAGTTGGCAGAGCGGGCGTCGCGGAAGCGTTGGCCAAGGTTAAGGCATCTAGCACCACTTGCATCTTGTTGCGGCATTCACGGTATTCGTTTGCCGGGACACTGTCGGCAACTATCCCGGCACCGGATCGAACATATACCTGATCACTCTTTTTATAAGCCAGACGAATTGCTATGCAAGTGTCCAAATTTCCATTGAGTGCTAGATAGCCCACCGCTCCACCGTAGACCCCGCGCTGGCAGTTCTCCAGTTCACTGATGATCTGACAGGCACGGATCTTTGGGGCACCGGACAACGTACCGGCTGGCAGGATAGCGTCGATGACATCGAGCGCGTCTTTGTCCTTGGCAAGCGTCCCGCTCACAACCGAACCAAGGTGCATGACATGTGAGAAGCGTAGTACGTCAAGGTAGCTTTGCACTTCCACACTGCCAAACTCGCTCAACTTGCCCACATCATTGCGACCCAGGTCAACCAGCATGTTATGCTCGGCCAATTCCTTGGCATCTGCTAACAGCTCGGCCTCGAGCTGGATATCCTCTTCAGCTGTGGCTCCACGTGGGCGGGTACCAGCCAATGGGAAGGTTTGGATCTCTTGGCCAGTTAGCTTCACTAGCGTTTCTGGAGAAGCTCCTGCCATCTCCAGGTCATCACTGGAGAAGTAGAACAAGTACGGTGAGGGGTTGCTTGAGCGCAGGTTGCAGTACGTATCAAACAGGCTGCCCGTGGCTGGTGCCTCAAGTCTGTTGGACAATACCACCTGGAATATGTCGCCTTCATGGATATGATGCTGCGCAGTTCTCACCATCTCGCAATAACCCTCTTCACTGAAAAGTGCCGTGAAGGTTGAAGCCATCTGTAGCGGCTCAGGCTTGACAGCTTCTCCGGTCATCACGATCTGCGCCAAGGAAGCGAGCTCACCTTCAGCCTTGGCGTACTGCCTCTCCACATCTTCAGAGCAGATGTTCTTAATGAGTAGCAGGCGATGCTGATGATGGTCGTAAGCGATTATCGTGGAGAAGAGCATCAGGTCGACATCCTTGAACTCCTCGTCAGCCTCTAATGGCTCGCGCTCAATACGCAGGGAAGGTTCGCTATAGGCGATATAGTCAAAGGAGAAATAGCCCACAAGACCACCAGTGAAAGGGGGCAGATCAGCTAATTGCGGGCCACGATGGTCTGCAAGCATCTTGGCGATATAGAATCCGGGATCGGTGGTTTCGAGCTCGAAGGGATTCATACCTTTAACGCGGAGGATACCATTGCTGCAGCTGATCTCTGCTGTTGGGTTGAAGCCAAGGAATGTATAGCGACCCCATTGGTCTGGGTCCTCAAGGCTCTCGAACATGAAGCAGTGCGAACTCAGATTCCTGAGTACGCAGAACAGTTCCAGCGGGTCGCGCGCTGATTCCGGCAAGGTTCTGTATACCGGAATCGAACGATAGTCCCGAGCCAGCTTGCGCACAGTTCCCAGGTCTGGCTGCAGCGATGTTTCCTGATTCGACTGCAATGCTGTTTCTAGGTTTGGTTGTAGCATGTCTTCCATCATCCCTCCTTTGGTCTTCTGGTGACAGCAAATATGATCTGCTGTCCACTGTCTTCCAGGGGAGGAATCTGCAGGACTCAGTTCCTGGGCAATAAAAAAACCGCCCCTGGTTTTTGCCAAGGACGGATACAGGACCCGCGGTGCCACCTTGATTCGGATGCTGAACATCCGCTCTCGTCGAAGTACCATCATACTTCCGGTCCGTAACGCCGACCTCACGTCGCTAGCTACTCAGTCACCCTTTCACAGCGCCCTCCGTGGTCCATTTAACAGGCTGCTTGCTACCGGTTCTCAGCTTCCCGGCTCTCTGTAAGCGCATCTCCCGTTGTTATCTCCACATCAACGGTTTGCTTATTCGATTGGCGCATATTCTAAGGACAGTTAACGTGTTCTGTCAAATGCGATTTCTTCTGTTGTACGAAATTCCAGTCCAAACTATTGATTCGCACATCAGTCAGGGCAATCAGCAGGTTAAATCGTGATAGAGGATATCCTGCAGTGTTATCGACTCAAGATAATACCGGACACTATCTTCCAGGCCAGCCCATATACCCTTTGAGGGGCAATCGGCGCTGCGGTTACAGGCTAATGCATCTGCCGTGCAGTCTAATAAATGCAAACCCTCTTCGGTAACGGCCACGATATCTGCAACGGTGATCTGGCGCGGATCACGCGACAACTCATAGCCACCTAAAATGCCACGTGCTACGCGTAAAAGCCCTGCTGCCGCCAAGGGCGTCACAATCTGCTCCAGATACTTTTTGGAAATGCCCTGGGCATCGGCAATGCCCTTCAATGGTACAGGGCCCTGTCCCCATTTTTGTGCAACTTCAATCATGAAGCGCATTCCGTAGCGTGTTTTGGTGGAAATCCTCATTGTTTAAAACCTTTCACGACACAACGGGTTCACAGTAGTGTTCCCCTGCGTTAGCCAGCACAATACGACAACAATCAAAAAAAGTCTAGTAAGTTACTTGACATTTAAGATTCAGGCACTATCTTAATGTCTAACAGTTTACTAGACATTTACTGAACATGGTCTTGAGATATCACTTGAGTAATAAAGAGGAAGAGAATCTGAAGATGAAGACGATCTATTTGGACAATGCGGCAACTACGCCAGTTCGCACCGAAGTACTTGAAGCCATGTTGCCTTTTCTCGCAGAACAATATGGCAACCCTTCATCCATCTATCCTTTAGGTCAGGCAGCATCCGATGCCCTCGCTCAAGCGCGAAGCGCCATAGCCAGCGAACTCAATGCAGTGGAGACAGAGATATATTTCACCAGCGGTGGCAGTGAAGCGAACAATTGGGCTATTAAGGGTCTCGCGCAGGCGCACGCCAAGCGTGGCAGGCACATCATCACTTCTGCGATTGAGCATCACGCAGTTCTGCACACATGTAAAGCACTCGAGAGTAACGGTTTTGAAGTCACGTATCTCCCCGTCGATAAGGATGGACTTGTTGATCCCTCTGACCTTGAAGCAGCCCTGCGTCCCGACACAACACTGGTCTCCATCATGCTCGCGAACAATGAGATCGGCACCATCCAGCCCATTGCCGAGCTGGCGCGCATCGCACATGAACGAGGAGCGCTTTTCCATACCGATGCCGTGCAGGCATTCGGACACGAGATAATCGATGTCGATGCACTCGGCATAGATCTACTCTCGGCTTCGGCACATAAGATCAACGGCCCAAAAGGTGTTGGACTGCTCTATGTTCGCAGAGGTATCAGGCTATCGAACCTGATTGAAGGTGGTCAGCAGGAAAGTGGGCGTCGTGGCGGAACTGAGAACGTTGCCGGAATCGTGGGCTTTGCCAGAGCTGTCGAGCTGACATGTGGTGAGCGTCAGCAGGAGCACGAACGGCAGGGACGCTTGCGCGATTATGTTATTGCCAGGATTCTGGCAGAAATACCCTACAGTCGCCTTAACGGGCATGCGACTCAGCGCCTGGCTAACAACGTGAACATCAGCTTCGAATTCATCGAAGGCGAAGCGATGTTGTTGCAAATGGCTGCCCGTGGTTTATGCGTTTCCAGCGGATCGGCCTGTACGTCGGGTTCGCTTGACCCCAGTCACGTGCTGTTGGCCATTGGTTTACCGCACGAGATCGCTCACGGATCGATGCGTATGACCCTGGGTCGTAACACCACGCAAGGGGATGTCGATTATGCCGTGGATTCGTTGGTTGGGATCATCGACAATCTGCGGATGATGAGCCCACTGTGGGAGGATTTCCAATTTGTGACGAAGAAGGAGATATTCAATGGCTATGAATTATTCTGAGAAGGTGATGGATCACTTCAGTAATCCACGCAATGTTGGCGAGATAGAAAACGCCAGTGGCTGCGGTACCGTAGGAAATGCAGTGTGCGGCGATATCATGCGTGTGTATCTGGAAATCGACGACAACCAGGTTATCCAGGATGCCAGATTCAAGACCTTTGGCTGCGGTGCTGCTATCGCTACCAGTTCTGTGGCAACCACCATGATCAAGGGTAAATCTGTAAAAGAAGCGCTGCTTATAACCAATAAGGCTGTCATGGAGGCCTTAGACGGTCTGCCACCGACAAAAGTCCACTGCTCTCTCTTAGCTGAAGAGGCGATCCGCGCCGCGTTATGGGATTTCGCACAGAGAAATGGCATACAAATCGAAGGTCTAAAAGAACCCAGAGCTGATTTGAGTGACGTCGACGCAGATGGCGATATGGGTGTTGTTGAGAATAGCGGTGGTTCAAAGCGACATGAGGACCATAATCAGAAATCAAAAGGAGCCGCATGATGGCAGGTACAGTGCTCTCTATCAATACATCGCATCGCAAAGGTGGTCGCAAGACTCCGGTCGCATCAGGTATCGCGCATGTTACTGTTCAAAGTGGTTTTGATGGTGATGGCCACGCGGGATTTGAGCATCGACAGGTGTCGCTGTTAGCCTGGGAGTCGATTCTCAGGGCACAGAGCATGGGGCTAGATGTCAAGGAAGGAGATTTCGCTGAGAACATCACCACAACCGGAATCGATCTGTTGTCCCTGCCATTGGGAACCAAATTGCGTATTGGCGATGTTCGCCTGCAACTTTCTCAAATCGGTAAGGTCTGCCATAGAAAGTGCGCGATCTACTATCAGGCCGGAGACTGTATCTTTCCGCGGGAGGGTGTGTTCTTCGTTGTATTGGACAGCGGAGATATCCGTGTTGGTGACTCGATAGAGATAGATAGTTTGGGGTCAGGCGCATACGAAATTGAATAGTGGTCATTTATCTGTGAATCTCTGAATTATTCCATTTTCCAAACTTCTATGAACACTCGCCACTCAAACGAGTTTGACAGTACACGTACAATTTCCAATACTGCTTGAGAATCGGAGTACGCTCATAGCATATTGGATACCGCGACCGTGATACTTGGCACTAATGCCAGCCGTTTGGTGATTGTGGATTGTATTTGCCGCAGAGGTGGTTTTTAATGTCATGGGTCGCCTGATGGAGGCAGATTATACTTATAAAGTTCACCTGAAACCAAGCACGAGCTGGGAGCGATTTAAGGAGTGGCGATCATGGAACGCAGGATAATAGCGGACAGTTGTTGCGATATGACGCCGCAGCTCAGGCAGCGGCTGGGTGTGGTTTCTGTCCCTTTAACTCTACGCTTGGGCAACAAAGAATATCTCGATGATGAGAACCTTGACCTCGAGGCCTTTATGGCCGAGATGAAAGCCTGTACCGAACCGGTGGGTTCCGCTGCGCCCTCGTCAGGTTTGTATCAAAAAGCGATGCTGGACGCGCAGGATTCATTTGTCATCACCCTGTCCAGCCAACTTTCTGGATCATACGAAAGCGCTGTGATCGGTGAGTCGCTGGCACGCAAGGAACGTGACATCGACACCTACATCTTCGACTCGAAAAGCGCGACGGCTGCCGAGGTGCTGATAGCACTCAAACTGCGTGAGCTCATCGACAGCGGTTTAGAGCGAAATCAGATAATCGAGACGGTAAATGAATTCATCAAGAATATTAAGACCTATTTCGTCTTAGACCGTTATGACAATCTGCTCAAGAATGGTCGTCTGCCCAAGATCCAAGGCAAATTGATCAGCGTCTTGAACATCAAACTAGTGATGGGTGCCGACGAGAAAGGGACAATCGCGCTCTTTGACAAGGTTCGCGGAGTGAAGCAGATAATAAAGACGATGGTCTCTTATATTGAGAAGAGCGGAAAGAAAACCGAGGGCGAGAACCTGGTTATCACACATTGCTTCAACCCGGAACTGGCGCAACAACTGGTAGACGCCATCAAGGAGAAACATGTCTTCAAGGAGATACTCGTGGTTCCAACCGGTGGTCTCAGCTCTCTATATACCGACGACAAAGGCATCGTGATGGCGTTCTGATCTGAGAGTATTGCTCTGAGATGACGGCGGGAATATAATGCGCTGTCATCGATACCAACGCTGGGTTGGCATCAAAGCGTTTTTCTGGAAAGCGTGCAAGAATGCCGGGTACTTTGAAGGCCCTGAAGTCGACTCTTCTGGGCAAAGCTCTGGGTGACTCAGCGCAGGAGTCAGAACGTTATAGCATCAAATGGGGACTGCCCATCCTGTCAAGTGATGCTATCTCCTCTGTGGCCTACGCCTGTGAAGAGATACTGCTGGTCTTCGTGCCGGTACTGGGTTTGTTGAGTTTCACGCCGATGTTCGGTGTTGTTGGCGTTATTATCGCGCTACTCTTCATCTTGATCCTCTGTTATCGCCAGACGATAGACATCTACCCCGAAGGCGGTGGTGCCTATAGCGTAGCTCGCGATAACTTTGGGCCGATATCTTCCCTGATATCCGGCTCGGCGCTGATCTTCGGCTATGTGTTGACCGTCGCGGTAAGCGCAGCTTCGGGAGCAGCTGCCATTGTCTCGGCCTTTCCCGATCTGGCATCATTCAAAGTCGCCGTTACCATAGTCTTCATCGTGTTGCTGATGTTGGGCAATCTGCGTGGCATCCGCGAAGCCTCTATCATCTTCGGCTTACCAACATACTTCTTTATCGTGGCGATCCTTGTGATGATTGTCACCGGCGTTGGAAAGGCGCTCTTCACGGGTACACCAGTGGATATCGAGGTCACATTCGCTCAGCCGGCAAAGGACCTGACGCTGTTCTTGTTCCTGCGCGCTTTCTCATCCGGCTGTTCGGCACTTACCGGTGTGGAGGCCATAAGCAACAGCGTGCCAAACTTCAAGGAGCCGGCACAGAAGAATGCCAAGAAGACCATGGTTTTACTTGGAGTCATCGTCTTCTTCATCTTTGGTGGTGTCTGCCTGTTGGCAGCGCTTTACCAGGTGACACCATTATCGAATATCACGGTGGTAGCCCAGATTGCTCAGGCTGTGTTTGGCTCTGGCAGCGCCATGTTCTATGTTGTCCAGATTGCCACTGCCTTGATATTGCTGCTCGCTGCGAATACAGCCTACAACGGACTACCTCAGTTGATGTCGTTGATGGCCGCGCATCATTATCTGCCACACAGATTTGCCGACAAAGGCACGCGTTTGGTGTTCTCCAACGGGATCATCTTCGCTACAGTGGCTTCGGTTCTGCTCATTATCTTCTTCGAAGCCGATACTCACCGACTGATTCCCCTCTATGCCGTGGGCGTGTTCATCTCCTTCACCGTTGCGCAGGCTGGTATGTTCAAGCACTGGGTAACTGAGAAGTCAGCGAATTGGCGCCAGAAGGCCGTAATAAATGGTTCTGGAGCGATAATCACCGGTATCGTCTGCGTGGTCATTGGCGGCATGAAATTCACACAGGGAGCATGGATGGCCTTGGTGGCCATAGCCTTGTTGACGTTTTTGATGATGAGTATCAAGAGACACTACGATGGAGTAAGCGCAGACCTTGCGCTCAGCAGCAGTGAAGTGCGTAGGCTGGTATTCAGGCAAGCGCCGCAAAACCACGTGATCGTGCCAATGCAAACCATCAATCGGTCATTCGTTAAGGCTTTGAATTACGCCATAGGATTGGGTGGAACCATCGAAGTCTATCATGTGGGCACTAATGCTGCTGTGACAGAAAAGCTTAAAGAGAATTATAAGGAGCTGCACCTAGATGTGCCATTGGTGATAGACGAGACTTCGTACCGAAACATCAATGAGGTCCTGCTCAAGCATGTCGATGCCTATGCCAATGGGCTCAAGGAGCACGAGACATTGACTGTGGTGATGCCGCAGCTGATGGTGCGCAAATGGTGGCATTATACACTGCACAACCAAACCTCGATCTTCTTGGAAACGGCATTACTCGGGCGCAAGGATATCGCAGTGGTTATGATTCCTTATCTGGTTGACTGAGGTATCGCGGCAACGTACCTGATGGCTATTAATCGCTATCGTTTCGCTATAGAATGATTGCGGGACTCCGGTTCTGTTAAGCACCCTTACGTTGATCTTAGCCTCGAGGAGGTTGCCATGACTACAGCAACAGACCAGATGAACAGTGCCTTGCAGGTGATCTTCTCTTTCTTCCTTGGCTTGATGGTGGTTGCCTTAGTGGGTGTTGGCACGAATACCTTCTTGCCTTCTCCGGCCGAAGAGTATGACAGGCAGATACAGGAACTCTATCATCAGATTGACAGCTACCACGTCAAGACATCATCCGACGCAGAATTGACTCCAGCCGAACAAGCGGAATATCAGGCGATTCAGGACGAGATATTAGAGCTATCTCAGGCTTCAGATCTAGCGACTCGCGATTGGGCTCGCACATCGAGCATCGTCTTGGTGATCTTCGCAACGCTGGTGATGAGTATCTCCTTGATCAGAGCCGAACAGCTTAGAGTGCTCTCCAATGGCTTATTGCTGGGAGGGATCTTCACTATGGTCTATGGAGCCGGCTGGGCGGTTTTCTCCGGCAGCTCTCCAATCAGGCTAGCAGTGATCACCTTCGCGTTGATCATGACCATCGGGCTTGGTTATCTGAAGTTCGTGCGTGGTCGCCGCAAATCCGAGTACGAGGCCGCAACGCAGCATGCGGCCGAACAGCCAGCGACAGCGCTACAAGCGGCGATGCCTCAACCGACACCACAACAGGCGGTCAGCTTGGCGCATCAGGCGGTTGTGGGAGAGGCATCACCGGCTTCTGAGGAGGAGCTGCTTAAGCGCATTGAGGCTATCGAAGAACGTCTGGATGCAGCGGCAAATGCCTTCGGCTCCAAGTTGAGGGGCAGCTAGGATTAAGAACTCCGGCAGCCAAGGGGATTCGAGCCGCCAAGATGATTTGAGCCGCTAGGACTACTTAGCTGTCAAGAGGATTCGGTGATGCCGTAAGGATTGGACGCGGGCTTATAAAACGTAAAGCAACACGCAGAAGAAATGCAAGATGCTACCGGCTAATACCCAGAGATGCCAGATGGAATGCATATAGCGAACTTTCTTCATCACATAGAAGATGATTCCCAGTGAGTAGCAGACACCGCCACCAACAAGTAGCGCCAAGGCGGTTGTGGGCATCAGCCCAAGCAGCACCTCAACCCTGAAGATGATCAGCCAGCCCATGCAAAGGTAGACCACAGCTCCCAACCAACGTGGCCTGAATAGCCAAAAGGCTTCCAGCGCTACTCCAATCAGCGCCAGGGACCAGATCACGATCGTCATCCATGTGCCACCATCGTTGGCCAGCGTTATGAGCGTGAAGGGGGTATAGGTTCCAGCAATGAGCAGGTAGATCGATGAATGATCCAGCATCTTGAAGATCCGTTTCACCTTTGGCCAGGGAAAGGCGTGGTACAGCGTAGAATTAGTATATTCAAGAATGAGTGTCACGCCAAAGATCACGGCGGCAACCAATCGTATGCCACCGCCATTACGCTGGGCGGCAATAACCAACAGCGCTAGGGCGACAATCGAGAGCAGGATGCCTATCCCATGAGTAATGGAATTTGCGACCTCCTCACCTAAGGTGTACTCATTGATATTCTGAAGCCTCTTCGACATCATCTGACGTCGCGAATCACGTGAGGAGCCTGTTTTTGGATTGATATCCAAGTCAGAGTCTTTGACCGTCCGATCTTTTATGATGAATTCCCTTCTCATCGCGTGGTTTTGTAAGCTAGAGAAGCTTTTTCCTGCATACACGCTTCCTTTGCGCAATCCATCCGGTAGTATTCTCTCACACTTGACTAAGCTAAAGCAGGAATCACAATCGCTAACGTGTAAAATAGACAATCTGCTTGAACACTGGCAAGCGTACTGATAAGAATCCGAGCGCTTTAGTCTAATCAATGATCTGGAAACCGATGACTGTACTTATCAACTGCAAAGACCTGAAACTCGAATATCCTGCCAAGTTGGTCTTGGCTGGCGTTTCACTGGGAGTGAACAGCGGCGATCGTATTGGCGTGGTTGGCCGCAATGGTGAAGGCAAGTCCTCTTTGCTACAGGTGCTGGCCGGGGTTCTGGTTTCTGACACCGGAGAAGTAACAAGGCGCAGCGACACTACTGTTGGGGTCTTGCGTCAGGTCGACGACCTTGTCGACAGCGATACGGTCGAGCGCGCCGTTGTTGGGGATCTTCCTGAACACAGTTGGGCAGCCGACCGCAATACCCGTTCGATTATCGACTCACTTTTGAGCGATGTGCTCTGGGATGCCCGAGTGAGCGAACTCAGCGGTGGACAGCGTCGGCGCGCGGATCTTGCGCGCCTGTTGATAGGCAGCTGGGATGTGCTGATGCTTGATGAACCCACCAACCATCTGGACATGCAGGCAATAACCTGGCTTGCCTCACACCTCAAGTCGCGCTGGGCAACAGGCAATGGTGCCCTGTTAGTGGTCACTCACGACCGTTGGTTCTTAGACGAGGTATGTGAGGAGATGTGGGAGGTGCATGATGGAGTGGTTGAGTCGTTCGAAGGTGGATTCTCAGCCTATATCCAACAGCGTGTAGAGCGCGACGAACTAGCGCGTAAAGTGGAGCAGAAGCGGCGTAATTTGGCGCGAAAAGAGCTCGCATGGCTTTCTCGTGGAGCGCAGGCTCGTTCAACAAAGCCTAAATTCCGCGTGCAGGCTGCCCGTGACCTGATTGCGGATGAACCACCTCTGCGTAATCCCATCGAGCTCAAAAAGGCCGCCATGACGCGACTGGGTAAACAAGTTGTGGATCTCAAAGGAATCCGGGTGGATTTTGGCGGCGAGAACGTACTCAACGGCATCGACTGGATCATTGGTCCGGGAGACCGCCTAGGTATACTCGGGGACAATGGAGCCGGCAAAAGCACGCTGCTCCAAGTTATCACCGGCAGCCAGATCCCCAGTGGAGGACAGGTGAAGATCGGCGCAAGTGTGCGTTTCGGCTATCTGTCTCAGCGATTGGATGAGCTTGAGGTCTTATCCGATGATCGTGTACGCGAGGTCTTGGCCCAATGTAAAACCAGCTATCTGGTTGATGGAAAGAACCTTAGCCCCGCGCAACTACTGGAACGTATGGGTTTTGAGCGCAGTCATCTGAATTCCCGGGTATGCGACCTTAGCGGCGGGCAGAAGCGTCGCCTGCAGTTATTACTCACACTTCTCAAGGAACCCAACGTTTTGATACTGGATGAACCCGGTAACGACATGGATACCGACATGCTGGCTGTAATGGAGGATCTGTTGGATAGCTGGCCGGGGACCATCCTCCTTGTGAGTCACGATCGCTATCTAACTGAGCGTGTCACCGATGACCAGTTCGCGCTTCTTGATGGTAAGCTTCGGCATGTGCCCGGGGGAGTCGATGAGTATCTGCGACTGCTGGACAAAATGCAGGCAGACAATCAGTGCCAGCCACAACAGCTATCATTAGTCGAGCAAGTTAGCATCGATAGCCATCAACTTCGCAAGCAAATCAGTTCGATAGAGCGCAAGCTGCACACTCTACAGAATAAAGATGTCAAGCTCACCGAGCAGATGCACGAAGTTGATCCCTCAGATTTCCAGCAATTGATCACCTTGGGAGAACAGCAAAGGGAACTGAGGCAGCAGATAGAGCAGTTGGAGCAGGAATGGCTGGAGAAGGCCGAACTTTTGGATGCGACCTAATCAGCGGAGCTGGTTAGCAGAATAGACTGGAACGTCGAGACTTATGATCTATCAAATCGATCAATCCTCGGCGCGCAAGGCCTTATCGATAAGCCGCTGCAGGTTAGAGCAGAAATACTCGCGATCCTCTTCAGTAAAGGCAGCGGGACCCTTGGTGCGCAAGCCCTGACGCCGCGCCTTCTTCTCGATATGGCGCATCTCCATCTCGATGTCGATTGTGGCCGGCAGAAACTCGCGACCGCGAACACTGATCGCGTAGGCCTTACGCCCCAGAACCATCGCAGCCAATCCGATGTCCTGCGTGACAACGATATCGTGTGCCTCGAGCCGTTCGATAATGGCGAAATCGGCAGAATCAGCGCCTACCATCACAGGCAGGGTTGTTACCCAGAATCCGTCGACAGGGTTGCGCGGGTCACCACGTTTGATATGGCTTTCCAGGTTCTGAGTAGAATTGCCTGCGATAACCACCGGTAGAGCATTCTTGCGAGCAGTACTGAGAGCCGCAGCGGTTACCGGGCAGGCATCAGCATCGATATAGAGTGTGGGGCGAACAGTGCTCATGATATCCTCTCATCTTTCTTCTTAGCAATAATAACCCAGCAGCCTTAAGATCATCGCCTGAGAGCTCTGCTTCTCATGTTATCCTGACGCCAGATAGGCAATGGTATCCACGCACAGAAGGAGGATATGATGTCGGTCGTTGAGAAGACAAAAGCTAATCTGATTGCATGCAAGTGTCTCGTGTGCCCAAGCTATGAGTTCACCTGTAAGGTCCAATCCATGCCTTCGAATGTATTGTTGTTGATAGGAGATATGGACAACAGGATCCATGCTGAGAAGTTGTTCTGTGCCTATGAGAAGAGCTCATGTATCGAGCAGAAGAAGGGCTGTATCTGTCCCGAATGTGAAGTTCAGAAGAAATATGATTTGAAGAAAGTCTACTATTGCCTGGAAGACGGTGGTAAATAGGGAAGCTACCGATGTGAGGGGTAGTATGAGTCTAAAAATCCGTCGATTAATCAGGACTTGCTATTGTCAAAGATTATGGTCTAATAGCACAATAAGAGCAGGAAAGGGAAACGCAAGCTTGTCTTGCACCTGCGATGGGGCGAAGCGTCACCCGTTTGGGCTTTGCAGGTAGCCGGTAGACGTTCAGTCCTGTGACAGCTCCGCTGTCTTCAAAGCGACTTTCCCTTTCCTGTCCTCTCAACGATGCAGCTGCTGGCCTTCCTGTTGTTTAAATATGACGACAACCAGCCTCAGGGCTGCTATTCCTTCAGGCGTGATTACGGCGCTCACAGTGCAATTCGCACCATAGTCCGCACTGTGGGTATCGATGACATGTGGTGTTACAAACTCGATATCAGCGATTACTTCAATAGTATCCAGGTTCCCTTGTTGCTGCCCATCTTGGCCGATGTGATGGCTGATGACCCGCAGCTACTCGACTTCCTCATAGAGCTGTTAACCGCCGATAAGGCCTATATCGGCGGATTGCTCACTGAGGAGAAACGTGGAGTGATGGCAGGAACGCCAACTTCACCTTTCTTGGCCAACCTCTACCTGCGTGAGATGGACAAGTTCTTTGTTGCCCAAGGCCAGCCCTACGCACGTTATTCTGATGACATCATCGTATTCGCCAACAGCGAGGATGAGGCTAATCGGAACAGGCTGCAGATCAGTGACTTCTTGGCGGACTACGGCCTTAGCGTCAATAAGAACAAAGAGCAATTGGTTAGGCCAGGGCAGGCGTGGGACTTTTTGGGAATCTCATACTGCGGTGGTAAAATCGACCTTTCCCGAATCACGAAAGATAAGCTCAAGGGCAAGATAAGGCGAAAGTCGCGGGCCTTACGCCGTTGGATGCTGAGAAAAGGCGCCGAGCCCGAACGGGCGATGAAAGCCCTGATCAGAGTATTCAATCGCAAATTCTATGAAGGCGGCGATGCGAATGACCTCACCTGGTCGCGCTGGTTCTTCCCCTTGATCAACAGCAGCGAAGGTCTCAGCGAGATCGACGCTTATCTGCGACTCTACATCCGCTATATCACAACCGGCCGCTTTGGCCATACGAACTATCGTGTGGATTATAAGACACTCAAGCGTTTGGGTTATAGGAGTTTGGTGCACGAATACTATTCAGGCAGAGAATGTGACAGAATTACTCGGGCAGAAAAGCACATTGAGGTAACAACATGATAAGAGCCGGAGATAATCAGTCAGAATTGTGCGCAGACGTGATTGCGTGAAGCAGGGATGGATGAAGCCAGCGAGAAGCGAAGCGGCAGGAAAGTTGGATACTAGCAGATGGATGTAATCGAATTACTCAAAGCGGCAGTTATCGGTATTGTTGAAGGCCTCACCGAATGGTTACCCATCTCGAGTACCGGCCACATGATCCTAGTAGACGAATTCATCAAGCTCGATGTCTCGGCTGCTTTCTGGGAGATGTTTTTGGTCGTCATCCAACTAGGTGCCATCATGGCGGTAATCATACTGTACTTCCATCGCCTCAATCCTTTCTCCGCTAAGAAGAGTTCTGTGCAGAAGTCGCGCACGTTGAGGCTATGGGGCAAGGTGATCATCGCCTGTATCCCGGCAGCGATAGTCGGATTCCTGCTAGATGATTGGATGGAAGCTAACGCCTACAATGCGGTAGTCGTAGCGATTGCGCTGATCGTCTATGGTATCGCCTTCATCATCATCGAGCGTATCCACGCGACTCGAGGAGGCACAGGTTCCAGGAAAACCCAGAGACATCGCAGTGACTCGCGTGCCAGTGGTACCCAGGATTCACGCATCAGCTTCAACGCGCAAAAGAGTCTGGGCGCACACGCACGCGTTAGTGAAAGAACAAGCGGCGAGACTTCGGTCGCAGCAACAGATGGTGACGACGTCGATCGCATTACCATCCCGCTGGCATTGGGCATAGGTGCGTTCCAGTGCTTAGCGATAGTACCGGGAACATCGCGTTCTGGCTCGACGATTCTGGGTGGTCTGATACTTGGTGTTCCCCGGCAGGCTGCTACCGAATTCAGTTTCTTCCTGGCGATTCCGGTAATGCTGGGATGGAGTCTGCTCAAGGCTGTCAAGTTCGTCATCATCGACAAGCTCTCGTTAAGCCCAACTGAATTGGGAGTATTGCTGGTGGGCTGTCTGGTAGCGTTTGTGGTTTCGATTATCGCTATCCGCTTCCTCATCGGTTACATCAAGAAGCATGATTTCACAGCGTTTGGTTGGTATCGCATCATCTTGGGCGTGTTGGTCTTAGTCTACTTCGCCGCAACCTCAGCGTTGTTTGCTGTGGGAGCCTGATGTACCTGATATGGATGCAGACATAATAAACAGCCTCCTTGAAAGTGAGTGCACGCTGGTTGTCAAAGACAGTGTCACGTCCACCAATGACGAGGTCGTACGCCTGTTGTGGGAATCAGAGCAAAGCTCTCTGACAAAACCGATGGTCGTGATCAGCTCAGAGCAGACTGCGGGTCGAGGTCGCTTGGGGCGCAGCTGGGTTTCTCCACAGGGGGGTCTGTATATCTCCCTAGCATTGCAGCCGCAAGCAACCTTACAGCAGATTACAACACTGCCGTTGATCTTAGCACTGGCCTTACGTCGAACGCTACAGGGATTCAGTGAAGTTAAGGTACACATCAAGTGGCCCAATGATCTGCTCACAGATAACGGTAAGATTTGCGGCATACTGGTGGAGACAAGCTCACTGCTGGCTGCTGGAGCCGGGACCCAGATGGAATCGCAGCCAACGGTCATCACCGGTATTGGCATCAATGTATTCAGGCCTGAGGGTGGCGACAGGCAGGATGCCGAGGCGAGTAACGGAATTGCCTGGTTGGCAGATGAGAGCGACAGCAAGCTATCCTTAGAGCAGGTTGCGGCCAGCGTCATTAATGAGGTTCTAGGTAGCCTCGATAGCTGGAAACTGGCAGGCTTCGATTTTTTGGTATTCCAAGAGGAATACCAACGGGAATTGATCCTGATGGGCAAGGAAGTCATGGTCAGTGATATCAACGCTACACCACTCGCTCAGGGAATTGTGACCGGCATTGATACTCATGGCCGATTATTACTGCAAGATGCCGGAGTTGCGTTTGCCATCACTGCCGGAGATGTTACACTACGTAACCCGTGATGACACCGTGAGGCGCTGCAGGGCGTGGCAACAAACCATATGCAGCGCATTCATTTGAACACAGTCCCGTAAGACAAAACCTATGCCATAATGTGGGGTATGCTCAAAAGGAGTTCCTCTTGGGGCTTTACCCTTTTGGCACTGACGAAGACGAAAGAAAACAGCATGAAAGAAGAACAGCGATCAGCTGAGGCAGATATCCAGAGTAAAAAGAATCAGGAACGAGTCGAACGACTTGGTTCTGGCAAGATATCACGCCTGATGCTCGAGTTCGCCATACCCTCGATCATCGGTCTGGTGGTCAATGGTCTCTACAACATCATCGATTCGATATTCCTCGGGCACGCCATGGCTACTATCGGCCAGGCAACGGCAACGGTAGCCATGCCCATAATGATCTTTTCCATGGCGATATCGATGCTTATCGGTCAGGGAGGAAACGCTCTCACAGCACTGAGACTGGGAGAAGGCAAGCGCGACGAGGCTGAGAAGGTGATGGGCAATACCTTCACCTTGACCATCATCGCCAGTATCGTCTGTACCGTTGGTGTCTGGTTGTTCATGGATCCGGTGCTGACATTGTCTGGCGCTACTGATGAGACTTGGGATACTTCGCATGCCTTCTTAGGAATCATCGCCGGCGGATTCATCTTCCAGTTCTTTGGTATGGGTTTCAACAACTTCATCCGTACCGCAGGCGATCCTAATCGCGCGTTGTACACGATGGTCACCGGTACCATCATCTGTATTGTATTGAATTATCTGTTTGTGATGGTGCTAGGCTGGGGAGTCGTCGGTTCCGCTTGGGCAACTGTAATAGGGCAGTCTGTAAGCGCGATCCTGGTATTCTGGTATTTTGTCTTCTCCAAGAAGGCACCCTTCAAGCTGCGTATCTTCCAGTTGCGCCTGAAGACGCGGCTGATAACCACCATCCTTGCTTTGGGATCGGCCTCTTTCGTATTGCAGATCGCCAACGCGATCATCAACGTAATCGTGAACCAGCAGCTGGGTTACTATGGTGCGATGTCCGCTATAACCAGTGATGGGGCATTGGCCGCCATAGGTGTTGTGGGGAGGATAGCGATGTTCACCTTCTTCCCTCTATTGGGAGTAGCCATAGCAGCGCAGCCGATCTTCGGATTCAACTACGGTGCTAAGAATTATCAGCGCGTCAAAGATACATTCAAGGTGGCCATGATTTGGGTGATGGCGATTGGGATATCCTTCTGGATATTGGTGCATCTCTTTCCACGTCAAATCGTCAATATCTTTGGTATCGAGCCATTCTTGCTGGACTTCACAGTCAAAGCCCTGCAAGTGCAGCTGTTCCTGATTCCTCTGATGGGACTTCAGATCATCGCTTCGCATTATTTTCAGTCCAGTGGGCAACCGTTCAAATCGATGTTCCTCTCATTGACGCGCCAGTTGCTTTATCTGATACCGCTGATTTTCGCGATGCCCTATGTCATCACCAGTTTCGGTCCTGATTTCATCCCCTTGGACGGTATCTATTATGCCTACCCAATCGCCGACGCGCTCAGCGTTGTGACTGCCGTCGTCTTCCTATTCTTCGAATTCAGGAAGCTAGACGCCAAGATCGAGGTTGAGGATGCTCTACGGGCGGGCGATCAGGCGGTCGATAAGCGCTTATCTTAGTAGCGGTTATCGAAGATGCGCTTGGTCTTCTTCTCCGAACGCGGTAGGTCGCCGATGGGCACTGCCTTAGGGACCACAGATAACCCCAACTTGGCTTTTATGGCGCTATGCAGGGCTTGCTCGACCTCGGGATGTCTTTCCTCCGGCAGCGCGGTCTCGAAGAACACCGTCATGATGTCCTTGCCAAACAGGTGATCGATCATCACCTGGTACTCGCTGCTGGCACCTTCGACAAAAGCCAACGACTCCTCGATGTGTGCCGGGAAGATGTTTACGCCCTTAACCTTGATCATGTCGTCGCTGCGACCGATCAATGTCTCTATGCGTGGGAAGGGGCTGCCACATGAACATTGGCCGGGAACGATGCGGGTAAGATCGTGGGTGCGATAACGGATCAGTGGGGCGCCTTCTTTGCACAAGGTTGTTATCACCAGCTCACCGCTCTCACCTTCGGGCAGAACCTCACCGGTTTCCGGGTCGATGATCTCAAAATAGAGGTAGTCATCCCAATAATGCATGGGAGCCTGATCCTCACAGTTGATACCGATACCAGGTCCATAGATCTCTGTTAATCCGTAGATGTCATAGAGTTGTACGCCCAGTTCATCGGCGATGCGCCTACGCATCTTCTCGCCCCAACGCTCTGAGCCGATAACACCCTTGCGCAGTTTGATCTTATCCTTGATGCCGCGTTCGGCGATGATTTCCGCCAAGAGCAGGGCATAAGAGGATGTCGCGCAGAGTACGGTTGATTGCAGATCCTGCATCATCTGCAGTTGCTTATCAGTGTTGCCCGGTCCCATAGGGATGGCCATAGCGCCCAACAGCTCTGCTCCCAATTGGAAGCCGATACCTGCGGTCCAAAGTCCATATCCGGGAGTGATATGGATGCGATCCAAGTTGGTGATGCCGGCCATCTCATAGCAGCGCTTGAACATGATGGCCCAGTCTTGCACATCTTTTGCCGTGTAGGGGATGATGACCGGTGTGCCGGTTGTTCCCGATGAAGAGTGGATGCGGACGATCTTCTCCTCGGGGGCAGCCTGCAGCTTGAGCGGATAAGCGTTGCGCAGGTCTTCTTTGGTTGTTAATGGCAATGCTTGGAAATCTGTCAAGGTCTTCACGTCGCGCGGGTCGATATCCGCGTACTTCTCGGCGTAGAAGGTGCTCTTCTCCTTGATTGTGGCCAGCAGCGCTGTGATCTGTGCAAAGGTCTCAGGTTTCATGCTCAATCCCATCCAGATTCTAGAACCGTGATCCATTCATTATACGTTGGGAATCAGGTTCTCGACAAAAATCGAATCCTCAACTCTAACCACTAGCTGAACCAGCTAACCGTGCCTACTAGCTCTGCCAGCTATATCTTCAGCGTGAAAGCGGCGGCACCCAAACGTAATGCCTGTTTGTTCAAAGCGATGAAGCGCTCCTTGATCTGTGCCTCTATCGCCTTGTCGAACTGATCTGCTGAGAAACCCAACGCTCCACTCGATGCAGCAGCGCCCAGCAGGGCGACATTGAGCACGCGCGGCGATCCACAGGTCTCGCAGATGTTCTGGCCATCAACCATCACCAATTCTCCGATGCGCTTGCTCGTCGCCTGTGATTGCAGGTAGGCTAGCTCCGCTTGGCCATCGTATGACTTCTTAGCTAATGTGGCGGTTACCGGAGCAACTGCACCCGTGGCAACAACCACGACGCCACCCGGGCGTAGGAAATCCAACGCTCGCACGGCTTCACCGGGCTCGAATCCGATGAGCAGATCGGCTTGCGCCTTAGGTACCAACGGGCTGAGCAGCTCTTTGCCTTGGCCGAGCTCACTGGTGGTGAGAAAACGCACATGTCCCAAGACGCTGCCTCCGCGCTGGGCCATACCGATGGTTTCCGCGGTGCGCACGAAGTCTCCGCGCTCCATGGCTGCGTAGGCTATCAGTTTCGAAGCCAGGACAGTGCCCTGTCCACCAACTCCGGCGATGACGACATTGATCATTTGGAATCACCTGCCTTGTGAATGGCGTTAAAGGGACAGATCTGGACGCAGAGATCGCAGCCGTAGCACAAGCCGGCATCTATCTGGATAGTCTTGGCTTGAGGAGCGATGCTGATAGCCGGACAGCCCAAGGTGTTGACACAGACCCTGCACAGTGTGCAAGCCTCCGGATCAACCCAGGGAATCGGCTTAGGCGGGCAGACTGCGATGCAGGGCGAACGAAAGATCACGGCGCTAACGCCGTTTCCGGCATCCACAACGGCCACTGCCTTCTTAATCGCCTCAACAGAAGCATCAAAATCCAGCGGATCGACGATATCGACATGCTCGATGCCCAACGCGTGCAAGACATCGGGGATGCGCAGGGCATTTTGGGCATCTCGCTCCATGTCGGCCTTGGCGGTGGCGCTGTAGCCATCGGTTCCGCTCATGCGTTCGCCGGTACCAGCATGCGGCTGGGCGCCGGTCATGGCTGTTGTCGAGTTATCCAAAACCACCAACACCAGGTTAGCGCGGTTGTAGACTGCGTTCACTACACCGGTAAGCCCGCTGGCGAAGAAGGTCGAGTCACCCACAAAGCCCAGATGCAGTACATCCGGCTGTGCCCAAGCCATTCCCTGCGGAACCGTGAAGCCTCCACCCATGCAGATGCAAGTATCGATCATATCCAGCGGTTGCGCGTTGGCCAATGTATAGCAGCCGATATCACCGCTGAATACAGCCGGGCGACCCTTGAGGGCGCGTTTGGTGGCGGAGAATGAACCGCGGTGAGGACAACCGGCGCAGAACATCGGTGGTCTGGTGGGGAGTTCGGGCGCTGTGGATTCTGGCGATATGGTTGCCGGCAGTTTCTGCGCGCTATCCTCCATCCCCAAAAAGACGCTGAGTTGTTGCAGCAGGCTATTGACGGTATTCTCACCCGCTACTGTTGTGTCCTTAGTCAGTTTGCCTTTGATAGCGGCAGAAAGGTGATTTCTTCCGCAGACACGCAGCAATTCTCGTTCGACCACTGGCTCCAGCTCCTCAAAGACCAGAATCTCGTCCAGATCAGCCATGAACTCTGTGGCGCGTTGGTCCGGGAAAGGGAACGGCGTCGCGATGCGCAGAATGCGTAGCTCCTCAATCGCCGCGAAAGTGCCAATGCCATGCTTGCCGCCGCTCTTAGTCTCATCGATCAGCATTGAGAGCGCGTCTTTGAGATACGCATAGGAGATACCGCTGGCCACGATACCCAGTCGACGGGGAATGGGTTGCCCAGACGAAGCACTCGCCAGGGGTTGCTTAGATGTAATTTTCGATGCCTTTGCCAAACCAGGGAGATCGACATATTCAATCGCGTTGAGAGGATGATCACAGAATTCCTGCTCGATTATCGGCAGGCGCTCGATGATCTCCTTGTGTCCCTCAAAAGCTCTGCGCGGTAACACGATCCAGTGCGGACTACGTTCGAATCCACCTACCTGATGTGGTTGGTAGGGGATATCGGTCTCAAACACCGCGCTGCCATGACAGATGCGGGTTGAGGGACGCACAATCACGGGTGTCCGGTATCTCTCCGAAAGCTCAAAGGCCTCCGATATCATTGCGCAGGCTTCTTCTGGAGTTGCCGGATCAAGAACGGGGATCTTGGCAAACTGAGCGAATTGACGCGTGTCCTGCTCTGTCTGCGATGACATCGGTGCAGGATCGTCGGCCACCAGCAACACAAGACCTCCACTCACACCCACGTATGGCAGGCTCATCAGTGGATCGGCGGCGACATTCAGTCCCACTTGCTTCATGGTCACAAGGGCGCGCGCACCCGAGAAGGCGGCTCCAGCGCCAACCTCCAGCGCGACCTTCTCGTTCGTGGACCATTCCACATGGATACCACCCGGATTACGGGCAGCTAGAGCTTCGAGCACCTCGGTGGAGGGGGTGCCGGGGTAACCGCAGACTACGTTGACTCCGGCTTTAAGGGCGCCGAGTGCGATGGCCTGATTCCCCATCAATAATTCTTTAGCCATATCTTCTCCCAATATCAAAAAGTGTTGGTTCATTGTAACTGACTTTTACCGCTGCTGTTCCTATACCTACCACTGCATTATCCATCGACGGCGGACAACGTAACGCATGCGTCACGGTTATGGTGAGATTAGCTTTGTTTGCGCTAGAATGGCTCCCATGTTTACGGGGCAACCACAGAAAGTAAAACCGCGAAAATTGAGCGATGCCGAGCTGGCTGACCTCAGCCGCTTGGGTTCGCCGCTGTTAACTACACTTGCCATGCTGGCCAACAAGCGACTAACCTGTGCCCATTGCAAGCGTTGTTCACGGCGTTGCGAGGTGCTGGAGGGACCAGATCTGGATGTTGGTCTGGTGGAGATGGATTACCAGCGCATCACCAATCTTGCTCCCGAGTATCAACCAGAGGCGGTGCGCGAGCTGGTTGCCGAACAACCAGAGCTTTATTACGCCTTACGCCGGTGCTGTTTCTGCGGATTCTGTACCTCAACTTGCCAGACTCACATGACGGCTCCCGACAGGATGCGCGAGTGGCGTGAGCTGTTCAGAGATGCCGGCTTGATGCCAGTGGATGACAAGCTGGTGATGGTAGATGAGCAATGGCACATCTTCAGCGCTTATCGTGCTATCTACGGAGTCGCGTATCCTGAGTTCAAGCAACTCTCAGATCTGGCAGAATCAGGGCAACGCACAGCCGACTGCCTGCTCTTTCCCGGCTGCACCTTAGTGAGCTACGTGCCTGATTTGATTCGCAGCATTGGTGGTTGGATGGACGAAGCCGGCCTTGCTTGGGCAATGACCGATGATTGTTGCGGTAGTCCGCTGATGAGTCAGGGCCTGTTTGAGCGCGCGACTGCCCTGCGGGAGAAGACTCTGCGGCAGATACGCGCGGTTGGTATCAAGAAGGTGTTCACCATCTGCCCGGGGTGCGGCGAGGAGCTGGCGGAGATATTTGGCGATGAAGTCGAGATCATACCTTTGCCAGAAATTCTATATCAGCAGCTGCAAGAGCGCAGTGTTCTTATGGGCGAAGCAGAAGATACAGGCTTGGAGCCAGGCGAGGTTTCTGAGGCTAATGATTCGCACAAAGAACGGGGCTCGATTAACCTCACAGATATCGAATCACTGACATTCTTCGACTCCTGTCACGATCGCTTTGATAACAGACACGGTATAGCTATCCGTAAACTTCTTGCGGCTCTTCATCCTGCGTCAGAGCAGATCGAGATGGAGCATCACGGTAAGGAGACGCTCTGTTGTGGGGCTGGCGGTGCCGTGAGTACCTTCGATCCCGAGCTAACACGCAAGCGCACGCGAAGAGTGATCACGGAAGCCAGGGAAACCGGCGCGCGGTCGCTGGTGACTGCCTGCCCAACCTGCACCTACACTATCTCGGGAGAATGCCTTTCCTCCAACCGAACAGACGATATCCGCTGCCGTCACTATCTCGAGCTGGTTTACGGTCAGGATATAGACTGGGAGAAGATCTTCGCTCAACTGGAGGCGATGTGGACCGGGGAATATGGTCCATGGTTGGCTCATACCTTCTCGTAAGTTGGAATCCGCTGCTAAAAAGGTATAATCGTGGGATATATCATCCCAAGGGAATCAGTACCCCATTGAAGAAAGAGACAAACAGATGTCCTGGTTGAAGTCGATGCCCGCCAATCCAGTAGTGGCCGTAGCCGGAGCAACCGGCGCGGTTGGTCGTGAGATGCTTTTAACGCTTGGTCAGCGAGGCTTTCCGGCTGCGCAGATAAAGGCTTTGGCCAGTGCGCGCAGTGCCGGCAGGAAGCTGCCGTTCCTTGAAGGTGAACTGGTGGTTGAGGAGATGACCCCCGAGTCATTCTCCGGCGTCGACATCGCGTTGTTCAGTGCCGGAGCATCGATCTCAAAGCAGTTCAGGGAGGCTGTTATCTCGGCTGGTGCTGTGATGATTGACAACTCCTCGGCTTTTCGGATGGATGCCGATGTGCCCTTGATTGTATCCGAGGTCAACGCTCATGAGGCTGTCAACCATTCGGGCGTGATAGCCAATCCAAACTGCTCGACTATCCAGATGGTAGTCGCGCTCAAGCCACTGTACGACCTTGCACCAATCAGACGTGTTGTCGTCTCGACCTATCAAGCGGCATCGGGTGCTGGTGCGGCTGCGATGGACGAGCTTTACAACCAAACCCGGCAATTCCTCGACGGTGAGCCGTTGACTGTTGACAAGTTCGCCCATCAGATCGCCTTCAACTGCATTCCGCACATTGATGTCTTCTTAGATGATGACAGCACCAAAGAAGAATGGAAGATGGTGGTCGAGACCCAGAAAATCATGGCTGATGACTCGATCGCAGTCTCTGCGACTTGCGTCAGAGTGCCGGTTTTACGTTGTCATGCCGAGTCGATCAATGTTGAGTTTGCCTCTCCCGTCAGTGTCGCCGAGGCCAAGGAGGCTTGGTTGGCGGCAGCGGGAGTGATTCTGATGGATGATCCGGAGAATAAGCTCTACCCAATGCCCGGGTTGCTGAGTGGAACTGACGACACCTATATCGGCCGAGTCCGTAAGGACCATTCGGTCGAGAATGGCCTCAACTTCTGGGTTGTCGCTGATCAGCTACGCAAGGGCGCTGCGCTGAATGCCGTGCAGATAGCCGAGTTGTTGCTTCCCTGAGCCAATCCGGCCTGAGTCTGCTCCCAATGCGTTGAGCGTGATCGAGTATAGTTGGCCAATTTTCCTATGCCCTACCTGTCAGCTCTTATTGTGGTCCTCGAAGAAGGGCAGCTTCTTTAGCGCTTTCATCAGCGGATAGCCTAAAGCATAGACGACCACTGCCTCACCAATACCTATCGATAGCACGCCGAATAGATACATCAGCGGGTATGAGCCTGCCAAATCGATATCTGTGAAGGGAATGGTATAGAAGCCATATGCGGCCAGTATGATTGGCAGGTAGGCGGCGACGATCAGGGCGTTGGCCAACACCGGACCAGCTAGAGCCAAAGCCGGCCGCTGCTTGAAGCGGTGACACCACAGTGCTGCCAATAATGTTGCCAAAGACCCGAACACAACGTCGAAAAGCCCCATCACTCCCGAACCAGTGAGGGCGATACCAAGAAGATTCGCAAGCAGGCAACCGATTGTGAGCCCAGGTATCGCGGCTGGAGTAAGCACAGCCAACACGGTGAGTGCCTCACTGATACGAAACTGAACAGGCCCCCAGGCCAAACCTTGCAAGAACAGCAGGCTGAGAATGGTGAGGGCGGCGTAAGCTGCAGCGATCATGCCGGCACGGGCGACATAGGATGTCGTTTTATCCAAGGTCGGTTTCCAATCAAGTTTGTGATGATTACAGGTTCAGGATACAGTAAGTAGTTGGTCCACGAAGATAGAATATGCCCTGATAACCAAGGTAACCATTCAAGCGGAAGGTCAAATCCTATGAGGGGATTTAATCGGGTATAGAGAGTATGATGTGTATAATGCTCGACTAAATGGAGCAGTTTGCCGAGAGAGTAAGGGAGGTCAGGTCATGTCGCACACCGAGCCGAATGTCTCAGAGGTCGCTCAACGAATTAAGGCCTTGCGAGAGGACCTTGGTCTCACGATTGAGGATATGGCTGATTCCACCGGTCGCAGCGCAGAGGAATACGAGGCGCAGGAAAGTGGTTCCCAGGATTTCTCCTTCACATTCCTCTATAAATGCGCCGAGCGACTGGGTGTAGACGTAGTGGAGTTATTGACAGGTGAGAGCCCGCATCTAACCGGCTATTCGCTTATCCGCGCTGGAGAGGGTCTTGCGATCAAGCGCCGCGCTGGATTTGAGTATCTGCACAAGGCGCCATTCTTCAGGAACAAATATTGCGAGCCCTTCGTGGTGAACGCTCCGTATCTAGAAGAAGAGCAGGATAAGCCCATTCATCTGTCCTATCATGAAGGACAGGAATTAGATTTCATCATCAGCGGGCGTCTACGCTTCGCCTATGAGGATCGCATCCAGGAACTTGGTCCGGGCGATACGCTGCTTTACGATTCAAGCCGAGGTCACGGCATGATCGCCATTGGTGGAGAACCTTGTGTGTTTCTGGCGGTTGTCATCAAGTCTCAGGAAGACGACAAGCTCCAGGTAGATAACAAACCCCAGGAAGATAACAAACCTCGGGAAAGCGGCATTCTCTAGGCGCTTTGTCCGAACACTGACAAGCGCCGTCAATGCCCTCCAACCTTTCATCTGATAAATCCGGGCGCCAGAGACGTGCCCTCCCATTTAAGGAAGAGAACATGAGGAATATACACGCAAAGTATGTTGAAGAGGCCTACGACGCTGACGGCGTCCTCTCTTCATTTCGTGTCCATTACCCCGAGGACTATAACTTCGCTTATGACGTAGTGGACGATATCGCCCAGGTGGAGCCTGATCGACCTGCCATGGTCTGGCTTAATCCGGAAGGCGAGGAGCACATCTTCAGCTTTGCTGATATGAAGTACTGGAGCGATAAGACGGCGAACTTTTTGGCCGAGCAGGGTGTGGGTTACGGCGATATGGTGTTGGTGATCCTGCGTCGGCACTACCAGTTCTGGTTCACTGCTCTAGCACTGAACAAGTTGGGAGCGGTGATAGTGCCCGCGACCTTCATGCTCAAGGAGCATGATCTGGAATACCGTATCAACAGCGCCGGCATCAAGACGATAATCTGCACCGACGTTGGCGCTATAGCGCAGGTTGTGGACAACGTCTTGGACAAGTGTCCAACACTGCAGACTCGCATCTTGGTCAATGGCGCCGGTGGTGGCGTGACCTCGGTTGAGGAGATCGCGACGCTGAAGGCGGGTCAAGCGCAAGGGTCGCCTGCTCAGACATACTCGCTCGAGGATTTGCCTGAGCAGGGATTATCTCAGGCAAATCTTGAGCTGCGTAACTCGCATTCGACCCTCACGCTTGACCCTGGCAAAAGTTCTGACTCTAATATCGACGATTGCTCTCACCTTTACCCCGAATCTGCCTTCGACTCTTTTACTGCAAAGGGTGCCGTGCTCAGCGGCGCGCAGGGGCTTTGCGCAACGCGTATCCAACGCGAGGGCTGGCTGGACTTCAATGCCAGCGTTACTGCTGCCAGCAGCGATTTCTCACCAGTAGAGACTAAATCCGCCGATCCGATGATCATGTATTTCAGCAGTGGCACCACAGGACATCCCAAGATGGTGCTGCATGATAGTGGTTATTCCATAGCGCATCTGGGCACTGCCAAACACTGGCAGAACGTCAAAAGCGATGGCGGAATCCACTTCACCATTGCCGATACGGGGTGGGGCAAAGCTGTCTGGGGCAAGCTCTATGGTCAATGGTTGATGGAAGCTTGTGTGCTCACCTACGACTTCGATCGCTTCAGTGGAGACGAGATCTGTGAGTTGATCCAGCGTTATCGCATCTCGACTCTCTGCTGCCCACCTACGATGTTCAGACTGATCATGCAGGGCAACGTCAACGACTACGACCTTAGTTCCCTGGAATACAGCGTCACTGCTGGTGAGGCTCTCAATCCCGATCTGTTTGACAGCTGGCGTGAGCGCACCGGGTTGTACCTCACGGAGGGATTTGGCCAAACCGAGACTCCTGTCACCGTCTGCAACAGTGTGAACATGCTTCCCAAGCCGGGCTCGATGGGCAAACCACTGCCGCTTTATCTAACCAAGATTCTTGACGATGACGGTAACGAATGCGATACCGGACAAACGGGGGAGATCTGCATTCGAGTCGAGGACGATAAACCGCATCCGGCTGGCATCATGATGGGTTATTATCGTGATGAGGCTAAGACGGCTGAGGCAATCCACGATGGTTGGTATCACACCGGCGATACAGCCTGGCGTGATGAGGATGGATACTACTGGTATGTGGGCCGCAACGATGACGTGATCAAATCATCCGGATATCGCATTGGCCCCTTTGAGATCGAAAGCGTGATGTTGGAACATCCCGCGGTGCGTGAGTGCGCTGTGACTGGAGTACCGGATCCTCTGCGCGGAACCGCTGTCAAGGCGACTGTGGTGTTGGCCCCCGGCTTTGAGGGCAGTGACGAGCTGACCAGAGAGCTGCAGACTTGGGTCAAGGAGAAGACCGCACCCTACAAATACCCACGCATCATCTCCTATGTGCCTGCACTGCCCAAGACCGTTAATGGCAAGGTGCGTCGTGCGGCTATCCGTGCTGAGGATGAGGCTGGCGCTGCCGCGGCAGCGGAGCGTGCACCAGAGGAGTTTGGCGGGTAGGAGATTGACTTTTTAGATGTGTGTTTCCTGCACTACTTTGATACAATGCACCANNTGCCGTCGGCGAGCTTTCGTTAACGAGCAGGGTATCGCTAACGAGCAATAATGCTGATTAGTTTTCGGTGCCTGCTTGAATTTATGCTCCCTTTTTCTGGAACAGTATTGGTATCCACACCGTTTATCGCAATAAAATGGGACAAGAATTCTGATGCCAACTCTTCATCATCAGTATCAACTTTTAAAGCAGCCACATCGCGTAAAACTTGTACAGCTTCGGTATCGTCTAAGTTACGATGTAACCCGGGAACTCCGCACGTCAACGTCAGATTGATTATCATAAATAACACCCCTGCGGTTAAGTTAAGAGAACAATATAAATGGTGTCGTCAAGACATGATGAGCAGGGGGCATAGCTGGTAGTCGGTTGGCTTTCAGGAGCTAAAGAGTTAATCGCTCTGTCTCAGAAAACAGATAATCTTTTCCCATGTGACTTGTGTTAACATGTATTGTGCGTGGTGCCTTTTTACGTTTTTGCTATATTTTTCAAACTCTTTTGGAATCTCTGAAAACCGATCATCCTGAAAGTGGTTTATGAAAGCCGGTACACTTTCCCTTAATGCAGCGCGAATGAGTTGTGTCCGTTCCTCATATTCTTCTGGTTGTGTAATATACAGCAGAAGCGGCTTGTAGCGCACCCAACCGATACAGGCGTTAACAAAACGGGTAATGATTTTCGGAGAATCAGCGGCAATCTGCTTCAAGTGAATCGGCAGCGCTCCGTCCAATATGTGCGAATAATAAGAAAAACCATCGTGGAATGTGTAGCAAGGGATTTTGACAACCTTTCGATTCTCCAACATTGTAGACAGGAAGGTATCTTCACCTCGAGCTCCCGGAGGGTTATAAAAGGGTAGGGTTCGCAAGGGCTCTTTCAAATTGATACACAAGTTGGCACCGGAAATAAACCGGCAATTGTTTTCCCAAGGCACTTTCTCTGCTTTTTCTTGTTGTAATATGTCTGTCGAAGCATATGTGACGCCCCCTGTACGCATCAGATTGCTGATGCTTTCCCACGTGATAATATCGTTACTGATTGCTTTGATAAACACTCTAAAATCTTTTTCGCGAAGCTGTTCATTGAAGATAATCTGTGGAATTGGCGAAATATATCCGCAGTGATATCCGTTCGTCAAGTCAGCATGGACGATTTCTTTCAAGTGTGACAAAAATACACGTTGACCGCTCCACAGGCAAGTACCCTTTGTGTTGGTGACAGCCATAGGATATTCATCGTCATCCAAAAACAGCAAATAGTCCATGTGATGCTCTATGGCTGAAAACAAGACCGCGTTTCGTTTCCCGGCATATCCGGAACCAAATACCGAGTTTAGAGCATCCGGAGAAAAAGCGTCCTGAGCAGCCAGGCCAGAAATAGAATTGGAGGCATTTTTTTCTCCCATAAACACAATCCGATCAAACGCATCAACGATCTCCTGACTGAGATTTGTAAAGTCTTTAGAGCTTGTTTTTTGATAGTTTACGTCATAGGACACAAAAAGGCTTAGTTTTACATCTATGCCTATTGGCAATTCCTTTTTTGTTTCCTTCCAAATGCTGATATATGAAAGCAGAACTTTCTTAAATGAGCGACGGCCTGTGGCAAGGCCTATTCCGAGGTTTATTGTTTGGTTGGTGCGATTCATTGATAGTCCCTCCTAACATTATGATATATAGATTTAAGTTCGAGATTCCATCTTAAGATATTATTGGTCTATACTCAGCTACCTTTTATAATAACGCAAAAGCTCTGGCACAATGTTTGTCCAGTCAAACTGTTTCGCTGTTATTAGTCCTCCTGATATAAGAGAATGGCGCAAATTATAATCGCGATATAAATGTATTATTTTGTCCGCAAGATCTATTGGATTTTCCATTTGGATCATAAGGCAGTTATTACCATCTTCGCAATATTCTTTTACACCATCGTTTGGGGTTGTTATGATGGAACATCCACACGCCATAGCCTCTAAGACCGGAAGCGAAAACGATTCATAAATCGAATTGCACAGGTATATATCAGCATCGGCAAGGAGCTCTGCAATTTTTTGCTGAGTAGGATTAACATAAACGTCCCCTGTGCATTCGTCAGGCTCATCGGGTGTAATCCATGAAAAACGATAGGGAACATTTTTAATTTTTAACAACTTCAAAGCTTCCTTAATTCCATGAATTCCTTTGAACATACTCTTATCGCTACCAATCGTAATTAGACGTATAGGTGAAACAGTACATGAAAAGCTTTTGGATTCTTTTGAAATCGTGTGTTTAAAAACACCTTGATCAATTCCATTATGGATAACTATGGCGCTTCTATGATAAACTTTGGCAATCTGATCAGCAGCGCCTTGCGAGACAGTAAAAATATCGTCGGCAAGTATGAATTGCGTGTCGATATAATGCTTCATCCTTTTCGATAATTGATCCGGATCAAAAGATGGAAGTCCCCTTGTTCAAAGTATATAACCGGAGCGATTTTTCTGGCCACGCATTCTGATATTTCTCTCCAATAGGTCGCAATTATGAGCTCACAAGGTGGAATTCCTGTGGCGAGTTCAGTAGCAAAAGGTATCTGCAAATACTCTACCTCATTATATATTGGAAACCATTTTGGCTTTTCAAAGTGCGAGATTAGCGTGATTTTGTGTCCTGCTTTTATAAGAAGATTAGCATGCTGAAGAATTATTTTGGTTCCTCCACATATACCTGTATGTGTCATAACATAAACAATGTGTAGGGCATCGTTGAGATTCCCCTTCTTTACTAAATTCTGTCTACAAATATGTTTCATTCTTTTTTCTCTTCGTATAAATTCTCTTTTCCTGAAATTATCGAGATTCATAATCATCTCCCCTTTATGTCATTTATGTTATGTTTCAGCACCACACACATTTTTCATTTCGGCATTCACTAAGAGAAGACCGTTCGAAACAACATATTTTGAGCAAGGAAACTGTTATCTCTTTCATGTTAGGTGTGCGCAACTGTTTTCAACTATGGAAAAAATGCATACAATATCGTATTAAAACACAATAACGTAATTTTCCGGACATTCCCCTCCGTACCTTTATTTGCACAGTTTGCGTTTCCCTGTTCCGTTAAGCGGGTTCAGGCTGTTGATTTTACAAAAATACTGATAAAACTCCTGTACAGCATCCGACTGATCGGTTTCGAAGACTGCCCCGACCATCTCAGACAGCATCTGGTTTGCCGCTGCTGTGGAACAGTACTTAAATGCAACACCTCCCCAGCGGGAAGGGGCAGCCCGATTCAATTGGGGCCAAAACAATATACAACGATCATTCGGTACCAGTAGATGGTATTTCGGATGTCCCTTTATGATCCCGGTACTGACCTCCTCACCAAAAAAGTCTTCCTCCACCATAAACGCGCCAACCAGCTTTCGCTCGGTTTCCTCTTGGCCTTTAAGACAGCTCGTGATCAGGCAAAGGGAATTGGGTTTTACCCGATCCAAAACTCTTGGCAATCCTTTAGACGCTCCGCTTAAATATGTTCCGGCCGAAACAGAGAGCGTTTGAAAAACACTGTCAATTTCTTCAGAAGGAATGTCCATAACAAGGTGAGAATTTGCGGAGATCTTGAAGTTCAGCAATTTCTGCCTGCGCTCGTTTTCTTCCTGCTCAATCCGTTTTTGCCTTTGAGCAACAGCCTCTTTCTCCCGAATCAGTTTTTCTACATGTTCCTGAACGCGCTGACCTTTGAATACCAGAAAACGCTTAAAAGCATCGGGATATATGAATCTTTTT
>DBPN01000038.1:0-17922 GCA_002305585.1 Eggerthellales bacterium UBA1419
GTTCCCACCGTTGAGGGTGTTCAAGACTTGGTTGAGGCAGTATTGGCCGAGAACGGCTTCATCCAAACCTCGAAGGCCTATATCCTCTACCGAGCAGAGCGCACCCGCGCACGTGAAGCCAATACGAAATTGATGCAGACCATCGATGAGATCACCCGCTCAAAGGCCTCGGATTCAAATGTGATGCGCGAGAACGCCAATATCGATGCCGATACGGCAATGGGCACGATGCTCAAATATGGCAGCGAGACCGCAAAGCAGTACTATCAGATGTGCGTGTTGCCCGAGGCTTTCGCTAAGGCACACAGTGAGGGTGATATCCATATCCATGATCTGGACNNCCTACATCCTCTACCGTGCCGAGCGCAGCCGAGTGCGCGAGATGAACACGCGCCTGATGAAGACCTATGAGGATATCACCTTCACCGATGCCATCGATTCCGACATCAAGCGCGAGAACGCCAACATCAACGGCGACACCGCCATGGGCAGCATGCTCAAGTTCGGCTCGGAAGGCTCCAAGCTGTTCTACGAGATGTACGTGCTCAATCCGCGGCACGCGCAGGCCCACCGCGACGGCGATATCCATATCCATGATCTGGACTTCTACACGCTCACCACTACCTGCTGCCAGATTGATATCATCAAGTTGTTCGAGGGCGGATTCTCCACTGGACATGGCGTATTGCGCGAGCCTTCGGATATTACCAGCTATTCTGCACTGGCCTGCATCGCCATCCAGTCTAATCAAAACGACCAGCACGGTGGGCAGTCCGTTGCCAATTTCGATTATGGTATGGCTCAGGGAGTCAAGAAGACCTATCGCCGTTTCTATAAGCGGAACTTGATTGCCGCCTTGGAACTACTGGCAAATCTTGAGACCACCAAGTCAGAAGTGGACGCCCTGACCGCCAGAGTCGAAGCAGAGACCGATACCATTCCCGCCTTGTTAATGGATGTCAACTATGTAGTGGCCGAGAAGAATACCTTGGTAGAGGAGTTTGGCCTCGATGCCGCGATTGTCGATCGCGTGCAAGCCTATGCCGCCAAACAGGCTAAAGCCGATACAGACAAGGCGACGCATCAGGCAATGGAGGCATTCATCCACAACCTCAATACCATGCATTCGCGAGCTGGGGCACAAACGCCCTTCTCATCGATCAACTATGGTATGGACACCAGTGCCGAGGGACGCATGGTCATCCGCAACCTTCTCAAGGCAACCGAGGAGGGACTGGGCAATGGCGAGACACCGATCTTCCCCATCCAGATCTTCCGTGTCAAGGAGGGCGTCAACTACAACACGAGCGATCCCAATTACGATCTCTTCAAGCAGGCTTGCGCTGTCTCGGCCAAGCGGTTGTTCCCCAATTTCAGCTTCCTCGATGCCAGCTTCAATGCTCCTCTATACAAAGGTACATCTGAGACAGAAGTCGCCTACATGGGCTGTCGTACACGCGTTATCGGCAATGTGCACGACAAGGACCGGCAAATCACGCCTGGACGCGGCAATCTCAGCTTCAGTAGCATCAACCTGCCCAGACTGGCCATCCGCTCGAGAGGTGATATCGACCTGTTCTTCGAGATGTTGGACAGCAAACTCGAGTTGGCCTGTGATCAGTTACTCTCAAGATTCGAGATCCAGGCAGCGAAACGTGTCTACAACATGCCCTTCCTGATGGGCCAGGGTGTATGGATCGATTCTGACAAGCTCAAGTGGGACGATGAGGTACGCGAAGTGCTCAAGCACGGGACATTGAGCCTAGGCTTCGTTGGGCTGGCAGAGACGCTCAAGGCACTGATTGGAGAGCATCATGGCGAGAGCGAGCACGCTCAGAACCTTGGTCTGGAGATCATCGGCCACATGCGCTCCTTCCTTGATGCCAAGGCTAGGGAAACCGGCATGAACTTCACGTTGCTGGCGACACCGGCAGAAGGATTGTCTGGGCGTTTTGTACGCATGGATGCCGAGCGCTTTGGTGTTATCGAGGGGATCACCGACCGCGAGTACTACACGAACAGCTTTCATATCCCGGTCTATTACGAGATCAACGCTTTCAAGAAGATCGAGCTGGAGGCACCATATCACGCTTTGACCAACGCCGGGCATATCAGCTATGTGGAGCTTGACGGTGACCCTTCAGATAACCTCGAGGCCTTTGAGGCGATCATCCGCCATATGAAGGAAAGCAACGTTGGATACGGCAGTATCAACCATCCGATTGACCGTGACCCGGTTTGTGGCTACAACGGCATCATCGGTGACCGTTGTCCCAAGTGCGGCCGCGAGGAAGGCGATTACCCCTTCGAGCGCATCCGTAGGATCACCGGCTATCTGGTAGGTACTCTTGATCGTTTCAACAACGGTAAGCGTGCCGAAGAGCGTGACCGCGTCAAGCATAATTTGTAGGAGTAACGCGCGTGGATGTTACACAAACCGTTCGTATAGCCGGGACTGTCGATGATTCCATCGTCGATGGACCCGGCATTCGCCTTGCTATCTTCACCCAGGGGTGTAGCCGCAATTGCCCCGGCTGCCATAACCCGCAATCGCATGATTTCTCAGCTGGAAGCGAAGTGAGCGTTGAAGAGCTTTGGCAGCGTATCGCTGCTAATCCGCTGCTCTCTGGCATCACGTTTAGTGGGGGAGAGCCCTTTGAGCAGGCAGCTAGCCTGATTGCGCTGGCAGAGCGTGTTCACACTGCTGGCTTGTCTGTCTGGGCATATTCAGGCTATCGTTATGAGGAGCTTGTTGACGGTATCCCCAGTGCCTCGGCAGCCCGACTACTGGAGTTGTGCGATGTCTTGGTAGATGGCGCCTATCTTCAGGAGTTCAGATCCCTAGAGCTCAAGTGGCGAGGATCGACTAACCAGCGCGTCATCGATGTAGCTGCGTCACAAACAGCGGGCTCAGTCGTAGAGCTGGCACTTTAAGCCCTGAAGCACTACACTGTGCTTCTTTGAAAGGAGCGTTATGTCGCCGACTGATACTTCAATTCCCGCTGTAGCCTTTGTTGGTCGTTCCGGTTCCGGGAAGACGACCTTGCTTGAGAAACTGATTGCAGAGCTGGTGAGTCGTGGCATTAAAGTGGGCAGCGTAAAGCATCATTCACATGTCGGCTTCGAGATCGACTATGAGGGCAAGGATTCCTGGCGGCATCGTCAAGCGGGCAGTTCCTTTGTGGTAGTCGCATCACCCGATCAGATGGCGTCTATAAAGACACTTGAAAAGGAATTTACCGTCGAGGAGATACTGGCCAAGATGGATGGCGTGGATCTGATCCTTGTGGAGGGCTACAGGAAGTCATCGCTTCCCACTATCGAGCTGTTCAGATCGGGTAACCCCAAGGATCTGGAACGTGAGCTTGGCGGTGAAGGGAATCTGATTGTTGGTGTGATCACAGACATCCCCCGCATAGAGCAGCAGGCTCGAGCTCAGGGTATAAAAGTATTTACATTTGAGAATATACTAGAGATTGCATCATTTCTCGAACATGACTTCCTTAGTATAATGGCTTGATATGAGAGCCCTTACCGTAGTCATTCAAGCAGGTGGAGAATCAAAGAGGATGGGTCGCCCCAAGGCCACAGTTTCATTTTGTGGTGCGCCCCTCATTTGCCGTGGGCTCAAGCGCGTGGGGCATATTGCCGATGAGTTGATCATCACCAGCAACGACCAAGAGAGCCTGGGTTTTCTCTGCAGCAGCGTAACCTACGGTAAGTTGCGTCTGGTCTCCGACCTCTATGAGAAGCGCAGCGCACTCAACGGTCTATATACAGCTTTGAAGGCAGCCACAAATCCCTATGTTGCCGTTGTGGCTTGCGACATGGTCTTTGCCAGCGCACCTTTGCTCATCGCGGAGTGCGAAGCGCTTGAGCTCAGTGGTGCAGATGCCGCAGTTCCCACAACCAGCCATGGTTATGAACCCTTCCACGCTGTTTACAGGCGGGAAACCTGTCTGCCCCTGATAGAGGCAGCATTGGAGCAGGGTCAGACCAAGGCAACAATCTGGTACGAAGAAGCCAGGTTGATTGAGTTCACTCCGGCGATGGTTTTACATGCCGACCCTCGTGGTGGTTCCTTCGTGAATGTCAACACACCTCAAGAGCTCGCCAACATGGAACAGC
This sequence comes from Eggerthellales bacterium UBA1419, assembly GCA_002305585.1. Taxonomy (GTDB): domain Bacteria; phylum Actinomycetota; class Coriobacteriia; order Coriobacteriales; family UBA8131; genus UBA1419. The sequence continues at coordinate 4,129 of DBPN01000038.1, forward strand.
GCATCATCAACGAGACTATCACCAAGATCGCCAATCTTCCCGAGCACGAGGGCGGGGATTCCCCGAAATGCGGCAAAGATGAAGAGCATATTAAGAAGGATCTGATCGGTGAAGACGTGCATATCAGCACCAGCACCTTGATTGCGCATCATGTCTCCTGTGATCTGTCCTGCATCCATACCCGGCACCATCAGCTTCAAGCCAAGTAAAATCGGGACAAGATAACTTCCATACAATCTCATAATGCGGAGGCCACCTTGTTTAAGGGGCACGCCTCAGCCTAGTCACAAGTATTCACTTCGTCTGGAAGATGAGCGCGCATCGCACCTGGGCTCGGTCTTACGCTTCAGCCTAGCCTTAAACCTGTTTCAGCTTCCTTTCAACACCGAGCTCCATACTGCGTTCATCGTCTGGAATGGCATTTGGCCTGGAGTAAAGGATGGCAAGGTAATGAATCGGAAGCGTCTGATAATCAGCATCGCCTGTGGTCTGGGTGCCGCGCTTCTAATGACTTGGTATGCCTTTGACATACGAGCGCAGGCAACTTCGTTACGTCAGGAAGCATTGACTGCATATGGCGGTGAACAGGTTGAGATATTCATCGCAACTAGGGATATAGCGGTTGGGGAAACATTGAATGCCGGCAATGTCTCGGCACAATCCTGGCTAGCTGATCTATTGCCCACAGGAGCACTGACAGAGCAGAGCCAGGTGTACGAGAAGACACTAGTGGTGCCGCTCCTTGAGAACGAACCGGTTGTTGCGGCCAAATTGGGTGAGCTGGCGACACCAGTATCCGTGCCTGACAGCCTATGTGCCATCAGTGTTCCCTCAAAGGATGTCTGCGCAGTTGGTGGTGCGATCACTGCCGGTTCAGAGGTGAATGTCTATGCGGCAAGTGATAGCAAGGTAACGCTACTGGGGCAAAGCGTATTGGTGCTCGAGACCAGTAACGGCTCAAGGATGGAAGCACAAAGCTCATCAGGTCTGTTTGGCAGCGTGAGCACGCGCAACCAATTGAGCTGGGTGACACTGGCTGTTGAACCAGAGCGCGTGCAGGAATACCTCGCAGCCTCTCGTGACGACTGGCTTTATCTGGTGTTGCCGGGAGCCGGTGTACCGGAATTGAGTATCGAGGCACAGCAGAGCAATCCCATTCTGGTCGATCCGGAACACGAGGAAGACACCCTGCAGCCTGAGAATGCAGATGATGGGGAACCGGTACACGAGGATGAAAGGCCTGACTGATATGGAAACCAGATTTGTAGCCTGTGCGTACGATGTTACCGGTAGGGTCACCGAAGGTCGATGTTACTGCCAGACCTTTGCAACGGCGGCCGCTTGTCGTGGGGCGGTGCGTCATAGCTCACCCAGCGTATCGGTGATCGTCTTCGATCACACGGTTGATGTCAGCCCTATCAATCTGGCGGCAGCCTTGACGGCCGATGGTCCAGATAGGGACATCTATCTGCTTGTGGAAGAAATGTCTGGATCATTATCCAGTCGCGCACATGCTGCAGGTATCCGCAAGCCAATCAATCACGAGCAAGCTCTAGAAATGCTCGGCTCAGCATTGAGGCTACCCCAGACGAGTGAGAACACGGACAGTCGCAGCTTGCGCGAGCAATCCGAGTACATCCGCCGGCACGGTAGCTCTCAACCTTTTGAGCCAGCGGTGTCAAATCACGCAGCACAAGGTGCAATTGGTATGCAGACCTTCGATCTTGACTTCGACGAGATGATCGACGAGCTGGAGGAGTCTTCACGACCAACTCTGGGAATCAGTCAGGTTAGCCAAAGGGACCTTAAGCTGCATGCATTCATCTCTGGCAGAGGGGGAGTGGGCAAGAGCACCGTGACGCTTTTATTGGCGATGATGGCTCAGCGCAGGGATATGCGGGTGGTGTTGCTTGATCTGGACCTGCAATTCGGCGACCTTTGCTTCATGATCGAGAAAGCTCACAGGCAGCACGTAGTGAGCAGTGGTTTGGAAGAGCTCATCAAAGCGAAGCGGCTGCCAGACTTGCAAGCCGGCACGATACTGTTAGCCAGCGCGCCATCACAGCCAGAAAGGGCTGAATCGATCGCAGCGCAGATTCCCGAGTTTGTACACAGGCTTAATGACAAGGCAGATATCATCTTGGCTAATACCGGAACCGTTTGGACAGAGATCCAGGCGGTCCTGGCTCAGTACAGCCGGTCACTGATCTTCATGATGGACCAGAGGGCAACATCGATCCAGGGCTGCAAACAGGCGATGGAGTTCTGCATCAGGATGAAGGTGCCCTCAACCCGATTCGCCTTCCTGTTGAACCGCTGCGGCAAAGGCAGTCCGATAACCGCTCAGGACGCCTCGTTGGCATTAGCAGGAGCCGACGTTTGGACGCTTGCTGATGGCGGCGCTTTGGTGGATGAGCTACTTGCCCTAGGTGCTCCTGAAGAGCTGTTGGCAGATCAGAGTCCATTGGTTGACTCGTTGGATGAGTTGCTAGATACCATTCTTGGCCAAGGCTCACCCTTTATCAACACTAAGCGGGAGAAAGCTGCCGGGAAGATCCCCGGTTTGCCTGATCTCTCTGGGTTGCGACGGTTCCTGAGTGGAGAGAACCATGTCGCTCCTTAGCTACGTGCAAGCAGACTCTAAACCGGTAAGCAATTCTGGGCTAACGGTCGAGTATCAACGCGAACGAGCTTGGTTGCGCGATCGTCTGTACCAGAGGATGCCAAGTGAACGGATGGCCGCACTGTTGGCTAGCGATGAAGAGCGCGCCAAACGTGAGATCGCCGATACGCTCAGGCAGATACTCTCGTCTGCGCATGCGCCCGCGTTTGCCAGTGACAAGCAAGAGGAGCTGATCAGGGAAATACTGGATATGGTTGTGGGGCTGGGCCCACTGGAAGAACTACTTGCGGATGAATCGGTGAGTGAGATCATGGTCAACGGACCGCGATGTGTCTTCTTTGAGCGTGCGGGCCGATTGCAATCCAGTAATGTGGTCTTTGCGGATGAACAACAGCTGCGCATGGTCATAGAGCGTATCGTTGGCCCCTTGGGGCGCAGGGTAGACGAACAGAGCCCGTTGGTCAGTGCCAGGTTGCCACAGGGACATCGGGTCAATGTCGTGATTCCGCCACTATCCCTCGATGGACCGGTTGTCACCATCCGAAAATTCCGGGAACAGATGTATACCCTCGCCGAGATGGCAAGCATGAGGAGCATGAGTCCCAGGATTGTAGCCATGCTCAAGGCAGCAGTGGCGACCAGGAGGAATATCGCTGTCTCAGGTGGTACCGGTAGCGGTAAAACCACCTTACTCAATGCTCTCTCTGCCCAAATCCCCGCCAATGAGCGCATCATCACCATCGAGGATGCGGCAGAACTGCGCTTTCATAGCCATCCGCATGTGGTGCGGCTTGAGGCAAGGATGAAGAATGCTGAAGGAAAGGGAGAGGTCACGATCCGCGATCTGGTGATCAATGCCCTGAGAATGCGACCGGATCGCATTATCGTCGGTGAATGTAGAGGTGCCGAGGCGCTCGACATGCTGCAGGCTATGAATACCGGTCATGACGGATCATTGACCACGCTGCATGCCAACTCGCCTTCAGAAGTGGTATCAAGGTTAGTGATGATGAGCCGTTATGGTATGGATCTGCCTGTTTCGGTGATAGAGGAGCAGATCGCATCTGCGTTAGACATCATCATCCAACTGGATCGCTTCAATGATGGCAGCCGTCGAATCACGTCGATATGCGAGTGTTCTGGCGCAGAGGGAAGAGTTGAGCTCAACGCTCTTGTAAGTTGGGACCACCAAGCCTGTCACTATCGCTGGAACGCGATTCCCACCTGGTTCGAACAAGGGCAGCAATCCGAAGCTATCCTGGATTGCGAGGTGGAGGCATGCTGAATGCCAGCATTCTCGCCCTACCCGTGACAGTCATATTGGCGGCTATCTCTGCCGGTATCGCAGTTCCTGCGCTAGCTGACGCAACCACCAGTCTGCTGCATAGGGTCCAGACCCGCGCAAGACTCTCTGGCGAAATTCAGGGATCGGGTGCAGATAAGTCATCATTACCAAGCTTGTTGCTAACCGATCTCTGTCGCAACGGCATCAGGGTGCTTAGACCGGTCTCATCGCGGTTGGTGCAGATCGGTTTGATCAATAAGCGATGCGAATCTGTCTCGCGAGCCCTGCTCACAACGCAATTAAGTTGCGATGCGCGCATCATCTGCGAGCTATTGCTCCTTGGCTTGGTGCTGAGTTTCCTGCTTGGCGCATTATTCTCTGGCTCGATAGTGGTAGGTATCGGCGTGGCGCTAGCAAGCTTATGGCTCGTTCTTGCTCGGGCCTCCAAGCAGATACAGCTTTGGGAGGAACGCTTCCGCGCGCAGATACCCGATGCCCTGCGAGCGATCGGAGTCTGTTTCTCGGCAGGGTTCTCTCTGCAACAGGCTCTTGAGCAGACCGCGATGGATGTCGCTGATCCTTTGGGTTGGGAATTCGCCCAGGTCAACGCCGATATCCATGCCGGTCGTAGCCTGGAGGAAGCCTTAAGTGCGCTCGAACAACGTACGAATGTTGCCGAGTTACGGTTCGTATCCGTTGCGTTGGAGATCCAACACCAAACGGGTGGCAGCCTGCAGCAAATCCTCGATAACGCCGCCGCTTCGATTCGTGCTTCGCTCGATCTGCGTCGATCGCTCGCAGTGCAAACCGCGCAGGCTCGGATGTCAGCAAAGGTTGTCACTTTGATGCCGTTAGTCTTGATGTTGGTGCTTTCGCTGATGATGGAAGGTTATCTGCAGAGTTTCTTCGCCAGTGCAGCTGGTCTACTTGTGCTTGTTACTGCATTGGCGATGGAGGCATTGGGCATCCTCGCTATCCGTAGGATCTTAGGCCTGAAGCTGAATTAAGGAGGTTTCGATGACCGCGGGCGCTGTATGCATATTGATATCCATCTCGATCTTAGCAGCCATAAGCGCGGGAGTGGCCAGCTTCGAGTGGCAATGGGCTAAGTTGAGGACGAGTAACCGGTCAAAGCGGCTTGCTCGCATCAAGTCAAGCACACTGGCAAGAGACTCAGAATCGAACCCTGTCTTGCCTGTGAATATCTCAGGTGTGAATACCTTTGGCGCGAATGCTGCACTCAGATGTAAGCGCAACCGATTCGCATGGCTGCTCAGGCGCTTAGCTCCCGCAGGAAGACTCAAGGAGCACAGATTTCGCCAAGAGAGCGTGAACAGCTTCGAGCACGATATGCCCGAGCTGCTCGATGTGGTGGCTTTAGGGATGCAAGCGGGAATGTCATTCGATAGCGCGTTTGAGCTTTACGTCAGTCGCTTCTCAACGCCTCTGGCACAGGTTTGCCGCGAGTCACTTGAAACCTGGAAGCGCGGATTATTGAGCAGAGAAGAGGGCATGCAGATGCTATCTCAGAGGATCGCCACACCCTCATTTACCCGCTTCTGCTCTGTGACGATCAGGGCGGCCAGATTTGGAGCGCCGATCACTGCGACGCTGTTTGATTTAGCGGAGGAGGCTCGAAAGGACTATCGCGCCAAACAGCAGGAGAAGGTTGCCAGAGCTCCGGTGAAGATGCTGATACCAACCGGTACGTTGATACTTCCAGCGATGTTATTGCTGGTAATGGGCCCCATCGTATTGGATTTGATTAAGAGGATGGTGTAGATATGGAGCGTTTGATTGTACTGAGAAATGACTGGCAGAGGGTTTGTTGTTCGCTGCTGATGAGGATTCAGATGTTCCTGAACAACAGTAGAGGTCAGGGCACCACTGAGTATGCCATCCTGGTGGGCGTGCTGGTGGTTATCGCGATAATCGCGGTCACGGCATTCAGGGGCAAACTCCAAGAGCTCTGGGAAGCGATCTCCAGTGGCATCAATGGACTCTGAAATGGATACCGGTCGTCGCGATGCGATCCTAATGCTACTCCTGGTATTCGTGGCTTTCCTAGCCTGCCTCACATTGATGGTCGTGCGACTTTCCGATGATGGCATGACAGAAGAGCAACCAGCTGCAGACACTGTTGAGGCTCGCGATTCCCTGCTGCCTACTGCGTCAAAACCCGGCGGTATCGCTGAGAGTATAGCTGAATCGTCCGATTCGGCAGAACTGCTTGCTTCAACCGAATCCTCGGCCTCATCAGCTAACAACACGTTCATCAAAAGAGACTGTCCACTGACGCTGCCAGAAAGCTGCTCATCGCTTGACTATCAGGAGGGTGTCTTCAGCGAGACATGGAGAAGTTACAGCAATGAGGACTGCAGGGATATGGCTGCTCGATTGCTCACAGATCTGCAGCAGGCTAAAGCGCAGCTCCTACACGCCGGCTATCTGGACATCTCGGCAGAAGCCTGGGGCTGTGCGGTAAAGACCGCGAAAGATGAAGCGCTGACTATAACCCTGATACCTCAGGAAATCGGTTCGATTCAAGCAGACGACACTAAACTCTGTGTCTCGGTGGTAAGGATCAAGGCACCGGATTTTGGTTTGTAAGGGTATCCGTTTGCAGGTGACGGCGATAGTGACGGCAACAAGCAGGACGGTGGCTAAACGATGAGCAGGCAACAGTGGCCGATAGAGGGCAGGTAGATAGTGGCCGAAAGAGGGCAGGCGACAGTGGAGTATCTGATCATCGGGCTGGTGTTGATGGTTGTGGTATCGGTTCTTGGTCTGTTGTCGGGAAGGGTTGGCGATGGCCTGTTCTTGAGCCACGCCGCAGACAGTGCTTCTCATGCGCTAACGACGAATACGGCTGGGGTGGTTGGTGATGTATTGCTATTCTGAGCGCGGTCAGGCGACAGTTGAGGCTGCTTATCTGATACCTGTCATATTCTTGCTGCTGCTCGTCTGCTGTCAACCGATGATCCTGCTCTACAACCGCATGATAATGGAGAATGCGGCAGCAGAGGGCTGTCGGCTGCTGGCGACCGCGACTGTTATGGGAGCCTATTCAGATCAAAAATACGAGGGATACATCAAGCGTCGGTTGGCAGCGATTCCACCGGTGGATATCTTCCACGCCCACGTTGGCAACAAGACCTGGGACATCGAACTTATTGGTGATGAGAGCTCCAGCAATGTATCGGTTTCCATAACCAACAAGCTCAGGCCATTGCCACTGCTGGGCTGGGGAAGCAGCTTAGTGGGGATGTGTGACGCAGACGGCTATCTAACGCAGGAAGTCGTAGCGACAGTGCCGTCTCAGCCAGCATGGGTATGGCAGAACAGCTCTGGGTGTGCGGCAGATTGGGCACGGCAATGGGACTGAACGATAGTGGCAGTTGCTTTGTAGACCGCGACGGTGGCTTCACCTCGATTGGTGTGGTGGTGGCGATGACTCTGGTTGTCACGCTGTTGTTCACCTCGTCGCAGATTTACTGGATCAACTCCACCGCCGGCGATATCCAGTTTGCTGCCGATGCGGGAGCCTTGGCGGCGGAAAACGTAGTGGGGGAGTATCTCATAGTCGCCCGGGTCGCCGATGCCGTTGTGTTGTCCATGAGCCTGTTTGGATTAGCGGTCTTTGGCGTTGCCATCGTGGTTAGCTGTATCCCTTCGCTGCAAGAAGTTGGCTTGAAGCTGATGGATTTGGGGCACAAGGTATTCAAAGCTCGGGATACCTGTGCCAAACAGGCTCAGCTTGCGCTGGATAGCCTGCAAAGGGCTTTGCCGTTCCTCTGCGTGGTGAATGCTGCTACTACTATCAGTGCCAATTCCTTTTCGCCTACCGCCCAGGCCTCATATCTTGGATTGGCGATTCCTTTGCCATTATCAGGCTCAGAAATCTCCTTTCCCGATGACTCAGAGGCCAGCGAATCAGAGGCAAAAATCGAAGAGGACAACAGGCGCACAGCCGAGCAAACCGAAGCCGCAGAGCAGGTGCGTGAGGAAATGCAGGCCAGCAAGCTCGAGGGCTACAGGGCGGACTGCGGAGAGAACCCCAACTATTGTATGTATGAGCGTGCTAAGCAGCTTGGCCTCCTATCGGCAATGGATAACCCGTATTTCGCCTCTGAAGAGTTATGGCTGTTCGACTACGCGTTCCAACGCGCAAAAGCGTATTATCGGCAGCGTTTGGCAATTGAGCAGCCGTTGGACGCGTCACTTGACGAGCAGGTTAGATCCTATGCGCGTACACAGCTGTATACCTATGCCGTAGAACAGATGGATCTTGGCTATGCGCACACTGATGAGAACGGCGTGCTGTCTGCCAGATTCCCGATAATGCCACGCAACAACGACGAACTACGGCAAACCGAGCTTTATACACGCGAGTTGTTCCCAAGCAGCAACGATGGTGTCTTGCATGGTTGTGCTTCTTGTTCGGCATATCAGGCAGCTGGGGCCGCCGGTTCTGGTTCTCTGGCTGCCCTTGAGCAAGGGCAGCTCGCAACCTGCCCTCAGTGTGGCTTTGACGTGAACAGCATGGGACAGGTGGCGAACGCCTCGTCAGTGATCGAGAATGGCTTTGAGTTCCACTTCCGAAAGCTGGCTGAAGCTGCTAAGCGTTATGCGCAGGCATCAAAGCAATACGACGAGCTGATACGTGAAGCCAAGGTGTCGGCTTCTAGCGCTTTGGACAGCTTTGGTCAGGCGCTGGAGGCACTTGACGGTAAGCGTTTCGATCCCAAACCGCCGGGAAGGAATGGCTGTATCGCCCTAGCGCTGGATACTAGCAGTCACCAGATACCAACACTGTTCTCAAACCCGCTGGTTTCCGCGGAAACCACACTAAGTGTCCGAGTGGCGCTATCCGCGGCTGCGCTCGCTGAGGATGATGCCAGCGAAGGGCAGACAATATTGGCTGCCTTCCTAGATAACACAACGCAGAAGGTGGATTCCAGTACAGTGATCGGCGGTTCGCTTGGAGCTTTTGACAGCATCTTGAGCATCTGGGGAGACACCCTTTTGGCGTATTCGGGCGGAGTCGATTCGCTGGCGCGAGGACTTGGCGATTTCTTGCGTGAAATCCCTGTAGTTAAGGGAACGTCCTTGGCTAGTTGGGCAGAAGGAGCACTGAGTGAGACTATCGAATCTGCCGGGCTCCAAGGCGTTAAGCTCTCAACGCCAAAGCCGGTGCTGGTTAACAGTGCCCATGTGATCGGTGCGGATGAATCGGGCGCGTTGAGTCTGCTTGGCTCAGCTAAACAGGCATACTCAAGCCTCCCGGGTTCTGGCAGCGGAAGCCTTGCGCAGAGCACCTTTGAGGGAATACTGATGGAGGTCGAGCTACAGGGTGGCGCGCTCCTCGATAGCGAAATGACGCTTTATACCATCAGATTCGGGGATAGCCCCGGCTCTTTTGAGATCCCAATCAGAGTCACTCTTCCGCCACAGGTTTCTGAACGAGGTAAGGGTCTGCTTGCAAATGCAGTCTCCTCTTTGCGAGCAATTTTAGGAGGTGGCGGTGAGAACGCGATTTGGGAATAGATTGGATCAGTGCGGGCAGATGACAGTTGAGCTAGCCGTCTGCATTCCGGTCCTGCTGGCAGTGGTGGGAGTAGCGATAAACCTGATGGTGTTCCTTGGTGATTGCGCTCGCTTCGATCGCTTGGGCGCAGAGGCAGTACGCTTAGAGGCAGCATCGCCGGGTTATGGCAGCTATGCTACCGCGGCCAGAGTCAAGGCGGTCCAATCCTTGCTCGGCAGCTGTTTCGCTCAGCAGGAATACCTGTCAGTGCAGGTGCAGGCATCAGCGGGGACAGTAGATGGATCGACGGGGACAGCAGGTGGCGAAGCAACAGGTGGAGGTCAAGATGTCCACCAGGAAAACGATCAGGGTACTACATTCTCGCTTGAACCGCATCATGAGACCTACGTCTGTAGTTTAAATTATCGTCCCTGGGGTTTTGGCGATAGCTTCTTTGGCATTCGATTCTCAGGGATAACGCACACGCGAAGCTACACTATCGACCCTTTCAGGCCGGGAGTGTTGCTATGAGAGCGAACCGGAAGGGTACCAGTTGTGCGCAAAAGCGCATTAGAGTAGCAGCCGTAACCCTAGTAGCCCTGCTGCTTGGAGCTGCGATCCTTTTCGCCCAGCACATTGAACAGCAGCGACTGCAGAGGCCGGCTGTGTGGGACTACTTGCTTGATCAAGGCATGCAACTACCCAATGACCCGCTCGGTATCGCTGACGTCAAGATCCAGGATGTGACCACGGGCGACGTATCTATAGACAATGCGTTGGCAAACTGTGTGATCCCAGAAAACGCGGCTGAGCAAACTGAGACATCTGCAGCGCTGCGACTGACGTTAGGGCTGCAACTGACTTGTACCGGTGTCTCCGATAACGCACGGATAATCGGCTATTCGATCGATGCGCCGCTGGAGCAGGCCGTCTGCGAGTTCGACAACAGGGTGCGACATCTTGGTTGGTACAGGCAAGGTGAGAACTATCAGGGCGTTTGCACGTACCGGAACCAAGACATGGGTTCATCACAGTATGCGCTGGTTATTTACAGCGAGGGCAATAACGGGACAAGTATCGTTATGGAGTTGATGTGATATGCCCTGTTCAAAAGGCATAAGACTGGCTACCTCGTATCGCACTAGAATCAAGGGCCTGCTGGGAGCTTTCCTGTGTGATTGCGGCGAGGTTCTTGCGTTGATCCCCTGCAATAGCATCCACACCTTTTTCATGCGTGATGACCTTGATGTTGCATTCATCGATTCTCATGGTCAGGTGATCCTATCCGTTCGCGGGCTTAGACCCTGGAAGACACTGGCTGCAAAATCTGCAGTCTGCGTACTCGAGCGTCGAGTGCAAGGAAGCCAACCTTGGTTTGTCGCGGGGGAGCACTTGAGTCTTACTACCCTGCATGGAAGGAAGGGGGAGCACACAGAAGCTGCTCTCGACCTCGTTACAGCAAGAACAGGCAGGAAGGAATGTAATTCGTCGACAACCACAACAAGTACAGAGAAGGAGCAATCATGAAAACCTGCAGCTATTGCAAGGACACCGCATTTGAGGACATGGAAGTCTGTTATGGATGCCTGCATCCCTTTGAGAAGCGCCTCGAGTTGCTACCAATGCTTGAAGATGAGCAAGGGGACACCGTCTGCCTTAACGTTGAGCTGGTGGGAGTCTTCGCCTACAAGATACATCTGCTTAAAACAGAGGGCGCTCTACTAACGGTGGGCAGATCCGCAAAGAACGCCATCGTGATTCCGCAGGAGGATGTCGCCGACCATCATCTGGATATCTTCTTCTCTCGTGATTCACTATGGGCTGAATGCAGGGGGCAGCATAGAGCACAGATAGATGGGTTAGCGCTGATTGGTTCACATATCCTAGAAAAAGGTTGCAGATTAACTGTCGGCGCAGCGGTGATCACTGTGGTATAATTCCCCTCTGCTGTGGGTCTGTGGGCGATTGGCGCAGCGGTAGCGCAGGTGCTTTACACGCACAAGGTCAGCGGTTCAAATCCGTTATCGCCCACCACATCAACCTCGATCAGCAGTCAATCCACACTGCGCCCTCACTGCAAACAACCTTAACCGGGTACAACCTCATAATTTGAGGGGATTGCAAAGACATCATCAGGCACCTTCTGGTCCAACTCAAAGAACACCATGTCCATGACGTCATCTTCAGCCCAGATCGTGCGTACACCCATGAAGTCGCCGGTGCCCTTGTCGAAGAAATATAATTCCGTACTGCCGTCATATGACTCAAAGGCCTCGTAATAATATGTGCCACCGTAGAATTGTCCATCATTTCCCGAGCCCACGAACGTGAGGTCCGCGTTTCCGCTCATGGTAAAGTCATCAACGGTGTCCAATGAATCGGAGACGATCATCATCTGTTCGGTATCGGAGATGATATATTCCTTGCCATCACGGATGATGACGCGTACGACCTCACCCTCATACTCATAGGACATGGCTACGTAGGGATCCCTGACATACAGCTCGGAGAAAGTGCCTTCGGGGTCGTCGTAAGAATAGACTTGTACGAGCATGTGATAGTTCTTACTGGCGAACAGGTCAAGATAGCTCTGGGTCATTAGGCCGCCTGTCGCACCAGACGAGTCGTTGATGCCGCCTCCGGTGTCTGACGCATCGCTGCTCAGCCCCTCGGTGGCCTCTTCTGTGATCTCTGCGGGAGGCTCCTGGTAAAGGCTCAGGTCGCCTTCACCGCGGTCTATAACCAAGTTAAAGCTACCGGCTTCGTAGCGGATGGTGACTATTACCATGTATCCGCTCTGTGCGGAATTGGTAGCCATCTGGTAGCCGGGATCGGCTACAACCGTTTGAGAGTAATCGTAGTCGCTCACATACAGCCAGCCCTGTGAGGATAGATAGCTGGCGTAGAGGTTCATTTCCTCGTTGGACGCACCATCAGTCTTGAACTCGATGTCCTGCTTATCGAGACCGTCCTTCTTCTCTGCAGCAAAACCGGTTACTTCATACTTCTTGCCCAGTGCCTGCTTGACGGATGGTACCCTGTCACCACCAATCTCATAGTAATCAGCCTCGGCAATAGCATTTGTTGAGCACGAAGCAATACCAAAGATAGCGAAGAACAGCGCACCGCAGAGGACAATCAAACCGGCGATGATACCAATTACTATCTTGGTCGTCTTGCTCTTCTTGACTGGGGCATTTGTAGGTTGTTGTCCATAAGGTGGTTGAGCGTAAGCTGGTTGNNTGTCCTTGAGGCTGCCCATAGGGTTGATCATAGGACGCTTGCGTGTATTGTTGACCAACTGGCTGACCGACCGGCTGTTGGCCTGGCTGTGCTACGGGTTGTCCGTAGGGTTGCTCGTTAGGCGGCTGCCAGGGAATTTGCTCTCCGGTTGATATGTCGGGCGACCCTGCTAATCCTCCCAGCGGCTCAGCGCAATTCACGCAGAATTGCGCAGTAGCATCATTCTCCGTACCACATCTTGGGCAGAATATCTTTGACATGGTGGCTCCTCCCTCTCATCCCCGGTAATAGTCATAACCGTGCCATGAACCTCAACAGATGAAGCAATTTGGACTCACACGATGGAGCGATCTGGGCGGATGCTATCGTCGTTCCTACGGCAAAGGAAGAATGTCCACTCCAGCCAAGCTTAGGGTCAGCGCCTGCCTCCTCTCGAACAGGTAGTATCTGCTCGCGAAACCGACTTTATTCCATAAGAATATCACAATTGAAATCCTGCAATATTCTGGCGGATTAATGTTTTTCCAGAACGCGCCAACTTGTCAGAGTGAGTTGTTTTGTCAACTTGCTCTGACAACGTCATCATCATCTATAATGGCGATCGCGGTTAGCTTTCCCTAGCGGGGCTTGTTTCCTGATGAACGTATTGAGCGGAGTGCTTGTGAACGAAGAACAGCGTAAACAGCTAGAACATCTTATCAGTATGCTTGATGATCCCGATCCTGAGACGCGCGCGATGGTGGCAATGGGCTTGGGACGAATCGGAGATGTTCAGGCGGTGAATCCCCTCACAGGTCTGCTCTCTGACAATACCGACAAGGTGCGGACTGCAGCGATTTTCTCGTTAGGGGAGATTGGCAGCGTAACAGCTATCGAACCGTTGATGGCTCTGATACAGGACAATAGCGCAGAGGTTCGCGCGGCAGTCATTATGGCGTTGTCGCAGATGCCCGATCCCCGCGCGTTTGCCCCCATCGTCATCTCGCTATTCGATGCGGATGATGAAGTGCGCCGCAATGCGGCTGCGGCAATTGGCAATCTCGCTGATGAGCGCGCGCTCGAGCCACTGCTTGAGTGTCTTAAGGATCCCTACTACTGGGTTAGGGCGAATGCAGC
>DBPN01000038.1:17976-57531 GCA_002305585.1 Eggerthellales bacterium UBA1419
GAATAGCGATAAGACCCGGATTGCTGCAATGTTGGCGATTGCCGACCATTGCGACACAATCGATGTGCCCTGCGTTTTGGACGAACGGCAGCTTGGTTCGATAAGCGCAGTAATCGTGGATGTGTTGAGAAAAGCTCCGGAGGATGAGTTGCGGGCAACCGCTGCGTGGTCGTTGGGGCGTCTGCCTTTGGCAGAGGGCATGGCTGACGCTCTGATTGCGGCCTTGAGTGATGAGTACGAATGGGTTCGCTACTACTCTGTCGAATCTCTAGCATTGTTGGGGATTGTTGAGGCTGAGCCAGAGATCAGGCGTCTGATGGAATCGTCTTCAGACAAGCACCTGCTTGATGTGGGCAAGCAGGCATTGAGCATACTGAGAGGTGAAGTGTAGCGCCAAAGTGGGTCGACTCTGGGCCATCATCGGGCTTTCCCGGGCAACTTCTAGGTCTCACCGAAACGGCCATCAGCGCCATCTGGCAAAAACTGGTAGACAGGTAACTCGATACCAAGTAGAATAACGTCCGCTGCATTTTTGCTGCGATATACGGGGTGTTAGCTCAGTTGGTTANNCCAGCCAGATATATATCTGGCTGGGCTGTAGTGATTATGTGTACGGGAGTTGAACACTGGGGTCACTTGATGCTCTTAGAGCCTTCTTCTCGGCAAGCATCGCGCAACACCTTTCGCTCTAAAGCAGCGAGGGGTGCTGTGTCGTTTATTTGAGTTATGTTTTCACTAATAGCGCTTTTATTAGCAACTGCGCTTCATGATAGTAAAATTTGCGGCTGCTAAGTGCTTTGAATTGAGACACCATGTGGTTTAAGGCAAGGGGAGACTGAATATGATAGAATCCTATTGACGAAATCACGTCTATGGACGCAAATAATTCAGTAGATGATACAGAAACGGGTACAAGAAATGAGAATTAGCAGGGATAAATACCTGAATGACCTCATCAAGCGCAAGCACAACGGCCTGGTAAAGGTGGTTACTGGCATTCGCAGATGTGGGAAATCATATCTCTTGTTCAATCTTTTCCGGGAGCATTTGGGTGAATTGGGTATCCCCGATGACCACATCATCGCCGTCCAGCTTGACTTGCGCAGCTCTCGCGCGTTGCGAGATCCTGACGCTATGCTTGACTACGTGAATTCTCATATCGTTGATTCAGGCATGCACTACGTTCTGCTTGATGAAGTTCAAATGCTGCCCGATTTCGTTGAGGTCTTAAACGAAATCTTAGCTCATTCATCTATTGACGCGTATGTTACGGGATCGAACTCTCGTTTTTTATCAAAAGACGTCATAACTGAGTTTCGCGGGCGTGGCGACGAAATACGTATCTTCCCACTCACGTTTGCTGAATTTATGCAAACTCGCAGCGATGACACCTCACATGCTTGGGCGGATTATGTTGAATACGGCGGCCTTCCACTCGTTGCAACCATGTCTTCCGAAGAGCAGAAGGCCTCATATCTTACGAATCTATTTGAAGAGACCTACGTAAAAGATATCGTCGAGCGGAACGGTTTGCGAAAGACCCAAGAGCTCGAAGATCTCATCAACATTCTTGCATCGGCCACAGGCTCACTCACCAATGCGACCAAGATTCAAGCGACATTCAAGAGCGTTATTAACTCCGATATCAGCATTAACACCATCAAATCCTATATCGATTGTCTGCAGGACGCTTTTCTTGTCAACGAAGCGAAGCGCTACGATATCAAGGGACGTAAATACATTGGAGCACCCGTCAAGTACTATTTCGAGGATGTAGGGCTCCGCAACGCCCGATTGAGTTTCCGCCAGGTGGAGGAGACTCATCTCATGGAAAACGTTGTCTACAACGAATTGCGCGCACGCGGATTCTCTGTCGACGTGGGAGTGGTAAGCAAACGAGTACTAGACGATAAAGGGAAAAAACGCGTAAGCAATCTAGAGGTCGATTTCGTTGCCAACCTTGGCAGCCGTCGCTACTACATTCAGTCGGCCTACGCTCTACCCGATGCTGATAAACGCAAACAGGAGAAAGCCTCGCTTGTGGGTATTGATGACAGTTTCAAGAAAATCGTTATCGTGAAGGATGTAGTAAATGTCTTACGAGACGATGACGGCATAGTAACCATGGGCCTTTTTGATTTCCTTCTTGATCCCCATAGCCTTGAGCGGTAGCTGGTCGTTGAAAGCGCTGTCTTGAACACGCGAGACGGCGCAGTCGTAATGCTCACTCATGCGTCGGTACTGTTCGTCAACGATGAGTTAGTCTTTGGTGTGGGACTATCTAAGGCAGGATCACGTGCCGAATGCCGATTCAGTAAAGAATTGGGGGTTGACACAATGTAGGAACGTCATTCGCGACACTACCGTTGAGCCATAGTTCAGATACAGCAGGTATCAGTGATTTATCGGATATTCTTTGGGACAGTTGCGAATAATAATATGTGTAAAGAATGGCTTGTCCCATCAAGTCTTTCTTGGATTGATATCATGAACATATATCCACAAGTACTTATCGTTTCTAAAGGAAGTCAAAATGAAGCACCCGACGCCAGGCCTTGACTATAATCCTGCATCTGTCGATGACATCTTTCATTATGCCCTGAACCTCAGGGGCTCCTCTTTGCGCCAAGAGCTGGATATACCTAATGATTTTAAGTTCAAGCGCAGGGGAAAGGGCAGCTTTGGTGAATCGGTCGAGTATTATTACTTTGGCTATGAACCGAATTCCAAGAGTGAGCCGGACTTCAACGAAGTCGGTCTAGAGCTGAAGGTCACTCCTCTTAAAGAAATCCGAGGCGGCAAACTGGTTCCTAAGGAGCGCCTCGTAATTACCATGATTAACTTTATGACCGTAGTAAACGAGAGGTTCGAGACTAGCACCCTCTATCATAAAATCAGTCAAATCCTCATGATGCACTATCTGCATGATGACGATTCAGATCCTTTCGATTACGAATTCAAGCTAATCCATTTATGGAGAATTCCCCCGGAAGACCTTCCTACAATCCAAGAAGACTGGGAGACTATCGTCAACAAGATTCGCAATGGACTTGCCCACGAGATATCCGGTAGCGATACTGATTATCTGGAAGCCTGTACCAAGAGTTCAGATAGTTCCATTACTCGCGCACAACCCTATTCAAAGATTCCAGCCAAACCGCGAGCATTCGCGCTAAAAGCATCGTATATCAGGACAATTGTCGATAATGCACTTGACGCCCAGACTATAATCAGGGAGAAGGACGAACAGAACCTTAGTCTCGAGCGATTGGTCGATTATCGAATCGATTCGTATATCGGGTTTACCGACAAGGAGCTCTGCGACAGACTGGGTATTGATTATCAACCAGATAACAAGAGCCTTTGGGTGAAACTGACTTATCGGATGCTCGGCATCACGAACAACAAATCATCGGAATTCGTTAAAGCCAATATCACCGTCAGGTCGATTCGCAAGGAGGCTAATGGCCGCATCATCGAATCCATGTCGCTAACCCCTTTCGAGTTCAAGGAACTGGTTGCTGAAGAATGGGAGAGATCTAAGCTTTATAACTACCTTGAGGAGACCCGTTTTCTGTTCGTAGTGTTTGAGTCTGATGGTGAGGACTACAGGCTAAAAGGGTGCGCATTCTGGAACATGCCAGCTCAGCTCCTAGAGGGAGAGGTCCGCCGTGGCTGGGAGGCAATTCGTGGTGTTGTGCTCACAGGTGTTCAATTCGAGTCGAAGGTAGACGAGAATGGCCACATTTCCTACAGTAATAACTTTCCGAAGAAAAGAGATAATGCTGTTATCCACATTCGCCCGCATGCACAGACTTCTGCATATCGATTCCTAGATGGGCGAACTGTGGGTAATGTTGAGCGTGATGCTTCTGAGTTGCCAGATGGGCAATGGATGACCAAACAGAGTTTCTGGTTGAACAATGATTTCATTTACTCGCAAATCATCGAACTTGGCCTGTGAGGGATAATTTCGTGAGCTGAATCTTCATCGGAACCCTTTGATCGGTTAGACTGATAAGAACAACATTTCCGTCAAGAAGTTAGAGGTCTGATGTCTGAATCACCCATAAGGGTTGTGGAGTTGTTTGCTGGTGTGGGCGGATTCCGTCTCGCACTGGAAGGAAAGCCCTCTTCTAAGAAGAAGGGTTTCAAAATCGTTTGGGCAAACCAATGGGAGCCTCCAGGAACCGAAGGTCGGCAATTCGCATATAGATGTTATCTGCAGCGTTTTGGACATGAGCCTGCCGAAATAGATGCTTACGTGAATATGGATCTAGCCATGGCGTTAGATTTAGCACAGGAGGGGGTTTGGGAGATTCCAGAACACGATCTTCTTTGTGGCGGGTTTCCTTGCCAAGATTATTCTGTAGCCAGACCCTTATCACAGGCTGATGGTATCGAGGGTAAAAAGGGCGTGCTCTGGTGGGAGATATATCGTCTAATAACCATGAAGGAACCGCAGTATATCCTATTGGAGAATGTGGACAGGATGCTGAAATCCCCGGCATCGCAAAGAGGTCGTGATTTCGCGATTATGCTCTCCAGTCTCGCAGGACTTGGCTATTCTGTTGAGTGGCGTGTAATCAATGCTGCCGACTATGGTTTTCCTCAGCGTCGTAGGCGAGTGTATATCTATTGTGAGAGATTGACCTCGAAATGGGACTTGAAGGAACGTATCAACTCTTCTGGGGTTATTTCGGAGGCGTTTCCGATAGTGACTGACGACGAGGGTTTCAGCGAGATGGTCATAGACAAGGACCCTTATAGAATAACGCAGGAATTTGGCAGGGGACTGAAGGTTTCACCTTTCGAGACCGCAGGGGCTATGCAAGGCTATCGAGTCGTTACCAAGAAGACGATTCCGGCTTACAGAGGGAAAAGGAAAACGCTAGGGAGTATCTTGGTGGATGAGACAGTGGTACCCGAGGAGTTCTTCATCAACACTGCAGAACTATCAGCGTGGGAGTTCCTCAAGGGCAGTAAAAAGATTCCACGTAAGAATAAGCATACGGGTCACGAGTATATCTATTCTGAAGGCGGGATGGCTTTTCCCGACTCGCCGGAGCAACCATCTCGGACCATACTCACAGGCGAGGGAGGAAGGTCAGCCTCTCGCTTCAAGCATGTTGTGACAACCCCGAGTGGTCGTTACCGCAGACTTGTCCCTGAGGAACTTGAGCAGCTACAAGGTTTCCCCAAAGGATGGACCGATGTAGGTATGTCAGATATTAACCGTGCCTTCTGTATGGGTAATGCCCTGGTCGTCGATATCCCAGAACGCCTCGGCAAGGTTATCAGGAAGCGACACGGACAAGCATAAGATATGGAAGTCCAGGCAAAGAATAAATCGATGCAGGGCAACAAACGACGTGATACCAAGCCTGAGCTGATACTGCGAAAGATGCTCAGGGACGCCGGATACCCCGGCTATCGTCTGCAATGGAAAGTACCTGGTAGACCTGATATAGCATATCCTGGACGGAAGATAGCTGTCTTCATCAACGGATGTTTCTGGCATCGCTGCCCAAAATGCAATCTGCCAATCCCTAAATCAAATCAAGAGTTCTGGGAAGCGAAGTTCAGGCGGAATGTAGAGCGTGACCGGAAGAATACCAATGAGCTTGAAGCCCTTGGATGGAAGGTGTTCGTGATCTGGGAATGTGAATTGCGTCAGCCTGAGGCCAGTGGATCCATCGAGTACTTGTTCTTGAAACTCGGGGAGGAGAAGGATGAGAATCCCTGAGAGAAAAGCACCAGCCACAGGATCATTCGCATAGCCTTGCCAACCCTCGTCAGATCTCCAGCTCATTCGCCCAAGCGGCTATCTTCTCATAGTCGCGGCCGTCGCCTACGACAACCGTACCACCAAAGAACTTGAATGCCTGAGCCTGCAGCCAATTCATCTTCTGCATCTTACCGGCGAAGAAGCCTTCGGCGACCGGGTCGATCACTTGGCGAACCTTATCCAGATAACTCAGGCGCCTAGTGGTTTCTTTTTCGCTGTCGCCCAAGGCCATCCCATGCACACTGAAAACCGCAACGGAAATCTTGCTCAATGATTCGCGGTTGCTTTGCAGATACGCTAAAGCCTCAGGCAGCCAAACACCACCGTTGATCGCGCTCCCCAGCACAGCGGCATCGTAGCCACGTATCGCAGCAGATTCCTTGAGAGACCTGACGTCCGCCTCAAATCCCCGCTCGCGTAATACCTCAGCGATCTTCTCTGCCACTTTTACGCTAGAGCCTAAATTCGTAGCGTAGCCAACCAGCACGCGTTTGCTCATCTGCATCCACCCCTCGTAGCATTACCGTTTGCTCTCGCATATACTACCAGTGTTTATTAGGTCACAGCACAGCAAAGAATCGCTATTTTCGCAGTTCATCGCAGCTAAGCATCGGGTTTTACGCAGCTCATTCCGGCAAGGCATCGGTAATCGCAACACGGGTCTTCCTATCAAGCGCGCTTTCTCCGCCTAGGTAAACCAAGGTCTGGAGCTTATCCGCAGCCGAATCGGTAACTGTCGCACAGCTGTCTTCTTGGCCGGTGTCGCTCAGCAGCAGTACTGACTTGCGTTTGCCCTGCATATAGCCACCACAGAGGGCATCAGGAAAGTTGCTGCCTGTGGCCACTGCCATGCCTTCGCGCGTATAACCAAGATTCCCGATAGCCCAATTCGCCAGTGCCGCGGATGTCTGATAGCGATCGCTTCCAGCAATACGCACAACGGCTGGGGGAGTAGCATTGCGGGCAACAGTTAGGGGATTAGCCATGGGGCTTGGAGCGTCGCTCGCAGCCGCTGCGTCTACTTCACCAAAATCCTCATTATCTGCTTCGCCTATCACAACTTGGCTGTAGCCCAAACCATTCGCCCACTCCTCAACTTCCTCACTCACGGCAATGGTACCACCGATGATCAGCAGGGTCGCAAATCCACCCGATGCGATTAGCATCTTGGTCTCGTCATCAAGCCTACCGTTGGCATCAACTAAGAACAAAGGTGCCTTCTCGCTGAAGGCAATCGGTGCCACCGAGCAGGCGTCTGCGAAGTTAGCACCACTGGCGATTATCGCCAGACTGCCCCAGCCATCGTTGCCCAAGTAGATTTCTCTTGCGGTAGCGAAGCGATTATCACCAGAATAGCGGCCTGCGATAGTCACGCCAATGTCAGCAAGACCCTGGACAGCGCCATCACCAACAGCAGCAGAACCGCCAACAATGTGCGCACGCGTGACTTTGAGCCGTTTTATCTCGGCAGCAATCACGTTTGGCAGAGAGTTTGGTGCGGTTAATAACACCGGTGCGTCCAGCAGCCCGGCTAGCCCAGAAGCTGTGAGGGCATCGGCGAACTCCGCACCAGTAGCGATGATGATATCCTGCGCACTCTCATAAGAACGCGCGCTGATCATCACTGAAGTTTGAAAACGATCTGCTCCAGATAACGAGAGTACATCGAAGGGCGTCTCTGTTGTCAGCGGAGTCGAGGCAACACCGTAAGGATTGATGGCCTGTAGATTAATCGCGCACGGGTCACTGGCATCAATCGCCACGGATCTCGTTACGGTATCGGCCAAGCTCGACTTATAGAAATCTGACATGAAATCGTCTGCGCCATAACTCAAACCTGACTTCATACCCCAAGCTGTGTAGCGATAATTGAATGTGAAGTCCTCTGCTTGCTCGTCAGAGTATCTTGTTGCCTGTGGCCATGTGGCTAATACTTGATCTTGCTGATTCTCGAAAGTAATCATCGAATCAGCGGGAAACTCTGGTCCATCTGTTGCAAGTCGACGACGTATGGTGCTGAATTCTTCCAATGCCACCGTGTTGGCAGATATGTTCCAAACATGTGGCATCAGGTTTCCTGTCATCAAGTCAATGCGATACATCCTTACGCTGCCATCTGCGAACACGTCGACCAAGAGGCCCTGTGATGTATTGGTTCTGGTTTCTTCCAGCTCCTCCCAGGCGTACCAGAGCGATGCACCCGTCATAGCCGTGCAAATCGCAGTGAAGCCCAGATCGGTATCGATAGAGGTGGGTATCTGCAGGGGATTATGGGTGTGGCCAGCCATGAAGATCACCTGAGAGTATTGTGCCATCAATGCTATCAGGTCACGCGAAGTACCCTCGCCATAGTATCCGGCATCATCGGCATCGCTGATCATCAGACCGGGAACCGGATGGTGCGCCATCACAAAGATGGGATGTCCTGGTTTCTCAAAGGCAGCCCGCTCCAATGCTGCGGCGAGAAAATCATAACAAGGCTGATAATCCCAATCGAGCTGATTTGTGCCACATAATTTGATGACAGTGGTGCCACCTACATCTACCACAGTGTTCTGGCGTTGGCCATAATCCTCTTCTAATGGCGTATCATCGCTGGCAAGCCATGTTGGGTTCCTGTACGCGCGCAAAGCCTTACCGTAGTGATGTTCAAAGCCTTCGATATTCCAGTCGATGAAATCATGGTTGCCCATCAACAGGTGAAACGGTGGCCGTGAAGAGAAGAGCGTGGGCAACGGATCCAAGATGCCATCCCTGAAGTGGTTGACTTCTTCCCAAGTGTTCTTGGTGCAAACATCGCCAATCAAGAACATCGCATCCAAATCCGGTGCCAGAGCCTGATATGTCTCAAGGGCATGCCAGGTCTTATTCCTGCCCAGTTCACCCCAATAACCCATATGCGTATCACTGAAGGCAGCAAAACGACTGATTGCGCCATCTCGTGGCAGTGCGTCGATTGCTGCCAGCGGTCTGATCGGGTTAAGAAGACTGTCCGAGAAGACACCTGCGTCTCGAGCAGCCTGCTCATCGATGATGGCCTGCTGCATCAGCTGGTATTCGCGATAGTTGGGATTGCCGCGATCAACGTCAAAGGCACTGAGCGTAGACGTTGTATCAAGACTTGATAGATCACTTGCAACAACGGGTGATCTATCAGGAGCAGTGCCACCTGTAAGAGACTGAGTCTCAGCGGTTACTGCATAGGCGGTAGAACCACGCAGCAAAGAATCTCCCAGCCAACAGATGCCAAAGCCGGCACCTGTTGCCAAAAGAGTGCGCCTAGTGAATGCCGATGAGAAGAGTTTGTGGGTCATACTCCCTATTTTGTGCTTCCTATTTGGTGGTGAACTGCTTGAACAGCACCAGCAGTGACTCCAATGGATTGTCGCCACTTTTACCGCCAAGGAAGCTACCAGCCAAATCGCCAAGGTCGTCAAGGCCAAAGCCATCGTCTGCGCCGGATTTCTTGCTATTGCCCGAGCCAAACAGCGAACCAGCGATATCCATCAGGTCGTCAAGGCCAAAGCCATCGTCTGCCGCGGCAGCTTCTGCATCTGCCTTTGGATCCGCCTCGATGTCGTCGGGGGTCAGATCGATGCCGAACTTCTCGGCGATATCAACAACTCCAGAGAGCAGGTCATCCTTCTTGCCGTCGTCCTTCTGGTTGAATCCCTTGACCAGGTCTCCCACCTGCGCAAGGATGTCCGGGTTCTGTGCTGCCTGCTCGATGAAACCCTTGAATCTGTCGGTAGCCATTAGTGCCCCTTTCAGTTGGTTTTCGAAGCTTGGTCGTTTGTTGAGCCAGGTTTCTGAGTGTCCTCACTGGTGTTTGTGCTAGCGTCTTCTTGCGCGCCTTCTGGATGCTCACGTACCCAACGGTTCTCACAGATCTGGCACAGGGGATCATCTTGATCCAGTTTGACTGAGCCAAAGGCATCAGACACTGTTCCCTCGAATATCTCGGTAGTCGCATCGCGGTTGATGGCGCTACAGTCGTCATAGAGATGATACTTTTGGCTGGTCTTGGCCCAATAGACGAAGTCCTGACCAGTCAGTTGCTCGATACGCGCTGATTGCGTAGCGTAATCCTCCAATGCCGGTGGCTTGGTATCGATGCCAACAGCTCCCGCGGCTAACAGTAAGACGATGGCAATCGCTCCAGCGATGCCCTTCTGCTTGCCGTCCATGTCCTTGTTCAGGAAGATGAGTATTATCAATGGCAAGAACGCCAATACGGAGACAATCGCCCCCAGTTGGTTTTGGATAAAGAAACGCACTGTTTCTGAACGAGGCGCTGGATCAAGTCTGTTCGACTTCTTCCAGAGCACCGAGCCCACTATGGCCAGTATGGCGATGGCTACGATTAGCACAATGAGCAGCCAATAGATGATGGGGTCTTGTTTGAGCACCCAGAAGATGGTGAACAGCTCCGCTCCAATGGCTACAACCCAGAGTACAGCTGCGATAATCCTATTAGTGGCTGCTTTCTTCTTGTTCTCCGGACTAACCTGGTAGTTCTTGATCCGCTCCTGTTCAACTTCGCTGAGCTTTGACGCATCCGTTTTCACACGGGTGACCTTTTTGTCTGTTGCCATCGCATCCTCCTGGATTCACATCAATCAATCTGATCCCGTATATTGCCAGTATACCGATATCAATAGTCTAGATAATGTTCAATTCTCAACTCGTCGCATTTGGCTGCCATTTTCTAAGCGTGGCTGCGAAGGTTTCGATCTGTGCTTGGCTGTAGGGTGGTGCCGCTATCCTCTCCCTGTCACGAGGCAGGTAGAGCTCTGGTGGTCGATAGCGATTCAATACATAACGTGGGACTATCGGAAGCTCCTTCGCCATCTGCACAAGATCGTCTTCGCCTAGCTGAGGAACCACGGTGGTCCTAACCTCAAAGTTGGCATTAGCCTCAATCAACGTCGTGATAGTATCAAGAACAGCCCCTGCTTTGGCATCTTTGCCGCAGAACTCGACATAGCGTGTGGTGGGCGCCTTGTAATCTATGGCGAAGTAGTCGCAAAGCCTGCTTTCCAGCACTGCCCTGATCACCTGGGGAGAAGAGCCGTTGCTGTCCAGCTTGATCTTGTAACCATGGCGCTTAATCGATGCGAGATAGGGGATAAGATCACTGTGCAGCGTGGGTTCTCCGCCGGTTATTACCACAGCATCAAGTAGCCCTGACCGCTTGGTCAGGAAATCCTCGATTGCATCTTGACTGATTCCATCGCTGCCACTTTCAATCAATTGGCGATTGTGACAGTAGAAGCAGTTGTAGTTGCACCCAGGAGTAAAGAGCACGGTTGACACCAAGCCCGGGTAGTCAACAAGCGAGCTCTTCACCATTCCAGAGATGATCATTGCTGTTCCTAGCTATCGTTGTTTGCGCTATCGATTGCGTCGAGGACTCAGGGTGTGAGCCTCAGTCCCTGGCTAACTATTCCCGAGTAATCGAGGATACGGCCTTACTCCTTGATCGCATACTTGAGCCGTTCCTCATATTCGGCTCGCTTGCCTTCATTGAAATTCTGCACCGGTCTCAGATAGCCAACAACGCGGCTCCAGACTTCGGTGTCCTTATTGCATTCGGGACAGCTGAAGTGCTCTCCGGCGATATAACCGTGATCGTTGCAGATCGAGAATGTTGGCGTTAGGGAGATATAGGGCAATTTGTAATTGGTGAAGACCTTGCGGATCAGGTTCTTGGCGGTCTTGGTATCTTTCACCTCTTCGCCCAGATAAAGATGCAGGACTGTTCCGCCGGTGTACAGCGATTGCAGCTCATCTTGCAGGTCCATCGTCTCGAAGATGTCATCGGTATAACTAACGGGTAGCTGCGATGAATTGGTGTAATACGGCACAGCGTCGCCGGCAGTGATGATGTCGCGGTACCGTTCCTTATCGTGCTTGGCCATGCGATAGCTGGTTCCCTCAGCCGGTGTGGCTTCGAGGTTGTAATAATGGCCGGTCTCGTTTTGGATGTCCTTGATAACATCGCGCATGTAGTTTAGGACCCTGATAGCGAATGCCTGTCCATCTTTGCTGGTGAGGTCATTTTCCACCCCAAGCAGATTCTGGCAAGCCTCGTTCATGCCAATCAGTCCAATGGTATTGAAATGATTAAACCAGTAGAAACCAGTTTTCGCCTTAACGTCTTTGAGGAAATTAGCCGAGTAAGGATAAAGACCCTTTTCGGTTTGATCCTCGATGATCTTGCGCTTGATCTCAAGACTGTTGCGAGCGATGTTCATCTGTTGCCACAGTCTGGTTCGGAACTCTGGTTCGGACTTGGAGAGATAGGCGATTCTGGGCAGGTTGATAGTCACAACACCAATGGAGCCGGTAAGGGGGTTGGAGCCAAAGAGGCCGCCACCGCGCTTGCGCAGTTCGGTTGTATCCAGTCGTAGGCGACAGCACATCGACAGCGCGTCTTCGGGTGAGAGGTCAGAGTTGATGTAGTTTGAGAAATAGGGGATACCATAGCGGCAGGTGATCTCCATGAACTTATCCGTCACAGGACTGTTCCAATCGAAGTCCTTGGTGATGTTGATGGTGGGGATGGGGAAGGTGAAGACGCGCCCCTTGGCATCGCCTTCCATCATCACGTCACAGAAGGCGCGATTGAACAGGTCCATCTCTGCCTGGAAGTCACCATAGGTGTCTGGCATGAGCAACCCGCCAACAACCACGCTCTGGTCCTTGAGGGTGCGTGGAGGCACAATGTCAAAGGTCAGGTTTGAGAATGGGCACTGGAAGCCCACGCGCGTTGGTACGTTGAGATTGAAGATGAATTCCTGCAATGCCTGCTTGACAGCCTTGTAATCCATTGAGTCATAGCGGATGAAAGGCGCGCAGTAGGTGTCGAAGGAGGACCAAGCCTGGGCTCCCGCGCTCTCTCCCTGGGTAGTGAAGGTCGAGTTGACTATCTGGCCAAGGAAGGCGCGCAGATGCTTAGCTGGGCGCGACTCAACTTTGCCGGGAACGCCACCAAAGCCGTTCATCAGCAGTTGCCAGAGGTCCCAACCGGCGCAATAGGGGCCAAAGAACCCCAAGTCATGGATGTGCAGATCTCCGGCAAGATGCGCGTTGCGCACGTCGTCCGGATACACCTCATGAAGCCAGAAATTCTTGGTGAAGGCCTCGCGCACATAATTGTTCAAGCCATTGATCGACTTCTGGGTATTGGCATTCTCGCTTATCTGCCAGTCCTTGTCGTTGAGATACTCGCTGAACATGTTGATGGTGGCACCAATCAGCGCATTCGACTCACGCGCGGAGCGTCTTTTCTCACGATAGAGGATATAGGCCTTAGCGGTTTTGGCGTGACCGGCTTCGATGAGGACCTTCTCAACGATATCCTGGATACCTTCAACATCGGCGATGCCATCCGGGTAGCGGGCTTCAGCGATTCGCACAACTTCATCACCGAGTTTCTCGGCAATCTCGAAGTCATCACCACCAACCGAGCAAGCGGCCTTGAAGATGGCGAGAACGATTTTCTCCTGCTTGAAGGGAACGGCGATTCTATCTCTTTTAAGGATTTGTGTAAGTGGCATTTTGCGTCTCCCATAACCCGAGCTAACAACATATTGTGTTTAAGCAGCGTTTAACATACAACCTACAGTAGTATCCTCTCGAGTGAAAGTCAATAGTCATTTACGAGATGCCGCATATCGAGCGCTTGAGACGACTCGTGGGCGGCAACTTAACTGTGGAGTTACCAGTGTGAAGAAGAGAGAAAGCCAAAGCAGGAGAAGTTGTCGAATCTCACATAATCCATGTGAATACAGCACGGTTTTAGCCTACTACTATATAAGTTGGAGAGATGCACTCTCCGTCTATAAGGGTTCAAAGACAAGGAGGAACCAGTATGGAAGATAAGTGGGATAAGGCGCAACAGGGAGTGCCCCGTAGAACGTTCTTGCGGGTAGCTGCGGCCGGTGCGGTTGGAGCGGCAGCAGCCGGAGCATTGAGCGCCTGTTCGCCGGCAGGTGGAGGTTCTACTGGTGGCGGTACTACCGGCGGAGGTTCTGCCGGTGGAGGCACTGCGACACCGAGTGGTCCATCCAAGGAACTGATCAAAGGCCTGCCTGCGATTGAGCAGATCAAGGCCGAGGAAACACTGGATTGCGATGTATTGGTTATTGGTGGCGGAGCGTCGGGTTGTTGCACGGCACTACGCGCAGCCGAAGAGGGAGCCAAGGTCATACTCGTCGAGAAGATGTCGGTGCTTGGAGGTTGTTACAACCTGTCTTGGGCAAGTTGCACAGTCAACTCAAAGTATGCCCCCAAAGACGACCCAACTTTTGGGATCGCCGATCCAGACGCTCACATTGCAGACTGGGTTGCCGACTCGCACTGGCGTGTCGACGCGGCAGCTATCCGTCAGTTGCTGATGAGCTCAGGCGAGGCATATGATTGGCTTGTGGATAACTATGGCCTGCAGCTGATTCCCTTGGGTTGGGGTAACGGATTCATGATGCTGCCAGATTATGCTGGGCGTCCGGGCTTCTGGCTGGAGCATGTCACAGCGGCTACAGAAGGCAAAGGCGGCAAGTTGCTGCTTGAGCATACAGCGAAGAGCTTGGTGAAGACCGGTGACGCGGTAACCGGTGCTATCGTGGCTGACAGTAAAGGCAAAGGTATACAGATCAATGCCAAGGCGGTTTCAATTGCAACTGGAGGCTATGGCGGAAACTACGATCTGGTGTTATCCGCCTCTGGTTTTGGCGGTGTCAACGGCGGTCTTACCCAAAACGTCGGCGAAGGTTTAGCGATGGCTTGGGACGCCGGCGCTTGGATACCGGACAACTTTGGTGGTCTGATGTTGCACCAGACGCTGGCTCGAGCCACAAACGACCTGATGCCGGTCTTCGATCCGCTACCGGCTAAGTATCCGATGATGGTTGGCTATCTGCCCATGTTGCTCAATGTCGGCGCCAAGGGAACCCGTTTCCGTGATGAGTCCCTCGTACTGGCAGCTGTTCCCGCTGCTTATTCGGGAGCTTATCAGGGACCGTTCCACTACGTTATCCTCTCCAAGAAGATCATTGACGCTCTTGAGGCTGGTGGACTTGCCGGTATTGGCCAGATGGCACAACCAGGTATGCCGCCCGAATTCCAGCCACCAGATTACACACCCGAGACTCCATGGGCTGGTGTCTATGACGTCTTGGACAAGGCTGTCGAGGTTGGCGCTGCCTTCAAGGGAGAGACTCCCGAAGAACTGGCAGCAAATGCCGGTATGGACGTGGGCATCTTCTCCGAGACCTACGCCAATTACCTCAAGTTCACTGCCGAAAAGAAAGATACTCAGTTCAACAAGGCGGCGGAGTTCTTGTTGGATTATGGCCAAGACGGACCGCTTTACGCGATTACCACCGAACAGAACAACCTCTGCACCTGGGGAGGTATCCAGACTTCCGTCAAATATGAGGCGCTCAAAGATGATCGTACCCCCGTTCCCGGCCTGTATGCGGCCGGAGTAGAAGCAGCGTCCAATCTCTTCAACGACACGTATGTTGGTGACGGCATCGGTCTTGCGAACACGGTGACATCAGGCTATCTCTGTGGTAAGGCCATGGCAGATTACGTCAAGGGCTAAGCTGATATAAGCTGAGCCTGACATGAGTGGACAACGAGGTTAGCATTGAGATAGATGTGTGGGACCGGATGGCCCCGCCCCGATGTGGGGTGGGGCCATCGTCATAAGTCTCTGCTGTCAGCCCAGTGCGACATCTAATATCATCATGATCACAAAACCGGCAAGCACACCAAATGTGCCCGGATGTGAGTGCTCGCCAAGGTGAGCCTCGGGGATAAGCTCTTCAACCACAACATAGAGCATGGCACCGGCCGCGAAGCAGAGCAGCCAGGGCATCGCCGGCAAGATGAACGCGGCTGCGAGTATGGCCAAGATGCCAAAGATCGGTTCCATGATGCCGGATACCAGACCAAGACCAAAGGCCTTACTCCGGCTCAAACCCTCCTGCCGCAGGGGCAATGTGATGGCAGCACCCTCCGGGAAGTTCTGGATGCCAATACCGATGGCCAAAGCAATAGCAGAAGCCATGAAAGCGGGTTCACCAGGGTTTTGCAGAGCAAGCGCGAACGACAACCCAACTGCCAGACCTTCGGGAATGTTGTGCAGCGTAACCGAGAGGAAGAGCAGCGTTGAGCGTCGTAGCGAGGAAGATGGTCCCTCGGCCTGCTTTAACGAGGGGTGGATATGAGGGATAAGATTGTCCAGCAGAAAGAGGAAGGCGATACCTAGGATCACGCCGCCGGCAGCAGGTATCCAGCCAACCTGACCAGCAGCCTCTGCCTCTTCGATTGCGGGTATTATCAGGCTCCAGACAGATGCAGCAATCATCACCCCTGCTGCGAAACCGAGGAAGACCCGCTGCATGACACCACTACTGTCTGAAGGTTTTTTGAAGAAAACAACCGTTGCGGCTCCAAGACTGGTCATCAAGAAGATGAAGAGAAGACCGCCGCTCACCAAGAATATATCCTGCATATTCACTCCATACTTGTGTTCTTTTGCACAAATCACAAACAAGTTTACCCTTGAGCTGGCCAAATGACACCAAAACCATCATAATGTAGCAACGCTTAACACGAAATTCTTTCTTTGCATCACTCCTCTGTGCCATTGAAGCTGCTCATGTAAAGCGCACGGATGCGCTGCTTCTTGCTGCACATTAAGTAACTATCGTATGGAGAATAATGGAAAAAACCTTTAAGGACCTCGGTCTGTCCGAGGCAACCCTACGCGCTGTCGCGCGCCTGGGTTACGAGAACCCGACGCCAGTACAAGCCGAGGCAATCCCTCTTGCTATGGAGGGACGCGACGTTGTCGCAGCTGCAAAAACCGGAACCGGTAAGACTGCTGCCTTCGTCCTACCGCTTATCGACCGCATCAAGCGCTCAAAGAACGGTAATTCACCGTCTATCCTGATCATCACTCCCACCAGGGAGCTTGCCTGTCAGATCGAATCGGTCTGCTCAGCCTTGGGCAGAAGCACAGGGCACCGAGTGACAACAGTGATCGGTGGCATGTCCTACGCGCCGCAGCTCAAGGCTCTGAAGCGCGGCATCGACATACTCATCGCCACGCCGGGACGTCTCAAGGACCTGATCGATCGTCGCGCTGTGAGCGTGGCCAATATCGAGGCGCTTGTCCTTGATGAGGCTGACTTCATGTTTGACATGGGCTTTTGGCCAACCGTCAGGGACATCATCGCCTTGACTCCTGCGAGCAGGCAAACCCTGCTGTTCTCGGCAACCATTGACCGCAATGTCGCCAAGACCGTTGATAACATCCTCAGGAACCCGGCCTATGTCGAGGTTGCCCATAGGGGCGAGACAGCCGATATGGTTGATCAGTTCATCGTCCCGGTTGCGCAGATGGAGAAGCACGACCTGCTCTGCTCGATCCTGGAATCACGCGGTAGCGAGCGCATCATCGTATTCGCCCGCACCAAGAGCCGTACAGACAGATGCGCAAAGCAACTCTGTGGCGCCGGCTATGATGCCGAGGCTATCCACTCAGGCAAGTCGCAGGCACAAAGAAAGCGCGCGCTGGAGAACTTTACGCGCGGCAAGACAGATATCCTAGTGGCTACCGACGTGCTGGCTAGAGGTATCGATGTTTCCGGTGTCGATTACATCGTCAACTTTGATCTGCCCGATTGTCCCGAGGATTACGTACATCGTATCGGCCGTACCGGTCGTGCCGGCAAAGCCGGAGACGCGATCTCCTTTGTCAGCCATGAGTCCCGTGACGCCCTACGCAGCATTGAGAAGCTGGTTGGCATGAAGATCCCCGCCTTCAAGACTGTGGGCTTCACTCCCAAGGAAGTAGTCAACATCTCAGCAAAACCAAGATCGAGCAGTAAGCGTCGACCCAATATCGGTCCCTCAACGCGCCAGGGGGGACAGCGCCGCGCCTGGTAAGCTAGTGCTGATTCCCCATTTTCATCCCGTAGCATTAATAGCTGCAACATAGGGCTGCCTCAGGTTTAATCTGAGTGCAGCTCTCCCTTTTGGCAGTTTTTTTACTTATCAGATTTAGCTTTGACTGCTGGATCACTCAGGTGATTGGTGGCTCCACCGGCAATCGCCCAAAGATAGAGGCTGGCGACAGTGGCATACGGAGAATAACGCCGCTTGTACTTGGCAAAGAGTGCCGGCGTGATCTTGCGATGGCGATACAACATACGCAGTCCCCGCTGGATCGCCAAATCGCCCCAGCTCATGATGTTCATACGTTGCATGGAAAACGTTAAAAGCATCTCGGCGGTCCACACACCAATACCCCTGATCTGAACCAGTTGGTCACAGACCTCTTGATCCGAGAGTTGATGCAGGTTCTCAAGATCCAGCTCGCCACTGGCAACCAGTTCGGCGACCTCCTTGATGTAGACAGCCTTCCTCATCGTCATGCCGCAGGCCTGCAGAGACTCGACAGAGGCAGCGCTGATAGTCTCGGGGGATACGATTCCCAGCAACTCCCGCATCCTGCCCCAGACGGTTGCGTTGGCCTTGGCCGAGATCTGCTGCGCAACGATGGATGAGACCAGTGCCGTGAACAGATCCGGAGTAACAGATCGTTCGATGTGCCCAATCTGATCGATGACCGCACCCAAACTGGCATCGCGGGACTTAAGCCACTCGACTTCTACTGATCCGTATTGGAAGAACTGCAACTGTGTCATATTGTTACCTTGCAGGTGCGGTTATAATCGTAAGCAGACTACATTCTATCAGGTGCTGATTTTAGCTGTTGAACGCTTACAGCGCATTAATCCAACCGAGCTGGCTGTCAAGTAGGCCGGGTAACGCTTTAGCAGATATGAGACAGTACTACCAGGACACTCAGGAGCAGTTTGTGACAGAAGAGAACAAAGAGCACAACAAGGAAGCAGCTAGAAAGCCTTCCACTACTTTTCGTACGCTTGTCTACTATTGGCGCGTCACGGCAACACAGTGGCCGATGTTCCTGGTGTCTATACTGGCTACTCTGGGATTTGTGTTCTTCCTCTCATTCGCCAACCCGTATGTGGTGGCACAGGTAATCGATCGTATCAGTGCCGAGCCTGTCTCGTCAGACCAGATATTACCGGTGTTTGGTCCTTACATCCTGATGCTCATCGGTGCTAATGTCTTTGGCCAATTCGCCAGCAAGTTGCAGGATTATACTGTTTGGAAGTTGGAGATACGTGCTAATTACGCCTTGGCAACCAACGCTTTTGACACGCTCTCCAACCAATCGATGACGTTTCACTCCAATCGCTTTGGCGGTTCGCTGGTGAGTCAGACCCAAAAATTCATCAATGGCTACTCAACGCTGTTGGAATCCTTGATCTATGCGATAATCCCCATCATCAGCACTGCAGTCTTCACCATCTCGCTTCTGGCCTCAACGGTTCCCTTGTTCGTGGTGATCTTGGTTGTCCTGTTGATCATCTACGTCATTGTCGCATATCTGATGTACCGGCGTATCCTCTCGCTCAACTCTCAGGCTGCGGCTGCGCAAAACGCGCTTTCTGGTGAACTCTCCGACAGTATCACCAATATCCTCGCGGTCAAGACTTATGGACGCGAATCGTATGAACGCCAGCTCTTTGATACTGCCAATCGGGATGTCTTAGCAGCAGATTCCCGACGTATGTGGGCTTCAACGCTACGCGGTGCTACAACCAGCCTCATTATCGTGATCATCATGATGCTGGTAGTCGTTTTCATTACCGGTGGCAACGCCTGGTTTGGAATCAGCGCAGGCACGCTGGTGATGATGTTCACCTACACCTATTCACTCACCATGCAGTTCAATCGCATCAGCATGACCTTCCAGCACATCAATCGAGGTTTCGGTGACGCGCACGACATGACGCTGATCCTTGACGAGCCTACTCTCGTAGCCGACGTGCCCGGTGCTGATCAACTCGAGGTGACCAACGGCGACATACGCTTCGAGGACGTCACCTTCTGGTATGCCGATGCTGCCGAGCAGGACAAGGTCTTTCGCGATTTTACGCTGCATATCCCGGCAGGTCAGCGCATTGGGTTGGTGGGTAGATCCGGCTCAGGTAAGACCACTCTAACAACGTTGCTGTTGCGCCTCTCTAACCTGCAGGAAGGTCGCAGACTTATCGACGGCCAGGACATCTCGCAGATCACCCAGGTTAGTCTGCGCCAGCAGATAGCCTACGTTCCGCAGGAGCCACTGCTGTTCCATCGCAGTGTTCGCGACAACATCGCCTATGGCAAGCCGGATGCCAGCGAAGATGAGATTCGCGAAGCTGCGATCAAGGCCAATGCGCTGGAGTTCATCGAGGCTCTGCCGCAGGGCTTCGATACCATCACTGGTGAGCGTGGAGTCAAGCTCAGTGGTGGCCAGCGTCAGCGTATCGCTATCGCCCGCGCGGTTCTAGCCGATGCTCCGCTCCTCGTACTGGACGAGGCAACCTCGGCACTGGATTCAGAGAGCGAGAAGCTGATCCAGGATGCTCTGAATAACCTGATGGCTGGACGAACCTCCATCGTTGTGGCTCATCGTCTCTCGACGGTTGCCAGTCTGGATCGCATTATCGTGCTCAGCGAGGGTAGGATTGTTGAGGATGGCCCACACGCTCAACTGATCAGGTCAGACGGCGAATATGCTAAGCTCTGGAACCGGCAGACCGGTGCCTTCCTTATCGACGACTAGGGTAATGAACGAAGCTGCTGGCATTTGCTAACGAGCCTGTGGCAAACAGGACTGCGACTAGAGCCTTGCGCTCATCTCGGCGATCTTATCCAGTACACGTTGAGCCTCTGAGCCTTCAAGGATCTGTGGGCGATAGTCGTTTCGATCAGTGCTTGAAGATATTGAGGCCGGGATAACCTGATAGTCGAATTCCAACCCATCTAAGCTGCGATTGATCTCAAAACGGAATATCATCGTGTCCTTGTCGGACGGATTACTGTGACCGCCATAGCAGAAGTTCCCCAGAGAATACGCTATCGGCCTACCATTGTATTCCTCGATGCCCTGTAGATTGTGCACATGGTGCTGAATCACAAGATCCGCTCCGGCATCGATAGCTGCATGCGCAGCAGTGCGCTGGTTGGAGGTTGGATCGTAGGTCCTGTCGTAATGGCCTTCATGGAAGGTGGCTATAACCACCTCGCAGCCTTGATCTTTGAGTGCTTGGATTTGCTGTTGGATGTTGTAGGCGTTGGAATCGAAGGCGAAACCAAAGATGCCGATCCTCACGCCGTTTATCTCGCGCACGAACACATTCGCATAGCCGTAGTACTCAATCCCCGCTGTGGAGAGCGCTTGCTTGGTGTCGCTGACGCCCTGGTCACCGTAATCGTAGATGTGATTGTTAGCGATATTCGCCAGTTCTACGCTGCTGGATGAGAGGATGTCGATGAATTCTGGGCGACCTTTGATCCAGAAGACCGGAGGATCACCCTTTTCTATCTGCGAACTGGAGTTTGTCAGCGGGCCCTCCAGATTCACAACAGTCAGATCATCTTCCGCGAATATGTGCCTCACACCTTCGAGGAAGTACTGGGCACCTTGAGCGTCAAAGGTGTTGGCGAACAGGTTCCAGCCGTTGATGTCGCCCAGCGTGCAGTCACCCACAAAACTCATCACGACATCTGCGCGTTTGGGCTTGCCTTGAGCTTGCAGCTCATCTTCTTGCCTTATGACGGAGTCATAGGTAGTGGACTCATCAAAATCCGGAAGCTGAGAACTCAACGTGCCGGCACTGGCTGTTGTGCGTGCTGTGAGAAAACTGCAGCCATATCCAAGGCAGCAGAGGACGAGCAGTATCGTACTAAAGGCAAGCATGAGCATCAGTTGAGACGCAGGCAATCTTCTCATATCGCTCCGTAAGGGTAGTTCTGGGCACTCAGATTTTACACAGATTTGATAGTAGCCAAATCTGCACTTGATTTCCACTACCTATCATTGTGCATAAGGATGCAACGTGCTCTGCGCTCGATACGATGATTGCCATCGTCAATAAGCCAACGGAGTACAGAAGCACAAAGTGCGGATCAAAGTAAGGAGAAAACGTGAAGTTCAAGATCAGGAATATCGTTGGTCTGAGTATGGCGGCGATGCTGCTGGCTGCTGGGCTGGTTGGTTGCGCGGGCGGCTCAACTACCTCGGGTGGCACCAACTCAACAGGAGGGACAGGCTCTGCGACGGCAGATACCAATGCCCCCATCAATGTTATCTCGCGTGAAGATGGCTCTGGAACCCGTGGCGCATTCGTGGAGATATTCGAGGTGCAGACAAAGAATGCTGACGGCAAGAAGATCGACGCTACCACCACCAACGCCGTGGTTACCAACTCCACCTCTGTCATGCTCACCACTGTAGCAGGCGATAAGAATGCTATCGGTTACATCTCGCTGGGTTCGCTTAACGACACCGTCAAGGCGCTGAAAATCGATGGTGCCGAGGCGACACCTGAGAACGTGACGTCAGGGGACTACAAGATCTCCCGTCCGTTCAATATCGTCACCAAGGGTACCCCAAGCGCGGCAGCGCAGGATTTCATCAACTTCATACTTAGCGCTGATGGGCAGAAGGTTGCCGTTGAGAACAACACCATCGCGGTCAACGCCAACGCTCCTGCCTATAAAAAGGCAGCTGGTGCCAATGGCAAAGTTGTAGTAGCCGGATCCTCTTCGGTGTCACCGGTGATGGAGAAGCTCAAGGAAGCCTATGCAAAAGCCAATCCTGATGTGCAGGTAGAGATCCAGACCTCAGATTCAGGTACTGGGATCTCCTCAACCGTCGATGGTGTCTGCGACATTGGTAT
Source organism: Eggerthellales bacterium UBA1419 (assembly GCA_002305585.1). GTDB lineage: Bacteria > Actinomycetota > Coriobacteriia > Coriobacteriales > UBA8131 > UBA1419. The sequence continues at coordinate 40,603 of DBPN01000038.1, forward strand.
GGCCTCGCGTGAACTCAAGGACAGCGAGCTTGAGAAGGGCGTTACTCCTACGGTCATCGCGATTGACGGAATCGCCGTAGTGGTCAACCCACAGAGCGCCATCGATGGACTCACCAAGGAGCAGGTACAGAAGATCTTCCTAGGTGAGGTCACAAACTGGAAGGATCTCTAAGCCATTATGAGCGCGTTCAAAGAACGCATAGCACATATCGTATTCATGGTTGCCGCGACGGTCTGTATAGTCGCGGTAGCCCTGATATGTATATTCCTTTTCATCAACGGAATCCCCGCGATACTCAAGATAGGTCCTATCGAATTCTTAACCAGCAACGTCTGGCGGCCGTCCAATGACGAATTTGGCATCTTTGCCATGATCATCGGCAGTATCTACGTTACGGCTGGTGCGCTGGTTATTGGCGTACCCTTGGGCTTGTTCTGCGCCATATTCCTTTCACGCTTTGCCCACAAGAAGATCGTGAAGATACTTAAGCCGGGAGTCGAGCTGTTGGCTGGGATTCCTTCGGTTGTCTATGGATTCTTTGGGCTGGTGATGATCGTACCGATTATCCGCGCTGTCTTTGGCGTTCAGGGCATGGGCATACTGGCAGCCTCGATCATCTTGGGCATCATGATCCTGCCCACGATCATCACCGTCTCAAAATCGGCTCTCGATGCTGTTCCCGAGAACTACTATGAAGGCGCATTGGCGTTGGGGGCGAATCACGAGCGCTGCGTATTCCGCATCGTCTTGCCAGCAGCAGTCTCTGGTATCATGGCCGCGATCATCTTGGGCGTAGGTCGTGCGATAGGTGAGACCATGGCAGTGGTGATGATAGCCGGCAACCAAGTGCGCCTGCCGCAGGGCATCATGGACGGAGTCAGGACGATGACTGGAAATATCGTTTTGGAGATGGGTTACGCCGCCGATCTTCATCGCGAAGCCCTCATCGGCACAGCAGTGGTGCTTTTCGTCTTCATCCTCATAATCAATCTGCTGTTCAGCCTGCTTAAGAGAAGGGCAAGAGTATGAAGAGCTCGCTGCCTATAGGCGCCAAGATCAGCTCATTGATACTAAGAGCGCTCGTCTATCTGGCCGCACTGATAACCGCAGGTGTTCTGGCTTTCATCGTGATCTATATCTTTGTAATGGGTGTTCCGCATATCTCGCTCGATCTTTTTGCGCTCGAGTACAACTCGGTCAATGTCTCGCTGATGCCCGCTCTAATCAACACCGTTTTGATGACAGCCCTAGCCTTGCTGCTTGCCGTGCCACTTGGCATTGGGGCGGCGATATATCTGGTTGAATACACCGGCCGTGGCAATAAGCTGGTGGGTTTGGTGCGTGTCACGGCCGAGACGTTGTCTGGCATCCCATCGATAGTCTATGGTCTCTTTGGCCTGCTGTTCTTTGTGACTGTCCTCGGTTGGCGCATGTCGCTTTTAGCCGGAGCGTTCACTGTGGCCATCATGATATTGCCACTGATCATGCGCACGGCTGAAGAGGCGCTGAAGGCTGTACCGGATTCATACCGCGAAGGCAGCTTTGGTCTGGGAGCCGGACGGTTGCGCACAGTGTTCCGCGTTCTGCTTCCCTCGGCGATACCTGGCATCTTGGCTGGCGTTATCTTGGCGATTGGCCGTGTAGTTGGTGAAAGCGCGGCGCTCATCTACACTGCTGGTACGGTGACGGCAATCCCCTCTAGCGTGTTCGACTCCACGCGAACTCTTTCTGTGCATATGTATGTCTTAGCCAGCGAGGGTCTCCATATTGATAAAACCTACGCTACAGCTGTTATCTTGTTGCTACTTGTTGTGTTGATCAACGCGGGCTCGGCGGCTGTTGCCAAACGACTTACGAAGGGAGCAGGTCGTGGCTGATGCACTATTAGATACAAGCGGCAGCCTGTCTATCAGGGATTTGAATCTCTATTACGATGATTTCCAGGCCTTGAAGAACATCAGCCTTGATATCAAGCCCAAGCAGATCACTGCCTTCATCGGCCCATCTGGTTGCGGTAAAACCACGATGCTCAAAACCCTCAACCGCATGAATGACCTTGTTGAGGGTTGCAAGATCACCGGTGAGGTCCTGTTAGACGGAAAGAGCATCTTCAATGGCATGGATGTGAATCTGCTGCGCAAGCGGGTAGGGATGGTGTTCCAAAAACCCAATCCCTTTCCCATGAGTGTCTATGACAACGTTGCTTTTGGTCCTCGCACGCATGGTGTAAAAAAGAAATCGCAGCTGGATGAGATCGTAGAGAAATCACTCCGGGATGCGGCGATATTCGAAGAGTTGAAGGATCGCCTCAAGCGCAACGCGCTGGGTTTGTCGGGAGGTCAGCAACAGCGGCTCTGCATTGCTCGAGCTTTAGCCGTGGAGCCGGAGATACTACTGATGGACGAGCCCACCTCGGCGCTTGATCCCATCTCTACCGCCAAGATCGAGGATCTCGCCATAGAGCTCAAGCAGAATTACACTATCGTCATCGTCACCCATAACATGCAGCAGGCCGCTCGCATATCGGACATGACGGCATTCTTCTTGTTGGGCGAGATTATCGAGTATGACCGTACTGACCGCTTATTCTCGATGCCCAAGGACAAACGCACAGAAGATTACATCACAGGGAGGTTTGGCTGATGGCAGCACGTATGCACTTCGACGAACAGCTCAAACAACTTAACAGCGAATTGCTCAAGATGGGCTCTCTGATTGAGAACGCCATCAAAGGAGCCACTACAGCTCTAATCGAGAACGACAAGCGAAAAGCCCGCCGGGTGATCGAGAACGATGTCATGGTTAATCGGCAGGAGAAGGACATCGAGTCGCTTTGCCTCAAGTTGCTCTTGCAGCAGCAGCCCGTGGCCAGGGATCTGCGCAGTATCTCGGCAGCGCTGAAGATGATCACCGACATGGAGCGCATAGGTGATCAGGCCGCCGATATCTGTGAGATCATGATCTCGGGGAAAGATCCTCTGCCTTTGGACAAAGTCGCACATCTAGACAATATGGCCTTGGCCACGGTGAAGATGGTGAATGGCGCCATTGATGCCTTTGTCGAGCGAAACGTGGAGTTCGCGCGCGCAGTGATGGAGGAAGATGACATAGTCGATGAGCTATTTGACAAGGTGCGTGATGAGTTGCTCGACCTGATACGTAGAGATGATGCTTACGGCGAGCAGGCAATCGACCTCTTGATGGTGGCTAAATACTATGAACGCATAGGCGACCATGCCCAGAACATCGCGGAATGGGTAGAATACTCTATAACCGGAATCCACAAGGGTGAGCCATTAGGCTAAAGTGTTGCGTGATACGATGCTTGAGCACATGGCGATAGTGAGAACCTTGAGCCGAGGCATGGGAGCATGATGATCTACTACGTTGAAGACGACCCGAATATCCGTAACCTTGCCGTCTACGCGCTGGAACAGGCAGGGCTTACAGCTAGAGGGTTCAGCACTGCTCAAGAGCTCTATCACGCCTGCCAAATCGAGTTACCCGAGCTTTTCTTGCTCGACATCATGCTGCCAGAAGAGGATGGGATCAGTATTCTCAGACATCTGCGCAGTCAGCAGACGACAAGAGATATACCAGTGATGATGCTCACGGCAAAAGGCACAGAGTTCGACGTGGTTACCGGCTTGGACAGCGGTGCCGATGATTACCTCGCAAAGCCCTTTGGCATGATGGAGTTGGTGTCGCGTGTCAATGCTCTACTGCGGCGCAGTAATCGCGAATCTGGTCAGGATGGTTATGAGGTCCTACGGGCGCAGACTCTGGAACTCTCACCATCTAAGCGCAGTGTGACGGTTGATGGTGAGTCGGTGAATCTGACCTTCAAGGAGTTCGAGCTGTTGAGGATGTTACTCGAGAACCGCGGACTGGTATTATCGCGCGAACAGTTGTTGGAACTGGTGTGGGGTTGGCACTACAGCGGCAATACCCGAACCGTAGATGTACACATCCAGACGTTGCGGCAAAAGCTGGGCGATGCCAGTTCATTGATTGAGACCGTGCGCGGAGTCGGCTATCGCGTCAAAGAATCTTAAGCGCAGCTTTGGTGTCAACCGATGATGAGGAGTCCAGATGTCTTCTACCCAGATACCACTTAAACTGGCTCCCCGAGGGGAGAGCGCGTGAAGTCTCTTTCGGCGGCTGTCTTCCGGATGGTCTTCCTCGTGGCCTTGGCAGTCGTCCTTATCTGCGCCGCATTCATGGCGTGGGTTCTCTATGATTCAATTGGTATCAAGGAACAACGCGACCTACGTAATGAGGTGCTGTTGATCGAACAGTCGCTGTCCTCTGTGGACAATCGCGCCAGCTATATAAGCTCTCTAGGCAATGAGAATCTGCGGGTAACCTGGATTGAAGCTGAGGGTACTGTGCTCTTTGACAGTCGTGTTGCCAATCCTACCACTATGGAGAATCATCTGGATCGACCGGAAGTAGCAGCAGCACTTGCTGATGGCTCGGGTCAGTCCAGTCGCTATTCAAATACCTTGGGTGAAGTAACCTATTACAATACGCTGCGCTTGGATGACGGCACGGTTTTGCGTCTCTCCAGCTCACAGAATGCAGTTTATACAGTGCTGAACACGCTGGTATTGCCCATCATCCTAGTTCTGGTAGCCGTGGCAGCACTTGCTGCGGTGATAGCTGGATTGATGTCGCGCAGGCTTGTGCAACCCATCAACAACCTTGATTTGGATAAGCCTTTGGAAAACGTGGTCTACAGTGAGATCACCCCGCTTCTGCAGCGCATCTCAACGCAACGAGCGAATCTGGAGTCGCAGGTCGACGAAGCTGCTCAGCGTCGTCGTGAATTCACTGCCAACGTATCGCATGAGCTGAAAACACCGCTTACGGTTATCTCTGGCTACGCCGAGTTGATGAAGACGGGCGTCGCAAAGCCCGAGGATATCAAGTACTTCTCGGAGTTGATCTATAACGAGGCAGGTCATATGCGCGAGTTGGTTGAAGACATCCTGGCTATCTCACATCTGGATGAGAGCATCGCAAATGACGATGAGCCCAAAGAGTTATCCGAGGTGAATCTGGTCAAACTAACACAGCGTATCGTGCAGCGCCTGATTCCCTATGCTCAGCAGGGTGAGGTGAGAATCGAGGAGACGTTTCAGCGATCGGATATCTTTGTTCGAGGTCCAGAAGGGGTGCTAAACGAGATAATCTACAACCTCATCGAGAATGCCATCCGCTATAACCATTCAGGTGGTAGTGTGCGGGTGCTTGTTTCTGAGGATGCAGGTGTGGTGCGCCTGAAGGTTTCCGACACGGGGATTGGTATTGCACCCGAATATCAGGATAAGGTCTTTGAGCGCTTCTATTGTGTGGATCGCAGCCGGTCGCGTGATACTGGTGGCACGGGTCTGGGTCTGGCAATAGTCAAGCATGGTGTTCAATACCTGGGCGCGCATCTGAAATTGGAGAGTACTCCAGGTGTGGGGACTACGATTACTGTGGAGTTTTCTGCTTACGTCCCTCGTCCATGCTTATGACGTGAGACAACAAACAATATCAGCGCAAATACCGGCAAAATGGTGAAGACCAAGAACATGTTGCCATAGCCAAGGGCTTGGGCGATGATACCTGCACCAACCGAGCCAAAACCGATTCCGCCATCAAAACCAATGAAGAAAGTAGAAACCGCCGTGCCGCGACGGTTGGCCGGTACATCGGCAATCGCCATCGTCTGCAACGTCGCGAAACAGGCGGCCAGACCAATAGCCTGGACAAACGCTGCCAGCAACAACATTGGCAGACTCCAAGTCGCCCAGATCACCAGAGTTGTGAGCACCATGCCTATTAAACCCACGATCATCGGTTTATTGTAACCAACGCGATCTACCCAGACACCAAAGACCGGACGGACAACGATGTTTACTACTGCATAGACAACGAAGTACCAGATCATGCCATCGATCTGTCTCTCCTCGGCCAGTACAGCCAAGAATGTCATGGTGCTGCCGTAGATCGCGGCAATGAATATCATGATGACGGCAGGGAGAATGGCGCGTCGTTCAAAGAGCTTGGAGAGGATGCCGTTCTTGCGCGGATTGGTCTCAGCAACCATTTGGACAATCTCGGGTTCAGCAACAGGGGAGGCCATGCCAGCCGGATCGGCGATGGCCTCAGCAATCGCGGTCTCCTTATCGTGTAGGCCGGCTTTCTCCTCAACCTTGTATTTTTTAAAGCGCATGAATAGAACCAATACCAGCGCAAGGGCAAACATGCTCGAGCTGACAGCCACCATAGCGTCGATACCAGCTTCGTAGAGTAGGTACAAAGACAGACCTGGCGCGACGGTCAAAGCGATGGCGCTACTCTGTAGAAAGTAACCCATGCCTTCTGCGAAGCGTTTTTGCGGTATGACATCTGCGGCGACAGTTTGGCTAGCGGTGTTGGCCATCGCCCACGATACACCCTGAACCAGACGAATGGCCAATACGATGGCGACTACAGGGAAGAATGCAAAGGATGCTGTAGTCACAAGCATCAAGGCTAAACCGATGATGAAGATGCCTCGGCGGCCAAAGTGGTCTACTGCTAAGCCCACGAAGGGACGCGTGAGCACCGCGCTTATTGTGGTGACGCCGGTGACCCAACCTATGAGGCTATCTGCCGCGCCAAGGGATTTAACCCAAACCGGCAAGGTGCTTGGCAGCATGTGGAATCCGCTGAAGATAAACAGGTTTGCCACCGTGATGAGGATGAAATCACGGGTCCAGAGTGGAATCTTAGGTTTTGTCTTAACTTGCTGGCTGTTTATCCCCACGGTGCCCCATTGCTTATGCCCTGCGTTGCTGTGTGAATTCAGCGCTGAGAGGTTCGACCAGGCCAGTGCTACTGAACCAGCCCCACATCGAACGGCACGAAAACACGTTTTCAAGCATACTCCCTTTTTTGTTAAACGTGCAGAGCCTATACTTGATTTGTTCGAATTAGTGCGAATGGAGGAAAGGTGGAAAGATGAGCACATTTAATGAGTTGGTGACCACCAGGTACTCTGTTAGAAGATTCAATAGCATCCCAGTTGAAGAGGACAAGGTCCATAGCTTATTGGAACTGGCACGTATAGCACCCACAGCTCATAACCTGCAGCCTCAGCGTATCAAGGTGCTCAGTACGCCAGAGGAGTTAGAAATGGTTGATGAGTGTACCCCCTGTCGTCAGGGTGCGCAGCTGGTCTTTTTAGTCTGCTATGAACAAGGGGCCGCATGGGAACGCCCCTTTGACGGTCAACATAGCGGCTGGGTTGATGCCAGTATAATCACCACATATCTGATGCTGGGTGCTCAGGATCTGGGATTGGGAAGCTGTTGGGTGATGTATTTTGATCCAGAGAAAACCACCAGATTATTTGAACTGAAAGAAGGTGTGGTTCCTGTAGCGTTCTTGCCTGTGGGCTATGCAGCAGAGGGTTCTGTGCCAGGACCGAGGCATACTGAGAGAGTGTCTATTGAGGAGCTGCTGCTGTAGCTCAGCTTGTTATGATCGCGAGCTCAGCTGAATTAGGACTCCTGACAAATTTAAGTTTTGGCCTAAGGTCTTAGGTCCTGTATTTTGTTTCTAACTCTCAAAGGCTCAAACTCTCAAACGCTATCTGGCGACACTTGCAGCCTTATGGAGAAGTCTCGCAGGACAGCCGCTCGGCTTTTGTTTATAATGTCCTCCTGTCACTTGTCGGGGTGTAGCGCAGCTTGGTAGCGCATCTGCTTTGGGAGCAGAGGGCCGCAGGTTCAAATCCTGTCACCCCGACCATCATCTTCCCAGCTCAAAGGCTTAAAGGCGTCTAATAGCGCATAGCGAAAACTCTTCAAATCGCTAAAATGGGTATAATTTGGGTATAATCTTTTCAAAGTACCCCGAATCAGAGGTTCACTATCTTGGTTTCCGGCACGCTTTCAGTAGTCAGAATCGCGCCCATGATGTCGGCAGCTTCCCTGTCTTTTCCGGGAATCACACCGGCGTAAACATCCAGCGTTGTGCTTGCCATCGTGTGGCCTAAGCGGTTCTGTACCGTTTTTATGTCCATGCCTTGCCCAAATAGCAGCGTTGCCTGTGTGTGCCGTAATTCGTGCAGCTTCAAACCTTTAAAGCCATTGGCAGCGGTGAACATTCTCCACCATCGGCTGAAGTGAGCTGGATCATGCCGGCCGCCTATCTCGTTGCTGATTACCGGAGTTGTTAAACATTGGGTAATTCCCAAACTAGACAAGAATGCTCCCTGTTCTTCCTTCCATGCTCTGAGCCTCTGCATCGTGTTAGCATCCAGTGACAATAATCGATTGCTGTTCTGTGTCTTAGGCTTTCTAAGACCGTCTGAGGTCATACTTTGGGTTATACGTAGGTTTCCTGTATCCAGTCCGACAGAACCCCAAGATAGCCCCAGAATCTCACCACGGCGCATTCCTGTGGCAAGCGCCAGACGAACAGCCATGACGTGTGAATGCGTCACAGTCTGCCGAGCGTAATCAGGCCTGTACTTGTCAACGTGGTTCTGCTCGGTATCCGCTAATGCCCTCATAAGCCGTTGAACTTCTGCAGCAGACAGATACCGCAAATCTGGCCGTGGTACTTTAGGCGCTTTGACCTTGTTGCAGGGATTGCGCAATATATAGTCCTTGTTAACCGCATCTTCCAATATCTGCTTTAGCTTGAAATACATCCGATGGAGCTGATCGGGTGAAGCACCTTTCTGCTTGCTATGGGTTGCCAGCATGGTTTCGATAGTGAGGGCATCAATCTCTGATAGACTCATTGAGCCGATGTACTCATTGAGGATTGTTATTATCTGCTTATCAAGCCTAAGGGAAGATGGGGATAGCGTTCCCATATCTCGGCGGTTGTCCGCCCAACGTTCAGCGTAAATGGAGAAAGTCATCCTGTCAGCATCCAGCTTGAGGCCGCCTTCCAACTCTTGTCGATATCTCTCCCTTGCCGCTGTTGCATCTGCCTTAGTCCCTTTGACAGTGCGCCAAGGAGTGTACTTGTATTTGCCGGTTTCCTTGTCGATACCCAAATTGAAACGTATTCGCCAACTTCCCCTGCCACGCTTCTCTATTGTGCCTATACCGTTAATCTTCATTTCGTTTCACCCCCTTTCGTTTGCATCCGTTCTTTTATCAGCCCTTCAATCGTGAAATGATTGGGTTTTCTATTCGGATACTTTTCTCTTAACTTGGTAGCAACATCAGTAGGAGTGAGTCCAGAATCAATCATGCCATAAGCATCTTGTTTGAATGATTCATCCAGTTGTTTACTCCTTATCCGTGTATCAGCCACTCTATGCCTGTCCGTACAATATTTTCGTGGCGTTCCGCGCTCTTTGCCTTTTGTTATAAAGGGTCTACCGCAATACTCACATCGCCCAGCCCGACCATCCCGGAAACTATCAAGAAGCTGATACCATATATGACTGATCAGCGAGTAAGATGCCCTGTACTCAGCGAGACCAGTAGTTGAAATCCTTATACTTGAAAGATGGATCTTCATCATCACATCAATGAAATACCTCAGCACTCCAGTACCGATGCGATCAGGATATTCTTCCAATACCGGTCCTGAGCCGTTACAGTAAATCGTAGTACTATCTTCATTTCCTTCGAGATAGAGGTAGCCTTCTCCATACGGAAGAGAGTCTCTGAGAAATCTGTAGTATTTTCCAATTGAGAAGTCACTTGCCTTCTCATCTTCTCCGAATTTACCGCTAATCCATCTTTGGTATGTGAATGAATGAGTGTGCTCAGTGCTCTGTTTATCAAAGCCGCAATACTCATAACACGCGATGGGGAGCATTCCGTCTGATGCGCTATCTAGCATCCTTTTTGCGTTAATCACGTCAAGCAGTATTGCCTGAGCGGTAAGACAATCTCTAATCGAGATAAGATGACTACCATAACGCCAAACCTTGCTATCCTGTTCAAAGCCATAAGTGTCTATAGCTTTCTGTGAGTCTTTGGTTTCTGTCTTAATATCCAAGTGACTGAGCGTCATATATTCAGACTGCAAAAGCTCCAGATTCGGTCCATAGAGCGTGCCATGAAAGACATTCCTATCAGGGAACAAGAAGCCGTTCCTGTTTATGAAATCCAAGAGGCGTGATGGGGTGTCGGCATTCAAGAAATCATCAAGTAAATCTGAACTAGGTTCAGGCGGTTTAAATGAATCATCTAAGCGGTTGAAAGGTAATCCGACAATGACGTGTTCACCATTGAAGATGCTGAGGCCAACGCCAGCACTCACTGAAGAAAACTCTCCTAAAAGATAGACTGGCTCAATATTGAGAGACTGCTGCTTCTTTTCTGCATTCATATGTACGCCTTAAAAAACCATTTAACTGTAACATTACATTTGCAATAATACGCCATAGACGTTTTAGCGTCAATACTGTCGAATAGAAAGGGAATTAAATGTTGTTGCTAACCAAAGAACGTAGACGTTTGAAGCTCTCGCAGTCCGACTTATCACGAGCCACTGGAATTCACACATCGAGCGTATCCAACATTGAGACCGGAAACCTAAAACCGTGGCCAGGTCAAATCGAGAAGATTAGCTTGGCAATGAAAGACGCAGGCTGGAACGGCGAAGGCGATCTGTTTGCTGAGGTGGAAGAATGAGCAACAGAATGACGAATGGAGCGCATCAGCTTGGCCGGCAGGCGCTCCATACAGACGATACCATCATAAATGAAGGTTCAAAACAAATCCTATCATACCCAGACATCCTCACACTAGCTCAAACTTGCGAGATTCTGCAAATCGGACAATCGACCGCCAGGAATCTTTTCCGAACCGGACAGCTCCCGGGAATCAAGATTGGCGGTTTATGGCGTATCCCTAAAGCTCACTTACTGTCTTTCATTGCCGGGGGTGGCCAGCAATGACTTACAAGAGCGTCTCTGAAAGGATAGCCGCTGAAGATCGTGGTAAATGGCAGCGTGAAGGTTTCTGGTTTGATGAAGAGCAGCGTGCGCCAAACCACTGCTATAGATGTCCAGGCATACGCAATCGCGCCATCTGTAAGAGCTGTCCATATGCAAGGAGGCGGCAACAGTGAATGGGCAGACAACGAAACGGACATTTCGACAGGTGGGAAGAGACGGATTACGTTATGAAGACTTGCGGTATGGGAAGCACGGCATCAGGTCTTTACTTATGGTTACGAGACCGCCGAGTAAACGCAACCGGCAAAACCATTCCCATCGGAGATAGCCTAATCATGAGTTGTACGAATGTTTCTCAGCGGACGCTGACACGGGCAAAGCGGTCTCTTGAAAAAACCGGCTTGATCTGTTGTGAAGGCGGTAAGGGAAGGACATGCCGGACTACTTATATTTTCTTGTTTCCGTGGCAGAAAAAGTAGACACCAGTGGCTAGTTATCAACGTATAAAAGTAGTCAAATCGTGNNGTGGCTAACAGAACTTAATACATAGAACATATTCGGGCGGGCGCGCCCAAAGCGCAAAGCCCGCCCTCATATTAAGGGGATACATGGAAATCAAGGTTGACGAACCGCCCTTTCACCTTGAGGGTTCGGGCGGTTCTCAAAGAAGAATAACAAACGTGGCACCGCGCATAGCAGTTGATGAGTTGATAGATGAATGGGAAGCTTCACTGAGAAACAAGGCCCCAGCGTTACCAACAGGGATAGCGCCACTCGATAAGGCTTTAGACGGTGGCTTGTATGATGAGATGTACGTTTTGGGAGGTTTGCCCGGTTTTGGTAAGACCGCACTAGCTCTACAGATTGCCTATCAGTGCGCCAAACAAGGCAGGGATGTCTACTACTACTCTTTCGAGATCGGATTGGGCAAGGCACTGGCGCGTATCGTAAGCCACATTTCAGCCAGCTATGAGCCATCAATGCACCTGGCAGTGAGAGAGGTTGAAACCTACTACAAGCTGACTGGTGATAAGGCCAGCTCATATAACCAGGCAATGGGAGAGTTAAGGCAACATGCTCCCAAGCTGTTCATATTGGACGGCTCTGAAGCAAAAGAGCATGAGTACACGGCTTCAGAGATAGACAGGTTCACTCATAAGCACATCACCCAGACAGGCCGCATCCCCGTTATCGTTATCGATAAACTCCAGCGTATTCCCCATGATGCAGACATTGACGCGAGCGAAACCGCCCAGGTGGAACACGCCATCTATAGAATGGCCTGCATAGCGAAATACCATCATTGCCCGGTAATCGTGCTATCTGACCTAACGAAACAAGGGGAGCTGAAGGGATCATCGAATATAGCCCATGATGCATCGGTGACGATGTTCCTGAAGCTGGAGGGCTTGAGGGACAACAGCAATGAGAGCGATAGAGCGGAGAGGTTGAACCAGAATCCCCGGCAGGTGGAGTTGCTTATTGACAAGAATAGGATCTACATTGCCGGACAAACTGTAATGCTGGATTACTTCGCTGGCAATCACATCTTCAAGGCCAGCAGTTGGCATAAGTAGTTAGAGATACCCAAGAGGATGCATGGCGCAAGATGAAGGCAGCAGACACTATCATCTAAGCCACTCTAAGCCGATTTTAGCCCCCCATTCAAAACAAGGAGGGTTTGTCTATACAGACCGGTGCCCAAGGCATGTTCTCACCAGTATGACTTTTTCAAAAGGGTGTGTTGATGGACAATCGCTTTCAACCTAAGTAGCCGATTAATACTCTAGGTCTGCCATAGGGGTGTATGCCCTCCCTCTTATCTGAAGCCCTCCCAGCGGCATAGGGCTGATATCCCCCCGAAATGTTTTTTTGTTCAATCTGCTCGTTGCTAGAGAGGATTATTCACTCTGTGTGTAAATAGGCGCTTTGCCTCGTGGGAGCGCCTTACCTCCGTGGGAGGGTATATACCCCCTCAGTAATATGCCGCAAATTACTGAGGATTCATAAGCGATTGAAACACAACGATAATAGGGTACGAACCATTCTGAGACTATCACTATCCATTGTGTCCATATCTTGCTAAAACACTAGATAGGCTGTTAGATGGCATCCTATTAGGCAGGGGGGGAGTATATAATCGAGCAAACTTTCGAACACCCATCCAACATAGAGCGATCTATCCTGAGTTTTGGAGAAGACTAAATCATTGACACGGTTGGACTTTTAACGTATTTCTAGCAGGCAAAATAGATTGTTGCGTTTATGTTCTGTTTTGCACATAATGGGTAAAAGAAGTGTTATTTATTATGTTTCTACCAGAGGTTAAACAAAATAGAAAGGTTCTTCCTGAAGTAACTCTATTAGACGTGTGCTCAATCTCAAGAAAGAGCATATATGGCAGGTATTGAAATTCAGGCTTATAGACCGAGATGGTCTGTAAATAAGTACCAAAAACGTAAAGATGTCCTGTTGCCAGATAAGAAGCTAAAGCCAGAAGACACAAAGGGGAGGGTTATTAATGGCAGTTTATCAAGAAAAGGCCGCCGAGCGTATTAAGAACGGGCTAAGAAAGTTCTCGACGTTAATCGAGAAAGCAATAGGATCAAGGATGCAGGAGTCAGATACGCGAAAGATCGTGACAAGAGTATTGACTGATTTGCTAGGGTGGGATGAGTTTGAGAATCTTACCGGTGAAGTTCCGATAAAAGGCAGCTATGCCGATTTTGTACTGAAGAACCATGGTGACAATCTTGCAGTAATCGAAGTGAAGCAAGTTGGTTTGAATCTGAACGAGAAGCATCTTCGCCAAGCTAAGGATTATGCGGTTAATGAAGGAATCGAATGGGTATATCTAACCAATGGGAATGTCTGGAAAATTTATCGCATTGTGTTCGTGAAGAATGTTCCTGATGCCAAGCACGTGTTTACGGTTCAGATAAACGATACAGAAATGAAGCCAGCTAAGAAAACCGAGCTTTTGTATCTGCTCTCAGAAGAGGCTTTCAGGAAGAACGAGTTAAGCGATTACTATGAACGCAGGATTGCCCTTTCTGGAGAGAATCTTGCGAGTCGAATCCTCTCGAATGAAGTGTTAGACAAAATACGCATCGGAATAAAGGCAAGCAGTGGTCACAAGGTGACAAATGCAGAGCTTGCTGAGGCGATTATTGATCGAGTGTTATGCAATGATGTGAAGACGTTTGATTGCGAAAAGACCATAAGGCAGATTGCTGCAAGCGAGAACAAGCAAGCGAAGAAACCGAATGCAAATGGAGCGAGTACAGGTAAGGAATCTTTGCAAAAGAATCTTAATAATTGACCGCACTCTCAATAGAACCGGGCGGCCATCCTCAAAAGGTGCCGCCCGTTAACAAAAGAAGATGGGACTTATGCTATTTAAAGGTGTAGACCTCGACTGACAGATTGGTAATCTCGTCAGCTTTCGTTGCCATCGTCTCTACAACATCGCATAGGAAGCCCATTGCCTTGCCAGCGGCAGGCGATAACCCGTCGGCTTCTACGAGAAGCAATAGCAGTCCGCTAAGCCCACGCAGCTCCATACCTAAATCCTCCGACACAACATTTATTTTCTTGAGTGTTGCGATCTCTTTTGTATCCTGCTCTACAGCTTCCATTTCCAATTCCTTCCCTTGGGTATAATTTGGGTATAATGCTTTTGAATATATCGGCTAAATCAGTCTGTATCGGTTGTAGCGGTTTTGTAAAAGTGCTGGTAAATAGCGTATCGGCTGAATATGATTTGCATATTAACCAATTTGGGAGCAGAGGGCCGCAGGTTCAAATCCTGTCACCCCGACCATCATTTTCCCAGCTCAGAGGCTTAAACATGAATTTTGGAGCGTTGCAAAGACTCAGCCTTTCATTGCCTCGTTGGCAATTTGAGCTGTCTGTACCTGTTGTTCTTGCGCAGATATTGTGGCTTTGCCATCTCCCTCTTGTTCACCATAGTTTCCAAAGTAGGCATGATTGCCACCTTCAATGATTTGCTCGGAGTATTCATTTGGCATAAAACCTCTACTCGTTACTAATGAATCCATGTTTAGAACCAAGTCATTGCTTCCATAGATCGAGTAGACCGAAAGGTCGGTTGCCGAAAGGTCGCTGGCCGAGTATGAGCCGAGTAACAGTAGTCCCTCGAACTCTGATGGGTGAGCAGCAACATAATCAGCTGCCATTGCCCCGCCGAGCGAATGGCCGCCGATCCACCAGCGAGAGACAAGCGGGAATTGATTCATGACATCGCGTGCGGCATCAGAGTCTAAAAAAGCAAAGTTAAATGGCATCTCCACCACCACACAGAGGTGTCCCTTTGCAGCAAGTTCGCGCATAAGAGGGGAATAGGCACTATACTCAATCTTTGCTCCTGGATAGAACACCAAGGCACTATCTGAATCGGTGTCGCCAAAAGCCAGATAATTAGAACCTTGCGTAACCGGGATCTCTGTGGTCGAGATTTGATATACATTTTCAGTATCAAGGTCATGGTAGTAGATGGATGCATAAACAAAAAAAGCAATAAGTCCAAGAACAATAAGAGAAGCGATAGCAGCGAAGATTATTGCAAGCCTTTTTGTCCACCGCCTTGGCCTAGCTGAAGCTTCTTGGTCGGTTTCTTCAGTGCCCACCATAAACTCCATCTCCGAAAGATTTTGAGAGCAGTGCTTCTTAGGGAAAATCATAGCATACGACAGATTGCGATCGCTTGTCTGCGAGCGCCAGCTTATGCGCTATCAGGCCTCGTGTCACGTCATTACCACTTTGTGATACTATCGCTCACACTTAACCAATTACTATCAGAAGGGTTCCTATGCGCAGCGGTGAACTCGCAAAAGCTGCAGGTGTGACCGTTCGTGCTTTACGACACTATCGGTCGATTGGCCTTATGCCTGAGCCCCCTCGCACTGAGAGCGATTATTGTGATTATCGGATGAGTGATCTCTTTCGTCTTCTCCGCATCAAGAACCTTGTATCCCTTGGATTCTCTCTTGAAAGAATCAAAGTAATGCTTGAGGATATGGATAACCCCAATCTAGCCAAGGATTTTGAATACCTCGATGCCCTGGATCAAGAGCTTGTGATTCAGATTGAGCAACTTGAGGAGAAACGAAGGACGATTGCCCTCTTAAAAAAAGAACAAGTTTTCGCTGATACTCCTTTTGAATGTGCTGAAATTGCGCTCTATCATCTCGACCAAAACATTCCTTCAGATCTTTTAGAACTAGAACGCGATGCTCTCCTCGTGTGCGCGCATCTTCTGGATAAAGATGAAAAAGAAAAGGCTTTCTCGGCCCTTCGTTCAATTAAAGCTGAAGGTCAGATTGACAAATATCGCGATATAGACCTTGAGATTTACAACATGCCAGAAGACGCATCGGAGTCAAAGCGAGATGAGCTTGCTCAAAGAATCGTGGACCTTATGATGCCCCTTGTCACCGAACTGGGGATTGACCCCACCGAGCCCATATCGCCAGAGGATGAGGCTCTTTTGGATCATTTCAAGCAAGAAAGCATGAGCGGAGTCCAGAACGACATTACTCGACGAGTGGTTGATATCTTCAAGGTTCGTTTAGGCGTTCCCGAGAANNTTGGGTCCGGGTTTTTACTTTTTCTCGGCAAGGAAAAGAACTATCACTTGCAGCGTATAGGTCGGGGGTTCGAATCACATCAAACGAGCAGGGGGATTAATGTCAACAATGTCAGGCAAGATAAAGACAACTGAAAAGCAGCCCAAACAGGGCTGGCAGCGCACTGTTACCCTGTTTCTCGTGGGTCAGGCCATCACGCTGTTTGGCACCATGATCACAGGGTATGCTATCAGTTGGTATGTAACGTTGCAAACGCAGTCGGGTGTGATACTGATGCTCTTCACCATCGCCATGATGGTGCCGATGGCCGTTTCCTCACCACTTGGCGGCGTTTGGGCCGATCGCTACAATCGCAAATACCTCATCAACCTCGTCGATGCAATCATCGCTCTCGTGACCCTTATCATGGC
>DBPN01000016.1:0-2923 GCA_002305585.1 Eggerthellales bacterium UBA1419
ACGGCGAATTCACCCAGTTTATGACCGACCATGGATTCGGTGATGTAAACCGGCACATGCTTGCGTCCATCGTGAACCGCGATGGTATGGCCTACCATCTCGGGAAAGATGGTCGATGCACGCGACCAGGTCTTGATTACTTTCTTCTCCCCAGCATCATTCATCGCGTTGATGCGTCCGAGCAAACGCGGTTCGACGAAGGGGCCTTTCTTCAGACTTCTGCTCAATTTCCAACCTTCCTCTAGGGGGCTCATCAGCTGGCTTCAGCCATCGAACCCGCCGACGGTCCTGCGACAGTCGATCCCCTGTTACTTCTTACGCCTGCGAATAATGAGCCTGCTGGAGGCCTTCTTCTTGTTGCGGGTGCGATGTCCCTTGGTGGGCACGCCCCAAGGAGTGACCGGATGGCGTCCGGCCGACTTGTTCTTACCTTCACCACCACCATGTGGATGATCCACAGGATTCATGACCGTACCACGAACAGTGGGGCGCACACCGGCCCAACGCTTACGACCTGCCTTGCCAATGCGGATGTTCGCGTGCTCGGAGTTGCCTACCTCGCCTATGGTAGCGCGGCACTCGATAAGTACGCGGCGCATCTCGCTCGAGGGCATACGTAGGATGGCATAATTGCCTTCCTTACCCATCAGCTGCACTGACGAACCGGCGCTGCGGGCGATAGCCGCACCCTTACCGGGCTGCATCTCCACCGCATGTATCAGGGTACCAACCGGGATGTCACGGAGCGTCAAAGCACAACCGGGCTTGATATCCGAACCAGTACCACTGGTGACCACATCGCCAACCTTCAGACCCTTAGGCTGCAGGATATAGCTCTTGGCACCATCTGCATAATGCAGCAACGCGATTCGAGCAGAACGATTGGGGTCGTATTCTATGGTTGCGACCTTTGCGGGCACACCGTCTTTACGACGCTTGAAATCTATAACCCGGTACTTACGCTTGTGTCCACCGCCCTGATGCCTGGTCGTGATGCGTCCATAGTTGTTGCGACCGGCTTTCTTAGTCAGTGGACGCAGTAACGATTTCTCTGGTTCGCTGGTAGTTATCTCAGCGAAATCGGAGACCGACTGGAAGCGGCGTCCGGCAGACGTTGGCTTGTATTGCTTGATTCCCATTCAAACTCCTTTCGGTTTGCCGCGCGCATCGCGCTTTGGTAAACCTCCCGTTTGGGATCTGATTGCCCTGACCGCAATGGGAGTGCGATCGTGACGCCAGATCTCCCGACCCTTTTGGGTCTTCATCCTACCACGGCTCCGAGAGTATCCTTTTTTGCGACACTCTTAAGCCCTGCTTTCAAAACACCAGCCACTTACCTGGCTGTTACACGCCAAAGGCTTCGATCGTCTCTCCCTCTTTGAGGGTGACGATGGCTTTCTTCCACGAGCGGGTGGTTCCCTTTGCATAGCGCACACGCTTGGGCTTTCCACTCACGTTCATAGTGTTCACGCTAAGGACGGTGACACCGAAGATCGATTCGATTGCCTGACCTATCTCGATCTTGCTCGCCTGTTTGGCAACCTCGAACGTATAGCGGTTCTGCTCGATCAAATCATAACTGCGCTCAGAGATTATCGGGCGCAGGATCACCTGACGGGGATCTTTCATTATTGCAGCACCTCCTCGATACGCTTCAGAGACGCACTGGTGAATACCAGGGCCTTGTTATCGATGAAGTCATAGGTGTTCGATTCGGAAACAGCGATCACCCTGACCTTGGGGAGGTTGCGGAACGAGAGGTAGGTCTCGACATCGTTATCGGGCAGGACCACAGTTACGCGTCCACTGATCCCAAGCGCGTTGAGCGCAGCGGCTGCCTTCTTAGTGGAAGGAGCCTCGAAGCTGAACTCATCGATGACGAAGAGAGCGCCCTCGGCCTGCTTCGCGCTGAGTGCCGAGCGCAGTGCAAGCTTGATCTCCTTGCGGTTGACCTTGAACTCGTACCCGCGGGGATGTGGACCGAAAACCACGCCACCACCAGTGTAATGAGGCGCACGGATTGTACCCTGACGTGCATGACCGGTGCCCTTCTGNNCGACGTGCTGCCATCTGTGAGCGACAGACTTCGTGCATGACATGGATATTCGGCGCAACACCAAACACCCCGTCGTTAAGCTCAGTGGAGCCGATCTTCTCTCCACTGCTGTTCTTTATATCTATGGATATGGTTGCCATCTCAATTACTCCTTAGACCTTGCCAGGACACTAAGCGGTGCGGACGCTCAACAGCGCGCCTTTGCCGCCGGGGACGGCACCTTTCACCAACAACAGATTCTGTTCCAAGTCGACTTTTACGACTTCCAAGTTCTTAACCGTCACCTTGTCGACGCCCATGTGACCGGGAAGCTTGACACCCTTGAAGACGCGTGAAGGTGTAGCGCACTGACCAATCGAACCGGGAGCACGATGGAAGTGCGAACCGTGTCCACCAGGGCCGCCACGGAAATTGTGACGTTTGATGACTCCGGCGAAACCCTTACCTTTGGAGATACCGGTGACATCGACCTTCTTGACCTCGGCGAATTGCTCCACAGTGAGTTTTTGGCCCAGCGCATAATCGGCGCTGTTCTTAACATGGACCTCGCGCAGTACTCGAACCGGCTCAATGCCTGCGGCATCGAAGTGACCCTGCATGGGCTTGTTAACCTTCTTGGCCTTGATGTCGCCAAAACCGATCTGTACGGCTTCATAACCGTCCTTCTCGGTGGTCTTGATCTGGGAGATGGTGCAGGGTCCAGCCTGGATGACCGTGACAGGAATCAACTGATCATCCTCGGACCACACCTGGGTCATGCCCAGCTTTCGGCCCAGTATCGTATTACACATAAGCAAACCTCTTCTATCTCATGGTCATGAGACTCTTCAGCACCCTTTGTGCTGACCTCAGCGGACCAACGAACCC
>DBPN01000016.1:2960-6521 GCA_002305585.1 Eggerthellales bacterium UBA1419
GTGCGCATCTCAAACTGCTCACGGCTATCCTTGTCCTTGTGCGGTGACCGGATGACGCAATAGAGATTGCGCTCGGTTGGCAAAGGGATGGGGCCGGAAACGCTGGCACCGGTCTTTTGCGCAGTGTCGACGATGAGCTTGGTGGACTGGTCCACGATCTCATGGTCGTAGCCCTTGAGACGGATGCGAATCTTCTGATTTGACACTCTGACCTCCATATCAGCGCGATGGTTTCAGCCCTCAGGCGTTGCCGCCGGACTTACTTACGATTTCTTCCGCTACACTCTTTGGTACGGGTTCGTACGAATTGAACTGCATGGTATATGAAGCCCTTCCCTGCGTAGAGGAACGCAGGTCTGTGGCATAACCGAACATCTCACTAAGCGGTACGAGAGCGCGGATGACCTTTGCTCCACCACGATCATCGATTCCCTGGATCTGACCACGTCGGGATGAGAGGTTACCCATCACGTCACCCATGTAATCCTCGGGTGTCTCGACCTCGACGGACATCATCGGCTCGAGCAGCACTGGACCAGACTTTCGCAAGGCTTCCTTGATGGCCATCGAACCGGCGATCTTGAAGGCAGCCTCTGAGGAGTCGACCTCGTGATATGAACCGTCAACCAACTCAACCTTGATGTCGACAACCGGATAACCGGCCATCACACCGCTGGCCAGGGCTTCTTGGATACCCTTATCGACAGGGGCGATGTACTCCTTGGGAATCACGCCACCAACGATCTTGTTCGCGAACTCGTAACCGGTACCCGGCTCCTGCGGCTCCAGATTGATGAGCACGTGACCGTACTGACCACGACCACCGCTCTGACGCACGAATTTGCCTTCGACATTGGTCACTCTCTTGCCGGCGGTCTCGCGATAGGCAACCTGTGGCTTACCAACGTTGGCCTCAACCTTGAACTCACGCAGCAGACGATCGACGATGATCTCCAGGTGCAACTCGCCCATACCAGCGATGACGGTTTGACCAGTCTCCTGATTGGTGCTTACCTTGAAGGTTGGATCCTCTTCCGCCAGCTTCTGCAAGGCGACTCCGAGCTTATCCTGCTCGGCCTTCGTCTTCGGTTCGATGGCGATATCGATAACCGGGTCGGGGAAGGTCATGGAT
The DNA here is from genome assembly GCA_002305585.1 of Eggerthellales bacterium UBA1419. Lineage (GTDB taxonomy): Bacteria > Actinomycetota > Coriobacteriia > Coriobacteriales > UBA8131 > UBA1419. The sequence goes on from DBPN01000016.1 coordinate 4,093, forward strand.
TCCAAGATAACGGGGGAGCTCTCATCACAGAGTGTGTCACCGGTAGTGGTGTCTTTCAAGCCTACTGCTGCGCAGATGTCTCCAGCCGAGACAACCTGTACATCCTCACGTGAGTTGGAGTGCATCTCCAGCAGACGACCGATACGCTCTTTCTTGTCCTTTGTCGCATTGAGGACATATGATCCAGCTTCGAGCTTACCGGAGTAAACGCGGAAATATGTGAGCTTACCAACGAAGGGGTCGGTCATCACCTTGAACGCCAGGGCTGAGAACGGCTCCTTGGCATCTGCGTGACGCTCGATCTCCTCACCCGTCTTGGCATCGATACCCTTGATAGCAGGGATATCCAGCGGAGAGGGCAGGTAATCGACGATGGCGTCGAGCAACTGTTGGATGCCCTTGTTCTTGAATGACGCGCCGCAGACGACAGGTGTGATCTCGCAGGCGATGCAGCCTTTGCGCAGGGCTGCCTTGATCTCAGCGGCCTCGACGGGCTCTCCCTCGATGACTTTCATCATCAGGTCATCATCATACTCGGTGGCTGTATCGACCAACAGCTCATGATATTTATCTGCCTGCGCCTGATACTCGGCTGGGATGTCTTCCTGCTCGGGATAGATCATTCCCTTTTCATCCTCATTGAAATGCCAGGCGGTCATGGTGACCAAGTCGATGAGGCCGACGAAACGGTCCTCCGAGCCCATAGGGACTTGTGTGATCACAGGATTGGCATCGAGCCTATCCTTCATCTGCTCGATGACAGACAGGAAATCCGCGCCGGTACGATCCATCTTGTTGACGAAGGCCATACGCGGGACGTTATATCTGTGTGCCTGACGCCAGACTGTCTCAGACTGGGGCTGCACACCTCCAACCGCGCAGAACACCGCTACCGTGCCATCAAGCACGCGAAGCGAGCGCTCAACCTCAGCGGTGAAGTCGACGTGTCCGGGAGTGTCGATGATCTGGATGCGATGGTTCTTCCAGAAACAGGTGGTAGCCGCGCTGGTGATGGTGATACCGCGCTCCTGCTCCTGAGCCATCCAGTCCATAGTGGCGGCGCCGTCATGNNNNGTCTTACCGGCATCGATGTGGGCCATGATGCCGATATTGCGCGTGTCCTTAAGTGGGGTTGCTGCCATGTGTTCTTATTACTCCGTTACTTAATCAAACGTGCTGTTGTCATTTCAAGTCTGCCAGCTACCTCTAAGCGCTTGCTCACCGCTCCTGTAGACCCGGCTCATGTCCTGCCAGCGGAATCGCTTCTGCTCGCATTTGTTTCGCTACCCCATGATCCAGATCATGCGATAGCTGCTTACCCACTACCAGCGATAGTGTGAGAACGCGCGATTGGCCTCTGCCATCTTGTACAGGTCCTCACGCTTCTTCACCGATGCTCCGATGCCATTCGATGCATCGAGGATCTCACCAGCGAGACGCTCGGCCATGGTCTTCTCCTTGCGCTTGCGCGAGAAGTCGACAGTCCAACGGATAGCCAGAGTAGTGGCACGTCGTGAATTGACCTCCATGGGAACCTGATAGGTTGCGCCACCAACTCGCTTGGGCTTTACCTCCAGAGTGGGCCTGACGTTATCCATCGCCTTCTTGAATACTGAAAGCGGATCCTGACCGCTGCGCTCCTCAATAAGCGCGAAAGCACCGTAGACAATGGCCTCTGCCACGGATTTCTTGCCATCCAACAGAACCTTGTTGGTCAACTGGGTCACCAGACGGTTGTTATAGATGGCATCCGGGCTTATCTCCCGGCGGATTGCTGCAGCTCGACGCGGCATACCTTCTCCTAATCTCTTGTGCGGAACTTTCCCGCACGGCCTACAAAAAGGCGCCGCTTATGCGGACGCCTCCATTTACAGGGAAACCTACTTGGGCTTCTTGGCTCCATAGCGAGAGCGAGCCTGCTTGCGGTTGTTAACCGCTGCGCAGTCAAGCGCGGCACGAATGACCTTATAGCGGACACCGGGAAGATCCTTTACACGACCGCCACGGATAAGCACCATCGAGTGCTCCTGCAGGTTGTGGCCGATGCCGGGGATGTAGGCGGTAACCTCCATGCCATTCACCAGGCGCACACGGCAGACCTTGCGCAGAGCCGAGTTAGGCTTCTTGGGCGTAGTGGTATAGACGCGGGTACACACCCCACGCTTCTGCGGATTACCCTTCAGTGCAGGGGTTTTCTTCTTTTCAATGGCCTGCGCGCGGCCCTTACGGACCAGTTGGTTGATAGTAGGCAAACCTGTTCTCCTTCTGTACTGGACGCATTTGCGTCCTGACACGATGTCAGCTTCGACAATCTCGGTTCTCAAGCATACGATTTTGCGCACGAAAACACTGCGGCTAAAAAAGTCGCGAGCGAGAATGTTAGCACTGTCACAAGGCTGTGTCAAATGCCACGGCTCCGGGCGTGTCTA
>DBPN01000012.1 GCA_002305585.1 Eggerthellales bacterium UBA1419
TGGATGGGTGAGTGGCTGCTCGATAGCACTACGGTTTGCGGTATCATGAGTGACGCTGGATACTACGCGCGTTGGCGACATTCTTATCATGAGTCCGTAATGCGTTAGATTCATGCCCGAATTACGCCCGCTTTCGATTTAAGGAGCACCAATTGGCTCGAAAGGTTCTACTCACAGGTGATCGGCCGTCAGGACAGTTGCATCTGGGACATTACGTTGGATCGCTGAGGAATCGTGTCGCTCTGCAGGATTCCGGCGATTACGACTGCTTTGTGCTGATAGCTGACGTCCAGGCTCTGACGGATAACTTCAAAGACCCGCAGAAGGTGCGAGACAATGTCCTTGAGGTTGCGTTGGACTATCTTGCTGTGGGGCTTGATCCCGAAAGGACCACTATCTTCATCCAGTCACTGGTGCCTGCTTTGGCTGAGCTTACCGTCTTCTACCTCAACCTGGTCACGGTAGCACGTTTGGAGCGCAATCCAACGGTGAAGACGGAGATCAAGGAGAAGGGCTTTGGTGCCAGCATCCCGGCTGGATTCCTGGTCTACCCAGTGAGTCAGGCTGCTGATATCACCTTCTGCAAGGCGAATGTGGTACCAGTAGGAGAGGACCAGCTGCCGATGATCGAGCAGACACGCGAGATCGTACGCAGCTTCAATTCTATCTACGGAGAGGTTCTGGTTGAGCCGGATCCGATGATCCCGGATGACCTTCAATCTCGGCGACTGCCGGGTATCACTGGTAACGAGTCCAAGATGAGCAAATCGCTGAATAACGGCATCTATCTCGCAGATGATGCCGACACGCTGCGAGCCAAGATCCGTCAAATGTACACTGATCCTGGCCACCTGCGCGTCAGCGACCCAGGCAAGATCGAGGGCAACACCGTCTTCACCTATCTGGACGTCTTCGCTGATGACAAACAGAAAGTCGCTGAACTCAAGGAGCATTACCAGCGTGGAGGCTTAGGTGACGTCAAGGTCAAGGACTACCTGTTTGAGGTTCTCGAGGCGACCATGGGCCCAATCCGCGAGCGCCGCAGGGAATTTGCCAAGGACCCCGCTGCTGTCTATGACATCCTCAAAGCCGGTACCGAGAAAGCCAATGCCGTAGCCTCTCAGACCTTGCTCGAGGTCCGCAAGGCCATGGGCATCGACTATTTTGGATAGCAGATGTCGTATCGAGTCAAGATAGACTCCTTTGAGGGACCCTTCCAGTTGCTGCTGACCTTGGTCTCGGAACAGAAGCTGGACATCGGTGCCATCTCGATCAATGATGTTGCCGACCAGTACCTGAGCTATGTGAGCGAAATCAACGAACTCGATATGGATGTGGCCAGTGACTTCTTGGTGGTGGCGGCAACGCTTCTCTCCTTGAAAGCTGCATCGCTGTTGCCAGAGGAGTCCGAATCCTTTGGTGATGAGCTGGATGATATATCGCCGGACGATGCCCGTGAGATACTCATAGCTCGTCTCATCGCCTACAAGCAGTTCAAGAATGTTGCTGCCTCGTTACGCTCCCGCATGGAGAACGAAGGTTTTATGCATGCTCGCCAAGCCGGACTTGAGCAGCAGTTCCTTGGCCTGTTGCCCGATTATCTCGAGGAGGTCACGCTTCGCGGTCTAGCCGTGATCTGTGCCGATCTGATGATGCGCCGCGAGGTATTCCTGTTGGAGGCTGAGCACATCACCCCAGTACCGGTGCCAGTGGAAGCTCATATCAAGACCATCCTCGGCCGGCTGGAGAAACAGCACAATATGACATTTGGTCAACTGCTTGAGGGTTTGGCCGAGCCCACCTTGGTAGTTGTTAATTTCCTAGCTTTACTCGAGCTATACCATCGCGGCGCAGTTGACCTCTTGCAGGAACATCCGTGTGGTGAGATTGATATCCACTACAAGGATCGCGATGAATGGACACCGGCACCATCTGATGAGCAGGGAGAAACCGCATGAGTGACGGAGATATCACAGGCGCAGTCGAGGCTTTGCTCTTTGTCTCCGACGAGCCGGTCTCGGCTATCACACTGGCCAAGATACTTGATACAAGTCCCAGCGAGATAGACGCGGCGCTATCCACGATGGCGACACGTTTCCAGGAGGAGGAGCGCGGCATCCAGCTGCGCGAAGTGGCCGGTGGCTGGCGATTGTACACTCATCCAGCCTATCACGATGTAATCGAGCGCTATGTGCTCTCATGGGATACGAGGCAGCTCAGTCAAGCAGCCTTGGAGGCACTGGCAGTCATCGCCTACTACCAGCCAACCACTCGGGCAGCTATAAATGGCATCCGTGGTGTGAATTCCGATGCCGTGATCTCGTCGCTGATCGAGAAGGGTCTGGTGCGGGAAGCTGGTCGTGACCCCGGTCCGGGAAATGCCATCCTCTACGCGACTACGCGAACTTTCCTTGAGAAGTTTGGCCTCAAGAGTCTCAAGGATCTGCCGGCATTGGAAAATTTCGCTCCAGACGAGCAGAGCCGCGAGTTCATCAGGGCACGACTCTCTGCGCGGCATAGCTCTATGGAGATCGATTACAGCACCAGCGACGAGGATACCGAGGGCAGCGCAACTGCGGATGATGACGATCTGGAGATCATTGACTGATCGCAGCACATATTTAGACCAAGAGCGCGAGGAACCTCTTGAGCCTGCAGCGGCACAAGAGAGCCAGCCACCGTATCCTATGCGGTTGCAGAAGTTCTTGGCGCGCGCCGGGGCAGCATCGCGGCGTGGTTCAGAGAATCTGATGACTGCCGGGCGCGTGACTGTCAACGGGCAGGTGATCACCGAGTTGGGCTTCAAGGTTGATCCGGAGGTTGACGAAGTGCGCATCGATGGTCGACTGATGCGTCTCGAGGACAAGAACGCCTACCTGATGCTGAATAAACCGGACGGCTATCTCACCACCATGGATGATCCACAGGGTCGACCGACTGTTGCCGAGCTGGTGCCTGTAGCAGATCATCCGGGGCTTTTTCCAGTTGGGCGTTTAGATTTTGACACCACTGGTCTGCTGCTGTTCATGACCGATGGTGAGCTTGCCCATCAACTCCTCCATCCCAAGCACAAGGTTGGCAAGCGTTATAAGGCAGTTGTTGATGGGGTATTGGCCCAGGTGGATGCCGATCGCCTGCGCGCTGGTGTTGTCTTGCATGATGGGCCCACAGCACCGGCACTCATCGAGATTGGCGAAGTGCAGGCGAAAAGCCTCAACGCCCGAGAACGCATGAGGGTTGTCGAAGGCAGCTTGGAGGGCGAGCAGACACTGGTAAGCTGCACGATAACCGAAGGTCGCAAGCGTCAGGTCAAGCGGATGTTCAACCATGTTGGTCACCCGGTGTTGCAGCTTCAACGGCAGGCATTTGGTCCGCTGGAACTGGGAGACTTGCCAATTGGTGAATGGCGTTATCTCACAGAAGCCGAGGTAGAAGCTTTGAGGATGGCCAGTGGCAATTGACTGTATTCTTCTGGGATTAATCTCTGATTCAGCATGGTTCCATTCTCAAAACCTAGTGAACGGGTAGTATAATCGGCTCAGATCAACGGTCATGTACTTATGTCGCCTGTTGACCCGAAGGGATATCGATGCAAACAACTCTCGATGACTATCTGCCGTTTTGGAAGCAACTCAACTCTGCTCAGCAGCAGATGCTGCAAGCTCAGGTTGTCAGGCGCTCGGTTAGGGCCGGGACGGTTCTCCACAATGGCTCGATGGATTGCGTGGGCCTCGTCCTCGTGATCTCGGGTCGTCTGCGCGCCTATATACTCTCCGATGAGGGTAGGGAGATAACGCTCTATCGATTAATAAACCGCGACATGTGTCTGTTCTCTGCTGCGTGCATCATGAGCGGTATCGAGTTTGACATCATCGTCGAGGCAGAGGAAGAGACCGAATTCTTTAACATACCCGCAGTAGCTTATAAGGAGATAATGCAAGAATCGGCAGTTGTCTCCAATTACACCAATCAACTGATGGCAACGCGCTTCTCTGATGTGATGTGGCTGCTGGATCAGATCCTGCATAAGAAGCTTGATTCGAGATTAGCGGCTTTCTTGGTAGAGGAAAGCGAACTCGAGGATTCCCTGAACTTGAAGATCACGCACGAGAAGATCGCCCAACATCTTGGCAACGCCCGTGAGGTCATAACACGTCTGTTGAAGTACTTTTCTGATGAAGGTCTTATCAGACTAGCCCGCGGCGAGATCTCGATCATCGATCCCAAGCGACTCGTGGAAAGGGCAGCAGGCAGCCTTCGTCAAGTTGTGTGACGTTATCACAGACAGCATAAAAGAAATCCTTTAGCGTATACCGGTAAAGTAGGATGAAGCTAAGGAGAGTATGAGATGTCTACTGCAGAATCTACCATCTATGGACAGTATCAAGAACGTTTGGTCAGAGCAGTGGGCGAGGGCAGGATCAGGACAAATCGCGCCGAACGCAAGATGTATTCTTTCGATATCGGAGCTATGCCGTCGCTGATCAAACCCTTTGTGCCGGCAGGTATTGCCGGTGCCGTTGTGCGTCCGGAGACTGAGGAACAGATTGTTGAGTTGGTGAAGATCGCCAACGAGGCACGTATCCCCTTGGTACCTCGTGGTTGGGCGACAAGTGGTTATGGCGGCGCTTTGCCCAAAGAAGGTGCCGTTGTTGTAGACATGTCCGGTTGGGACAAGGTGCTTGATGTCGATGCCGAGAACCTGATTGTACGCACGCAAGCTGGCGCTATCTGGGAGCGGATCGACCGTCAGATAAACAAGCTCGGGCTTGATCTTCGTTTGCATCCCTCAAGTTATCCAAGTTCCTCTGTCGCCGGTTGGCTGGCCCAAGGCGGCAGTGGTTTTGGCTCTTACGAGTATGGCACTTTCAAGGAGAGCGTTGTATCCGCACGTGTAGTCTTGCCAGATGCCACAGTCAAGGAATTCAGCGGCGAGGAGTTGTTGCGATACATCGCTGACGCCGAGGGCATCACCGGCATCGTCACAGAAGTCAGCTTCCGTGTGCGTCCGCTGGAGGCACATACGCACAAGCTCATCGCCTGTCCCACTGTGATCCAGCTTGCCGCGGTCCTTGCCGGTATATCCTCACAACAGCTGCCAGTATGGTCTATCTCGTTTTTGAATCCGACCTCGATAGAGCTTAAGAAGAGCCTGCCCAGTCATCATGGGCATCCATACGAGCACGAATCCTTCGAGGAGGAACCGGAGCTTCCCGTTGAGTATCTGGCCATGGTTGCTTATCCCGCTTCCCGCGCGCAAGCCATCGATGATGCTTTAGACACGTTGGTCTCGGTGCAAGGTGGTCGCTTCCTAGACAGGGTCACAGCGGAGCACGAGTGGAGCCAGCGCACTGCTCCAATGCGGTTGAAGCGCATTGGACCCTCAATCGTACCAACTGAGGTCGTTGTGCCACTTACAGAGCTGGCCTCCGTTTTATCCGAGATCGACGCCAAGATCAAGCAACCCTTCGTACTTGAGGGCATGGTGGGCAAGGGTGACCATGTGGTACTGCTGGGCTACATTCCCCATGACGAGCGTTCATTAGCCTTTAATCTGGCATTCGCGCTCTCGCTTTCCGTGATCAAGATCGCAAAGGCCCACGGTGGCTCGGCATATTCGACCGGCCTCTACTTTGGTCGACAGGCAGAGAGCGTCCTAGGCAAGCAGAGGGTTGCAGACCTCAAGGCCTACAAAGCCCAGATCGACCCACGAAATGTGCTTAATCCCGGCAAAGTCTATGGTGCCGGTGGAATGCTCGACTTCTTCATGGGCGCTGCCACCACGTTTGAGAGCATCGTCCGCCCACTAGCCAACAAAGCGACACCACCAGATAATTCCCTGCAGTTCACAGGGGAGATCAATGGCATTCCCGGCGACGTCGCCTTCATGGCTTATGCCTGCGCTCGTTGTGGCTACTGTGTGAATACCTGCGAACAGTATTCGGGTCGCGGTTGGGAAAGCCATTCTCCGCGCGGTAAATACGCCTATATCCGCGAGATATTGGCCGGCAGGGAGAAGTGGGATCGCAAGTCCATCGATACGATACTGGTTTGCACAACCTGCGAGGTCTGCAACACCCGTTGCCAGCTTGATATACCGGTGGAGCACAACTGGATGTCGTTGCGCGGCAAACTGGTCAACGAGGAAAAGCGCGGAACATTTCCGCCTTTCGAGATGATGGCAGCTTCTCTGCGTAGTGAGAATGATATCTGGGCTTGCAAGAGTGAGAACCGAGCGAACTGGCTTCCCGCCGATGCCAGGGAGAAGCTTGTCGAAAAAAGCGACATCCTCTATTTCGCGGGCTGCACCGCAAGCTTTGCCGAGAAGGATATCGCCGAGGCGTCACTGCGTTTGCTGCAGGATGCGGGTTACTCGGTCGCCTATATGGGTGAGGACGAAACCTGCTGCGGTATCCCGATGAAGGTTGCCGGTAAGTGGGACCTGTTCGAGGAGATCTATGAGAAGAACACCGCCGAGGCGCGTAAACGTGGAGCCAAGACGATAGTCACTTCCTGTCCGGCTTGCGGCCTGGTGTGGAAGGAGCTCTACGCGAATATCGCCGCCGAACGCGGTGATGAGTACGAGTTTGAGGTGAAGCACTACTCGGAGCTCATTGCTCCGGCACTTGCTGATGGCAGGATCCCGTTAAAGGGTGATGCCTTCGAGGGTAAGACGTTGACCTTCCACGATTCCTGTCACATTGGCCGAGCGCAGGGTATCTATGAGCCACCACGGGATATGCTCAAGGCGATTCCCGGAATCAACTATGTCGAGATGGAGCACAATCGTGAAGAGGGCTTCTGCTGTGGTTCGGTGCTGACTTTGGTGGGTGAGATGCCGGTGGCGCCGGTACTCGGCGGATTCCGGATCCAGGAGGCGATGGATGCTGGCGCAGACACACTGGTGGCGCTGTGCCCTTGCTGCCAGTTCCAGTTGCGCAACTCCAACCTCAAGAACGGCACCGCGCCGAACATGGTTGTCGATGACCTGGCGCGAGTGCTGGCAACTGCTGCCGGTTACGAGATCCCCGAGTCAAGCGAGTTCGTCTCTTACATGTGGAGCTTCTTCGAGAAATTCATCATTCTGATGTCGCCGAAGAACATGGCGCTGTTCATGACGCGGATCTTCCCGCAGATGCTCGATGCCATGCCGGCTGGTATGGGACCGATGATGAAGGCCATGAAGAATGTTCCCGGTGGTCTGGCGATGATGGAGAAGATGATGCCGGCGCTGTTCCCCAAGATGGCTCCCGGAATCCTGAGTAAGGTGATGCCGGACATGATCCGCGAGGTAGAGGATTTCATGGGTGAGATGCCCGCCGATATGGCCGAGCTGATGCCCAGTCTATTGCCCGATACGATGAATGCCCTGATGCCTACCTACATCCCACAGCTTGTGCCGCACATGGTTCCCCTGTTCATCGACTATCTGCGCACGGGTAAACTGCCGGATGCCTCTGCAGCTTCTTGCTCGTCGCAGGCTTGCATCGCAATTTAGCCGAGTTGTTGGAGCCGATGTGGTTGTGCCGTAGCTACTTCCGCCTCCGCTTGGTTTGTTTTGGAACAGTTTCCTAGATGGCAACTGTGGGGCGTGCCAACCGCAGGGGAAGCCAGCCTTCGCTCGACTGAGTTAGTTGAAGTATGGTTTTGGAGCGCTGTGATGACGTTGATAATCGATGATAAGAAATGTGTTTGCGACTGCCCCTGCCGGGCGCTCAAGTCGTGTCCGTTGCGTGTGCTAGAGCAGCATGATTGCAGCGCTCCAGAAGTTGATAGGAAGCGCTGCATCTCCTGCGGGAAATGCACCCGGGCTTGTCCTAAAGGTGCTTTACGCGTGGTAAGGTAGGCTGCGCTCGTTGTTTTCGGTGCTGCGCCCGATGGCGTGAGGATGAGGTTGCGGTGTAAGGAGACCAGCGCCGGCCAGAAGCTACCTCGGCATCGAGTGTACCAAAACAGCTGCTCGATACGTCCGCCGGAATGGAGCCAAGCGCGCTTCGAACTCTAATAGTCCAGCCTATCTTAACTCAAATGTTGTAGATTGCTCGTTCCATTGCGCAGACAACGGGCTTGACCTCTTCTTTTGCGATCCCGCCATAGCAGATGGCGAACCGATGGATTTCGTTTGGCCCACCTTCAGCAGAGTGATTGCGATCACTAAGCCTTTCGGAATAGCCTTTTGTGGGCAGCTCATAGCAGGAGAGCGGGTAGATGTCCAAACCTTCGCGCAGGAAAGCTTCTTTCAGCTCCTCATCACTGCGCTGGGATTCGATACCCAAGATAAAATGCAGCCCGGCATCCTCGCGCTCGATCAAGATACTTTCTGCAATCGCGCTCACCTTGAGTGCCGAGATCAGCTCGTCTCGCAAGGTGCGTTGTTTGTTGCGCAGCCTGCTCACGTGTCGCTCATAGTCGCCGTTTTCGATGAAAAGCGCCAACACCAACTGGTCCAGAGCACTCACGGTGTTTGAATAGAAGCTCAACTGTTCACTGAATCTTTTTACCAGGTGACGCGGCAGTACTAGGTAACCAACACGGAAAGTAGCCCCAAGACTCTTGGTAAAGGTGTTCACGTAGATGACGCGCTCGCTGCTATCGATACTCTGCAGGGCGGGGATGGGCATTCCTGCGAATCGGAACTCACAGTCGTAGTCATCCTCGATGAGATAGCGGTTATCACTCTCTGACGCCCAGGCGAGCAATTCGTAGCGCCTGCCTATGGGCGTGACCAACCCGGTGGGAAACTGATGCGACGGCATCAGGTGCACTACATCTGCAGAGGATTTGCGCAGCGCATCTACGCACGCGCCTTGCTCATCGAGGGGGATGAATGCGACATCAACATCATTAGCCCGATAGATCTTTGCTAGTCGAGGATAGCCGGGTGTCTCGATGGCATAGGTGTACTTTCTACCTATTAGCTGGATGAGAAGTCCGTAGAGATATTGCGCGCCTGCCCCGACTATGATCTGCTCCGGCTCAACATCCATGCCACGTGAGCCATGCAGATAGGAAGCGAGTGCTGAGCGCAGCCTTAGCAGGCCTGCTTGAGGCACGTCGGCCAGCAGCGTCCGTTCGGACTCGTGGGCAAGAACGTTGCGAATGGTCCTGGTCCAGAGCTTGAAGGGGAAGAGCTCGAGCGATGTGTTACCTGTTCTCAGGTCGATGATGGGAGGCGCGGTGGTAGCGGGCGGTGCGGTAGCCGCTGGCAGTGCGATAGCAGCAGCAGCAGTCAGCGCGGTAGCCTCGGCAGTCACTTTGTTTGTGGGTAAGGTGTTCTGACCAATTACATTGTTGGTATCCTCGAGTGCGCCCTCGTTGCAAGCAGGAATCCTGCTGGCTGCTCTGAGCTGCGGCAAAATAACCGGGCGATTGGCAAAATAGCCTCGACGCTGCTCGGATCGCAGGTAGCCTTCGGCGATCAGCTGCGAATAGGCACCCTCGATAGTGATCAGGCTTACTCCAAGGTGCTTGGCGAGGCTGCGTTTTGACGGCAATCTCTCATCTTCAGTGATGACGCCCGTCTCGATATCTCTGCGTATGCAACGGTAAAGATGCTCGTACAAACTGGCACCGGCTCGGTCTGTCATATTGTAGGTGAGCACACAAGTCTCCGATTCCTCAAACTGGTCTTAGCGAAAATACATAATATGATAATACCGATAAGGTCAGATGAAGACTAGCCTGTATCCGTTAGATTAGCGAACTACTCGTCTGTTGAGACCAAGGATATGAGGTACAAAGATGAATGATCAAGAGAATGCTCAGGAGCGCAAAATGCTCAATCGCCAGCTTGCCCAAATGCTCAAAGGTGGCGTTATCATGGATGTCACCACGCCCGATCAGGCACGCATAGCCCAGGAAGCGGGGGCATGTGCCGTGATGGCTCTTGAGCGGATTCCTGCCGATATCCGCGCTGCCGGTGGTGTATCGCGCATGAGCGACCCAAAGATGATCAAGGAGATCCAAGAGGCGGTGAGTATCCCTGTGATGGCCAAGTGCCGCATCGGGCATTTTGTCGAGGCGCAGGTCTTGGAAGCTATCGATATCGACTATGTGGACGAGAGCGAAGTGCTTTCTCCGGCAGACGACACCTATCACATCGACAAGACTAACTTCAGGGTGCCCTTTGTCTGTGGTGCTCGCGACTTAGGCGAGGCTCTCAGGCGAATCGAGGAGGGTGCCTCGATGATCCGTACCAAGGGTGAACCCGGAACCGGTGATGTGATCCAGGCTGTTAGGCATCTGCGCAAGATCAACGCGCAGATCGCTCGCATCGTGTCCCTGCGCGAAGACGAGCTTTTCGAGGAGGCAAAGCAGCTGCAGGCGCCGTTTGATCTTGTTCGCAGCGTGCACGACAATGCCCGCCTGCCAGTGGTGAACTTCGCTGCTGGCGGAATCGCCACTCCCGCCGATGCCGCCCTGATGATGCAGCTTGGCGCTGAGGGTGTGTTTGTGGGTTCGGGTATCTTCAAGTCGGGCAATCCGGCTCAGCGCGCTCAGGCGATCGTAAAAGCTGTGACGAATTTCCAAGATGCCAGTCTTGTGGCACAGCTTTCCGAGAATCTCGGTGAGGCCATGGTGGGCATCAACGAAGCCGAGATCGATCTGTTGATGGCTGAGCGTGGGAAATAGTTTGCAGATGACAAGTGAAGGACTGCAGCCCGTTATCGCCGTACTGGCGGTTCAAGGTGCATTCATCGAGCATGAGAAGCGTCTGGAGCGCTTGGGCTGCACGTGCATTGAGTTGCGACAGGCGAGTGATTTGAGTCAGCGCTTTGATGGACTGGTGCTGCCCGGGGGCGAGAGCACGGTTCAGGGTAAACTGATAGAAGAGTTGGGCATGATCGATCGGTTGCGCGCCATTATCCAACGGGGAGTGCCAGTGTTGGCCACCTGTGCAGGACTGATCTTGCTGTCAGAGCAGGTCGTCAACAACGGCGACTCGGCCGGTGATTCGGGCAGCGCTTCGGCCAGTGACTCAGATAGCGGCGATTACCCTCGATTGGCAACGCTACCCGTAACTGTGCGGCGAAATGCCTACGGGCGCCAACTGGGTAGCTTCCACACTCGGGCAGACCTGCTCGAGCAAGGCCAGATACCCATGACGTTCATCCGCGCTCCCTACGTTGAGCAGGTTGGCGAGGGTGTTGAGATCCTCGCGCAGGTTGACGGCCACATAGTCGCCGTTCGCTATGGTGCGCAGATCGCGGTATCCTTCCATCCCGAGCTTGATGCGAGCGATGTGGTCCACAAGTTGTTCCTTGACGAGGTCATGTGCTATCGCGAACGTTCGTCGAATCTACCCCTCACCTAAGAAGCGCTGCCATCAGCCGGAACTCCGCAGGAATTGCGGTAGAATAGAGCAGTTAAGCAGATTGCATGAAGATGGTGAGAATATGGTTTTTGATCCACACGGATATGTAAGGGAAGTGCCGCGCTCGCAGGCCAAGATATTGCTGATGCGCCACCCACAGACTGTCGCCAATCAGACTAGGCGTTTCCTTGGTGCCCAGAACATGCCACTGTCCGAACTTGGACAACAGCAGCTTAAACTTGCCATCGAGGGTTTGGTAGCTTGGCAGCCCACAAAGATCGTCTCCTCACCTCTGGAGCGCTGCTTGGCCATTGCCGAGCCGGTTGCTCAGCAGGTTGGTCTGGATATCGAGATCGATAAAAGGGTTGCAGAAATCGATTTTGGTGTCGTTGAGGGTCTTACGCATCAGGAGGCGATGGAGAAGGGGCTCAGCCTACCCTGGGGAGAGACCGCTGCGAATTGGCCGGTAGAGGGTGCGGAGTCCATTGAACAGTTTGCTGGGCGCTTGAGAGCTGCGGCCGAGGATCTGGAGCTGGGGCAGGGTAAGATAGCGGTTATCGCGCACGGAGGAGTGATCAGGGGGCTTAGCTCGCACTGGTTGCATATCCCCCTATCACGTCTATGGAACATGACAGTGCGAAACGTCGAGTCCACGCTGTTCGTCAACGATAACAACGAGGGTATCTTCCTGGAGCGCTTTGGCATCAAACCAGAGTGGCTTGCAGGCATTATCTAGTAATCGAGGCCCATGGAGGTTCTTGAGGCAATTCGCTCTCGAAGCAGGTCACTCTCGGAGCAGGTTGAGACAGGGTATTTTGAACGTAGGTCAATCTTTTCGCAGGTCACTCTGAAGGTATATCGACAACAAAAGGAGACAGTGAGCAGATGGATTGGAACAGCTTCTTCAACCCCTATATCCTACCGGTTACTCCGTATTCGCCGGGATTGCGCGAGGAACAGATCCGCGAGATCTGCGAAGTCGACACGATTTGCAAGCTGTCATCGAATGAGAGTCCGTTTCCGCCTTTCCCATCAGCGCTGAAGGCCATGGCGGAGAGCCTACCATTGCTTAACGAGTACAGCGATGGTTCCTCTCACGCGCTGACTTTGCGGCTTTCCCAACACTATGGCGTGGAGCCTGAGCAGATCATGGTGGGTAACGGATCCAATGAGCTGCTGTGCCTGATTGCCCAAAGCTGTCTGACACCCGGTGATGAGGTTGTCTATGGTTGGCCATCCTTTGTCGTCTATCGCTCCAGCGCACAACTGGCTGGCGCAAAGCCGGTTGAGGTTCCGCTGACAGCAGACGGCGTGTTTGATCTTGAAGCTCTGGCTACCGCAATCACCGAGAAGACCAAGCTGGTCTTCATCTGCACTCCCAACAATCCATCCGGAGGCGTTGTTTCCGGTGCCGCTTTTGAAGCCTTTATCAACAGATTACCCGATCATGTGCTGCTGGTTTTGGATATCGCCTATACGGAGTATATCGAGGACGAGGACAGCTTTGATCCCATGCGTTACTTCGACGGTGAACGTCCATTGGTGATATTGCGCACCTTCTCCAAGATGTACGCGATGGCCGGAGTGCGTTGTGGCTATGGTATAGCCCCCAAAGAGGTCGTAACCGCATTCAATCGGGTACGCGAGCCGTTCAACGTCAACTCGGTAGCTCAAGCGGGAGCCCTGGCCTGCTTCAATGAGACCGATGAGGTTGAGCGACGTCGAGCTATCAACACGGCTGGTAAGCAGCGACTTTATCAATGTTTCGATGAGTTGGGGCTCTCTTACTATCGCTCTGGCGCCAACTTCATCTGGGTGCATATGTCAGATGCGGCGCAGAGGTTCGATCAACTCCTTAAGATGGGTATCATCGTCCGGGCGTTCCCCGGAGCGAACGGTCTGCGAGTGGGTGTGGGCGACGAAGCCGGTGTTCAGGCTACGATCGATGCATTCAATGAGCTTTTCGGGAAGAGACAATGACAGATAGAGAAGAATTGAACGATATAGAGGTCTCAGCGCAGGCTGAGGCGTTGGCAGAGGACGCGGCAAACGAGACAGTTATGGCTGAAGGATCGGCGATTCAGCCTTTTTCCTCGGTGCTGGTGATCGGAATCGGACTGATTGGTGGATCTATTGCTGCTGCGCTCAAGGCGCTACCGCAACCGCCGCGGGTTCTTGGTGTCGATGTTGATAGGCAAAGCGTATCTGGAGCGCTGGAGAAGTGCTTTATCGATGAGGGTGCCCTGGCCACAGATGATGTGGTTGATGGCTGGTTGAGCAATGGCGAGATCGAGCTGATCATCTTGGCGATCCCAGTATCGGGAGCAGGAAAGTGGCTGGAGCGCATCAGTCGCAGCAGCTTTTCTGGCATCATCACCGATGTATCGTCCACAAAAGCTGTTTTGTGCGCACAAGCCGATGGCATCCTCAAGGATCCGCGCTACTTCATTCCCGGCCACCCAATGGCCGGAAGCGAGGTCAACGGGTTGGAAGGCGCTCGCGCCAACCTCTTCCAGGGCGCGCATTGGATACTCTGTCCCAATGAGGATACCGATCCAGAGGCATATCTGCGTCTACATGGATTTGTCACCTCGTTGGGCGCCCGAACTATCTCGGTGCCGCGTAGCGAACACGACAGCGTCATCGCGATTGTCAGCCATGTGCCACATATGGTTGCCAGTGCTTTGGTGCAACTGGCTGGTGACCATGCTGATAAGAGTCAGGGCTTGTTTCGCCTTGCTGCCGGTGGCTTCAAGGACACAACCCGCATAGCAGCCGGCTCTCCTGAGCTATGGTGCGGCATCGCGCTTGATAACAAGCAGGCGCTGGCTGCAGGTTTGGCAGAGCTACGCGATATCATCGACGGGCTTGAGCGGTCCATTCGCACGGAGGACAGACGGGTGTTGACCCGGATGCTGGAGAATGCCGCCGAACTGCGCCGAGCCATTCCCGCCAGCTGGGTGCCCAGCTCGGAGCGACTGGTAGAAGTGCGTATCCCCATGACAAATCATTCTGGAGCGATTGCCCAGGTCACGGGTTTCGCCGGCAAGGTGGGATGCAATATCCAATCCATCGACATCGACCACATCACCGAAGACACTGCCATCCTTGAACTCATCCTCACCGATGAAGGCGACTTTGGCGGTCTTACCAGCCTGCTGCTAGACAACGGGTTTGACGTGAGTATCCGTCCTCTGGTACCCAAGGAGTAAGGCTGTGACAGCAACACTGGTCAAAGGGTCACAATACAACAGGCTTCCGCTGACGGGTAGCATCGAGGTGCCGGGTGATAAGTCGCTCTCGCACCGCGTTGTGTTGTTCACCGCACTTGCCAGCGGATGCTCTCATGTGCGAGGATTGCTGGATTCCCTCGATGTCCGCTCTACAATCGCCGCCGTTGAGACACTGGGCGCGCAAGTCGAGCTCAAAGCACAGCGAGGTAGGCTTTCGGGGACTATCAGCGGTCCGATGATCGCCGGTGCGGGAGTGCAGATAGACTGTGGCAATTCTGGCACCACGACGCGCCTGCTGTTAGGTTTGCTTTCTGGCCGGCAACTCGAAGCCACGTTAACAGGAGATGAATCGCTGAGCAGAAGACCGATGCGCCGGGTCACCGAGCCATTGTCGAGTATGGGTGCTGTTTTCTCACCGATGGATCATCTGCCCATCACCGTCCAGGGCAGAGCTACATTGCGGGCAATCGACTATCATTCGCCGATAGCTTCCGCGCAAGTTAAAAGCGCGATCTTGCTTGCGGGTCTCTCTGCAGAGGGTACCACCAGTGTCAGCGAACCTCATAAGAGCCGTGACCATACAGAATCGCTGTTGCCAGCCTTTGGTATCGATGTTCATGTAGATGGTTTGAAGGTGAGTATCGAGGGTGGTAAGGAGCTTTCGCCTTGCGACTGTGATGTTCCGGGAGATCCCTCCTCGGCTGCTTTCCTGCTGGTTGCCGCTGCGCTCTTGCCGCAGAGTAAGGTGACTGTAACGAACATGGCCCTCAATCCTACACGTATTGGATTCCTAACGGTAATGCGCCGCATGGGTGCCAACGTAGAAATCAGGATCAACGAGCGTAACACGCTTGGTCAAGAGACAGTTGGAGATGTGACTCTAAGTTGGCGGGAGGGTCTGATCGCTACTACCGTCACTGCCGATGAGATACCGGCGCTAATCGACGAGGTACCGATACTGGCGCTGTTGGCCACAGCCGCAAGCGGTAGCACGAGGTTTGAATGCGTAGGTGAACTACGTGTCAAGGAGTCTGACCGACTTTCGGCGATAGTCGAGGGGCTTACCGCGTTGGGCTGCTCGGTTGCCGTTGACGGAGATGACCTTATCGTCAACTACGGACCGCCACTTTACAGCGAACACGAGACGCTGGTCCTCGATTCCCGTGGCGACCATCGGCTGGCCATGACTTGGATCGTCGCTGCGCGCGCCTTCGCCATCGATATCGACATCCCGGGAATCTTGTGCTGTGACATCAGTTATCCGGGCTTCATAGCCGATCTGATGTCGCTGTCTCAGCAGTGATGGAGTATCCTTTAGCTGATTAGCACCTCTGGAAGATTGGGTTCCTTAACAGATGATAATTGCGATAGATGGTCCGGCAGGATCAGGTAAGTCAACAGTGGCCAAACGAGTCGCCCGCTCGCTGGGTTTCAGCTACCTGGATACCGGAGCGATGTATCGAGCAGTGACCTATAAGGCACTGGCCAGCGGGCTGGATATCAGCGATGCGCAAGCCGTTGCAGACGTTGCCAGAACGCAGGCCATCGAATTCGGCTTCAAGCCGGGCGAGGCTCTACCCTCGAATGTCTTCATTGCAAACGAGGACGTTACCAACCAGATCCGCACACCACTGGTTGACGCTCACGTCTCTGCCGTATCCTCCTATCCTGAGGTGCGAGAGGCGTTGGTAGCGCAGCAACGGGCCTTTGGCGCGGCTCATGACACGGTGATGGAAGGCAGGGATATCGGCACAGCGGTGTTTCCCGAGGCAGAGCTGAAGATCTTCCTCACGGCGCAGCCGGAGGTAAGGGCACGCAGACGCGTGATGCAGAATATCTCGCGCAAAACCCAGGTTGCGGTGGAGTACGCGGTTATCGACAACACCAACGAGCAACAGGTGTTGGAGGAGATATTGCGACGTGACCTAGAGGATGAGTCGCGTGAAGTGTCCCCACTGGTGGCAGCCGAGGATAGCATCGAGATCGATTCGACACATATCGGCACTGGCAAGGTAGTCGCCCGTATCGTTGAACTCGCGCGGGATAGGGGAGCCGAGCAAGGCGAAAGGTCACTAAGATGAGGTCCCTGGAATCATTCTACGATGGCGCGCTGGAAGATGCTGGCCGTTGCTCGCGCTGGTTCAACACTTTCTTCTGCGGCTTGGCGCGCATTGTGCTCAAGCCGTTATTCCGTTACCGATTCTATGACGCTGACAACTTGCGTCATTTGCCTTCCGATACACCCTACATCATTGCTGGCAACCATTTCTCCAATCTCGATCCCGTCTTTGTTATGTTGTCTTTACGTCCTCGACGGATCCGCTTCATTGGCAAGGAGGAGCTATTCCGCAATCCGATAATCGGGCGGATGGGCGCCTGGGTTGGTGGGTTCCCAGTAAAACGCGGGACGCCCGATCGCACGGCGATCAGACGCGCCGTGACGATACTCAAGCGCGGCGAGCTCCTTGGCATCTTCCCTGAAGGCACTAGGGTGAATCCCTCCCAACAGGAATCAGAGAGTCGAGAAGGTATCGCCTTGATAGCGCAGATGAGTAAGGTGCCGGTTATCCCGGTGAGGATCTGGGGTACCGACAAGATCAAGCCAAAGGGTTCGCGCGGTATGCAATTCCCAAGAGTCGTTCTGCGCTATGGTGAACCGATAGATATCGAACAATTCGCACATGTTCCCAAAGCCGAACGCTTCGCTGCGTTCACTGAAGAAGTGATGAAGAGCATATATGGCATGGAGCATCCTGAGCGAGGAGATGATCTGTGATGGAGGTTATCCGCGCAACCTGTGCCGGTGCCTGTTATGGTGTGGAGCGAGCTCTGAAGATGGTGCGACAGGCCATAGCTGATGAGCAGCAGTCAGATGTCACGTCCAGACCCGTCTATACGCTGGGTCCCCTGATACATAACCCCCAGGTAGTGGCAGAGCTGGAGAGGGCGGGAGTCCAAGCCGTTGCCTCGATCGAAGAGATCGAGCACGGCATCTTGGTGATCCGCTCCCATGGTGTGCCACCTGCCTTGATAGAGCAGGCGAGGGAGAAGGGGCTTACCGTAATCGACGCAACCTGTCCGCATGTCTCTAAGGTGCAGCAGGCGGCTCATGAACTGCATGCTCAAGGCTATACCGTCTTGATAGTGGGCGAGGAAGGGCATCCAGAAGTTGAAGGTATATTCGCCTATGCCGGTGCTGATGCCTTTGCGGTGCGGGATGCCGATGAGCTACCAAAAGTACTGCCCAGCGAGAAGATCGGCGTTGTAGTGCAAACCACAAAGTCGCAGAATGCCCTGGCGACAGTGGTAGAGGAGCTTCAGCGCAGGGGGCTTGAGCCTTTGGTGAAGAATACCATCTGCCAGTCCACCAGGAAACGTCAGAAAGCAGCCGAGGAGCTCGCACGTGGTGTTGACGCCGTAGTGGTGATTGGTGGGAAGATATCCTCTAACACCACTCGACTTTTCGAGATCTGCAAATCATTCTGTCCGCGAACCTACCATATCGAATCACCAGCCGAGCTTAATCCCCTCTGGTTCGAGGGTGCGAAGAGGATTGGCGTAACCGCTGGCGCTTCCACTCCCGAAGAGCAGATAACAGCGGTGATCGAAGCTCTGGAAGCCCTGGAATGACGGGCGTGGGTTGATGGGAGCTTGGGGATGATGGAAGACGGACAAACTGCGGATTACGCGCCCACAAAGCCGGTTGGGAGCACCAAAGGCGCGATTATCGCCGCAATAGAGCCTGGGTCGCCAGCCGATCGAGCGGGGATGGAACCGGGTGCGATCTTACTGCGTGTAGATGGTAAGCCTTTGATCGACATACTCGATTGGCTTTGGCTGACAGATGACTGCCAGGTGGATCTGGAGTACCTGCTCGAGGGCACAGAGATCTGTTGCAGCTTGAACAGGGAACAGGGCGAGACTTGGGGTATAAGTTTCAAGGACCCGCTGTTTGACGGTGTGCGTGTCTGTCGCAACAACTGCCTGTTCTGCTTCATGTCGATGCTGCCAAAGGGCATGCGTTCTGCTCTGTATCTGCGTGATGATGACTACCGCCTCTCGTTCCTGCAGGGGAATTTTGTGACTTTGACTAACATGGATCAGGAGGATGTCGACCGCGTGAAACTGATGCGTCTGTCACCACTGCATGTTTCCCTGCACGCGGTTTCACCCGAGGTTCGCGATAACCTGATAGGAAAACACCAGGCGCGTGGGCTTGCGGTACTTGAGGAGCTGTTGGCAGCTGATATCAGGATTCATGCCCAGATCGTCCTGGTTCCCGGTTACAACGATGGTGAGGAGTTGGACAGGACCCTGAACTGGATTGAACTGCATCCCGGTATCCTCTCGGTTGGCATCGTGCCCTATGGCTATACGCGCTATGCCGCGTTGCAATCATCGTTCGAGGATCCTAAAGCCGCAAGGGCTGTGTTGTCTCAGATTGAACCCTATCAACAACGCTCGCGCACAGCGCTTGGCGTGACCCGCTTCCAACCCAGCGACGAGTTCTACTGCAATGCCTATCCCACTGCTATCGAGCAGCATCTACCACCAGCTGAGCTCTATGATGGCTACCCGCAGTTCGAGGACGGCATTGGCATGTTGCGTGTCTTTGCTGACGACTGGCATGCGGCAATGACAGAATTGGAGGAACAAGGCAACACCGATCAGATCGAGTCCGAGCGTTTTTTCATGGCTTGCGGCACAGCCTTCCAGAGCTTCTTCGCGCCTTTGGTCGCGTCATCGCCCTTAGCTGGCAGGCTTGTACCCCTAGCGGTGGAGAATCGCTACTTTGGTGGCGCTATCGATGTATCGGGTTTATTGACGGCCACAGATGTCTGCGAGCAGCTTATGGGTGCGATCGAGGGCTGTGAGGCAGTGCTGTTGCCGCAGTCGATGTTCAATGCCGATGGCCTGACGCTTGATGGTTCTTCCGTGGCAGAAATCGCAGGATGTCTGAGCGCACGCGTGTGTGTGGTACCCTGTAACGTGGAGTCATTGTTAGCAGAGATCGGATTAATTCTTTAGCTCGAATCACGCCAGAGATACGTTCGTATCTGATCTGTGTGATTCGCTACTACTTGAATGCGATATAAGGAGCAGTTGTGAGCTTGCCGATAGTAGCCGTAGTCGGGCGTCCCAATGTGGGTAAATCGACTTTCGTCAACCGTATAGCCCTGACCAAAGAGGCTATCGTCCATGAACAGCGCGGAGTGACACGCGATCGTTCGTATCATCAGGCAGACTGGAATGGTGTTGATTTTACTCTTATCGATACCGGAGGTATCGAGATGGGTGATGAGGATAGCTTCCAGACCCCCATTCGAAAACAGGCGCTGATGGCGACCGAGGAAGCCGATGCCATCATCTTCATGGTCGATGCGCAATCAGGAGCCACGGCAGATGACATCGAGGTCGCCCGGATGCTCAAGCGCAGCTCGCGCCCGGTACTGCTCGTTGTGAACAAGATGGATAATCCTGCAAGCGAGCAGGCGCTCTGGGAGTTCTATTCACTGGGACTAGGCACCCCTTGGCCGGTTTCATCCGTTCACGGACATGGTACCGGTGACCTACTCGATGAATTGGTCGAGATGCTGCCCAAACAAGCTGATGCGGCTGATGAGAAGATCGAAGCGATCAACGTCGCGATCATCGGCAGACCAAACGCCGGGAAATCCTCATTGACCAACAGGCTCATCGGATACGAGCGTTCGATTGTCAGCGATATAGCCGGTACAACACGCGATGCCGTGGATGCCCTGGTAACGCGGGATGAGAAATCCTATCGCATCGTGGACACCGCCGGTATCCGGCGCAAATCGCAGATCGATGCTGACGTTGAGTATTACGGGGTTGTGCGAGCGCTCAGGGCAATTGATCGAGCTGATGTGGCGCTGTTGATGATCGATTCCACATTAGGGCTTACCGATCAGGATCAGCGCGTGGCTGGTTACGCGCATGAAAGAGGCTGCGCATTGGTAGTGCTGCTTAACAAGTGGGATCTGCTGGATACACCTGAGGAGCGCGAAGCGGTTCGCACTCAGGTGGAGGATAGGCTGGTATTCGTTGGATACGCACCGGTTATCGCGATCTCTGCCCTCACTGGCCGCAGCGTGCATCGCATCTGGGACGCAATCGATAAGGTCTACGCGAACTTCTCCCAGAGCATCGCCACCAGCAAGCTGAATGCCTTCCTCACCGAGTTGCGCGATTTCGGCCACACGATATCTAAGGGGCGCAGTCGTCTTCGCATCAACTACGTCACCCAGACGGGCACACGTCCACCGCACTTTACCTTCTTTGCCAATCATCCCGATATCGTGGATGAGAACTTTCGTCGCTACCTCGAGAACAGGCTTCGTACGGCATTTCCCTTAGAGGGAACACCGATACTGATGCGATTCAGGAAAAAGGACTGATCGGGGATGTCATCGTTGCTCGAACAGCTGGCATTGGATCTGTCGGTACCCGGCCTTCTGCCTTTCTATCCTCTGGTCGTGATCATCGGCCTGGTGGTTTCCTATCTGCTTGGCGCGATACCGGTGGCCTTGATAGTGAGCAGAGCTGTGGCTGGCATCGATATCCGCGAACATGGTTCAGGCAACACCGGATTCACCAATGCGCTGCGTGTTCTGGGTGTAGGACCGGGTATCGTGGTGCTGGTATTCGATGTCCTCAAGGGCGCGCTTGGTGGTTTGACTATGGCTGGCCTCCTGCTTATCTCCCGCGATCTGATCGTTGGACAGTGGCTGACGTCTCAGACGCAGGTAATGAGTGATCCCACCGCCTATGAGACAGGTCTTGGCTTGCTCTCACGGGGTCTCACGGGTCCCCTGCATGATCTTCCCTGTGCATTCGCCCTGCTGGCCTCGGTGTTGGGACACATGTTCTCACCGTTCATGGGCTTTAAGGGCGGTAAGGGCATTGCCACGGGCCTGGGTGGTCTGCTGGTGCTGATGCCGATAGTCGCGTTATTGGCATTGTCGGTATTCCTGGTGTTTACTTTCACAACCAGGATCGTCAGTGTGGGTTCCCTGGCCGCCGCGGTGAGCCTGCCATTCATCACCTGGTGGATGTATCCCACATCAATAACCTTTATCGTATTCTGCTCGCTTACAAGCATTGTCATAATCTATGCTCATCGACAGAATATCAAGCGTTTGATCAAAGGCACCGAGAAGCGATTCAGCATGAATCGCAAGAAGGAGAGCTGACGATGGCTATCACTATCATCGGCGCCGGATCCTGGGGTAGTGCCGTCGCCTGGCTGTTGGGGAACAAGGGCTACGACGTGCGTCTCTGGGCCCGTGACGCTCGGCTGGTTGAGCAGTTCAACAGCACTCACAGTAATCCACGCTATCTGAATGATGTGGTGTTTCCCCCAAATGTCATTGCGTACACTTCGTTGGAGAAGGCCATCTCGCACGCTGAGGCTGTTGTGCTGGCGATGCCTTCTGCTGCCGTGCGTGATATGGCGCTACGCCTCGCACCCTATATCGGCGGCGGCATGCCTGTGCTGCTGCTCTCAAAGGGTGTGGAGCGCGAGAGCGGTATGCTGTTACTCGATGTGCTCGAACAGGTACTTGGCGGGCACGACAGGCTTGTGGTTCTCTCCGGCCCCAATCACGCGGAGGAGGTTGCTCGCGGCATACTCTCCGCAACGGTAGTCGCGTCCTCATCGGCAGCCACTGCAGGCTTCTTCCAGGACCTCTTAGGCACACCGGTCTTCCGCGTCTACACCTCTCCAGATGTAACCGGCGTTCAGCTCTGTGGAGCAGCGAAGAATATCGTCGCCATCGCAGTTGGCGCTAGCGTGGGGGTTGGCTTTGGCGATAATACCACCGCCATGATCATGACCCGCGGACTGGCAGAGATAAGCCGCCTGGTAACCTGTATGGGCGGGGATCCCCTAACCTGCATGGGTTTGGCAGGGATGGGCGACCTGATTGCAACCTGCACCTCCCGACACTCCCGCAATCGTAGCTTTGGCCTGGCGTTGGCTCAAGGTGAATCGTTAAGCGATTATGAGGGTCAAACGCATATGGTGGTCGAGGGAGCGCTGGCCTGTATCGCGGTAACCGATCTGGCCAGACATCACGGTGTCGAGATGCCCATCGGTTCTGCGGTGCGCAGGGCGGTCTGGGATGGAGTACCGCTTGATGATATCGTCGAGGAGCTAACCGGACGACCAAGCAAACCAGAGTTCTACTGATGTGGATTGAGTGACCTGGACGATCTTTTAGGAGTGCAGCAGATGTTTGGTCCAATCAAGATAGCGCCTTCATTGCTCAGCGCGGATTTCCTCAATTTGGAAAGGGATGTTGCAGCCATCAGCGCTGCCGGTCCCGATTACCTGCATATCGATGTGATGGATGGACACTTTGTTCCCAACCTGACCATTGGTCCGGTATTCGTCAAAGCTCTGAAGCGCAGGTTTGACATCCCCTTAGATGTGCATCTGATGATCGAGAATACCGCTGAGCAGCTGGATTGGTACATCGACGCCGGCGCGGACCTGGTTACCGTCCATGTTGAATCTGGAGTGGTTGCACCGGCTTGCAAACAGGGCAACTCCCGCTGTATACAGGCGGCAGAGGATCCTGAAGCCGTTGTTGAGCAGCTGCGTCGTATTCGTGCGGCCGGGAGGATGGCCGGGCTGTCACTGAATCCAGGTACACCTGTCTGCGCGATAGAGCCATTCCTCACCGAGCTGGACCTTGTCTTGGTGATGAGCGTGCATCCCGGCTTTGGCGGTCAATCCTTTATCGCTGATTCGCTGGCGAAACTCGATCAGATAACTATTGTCGCGCAGACTCTGGGAGTGGATCCAGTGCTTGAGATCGACGGTGGTATAAATCAACAGACCGCGGTAGAAGCTGCCCTGCATGGCGCAGATATGCTGGTTGCCGGTAACGCCATCTTCGGCGCGGCTGACCCACTCCAAGCGCTACACGACATACGTGCCGCAGCGGTTCTGTCGCAATCGCGATCAAGTCGCTGATGAGCTATCTCCGATCAAAGACCGATCAGCATGACTATTCCTGAGAGAACCGTACAACCCGATATGCGCATCTACTTGGACAATGCTGCTACTACGCCGATGCTGCCAGAGGTCTTTGAAGTGATGGAGCCCTATCTGACCGGCAGATACGGCAATGCCAGTGCGCTCTACCGTGAAGGTGTCATTGCCCGGCAGGCGCTTGAAGCTGCCCGCGAGTCCATCGCTGCAACGATAGGGGCGAGCCCTACCGAACTGGTATTCACCTCGGGAGGTACCGAGGCTGATAATGCTGCCATAAAAGGCATCGTCGCTGCCATGAGGCAGAGATATGGCAAAATGAAAGCCGGTAACCAGTTGGTCTGCTCGGCTTTCGAGCACCATGCTGTTCTAGAGCCTATGCAGGCGTTGAAGCAGGACGGCATCTCTGTTTCGCAGGTGAAGCCGCAACGGGATGGGTTCATCGCCGCGGAGGACCTGCAATCGGTTATAACGGAGCAGACCATGCTCGTGAGTGTGATGGCAGTCCAAAACGAGATCGGCACCGTACAACCCATCAGAGAGCTGGCAGAGGTGACACACAGTGTGTCGACTTCGAATCCCACGGGGGTGCTCTTCCACACCGATGCAGTACAGGCTTTAGGCAAGATAGCCTTTGATGTGCGGGAACTGGCTGTGGATACCGCCAGTTTCAGCGCCCATAAGATCGGTGGACCCAAAGGCATCGGTGCACTGTTCCTGCGCAGGCAAACGCCTTTTCTCGCCCAGATGCGAGGTGGCGGGCAGGAGGCGGGCAGGCGAAGCGGCACCCAGAACGTTGCCGGCGCAGTGGGTTTTGCCAAGGCATTGGAGATGGCACTGGCGCATCAGCAACAGGATGCGGCGCGTCAAAGGCGGTTACGCGATTTGCTCGCATCAGAGTTGTTGGCCATGGATAGCCGTATATCGTTGTGTGTCCCCATCGATTCGCAGCATCATCTCCCCGGACTCTTATCCGTGACTGTGCAGGGCTACGAATCTGAGACCCTGATCATGCATCTCGATGATGCTGGTTTCGCGGTGTCAGGTGGGTCGGCCTGCTCCACTGGCTCACTGCAGCCCAGTCACGTGCTGACGTCGATAGGGATGAGCAAGAGCATGGCATATGGAGCACTGCGATTTTCCCTTAGCCCAGCCACCACAGAAGCAGACATACGGGCACTCACAGCTGCCCTTGCGCGCATCCTCCAACACGGATAGATTACAATAGAGCCCTGCCCACTGTTTGGGCAATGGAATCGAGGATAATGGAACGCATAGACTGCCATACGCATACCTATCTCTCCAACCATGGACGCGGAACCGTCGATGAGGTGGTTTCAGCTGCGCTCAGCTGCGGACTCAGTACAGTCGCGATTACCGAGCACCTGCCCTTGCCCAAAGAGTTCAACCCCGACGGAACATTCGCGATGGATGCCGATAAGGTTGGATTGTATCTGGATGCGATTGAGAGTGCCCGCCAGGCTTATCCGCAGATCGAGGTTATCACAGGTATCGAGATCGACTGGCGCATGGGAGCCGCGGACTACATACTTGAGCGCATCGAGCCGTTTGAGCTGCTTTTAGGTTCAGTGCATATGTTGACCGATGAACAGGGCACTATGTGGCCCTTTGACCATCCCGATTTCATCGAGGGCTGGTATGAGCGCGGAGAAGAACAGGTTTGGCACAAGTACCTCGATCTTTGGACTCAGGCCGTGAGCAGCCCCATTCCCTTTGACATCATGACACACCCCGATCTGCCCAAGAAGCTGGGGTTCAAGCCAACCTTTGATGTGCGCGAGCTGTATCGCGCCATGGCAGAGGTCGCCGCCAGACACGATGTGATGATCGAGGTTAATACCTCCGGCCTACGTAAGACCGTTGCCGAGCTATATCCGGCGCCAGGCCTGCTTGCGGCCTTTAATGCTGCTGGCGTATCCTGCACCATCGGCTCGGACGCGCACAGGCCGGAAGAGGTTGGTCGCGATATCGAATTGGGTTTCGAGGCAATGCGTGCTGCCGGATATCGCGTTGTCACCGTACCAACTCGTAATAGGGATCGCAGGACGATAGGGTTGTGATGCAGATGGGTTATCGCGTAGCTGATATCGAGCGACTGCTGTACCAAGCCTTTCCCGCGGCTGGCGCCATGCCAGATGACCGTCACGGGCTGATGGTGGGCGACCCTCAGGCAGAGGTTACCAAGGTAGCCATAGCTCTGGATGCAACTATTTCCCTTATCAGGCAGGCGTCCGAGCACGGATGCAATGTGCTGGTGACACATCATCCGGTTTTCTGGCATGCGCCTGATAGCTTCCTGGCGGCATCATCACCGGCTCTCTCATCCGGTGCGGCGGTCTTTGCTGCGGCTAAGGCAGGTATCGCGTTGATTGCCATGCACACCAACGTCGACTGTTCTGCGCGCACGGTTGGGATGCTGCTCGAGCCGGTGGGATTCAGATATCTTGCTCCCTTGCAACCTCTTGGCGAACAACCTCTCTGCGAGCAACCACCGCAATCGCGTAACGAGCTTGAGGGAGAATCTTTGAGCCAGCCTATCGCCGCCCTAGGCCAGCTTGGTATACCTGTGAATGGCGAGCCGACTACGTTGGAAGAACTCGCCGCACGTTACCGACAAGCCTTTGGCCAGGTGGCGCGGGTATGGGGTGAGAAGCAAAAAACGGTGCAAAGAGTCGCGATATGTTCAGGATCGGGCAGTGAGCCGCTGTCAGCTGTGTTGAATAGTGGTGTGGATTGCTATGTAACCGGTGAATTGCGTTATCATGAAGCGCTAGCGTTAACCGAGGCAGGCGTGGCTCTAATCGAGTTGGGTCACGATATCTCGGAGCTGCCATACCGAAGCTACCTGCAGTCAGCTTTATTGGAAGCAGGTGTACCGGCAGAGGAAATCGTGATTCTGGGGCCAGCAACGAATTGGTGGTAGCAGAAGACAAGCAGTCAACCGGCGCAAGATCCAAGGCGTCTAAGGAGTGATATGAGCGAGGGATTAAAGCTGCTGGAGCTGCAGGAGGCCGACTATGACCTTCTCAGACTGAGGAAGCAACTCGAGGATCTGCCACAAAGGGCGATGCTCGTTGACATCGACGCGAAGCGTGTCGGAGTGCAGCAAAAAGCTGAGCAGGTTATTAGGATGCGCACTGAGAGCGAGCAGGAGATAGAGCGGCTACAGACCGAAGCCAACGAGCTGCGCGTGAAGATCGCCGCAGTGCAGCAGCAGATCGCGCAATCCAGTGACTATCGCGAAGTGGCAGCACTGTCCAAAGAGATCGAGGGGTTGGCCAAGCGAGCCGAGAAGGCTGACTTCGATAACCTGAAGATCGAAGAACGATGCGAGAAGATCCATGCTGTCCAAGAGCAGGTCAATGACGCATTGAGCACACTTTCAAAGCGGCATGATGAGCTGATGAAACAGTTGGAGGAACAGAAGAGAACCTTAATGGATCAGGCTCGCACTATCAAAGATAAACGCGATGAGTTGGTCAAGGGTATCTCGGTACAGTTACTTGAGCGCTACGATCGTGCTGTTTCGGCGAAGAATGGCGTAGGGGCAGCCTATCTGGAAGGCGATCATTGTAGTGGTTGTCGAGTGCAACTCACAGAAGGCCAACTGGCAAAATTGCGCAAGGAATCAGAGATCGCAAGCTGCCCGTATTGCCATCGATTGCTGGTAATGCTGGATTATGGTCAGAGGTGAGATCATGACTGACGACACCCTGTTAAGCGACCTGATGGCAGAAGATAGGGCGGTAGCATCGTGACAGCGAAAGGCACCATAGAGCACGCTTTGCTCAACACCGATGGTGGCAGCAGGGGTAATCCCGGTGCGAGTGGCATCGGCTTTACCATCAGCGTCGATAATGGCCGCGGTCTGGAGATCATCTGCGACGGCGGTTGGTATATCGGTATAGCCACAAACAATCAGGCAGAGTATCAGGCGCTGATCTGGGGCCTGCAAAATGCCCGCGAGCTTGGTGTATGTCATCTGAGCATACAGGCCGACAGCGAGTTGGCCGTCAAGCAGCTGCTGGGAGCCTACCGTGTTAAGAACGAGGGGATCAAGCCGTTGTTCAATCAGGTCAAAGCGTTGTTGGAGGGCTTTGAGCGTTATGATATCGAGCACGTGATGAGGGAGCATAACTCCTTGGCTGATGACCTGGCTAATCAGGCCATGGATGAGAGGGAGCCGGTTGGCGACTATGTGATTCCCTACAGCAGCGCGGGATTATTCGATGATGGATTACCTAAGGACAATTTAGCCAACAGGGGAGCATCCGCACAGCCGCCCAGCGCTGAGAATGTCAACGATGAACCTTCGCCCATAGCTGCCCCTGACCCGATGCCTAAACAGAAAGAGGTCTCAGGTATGTACACCCTCACCGTAAAAGATCATTTCGATGCCGCACACGCCCTGATCGGTTATCCAGGTGAGTGTCGCAATCTACATGGCCACACCTGGGATATCGAGGTTAGTGTCAAAGGCACTCAACTCGATGAGGTTGGCATCGTCTACGATTTCAAATCGCTGAAAAGCGACCTCAAGCAGATACTCGATGATTATGACCACAAGTACCTGAATGAGGTTCCGCCATTCAACGAGCTCAATGCTACGGCCGAGAATCTGGCACGGATAATCTACGAGCAATTAGAGCTGCTTTTACCAAGTCACATCGAATTGGCAGAAGTCAGCGTTTGGGAGTCACCGATAGCCAAGTTGACCTACACACGAGACTAGCGCTTCCAACACCAACGTTCCATCACACTCGGATACCTTAACAACAACCAGGATAGGTTTACCAGACAGGTACTTCAATACCAGGCAGGCGATGCTTCATGTTAGACAATGAGTCACATCAACCCACCATCCTCGTAGGCGTAACCG
Organism: Eggerthellales bacterium UBA1419; assembly: GCA_002305585.1. Taxonomy (GTDB): domain Bacteria; phylum Actinomycetota; class Coriobacteriia; order Coriobacteriales; family UBA8131; genus UBA1419. Next base: position 28,467 of record DBPN01000012.1, read on the forward strand.
GCTGCATAGCGGCTTATAAAAGCTGCGAGTTAGTGCGTGCGCTACAAAACGCTGGCGCACGCGTGAAAGTGGTGATGACTGAGCATGGTTCCCGGTTCGTCACTCCTGCCACCTTCAAGGCCTTGACCCGTGAGCCGGTTGCCCTGCAACTCTTCGATGACCCTAACGCGCCGATCCATCATATCTCCCTCGCTCGTGAGGCCGATGTTTTTGTGATCGCCCCGGCTACGGCGAATGTCATCAACAAACTGGCGGCAGGTGTTGCCGATGACCTGCTCACCACCACAGCATTGGCCACTCAGGCACCGCTGCTTGTTGCTCCAGCTATGAACAACCATATGTGGCGCGACCAGACCGTCCAGGATTCTCTGCGAACACTGCGCCAGCGTGGCGTGAGCATCATAGAGCCTGAAAGCGGATATCTGGCCTGCGGAGACGTGGGGGAGGGACGTTTGGCTTCTATCGAGCAGATTGCTCGGGCGGCATTGGCCGAACTCAACCGAGCCAGGGACTTGGTTGGTCAGCGGATCCTTGTCACAGCCGGTCCCACGCGCGAGCCGTTGGATCCCGTGCGCTTCATCAGTAGCCCTTCCAGTGGATTGACCGGCTATGCCATCGCTGAGGAGGCGGCTCGTCGCGGAGCCGAGGTAACATTGGTCAGCGGGCCGGTTAGCCTGCCAGATCCCTTTGATGTCACTGTAGTACGCGTGCAGACGGCTCAGGAGATGTTCGAGGCAGCTAGCTGGTCTTTCCCACAGTCTACTGCTGCGATCTTCACTGCCGCGGTAGCGGATTTTAGGCCAGAGAGCAGGGCAAACCAGAAGCTGAAGAAGGGTATTGATACCGCGTCAGATGGCTCCTTGACTATTGCCATGGTGCCCAATATCGACATTCTCGCTACTCTGGCAGCAGATAAAGGTGACACGTTTGTGGTGGGCTTCGCTGCCGAGACACGCGATGTTGTGGCAGCTGGCCAAGGTAAGCTGGTGAGCAAGCATGCCGATATGATCGTTGCCAACGATGTTAGCGATCCCACGCTGGGTTTTGCCAGCAAGCACAATCAAGTTTGGTTCATCAGCGCAGATGAGGTTGAGCAGACAGAAGTCATAACCAAGGGAGAGCTTGCCCGGTTACTGTTGGATAAGGTTGCGCTTCAGATTACTCGGTGAACTTTGATCTATCTCAGCTGGCTGGTAATTGGTTGATAATTGCCTTGATTGGCTGGTCATCCACTATTGGCCCTATTGGCTGGACATCCTTGGTCATTTGACCTTTAACATGCTTTTCTTGCCCTTAAGCCTTGCCCAAAGTCGTATTGACAGGTACCATGTTTTCTTGCTGTTCACTCATTGCCATTTGCTGATTCAAACATCCTTGCGATGTTGATGCGTTCAAAGTGTGTTAGTGGCAGGTAGGCTGAGCAGATTATCGGGTTGTGGCGCAGTTTGGTAGCGCACTTGACTGGGGGTCAAGGGGTCGCAGGTTCAAATCCTGTCAACCCGACCAG
>DBPN01000058.1 GCA_002305585.1 Eggerthellales bacterium UBA1419
GCTTAGCGCCCCGCTTCTTGTTTTGGCATCACGGTAACGATGAATCGGCGTTGCCGTGATTTCTGTTATCCTTTAATCTGTGAATTGGAAAAGGGGAAACTTCACAATAGAATCGGGAAGGGATGAGCATGGACAAGGTGCACAAGATAATACCGGAGACAAGCGGGGAGATATTTGATATCGCGGTTAGCAGGATAGCTTCCGGTTCACCTCTTCGAGATGCCATTGACATGATCATCGCTGCTCAGAATGGTGCACTGATCTGCATGGGTGATGTTAAGACCATACTCGAACTGGGCAATGGCGGCTTTAGAGTCGATGTTCCCTTCACGCCACAGAGGCTTTTCGAGCTTTCCAAGATGGATGGCGCCATCGTGCTCTCAGATGACGGTTCACAGATCATCTGTGCGAACTTCCACCTCAACCCAGATCCCAATCTACTCACCTATGAGACAGGCATGCGTCATCGCACTGCTGCTCGTACCAGTGCTCAGACCGATGCCATCGTCATCGCGATATCCAAGCGCCGTACGCAGACGACGATCTACTGCAATGGTGAAGGCATCAACCTCGATTCCGATGAGATCTTGCTTTCGAAGGGCAATCAGGGTATCCTCGCCCTGCAAAATGCCAAAAATACGCTGGAGAAGGCTGCCATTCGCTTAACGTTTCTCGAGCTGGATGACATAGTTACGGCAGTGGATGTTTTCACCATACTCTCGCGTTATGCCAACCTGATAAATCTTGCGGCTCAGACCGAGCGATTTGTGCATTTCCTAGGCAACAACAGCGGGCTTTTGGAGATGCAGCTTGAAGACATCATGGCCGGTGTAGCGGATTCGTTTATCTTGACCATCCGCGATTACGCTGTTACATCGGCCGAGCGAGAGGCCAAGCGGGTTGCCAAACTGCTGGTGAAGCTGCCGCGTGAGGAACTGACTCTGGAAACCATCATGACTGCCCTGGGGCATACCGAGATGAGATCGGATGAGGATCATCTCCAAGCTCGTGGCCTGAGGGTGATTTCACGTTTATCCATGGTTGATGAGGCAGCTGCGGTACGTATCATCGATGAGTATGGTTCACTTTCTGCCATTGTCAGTGATTCCAAAGAAGGCTTCGATCGCCTGGATAATACCGGAGTGGAGAATGTCAGAGCCATAGCGGCCAGCTTCAAACAGTTGCGCAGTACGCTTTAGGCTGAGATAACTCCCAGACGGTAGCAACGATACGCCCTGAGGTGGTGCTTTGCCGTTTAGGAAGGCGAGCAGCCAAGCCATATCCTGTCCCATACGCTATAATGGCAGGTCATCAGGAACGTGAGGAGAGTCGGCAATGGATAGCGTCGATACATCACAGAACAACAGAGAGACCCGCCAGAGTGATCCAGTGACCGGGCCCTCGGTTCTCGCTGCTCCCGAGTTCAGTCTGAACAAGGATGGACTCGATGTGCCAACGGCCACCTTAACATCACTGCGTGGCAAGGTCTCTTCTCATCCCAGTACAGCTGCGGTGATACTGGCCGGTGGGGGTGGGGAGCGTTTTGGTCGAAACGGGGGCAAGCAGCTACTTGATATCTTGGGTAAGCCGGTATTAACCTGGAGCGCCGAAGCCTTTGATGCTGTGGCCGATGTTGGTCTAATCGTGCTGGTCTGCCCGGCAGACCGCATGGACGAATACTGCCGTGAAGCCATAGACCCATATCCGTTCGTAACACCTGTAGTGCTGGCGCCTTCCGGTGACTTGCGCCAGGAGTCATCATTCAACGGTATCAACGTGGTTCCCGAGGATTACGAGTTCATCGCCATCCACGACGGAGCACGTCCGCTGATAACCCCTGACCTGATAGATCATGCCATCGCGGCAGTCAAAGGCAATCTGGATGCCGATGGAGCTGTGGTAGGATTCCCGGCTATCGATACGCTGAAGGTAGTGAGCGGGAACAACATAATCGGGACTCCTGACCGCTCATCGTTCTGGACGGCTCAGACACCGCAGGTCTTTCGTAGCAGCATCATCCGTGAAGCCCATACCACCGCCTTATCCGAAGGATTCGTGGGCACCGATGACTCATCGCTCGTTGAACGGCTGGGCGGAAAGGTCTTACTGGTGCAGGGTCCACGCGACAACCTCAAGATCACTGTTCCGGAAGACCGTGGTCCAGCTGAGGCCGGTTTACGGCAACGACTGGAGCACCGGCCGTAAGTGGTCTTAAGTGGCCTTGGGCGGCATGAGGAGAGGAAGAGATACCGTGCGTATTGGTTCAGGCATAGATGTTCACGCTTTCGCGTCAGTTGAGGCTGGACGTCCTTTGTTGCTGGCCGGTGTGCGCATAGACCATCCGTGTGGATTAGAGGGACATTCAGATGCAGATGTGCTTACCCATGCGGTGATGGATGCCATTCTCGGTGCCATGAGACTGGGCGACATTGGCAGGTTGTTCCCAGATACCGATGATAAGTACAAGGACGCGGACTCACTGAAGTTGCTTGCTGAAGTCAATACGCTGATCAGGGAACGAGGCTTTAGTCTTGTGGACATGGATTGCGTTGTGATGGCTCAGGCTCCCAGACTTTCCCCGTATCGTGATCAGATGCGTGAGAACCTGGCACGAACACTTGGTGTTGATGTGGATCAGGTTGGCGTGAAAGCCACAACAACCGAGCATCTGGGTTTTATCGGTCGCCAGGAGGGCATCGCTGCGCAGGCGGTTGTGCTGATGGAGGAGTGCAGGTGTTAGAGCCCGGCTGGTCCGGGCAACCTATGGCATGATCTTCCCTGTTCGCACATCACGACTACGTTTGCGAGGTAACCATAATGTTCACAAGGCTGCGAGAAGATATCAAGGCAGTGAAGGAACGCGACCCTGCGGCTAATTCCACCATTGGCGTATTGCTCTGCTATCCCGGTGTCCAAGCGGCAGCGGCGCATCGTTTCGAGCATTGGCTGTGGCGACATGGCCGTCGCGGTCTGGCACGTTTCTGCAGTCAGGTCACACGATTCTTCACCGGAATCGAGATACATCCGGGAGCGACTATCGGACATCGCTTCTTCATCGACCATGGCATGGGCGTGATCATCGGCGAGACAGCCATCGTTGGCGATGATGTGACCATCTACCAGGGTGTTACCCTGGGCGGAACCGGCAAGGAGCACGGCAAGCGCCATCCAAACGTCGAGGACGGCGCTGTGATCGGTGTGGGAGCGGCTGTGCTTGGCAACATCACCATCGGCGCGCGCAGTAAGGTTGGTGGTGGCGCAGTGGTGGTCGATAACGTGCCGCCAGATTGCACAGTGGTAGGTATCCCGGGTCGCATCGTAGTGAGAAACGGCGTGAGGACCTGCGCGGCTGATCCCTATCGCCGTGAGTTACTGCCGGATCCGATAGAGGCGCAGATCGAGCTCCTGCATCAGCGCATCTGCAAGCTGGAGGAGAAGTCCTCGTTGCCAACCCCGGCTTGGCAGGGCAAGGATACACTGGTCTTCGATTTGGATGAGAACGACGATTTGCTCAGGGAGGATCCACAGGCGCATGAGGCTGTATAACACACTAACACGTCAGAAGGAGCAGTTTGTACCGCGTGCACCGGGTAAGGTGGCGATGTACATCTGCGGACCAACGGTCTATAACCACATCCACATAGGCAATGCCCGCACGTTCCTCAGTTTCGACGTTATCAGGCGTTATCTGCGTTGGTCGGGCTTTGAAGTCACCTATGTGCAGAATATCACCGATGTCGACGATAAGATCATCAACCGCGCCCGCGAGGAGGGTCGCAGCCCCGCCGAGGTTGCTGCCGAGTACACCGAAGCTTTCATCGCGGCGATGCATGCTCTGGGAATCGAGGATCCCGATATCCGCCCCCGCGCTACTGCCGAGATACCGGCGATGGTCGAGCTGATAGGATGCCTCATCGGGAGCGGTCATGCCTACGAAGTTGATGGCGATGTCTATTTCGCTGTGCGTTCCTTCGAGGATTATGGCAAGCTCTCCGGCCGCGATATCGAGCAGATGCAGAGTGGAGCTCGGGTAGAGATCGATCCGCGCAAGCGTGATCCGTTGGACTTCGCACTCTGGAAGGCCGCCAAGCCGGGCGAGCCATCCTGGGATTCGCCCTGGAGCCAGGGCAGGCCGGGCTGGCATATAGAGTGCTCGGCGATGTCTGCCAAATATCTGGGCAATCCCTTCGATATACATGCTGGTGGCGACGACTTGGTATTTCCTCACCATGAGAACGAGATCGCCCAATCTGAGGCTTGCAGTCATACGACATTCGCCAATTATTGGTTGCATGGCGGCATGCTGACCATCGACCGTGAGAAGATGTCCAAATCTGAAGGCAACTTCCTTTTGCTCAAGGACGTTTTGCAGCACGTGCGCCCTCAGGCTCTACGTCTGTTGATGTTGCAAACCCATTATCGCAGCCCCTTCGATTATTCTGCCGAGCGTCTGCAGGAGGCTACAGTTGCTCTGGAGCGCGTCGAGGGCGCGGTGCGCAACTTGGAGTGGACCATCGAGAATGCGGCGGTCAAACTGGGCGGGTCTGCATCAGATGATCAGTCAGAGAAAGCGCTTACTCTGATCAACCGCATCGAGGCAACGCGCAAGCAGTTCAAGTCCAGCATGGACGATGATTTCAATACTGCTGGCGCTGTGGCCGCGATATTCGAACTGGTTACCATCGCGAACTCCAGCATCACCGAAACCCTGCAGAGTGCCCTGCTCAAAGATGCAGTCACTGTCGCAAGACAGACGATCGTCGAACTGTTAGCGGTCCTGGGTGTTGTGGTAGGAAGCGATGAGGACCGCTCAGAGGAACTTCCGCAGGAGCTGGTGACTCTAGCTGCAGAGATGGCGGGCTATAGCGGTGACAAGCCGGCAGAAGCCGTGGAGACACTCCTCGCTGTTCGTCGAGAGGCTCGAGAGAAGAAGGATTGGGCTCGCGCCGATGCCGTGCGCGATGGCCTGGCAACTCTGGGTTTCACGATTGAGGATACCGCTGCGGGAACCCGTGTAGTGCGAAAGGGTTGATGGACGATGGCTGAGTGGCGCGAGCAAACCCGAATGTTCGACAGCGAATCATATCATTACGAGTATTCGACGCTGTTCGACCTCATCCGTTTGGCAAAGGGCAAGGAACAAGCCCTGATCATTGCCTTGGACCACATCACAGACGTAGGCAACTTGGGGGCTGTCATCCGTAGCGCGGAGGTAGTAGGCGCGACAGGTGTATTGATACCCAGCAAGCGCTCAGCCTCGGTGAACGAAGCAGTCTACAGGACCTCAGCGGGCGCGGTTGAATACTTGCCGGTAGCGCGTGAGGCTAATCTGGCCACGTCACTGAAGCGGCTCAAGGATGAGGGCTTCTGGATAGGCGCGGCAACCGAACACGCCAAACAGGATATCTGGCAAGCACCGCTCGAGGGTCGTCTGGTCTTAGTGATGGGTGCTGAGGACACCGGTGTCTCGCGGTTGGTACGTGAGACCTGCGACTTCGAATTCAAGCTACCCCAACGCGGTTTCACGCAATCGCTCAATGTGGCTCAGGCCGCGACGGCCATCATGTATGAATGGCTACGAAGGACCACGGAGTCCTGATGAAGGTTTTGATTGTCGACGGTTTCAACGTGCTGCGCAGCGGTGAACGATACGCTCACTTGCTTGGTGATGAGCACTCGCTGGATGTCCTAAATACCGCGCGTGAGGCCCTATTGACCGATGTTGCAACCTTTGCCGCCCGAACATACGTGGCTACCGTGGTGTTTGACGGCGGTGGGAATCCCCAGTCTAACGGAGAGGCCCAGGACTTCGCCGGTGTGGATATGATCTTCTCGCCCGCAGGTACATCCGCTGACTCTGTGATAGAGGAATTGGCTCTACAGGCAGTGGCGCGTGGCGATGAGGTGCTGGTGGTGACTTCGGATGCCCAGACACAATGGACGGTGCTGCGCGATAGAGTCACACGTATGAGTGCTGCGGGTTTCTGCGCTGAGATCGGTGCCGTCTATGCCGACATAGCCGAGAGCAGCGAGGCAGAAGCACAGATAAAGAATACCTTGGGCGAACGACTGAGTGGCGAGACACGCGAAACCTTGCAACGCTGGGCTCGCGGGCAGAAGTAGTTGGCAACAAAGCTCATGGAGACAGGAGAAGGTGCCGGTTCGTTGCAGACTACCCAAGAACAGAAGCTACAACGTCTTGCTGAGAATCAGCGGCGTCGACAGGAAGAAAGTATCGCGCGTGCGGCTAAACGCAGGCGTCGCAAGCTCATCGCCAGCGCTGTGGCAATCGTCGTCATACTATTGGGCGTGTATATAGCCGGCGTGATGCAGTTCTCAGATCGCTTCATGAGCAGGACCTCTCTCGGCAGCGCCGATATCTCGGACAAGACAACTTCAGAAGTGCAGGCGATACTCGACGACTCTGTCGCCTCCTATTCGCTTACGATCAACGACTTTGGACTGGAAACCACGATTCAGGCGGCGGATATCAGCTTCTCCTATGATCCAAGCTGCACCGCGAAGGCATTGATTGCCAAACGTAATCCCCTCATCTGGCCCTATGAGTTGTTATTCGCCAGGGATCTAGCGACAAGCCTGATTGTCTCCTATGACGAACAGGCGCTCTCGGCACTGCTGCAAACCGCCATCGACGAACACAATCAGCATGCTGAACCTGCCAAGGAGGAAAGCATCGCCTTCAACAGTGAGACCGATCGCTTCGAATACATTGGGCCGGTAGTGGGAACACAGTTGATTCTCGAGCCAGTCCTAGCTAAGGTGAAAGAGGCTTTGGCTGGTTCGAAGTCATCCCTGGAGTTGACAGAAGATTGCGTAGTGCAGCCGATTGCAGGTGGACGTGAGGAACAACTGACGACCGCGGCCAAACAGGCGAATATGCTCTGCGACCAATATCACATCACCTTCACACTGGGCTCTTCGGCCTCTTTCATCGTTGATTCCGCGCAGGCTGCTCAGTGGATAAGCATCGGTGAGGATTATTCGGTCTCGCTCGATCAGACCAAGATCGATGCTTGGATCGATTCTATCTGCAATCTGCTCGATGCCAAGGGGGGCGAGCGTACCTATACTCGACCTGACGGCAAAGTGGTAACCGTAGCAGGCGGAAGCTATGGCTGGGCAACTGATCGGGGTACTGCTGCACAGCTAATCCGCGATGCCATAGCCAAGAAGGGCACGCAAACCGTCGCGATTCCCTGTACAACGACAGGTAATGGTTTTCTGGGCATGCCTGGTGCGGATTGGGGCAAGCGCTATATCGACGTGGACATCAGCGAACAGTATGCGCGCTTCTATGACAGCGATGGCAGCCTTGTTTGGGAAACAGATGTCATCACCGGAACCCGATGGACAGATTTCGAAACGCCAACGGGTGTTAACACTATCCAGTACAAGGCCAGCCCCATGTCCTTGCGGTCAACTGGTGATTACATCGTCTACAACGATGACGGGACAACCACTGTCGAGGAAGATTATGAGTTTGGTCGCGATGTCGAGTATTGGATGCCCTTCATCAATGATTTCATTGGACTGCATGATGCCTGGTGGCAAGACGCCTTTGGCGGTAACCTCTACGAGGACGCTAGTCATGGCAGTGGCGGCTGTATAAACCTGCCAACCGACAAGGCGGCCGAGCTCTATGACCTTGTCCAAGCTGGTGACGTGGTGGTTACCCACTGGTAGTTTTGAGCTGAATCCTGTTGCGAAAGACCATCTTACGATAGATCCTGTAGATGATGCCCTCAGAGATGAACATCTTCTTACATTTGATATTCTTGTTCGTATGATTACCGTCGCCCACTTCAGAAATCGTGTAGAGATGGTTGCTAACGCTCATCGGGTTCAGTCAACGCACTGCTCTGTTATGTCTGCTTCGCCATCAGCTACCAAAGAGCAAAACGACCCCTAGATTGTCATTGGTATACGAACGCAGGAAATAATCGCAGACTACGGGGAAGTCATTGAAATTCTCCGTCTTATTCAAACGCGAGAATGCCATCGGCTCGAAGGAGAATTGCTCGTATATACACCAAGCTGGATGTCTCGTCACGTGAAGAATTGCTTCAGATGATCGACTCCTGTGAGACCTTCGAGCCAGCTGAGCAACCCGCGTTCTGAAGACCTGCGCAGGCAAAGCCAGATTCATTCGTTAGGCTGCAACCCTTCAAGTTGCTGACAGTACGAGTATGTCTTTTGGTAGTCACTCTGGAAGCTATCTAACTCAGTTTGCAGGGCAATGATCTCCTCGTTAGTAAGACAGTAGCTTTCCAAAGGAGTGTGTTCGTCCAGTTCGGTGGTTTTCAGCAGCTCCCGTAACTCGTTCTCAGAGCGCTGGAGTGGAGCAAGCCGCGTGTAATGCAGTTCGGTGTACATTCGCACAGTTGCCAAGCAGCGAGCTTCTTCATCCGCGTCATCAATCTCAACGGCCGCCTTCGCCGCCCGTAAAGCTTGATCGATGGTCTGCTGGTAATGGTTAATCTCTGCTCTGAATGCTTCGGTGCGATCCCTTACCTCGATAATCCTGCGAGCTTCGTGCGCGCGCTGCAGCATTGAATCCTTCGCTTGAATCTCAGGTATCTTGGTGACAAGCTCCTCAAGATGCGAGAACGCTGCGTCCTGCTCCGCAAGGGTAACCGCAGACCTTCGTTTATCCGCTGACTGATCGATTCCCCCAAAAACCTTCGTCTGTCCCACCACTATCCACTCCTTACCTTACATCCATTGGAGCGGACTGCCCGCAAGGGCAATCCGCTCACGTTTAGAATCGTGCCTGAGATTCATGCTATCGGCAGACTAGACTACCAGGCGCATAGATCACTGGACAGCTACGCTACCGGGAAGCCTTCGGCAGTCCAGCGGTTGGTGTCGCCAACCTTTAATCCGGGCATCGGATCGCCAGGCTTGAGACCTGGCTCGTATACTCCAGCCAGCTGCTTGCCAAGATCATAACCATAGGTGATGCAGCGACCATGGCTGTTACCAGCAACATTGATGGGGTAGTCGATAGCGATAACATTGCCAACCATCGTTCCGGTGAGGTAGAGGCCATCTATCGGCTTGCCTTCGGTATCCAGAGCGCGGAAGTCCGTATCGCTTTTCAAGCCCACGGGAATGGTGAGCACGGCTGGCCCAACCTTGGTGGCGAAGAACGGTGGTTCCTTGATGGGGGTGAGGAAGGTCGCCTCCTTGAAGAAGTCGGTGTCCGACTTAGCATCGCACATCATGTTGTAGCGCTCGACAGTCGCTAGGAATGTGTCAACGGGGATGTGGAGCAAATCGGCCAGCTCCTCAAGGGTATCGGCCTGCCACGCTGGCTGCGTCCAGGTGAGGGGATCGGTTGCGGCATCAGCGGCCTTGCCGGCTTCGAGCCAGCCGGGCATCTGATCGCGGAAGCTATCGGCGGCAGCTGAGGTGGGGGTGCCAAAGGGACGGAAGCTATCCCAGAACATACCTCCACCGTGGCCTACCGTATCGGTGATATCCTGCAGCCAGTTGTTATCGAAGATAGCGAATGCGCGTTGCTCAGGTTGGCGGACCATGTTGTTCGATTTGCCCTGAACCCAGGTATCCTCACAGAAGAAGCGTTCGCCGTTGATGTTCACGAACAGGAAGGCGGCGTGGAACCAGGTGAAAGCCTGCGGATGCATCATGGTGGCACCAGGCAGGTCGACCATATCGGCACCAACCCACATGCCCATCTTCACTCCCTCGCCATTATTGACTGCCGCACCACTGTTCCAGCCAGAAACCACATTGGTTGGTGTGTATTGGCTACGCTCGAGAGGATAGGGTAGCGCGATAGGAGCATAGGCTTTGACCATCTCGGGGTCGCCGCCGATGTCGCCTGTGGCCAAGACCACGCCCTTGCTACCGTTGACGCGCTTGTAGGTATTCTCATCAGTCTGGATGATAGCGCCTACTACCTTCTCGCCTTCCTTGACCAGCTGTACGGCTGGAGCGTTGAATATGAATTCGACACCAGCTTTCACGCAGTCGGCGTGTAGCAGGGTGGCAGGAAGGAAAGGATTGTAATCGAAAAGCGGCTCTTCACCCTCTGCTGGCGGAGTGAGGAAGGCCATGTGGTAACCGGGGACCTCTGACCAGACAGTATCCTTGGAAAAGAAGTCGCCCACCATCACCGGGGCACCGATGGCATCGATCTTGTCCAGCATCCAGTTAGATGCTCGCTCGCTGTCACGGAAGAACTTGGCGATGAGAGGCTCATGCGCGCGGCTGCCGTTCTGCGCCACCCAATGCGCGTAGGCATCCGGCTTATCGAATGTCGCGCCTACCTTTTCCATGTAGCGTGAGTTAATCGCACCAAATCCACCGCCTCGCCCATTGAAGTTGGGGCATTTCTCGACAACGATGACCTTGGCGCCACTTTCTGCTGCCGAGCAAGCAGTTGCCAGTCCAGACATACCAGCACCGATGACCACGATCTCGGTTTCCAAGGTCTCCGCGATATCCGTGATGGGCTCGGGCGCCTTTTCCCAGGCATAACCCGTGCTCGTCTCGGTTTCAGCTGCCGCTCCAGCATTGGCGGCTGGTGCTGCTGGCGCGCAACCGGCAAGACCCGCAACCGCCACGGCACCAGCTGCCGCTGCTCCGGTGAGGAAGCTGCGCCGTGAGATGCCACTTTCCTGTGTGTTGCTCATGTATCCTCCTTTGATTTGGGACGAGATGTCCTCCAGGATAACCGACCGTACCAAACGTCCCATCTTGGCTGTCGATCAAGATATTCAGGTTAGTCGCGATTTGCCGTGATTCCATCTGTCATAACAGCCCATAGGTGACCTTCAGGTAAAAATGGGCCAAAACGGCTCAGTGCCTCAGCTGCCGATAAATGAGCTATGGATTTGCCCGGCAGAAATGCGATGTGTCATAATCAAACGTCTTGGTGCTAAGCCAATCTTATTTTGACGACCGGAGTAAACAATGGATTTGAAGTCGATGCGGCTTTTAGGTTTGGGATTCTGGCAAGCTTGGTGGATGCTCACCATGTGCTCGCCGGTTATCTTCCCTGCCAATCTCTCTGGGCGTTTTCCCTTTGACCCGATTCTGATGGTGCTGTTCCTAACCACCCTTGGTTACCTGGTTATCGTGCTCGCCAGCCGCAGTAAGTCGCCCTTTGTCAAGAGCAGACTGTCGTTCATCATCGCAGCGGGGATATCATTTGTAGGTACGCTGGCTATGGCGATCATTGCTCGTTCAGAGCTTAGCGACATCGTTGTCGCATACACTATCGCTACGTTACTCTTCTCAACCGGGAATGCCCTGCTGCTCATCATGTGGGGCGAATTGTGGAGCACGTTGGCAACTGGTCGCGTAGGCCGCTATCTTTATGTATCCTATGCGTTCGCCTTCGTGCTTTTCTTCATCATCCGGGCATTGCCTATGGAGTTGACCATCATATTTACCTCCTTGCTACCGGTTGTCTCGGCAGTGATATTGTCAGATGCGCGCAGAGAACCGCGTCGCGAACCGGCGTCGATCACCTTTGACCTGGAGCCGTTCTCCAAGACCAAGGTGTTCTTGGCATTGATCCTGATCAGCATCTGTTGGGGCTTCTCCCAGGCTGTGTTTGGCATAATGGATTCTGGCTCAGATGCCTTAGCCCAATCCTTTTTCTTGGCAGGGATCGGAATTGCCGCCTTGGCTCTGAATCTCTTCATCACACAACCTGATATAGAAGCACTCTCACTCTTCAGACCGATAATCCCGGCAATGAGTGTCGGTCTGATTCTGATGGCCATGTTACCGGACAGCATGGCGTTCCTTGGCAGTGGCTTCACGGTTATAGCTATCTACAGTCTGGATATGCTAATCATGCTGGTATCCACTGATATCGCCTTCAGAACCAGGCTCCCGGTCGCATTGACGTTTGGCTTGTCGATACTGGCGGCGAGGACAGGAACGCTTGTGGGCTCCTTTCTCTTTATCTCCATCCACCAGTCACCTTTTTGGTTCGCCGATCTAGGTAGGGATATCCTGTTAGCTTGCGCCATCGTAGTCATCCTAGCCGGAACGCTGCTCTTCAATCAGGTTGATTTGCAGCGCTTCTATAAAGCGAGATCTACCTATGTGCGCGGAAGCCAATCGATTGCCGAGAAATGCGACAATATCGGACAAGCCTGCGGGCTCACCACGCGCGAGCTCGAAGTGCTGCAGTTGTTGGCCTCGGGCCGCTCAGTGCCATATATCTGCGACGAGTTGACCATCGCGCAGGGTACAGCCAAGCACCATGTGAGCAATATCTATCGCAAAGTGGGCGTCTATGACCGTCAGAGTCTTCACGATATCATCGAGCAGGGGAGCGTTGGCAAAGGCGCTCTGTGATTTGAGCGTCATAGCAGCCATAGCCCCTGCAAGAAGCCAAGCAGCCGAGATCAGGGTCGTACTCAAGGTAGCGGGTCGTTCTTGACAGCGAACATCTGTTCGCATACCCTATAATCGAACATCTGTTCTGATAGTGCGGTATGCACGTTCTTTGCATCATGATGGAATCATGGTATTCGTGGCTGCGCTCGCCTGACACCACCGGCCGCCATTCCATTTCCAGTCACACACCACTAGGCAGGCAGGGATCCAGACAATCGGAGCGTGACCCTTGGAGCTTCTCGACAAACTGACCATTTTGGCTGATGCGGCGAAATACGACGTAGCCTGCACTTCGAGTGGAGTTAACCGTGCTGCCGTGAATGGCAAGCTGGGTTCGACCACCAGTGCCGGGATTTGTCACACATTCTCGGCCGATGGCCGCTGCATCACGCTGCTCAAGGTGCTGATGTCCAACGCCTGCAGCTATGACTGCACTTATTGCGTGAACAGGCGCAGCAATGATGTGCCTCGGGCGACATTCACGCCGCGTGAGCTGGCAGAGTTGACGATAGGCTTCTATCGACGCAACTACATCGAGGGATTGTTCCTCTCCTCAGGAGTACTGCGAAATCCCGATTACACCACTGAACAGATGTGCGAAGCCATCCGCCTACTGCGTGATGACTACGGTTTCAACGGCTACATCCACGCCAAAGCCATCCCGGGTACTTCCGAGCAGCTGCTTACTCGTCTTGGCGTGCTGGTGGATCGCATGAGCCTTAATATCGAATTACCCTCAGAAACCAGCCTGCGTCTACTGGCTCCGGACAAGAGCGGCCAATCCGTTCTGGCACCGATGCGTTTCGTGCGCGACGGCATTAAGGAGAATATCCAGGACAAGACCACAAGCATCGTCAAGCGCGCTCGTTTCGCCCCAGCCGGCCAGAGCACCCAAATGATCGTTGGCGCCTCACCGGAAAGTGACTTCCAGATCCTCAACCTCAGTGCCAGCCTGTATCGCACGCTCGAGCTCAAACGCGTGTTCTTCAGCGCGTATCTGCCCGTGAACACAGACCCACTGTTACCGCTGGTCACAAAGGCTCCCTTACTGCGCGAGCATCGGCTGTATCAAGCTGATTGGTTGATGCGCTTCTATCACTTCGATGTCAATGAGATCATCGATGAGAGCAATCCCTTCCTAGACCCGCTCATCGACCCCAAATGCAATTGGGCACTCAATCATATCGATCTCTTCCCGGCCGAGATAAACAGGGTGCCCTATGAGATGCTCTTACGTATACCCGGGATAGGCGTGAAGGGTGCTGGACGAATCGTCAAAGCTAGGCGGGAGCGATCATTGAGATTCGAGGATCTGAAGAGATTGAACGTCTCAACTAAACGCGCCAGATACTTCATCACCTGCAATGGCAGTTTCGCTGAAGGCGTGTTATTCGACCCAGCTTCCATCTATGACAACCTTGCCGATGAAGCTCGTAGCCGGCACTGCAAAGGGGTACTTGATGGGCAGTTGTCGCTATTCGAAGAGAGTGCACCCGTTGGTCTGATGTCAGCTTCTGCCGCTGACAGTTCCGCGCAGCGAAGGGAGCTGGTGCCTTGGATAAACTGAGCTCCAACCCCTTGCTTACCGATGCCCGGCTCACCTGCCTTTATGACGGCTCCTTCGAAGGCCTGCTCAGCGCAGTGTTCTGGGCGTTCGAACATAAGGAGGATCCGTGTGACATCGCAGTGGAGACGAACCTGCAATACAGTCTCGATCAGCTATTCTTGCCCATCGATACCGATGTTGAGAAAGCCGAGAGGGTCAAGGCAGGTATCATCCGCTCGCTCGGTTATCAGGCCTACAAGGATGTCAGATGCGTCTTTCTATCCGACGACGAGCGCAAGGGTAGGGTGATCTTGCGCTTTCTCCAATACAGCCTAAAGAGGGGGGCCGGTTCACGATCGGATCTTGCCGAGCCGAAGATCGCGGATTTCGACGACGTGTTGCGCAAGGTGAATCGCGAGATTCATTATCAATTGCAATTCATCCGCTTCTCCAGGCTGCAAAACGGTGTCTTCTTCGCCAAGATCCATCCCAAGGCCAATGTTGTGCCTTTGATCATGGGTCATTTCGTTGCCCGTCTCAACGTTCAGCCATTCATGATCTTTGACGAGAATCATGCACTGACAGGTGTCTATGATTGTAAGCGCTGGTGGCTAGTGGCGGCGGATACGGTTTCAGTTCCAGATGCCACAGCCGAGCAAGACGACTATCAGGCGCTCTGGCAGACGTTTTACGACACCATCGCTATTGAGGAGCGTTCCAATCCCACCTGCCGGCGCAACTTCATGCCCAAGCGCTTCTGGGGAGATCTGTGCGAGATGGTTCCGCAAGAGTTGCGCAAGAGTAGGCCACAGACTGCGACTCCCACCGCCTGCGCTCGACTTGTTGGGGGACAGAGTAGAAAATCATTGCGAAGTCCGCTAAACTAACACTTCGCAAAATGCTGAGACTTGGCAACGCAGGAATCCGCAGGATCAAATACTGCGTTGAGCATTAGTCTGGCAAAATGCTGATGTGGCGCAACGGTAGCGCATCTGATTTGTAATCAGACGGTTGCAGGTTCGAATCCTGTCATCAGCTCCATAAGACTTTCGACGCCCGTTTAACGCGGGCGTCATCGTTCTCATTGCAGCTCCTAGCCAGTCTGCCTTGGCTCGAAAGACTCAAAGCATCAATCATTTTTCATCACGTGAAGCAGATCCACTTGGCAAACAGACTATAATAGCCCCAAAATACAGCTCATATCGGAACCGAACCGGAGTTACGTCTTAGCACGGGAGGTGTTCGCATGGCACGGGAGGTACTCAGATTCTTCGAGGGCTATTGTCTCGTCAACGACAAGCAGGAGTCGTTCAGTGTAACCTACGTCGAGCGCGATGACGGCAGATTCGAACGTCGTGACCTGCGCGATTGCCGCTTCAAGGGATTGTTCAATCCGCGCGGATGCGTTGATTGCGATTTGATCAGGGAAGTCAGACAGGTGTTGGCAGCAGACGAGATCGACCTTAGCGAAGCGGTAGAGGAATTCCAGCTGGAGGTGCCACGATGAGTTCAGTCAACGGAGCAACGCCCGTTAGCCAGATACAAGAACAACAGATTGCCGAGGGAGACCCGCGCATCGTGCCTTTGGCAGTTGAGCCCTATGATAAGGAATGGGGTGTGGGAGTCTCTGGCAGAGTGGGTGACAAATCGCCATTCCCGCGCATCAACCGCCTGCTGGAGTGGGTGCGCACCAAGACGCCGAGCGTAGATCCCACCCGTGGTCGTCTGGTCACCGAAGCGCATCAGCTCTATGCGGGCGAACCTCTGGGTTTGAAGGATGCCCATGTGCTGGCATATGTCTTGGATAACTGCGAGATCTTCTGCTATGAAGATGAGTTGTTGGTTGGTGATATCGCTGCCCCAGCTAACGAATGCGGCATCTATCCGGAGTACGGCATGGATTGGATCGTCGACGAGTTCGACAACTGGCCCATGGACCTGCGACCCAACGACAAACTCTTCGTTCCCCAGCAGAACCAAGATGCCATCAGAGCCTATGCCGATTACTGGCGTCAGGGTAATACACTTCTCGACGTAGCCTATAACTCCTTTGACGAGGAAGATCTCAAAGGCAGCCAATTTGGCAAACACCTGTTCAACATCGATCACTACATGTCTCAGGGCATCGGCCACGGTAACGCCGACCACGCCAAGGTCCTTGCACTGGGTTGGCAGGGTATCCGTGAAGAAGTGCAGGGCTACTGGGACGCTGTAGCTGAGGATGACCCCGACAAACAGCGAAAGGACGATTTCTATCAGGCCGCCTTGATTGTCTTAGACGCCGTGCAGCGCTGGATAGTCCGCTATGGTGACCTGTGTCAGCTCAAAGCCGATGAGTGCGCAGATGCCACTCGTAAGGCAGAGCTCGAGCGCATGGCACAGATCTGCTTCCACGTCTCAAAGTACCCTCCTCGAGACTTCTGGGAGGCTGTACAGCTGCTACATTTCGCCTATTGCGTAACCTGCATTGAGGCTAACGGTCATTCTGTGGGCTACGGACGCTTCGATGTCCTGATGACACCCTTCTATGATACCGATGTGCTCAGCCGTGAATTCTGCCAGGAGCTCACTGAGAACCTCTACATCAAGATGCGTGAGCTGAACAAGCTGCGCAATCGCTTTGCTATAATCTTCGCTTCGGGTACCTATTACGGCGGTATCTCGCTGGATGCTGGTGGTGTGGATGAGCACGGTAACGATGTTACTAATGATATCAGCTACATGGTATTGGACGCCTACGCTCACACCCGTATGCCGGTGCCGTGGCTGGGTGTGCGCCTGCATAGCGGGTCCCCCGAGGAATTCAAGGTCAAGGTCTTCAATGTCGCCCGCATCGGCTGTGGTGAACCTAAGCTCTTCAACGATGATGTGATGATTCCCGGCCTGGTGGATGATGGCATCCCGCTGGAATTGGCTCGTCAGTACATGCCCGTAGGTTGCGTTGAGCCCACCATCCCAGGCTATATGCATGGTTGGCATGACAGTGGCTACATCAATCTGGCCTATATCGTCCAGCTGGCCTTAAACGATGGCAAGACCTTCGATGATGAGACACAACTGGGACCACAGACCGGCTATCTTGGCGATATGGAATCCATGGATGAGGTCATCGTGGCTGTGAACAGGCAGTTCGAATATTGGATCGATGTTGTGTGCAAGATGACCAACAAGATCGACATCGCCAACCAGCAGACGAAATATCTTCCGTATCTCTCGTTGTTGTATCACGATTGCATCGAAACCGGTAAGGATATCGTTGTGGGTGGCGCGCGCTACAATCGCTCCGGCCCGCAAGGTTGTGGGCTGGGTACCAGTGCCGATATCCTCGCGACCATCGAACAGTTGGTATTCGATGAGAAACTTATCTCCGGCGACGAATTGCTCAAGGCCTGCAAGAGCAACTGGACTGGCTACCGTCAGGTCTACGCCTATGTGAACAGTGATCGCGTTCACCACTATGGCAATGATGATGACTATGCTGATAAGTATGCTATCTATGTCTCACATCTGTTCGCGACTGAGATGAAGAAGCATACCACGGCTCGTGGCGGATTCTTTATCCCCGGTGTGTACTCCGTTGCCATCAACGTTGCCTTAGGCGGTGAGATGAAGGCTTCCCCGGACGGTCGTGTGGACTGGGAGCCGATCTCGGATTGCCTGGGAGCAGTGCATACCTACGGTGGCTCACACGATGTCTCGGGGCCAACGGCCATCGCCAGGTCCATTGCCAAGATCGATCAGGCCGAGATCACCAATGGCGTTATCCTCAATTGGAAGTTCTCGCCAAACACCGTTTCGGGCGAGACCGGCCGAGATAACATGATGAACCTGATAGGCGGCTACTTCTGTATGGGCGGCAAACAGAGTCAATTCAACGTCATCACCAAGGACACGATGCTCGCCGCACAGAAACACCCGCAGGATTATCGCGACCTGTTGGTTCGTGTGGCTGGTTACAGCACCTACTTCACCGAGATGTCGCCGGTGTTGCAGGATGACCTGATCAACCGCACCGAGCTCTCCATCGACTGATGCGGGCCGTCTACGTAACCAGGACCTTCGATCGCCAAACCGGTTTGCCGGGAGAAGTAGCTGTGCTCGAAGTGGACAAGCCCCGCGTTGTAGCGGATGACGATGTGCTGATAGAAGTGGCCTACGCTGCCTTATGCGGATCAGATGCCCACTTCATCAGCGATGACCTCTTTGATTTCCCCGTACCTTTCCCCGCCGGTCATGAGTTCTCGGGCGTCATTGAAGACCTGGGCTCGGCTGCAGCTGCCAAGGGCTTTGCGCGTGGTGACAAGGTAACTGGCGATTTTGTGCTGGAATGCGGCCACTGTGAGGCATGCCGCAGCGGTAGGCGCCAATTCTGCGCGGAGGTCTTCGTCAACGGCTCAGCTCAGGCCGAATATATCCTGCTCAAGGCCGACCAGGTCTATCACATCCCCGAGAAAGTGTCATTGCTCGAGGGCGCGCTGTTCGAGCCCTTCGTCATCGCGGCGGGCGCGATGGACAAAGCGCGATTGCAGCTGGGACAAAGTATGCTGATCGTTGGTGCGGGCAGTATCGGTCAGATGTTGGTGCAATTGGCGCGCAGCTGTGGCGCGGCCCTGGTAGCCGCGTCAGCGAGAACCGCCAGCAAGCGCGAGCTGGCCCTACGTCTGGGAGCCGATGTGGCGATCGACCCGCAACACGAGGATATCCGCCTGCGTACGGCTGAGTTGACGGGGCAGGGTTTCGATGTGGTGATCGAGGCCTCGGGATCGAGTGCCGCTGCGGCAGAAGCCCTTGATCTGGTCGCGCCGGGAGGCACGGTAGTCCTCATGTCCTATTATCCACCCGGTCAGAGCATCGAAGTCGATCTGTTCAGGCAGATCGTAACCCGAGAAGTCACCGTCACGGGCTTACAGCTCTCGCAGAATAATTGGCACCGCGCACAGAAGATGTTCGCTCGAATCGATGTCAAGCCGATCATCTCCAAGGTCTATCCTCTGTCAGAGGCACCTCAAGCCTATGCTGATCTGGTATCCGGTGGCCAGCTAAAGATCGTCTTGGACTGTGGCGGGGGAGCGTCTTGATATCCTTGGGAACCGAGCCCAGCGGTCTGGTCTTCAACGTGCAGAATTACTCGGTACACGATGGTCCGGGTATCAGGGTGGAATTCTTCATGAAGGGTTGCCCCTTATCCTGTGAATGGTGCTCAAATCCCGAAGGCATCAATCCTTGGCCAGAACCATCAGCCTCCGCAAGCAAGTGCATGGGAGTCGATGATTGTGGCAACTGCCTCAAAGCATGCGAGCAGGGGGCGTTGTTGTTCACTCCCGAGGGACTCATGGGCGGTATCGACCGCGAAGCCTGCATCCGCTGTCTGAAGTGCACAAGAGTCTGCCTCACTGGAGCGCTGACGGCCTGGGGTAGGCAATACTCGGTTGAGGAGGCCATGGAGCTGATCAGGGCCGATCGGTTGTTCTTCGAGAAGAGCGGCGGCGGAGTGACCATCTCTGGCGGAGAGGCCCTGTTGCAGGCGGACTTCGTCCTAGCCGTTTTCAAACAATGCAGGGAAGAGGGCATCAATACCTGCCTGGAGAGCGCGTTGCATGTCCATCCGCGCAAGCTCGATGAGCTCTTCTCTGTCACCGATCTGTTCATCACCGATATCAAGCACATGGATTCCCAGCTGCACAGGCAACGTTGTGGAGCTGGGAATGAGCTGATATTGGACAACATCAGACACATCGTCGCGGCACAGGCCAATCTGGTTATCCGCACGCCTGTNNATCAAGGGCTTCAACGCCAGTGACGAACAGATCATTGCGATTGGTCGCTTCATCATCGACGAGCTCGATAACCGCGTTCTCCAACATCAATTGCTGCCGTATCGTCAGCTTGGCACCGAGAAATACGCTTCTCTCAATCGTCGCTACCCCATGGAGGACTATGAGGGCTATGAACGCGAGGAGTGGGAGCCGGATATCCGCAGATTCATCGACTTGCTTCAGGGCATGGGTGTTAACGCGGTAAGCGGCAATAACAAGCCTTTACCGCTCTGTTTAGAATAACTAACTGGAATCACCTACTAATCCGGCGTCTCTGGCTGCTTGATCGAGACTGGCCATCTCGGCATTCTCTTCTTCCATCCAGGCTTCTCGACTCTTTGTCCAAAAGGGAAGGACAAAGGGGATCTCGCGTAGATTCTGAGCAATTATCGGAATCCAGTTAGCGGGTATGGAGACAATGACTAAGCCTGAAGGGTAGACCTTCCGGGCTTTCATTCCTATACCCAAGCCCGTAGTAATGTAATTGATCTTTCCCGTTACGTGGGGATAGGTGTAAAGCCAGGAGCATTGAAAAACCGGCGTCGCTTTGGATTCATAGATATCACCAGTCGAATAGGTCATGGCTCTGAGGATGACCTCGGCTTGATCAGCGGTGCCAACACAGACCAGAAGATCCGGTTCAAATGTCAATTGCGAAAGCTTGGAATAGACAGCGTAGTTCACAACACCCTGTTTGAACACCTCATAATGAGTAGTCAGGCGCATGTTTTCACGCGCATCCCGGAAATAGCCCATTTTCTCTCCGATAAGACCAGCTTCCGCCCAAGACGGGCCAGATGCCATTCCTAGGGCTCCTTTGCCGGCGCAGTTCTCATTATCAACGGTAATATAAAAAGGATGCTCTCTCTGTTCGGCTTCCTTTACCATTTCGCATAACCCCAGAGCCTTATCGAGCTGTTCAAATCCTTCCGGCTTAAAGTACTCATACTTGATAGCAATCGGCTCGCGTTCCAATCCCAGCTTCTCAAAGATCGAAAGATCCTGTTTCAAAGGCCGCATGCTCATTCTCATTACCTCCGTTTATAGAAGATTCATATTGGGTACTCCCGGAGGATAGTATCTATTCCTTCACTATGCCTGTCTACGTACGTTTCGGCTTATATACTTTGATATCCAACTAATCAAACCCTGACCGGGACCCAAATCAAAGCTCCGCTGATCAACGGAGCGCAGTCAGCTCCAGAAAAGGAAGATCTATCGGTTGCAGATTCCTGGATCACAGATCAAAGATTACTCCAGAGCGCGGCCCTTGGTCTCGATACCGAATATCGCCACCACTACCGCGACAGCGACGAATACAAATGTGAGCACCACGAAAACAGCGATGAAGCCCTGCTCGGCGCCATAGAACGAATACAGCACTGGAACTATCATCGGCGCGATGAAGGCGCCTATGCGTCCAAAGGCCGCAGCCCAGCCGGTACCAGCACCACGAACCTCAGCTGGGTAGAGTTCGGGGGTGTAAGAATAGACACAGCCCCAGGCACCCAGGGCGAAGAAGTAGAGCAGGCAACCAAAGCCCAATACCTCAGCTGTGCTTCCGGCATGGCCAAAGAGCCAGGCGGCCAAAGCGGTTCCGGCGAAGAACAGGGTCAGCACCGGCTTGCGGCCTATCTTCTCGATAAGTACCGCCGCAACCAGATAGCCCGGTAACTGAGCCAGACACATGATCAAGGTGAATTCAAAGCTGCGCACCAAGTTAAAGCCCTGTGCAACGAGGAAACTCGGTGTCCAGAGCACAAAGCCATAGTAGCCGAAGTTGATGCCAAACCAGAGCACCCAGAGTACGGCTGTAGCTCGCAAGTGCCTGCGTGACCAGAGACTCGAGATCGACTTGAACAGGCCAGTTGCTTTCGGCGCAGGTGATGAAGAGGCTTCAGGAACAACCTCATCCTCTTCGCTGACGATGATTCCGGCTTCGCGTTCCATGCCGGAAACGATGCTGTCAGCTTCGACATGGCGACCTTGCCTTTCCAGGAATCGTGGTGACTCAGGGATTGCGAAACGCAGGATGGCTGCGAAGAATGCCGGAACGGCTCCTATCAGGAAAGCAGCACGCCAACCAAACTGGGGAATCGCGAGATAGGCGATGAGCGCCGCCGCTATCCAGCCCCAAGCCCAGAAGCTCTCCAAGATGACAACATTGCGTCCACGTTTCGCTTTGGGAGAGATCTCGCTGATCAGCGTCGAGGCCGCGGGCAGTTCTCCGCCCAGGCCGAATCCGGTTATGAAGCGGCAGAAGAGCAGCATCCAATAATTGATGGCGAGCCCTGACAAAGCACTGCCGATACTGAACAACACAAGAGTCCAGACGATGACGGTTCGCCTGCCCCAGCGATCAGAGGCAATGCCGCTCAACGCGGCTCCCAGAATCATGCCCAGGATACCGGCACTTCCCAGCCAGCTGAGCTGAACCGTGGTCAAAGTCCAATCGGCGCCAACAGAGGCGATGACACCGCTCACCATACCTTGATCCATGGCATCGAATAGCCAGCCGATACCGGTGAGAAGCAATATCTTGCGCATGCTCTTGGTCATTGGTAATGCATCGATACGTTGTGAGATACTCATGTTGCTCTTCTCTGTTCGGATAAGGTCCCGGTCCATTGCTGGGTAAACACACTGGTGGCATCACCCATCGATAGCATCCATTGTAGCTATCGTCATGAGCATACCAAGCCAAAACATTGCCAGACAGATAATGTGCGGTTATGAACGGCACAATGATAGAGAAGATAGAGTATCGAGCCGCAATCAAGCTACTGTCGAGCTACGACCGAGCTACAGCCTTGATTAGATACACCCGGAGGCGTGTTATGCGTTGACATCTGGGTATTCAATAGCGTAATATGCCCTCTGCTTGTGTTCACGGGGTAACCTGTGTCTGCGCGAGCACGCAACTTGAAAAGCGCACAGAATATCAAGAGATCTACTCAGATGGGGGTGTGCCCGAGTGGCTAAAGGGGACGGGCTGTAAACCCGTTGGCTACGCCTACCATGGTTCGAATCCATGCGCCCCCACCACCTGCTTATCAAGTGGGTGTTCCAAATGCCCATATAGCTCAGTCGGTAGAGCACTTCCTTGGTAAGG
>DBPN01000020.1:0-11482 GCA_002305585.1 Eggerthellales bacterium UBA1419
CACGGTTATCAGCCGTGCGCTCTAGCCAACTGAGCTATGGGCCCAAAAAAGCGCTCGACCACCTTATAACAGTATGCGTCTCGGGTCAATAAATTCCAAGGCATTTTTGGTGATAAATGGGCTGTGGACGGCAAAAGAGCGATTTTCGCCTACCATATTTGTGTAAATAACATATTAATCGTGAAAGTACCCTAAAAAGGGTGATGCTTAAGTCGCGCTTAATTTATAGTATACACACACTGGCGTACACCTGATGATGTAGGTGTTTTTTTATCTGAAGGTTTGCCAAGGCTGCACAGCAACAGCTTTTTATTGGAATTCGAAGTATCGAAGGGAGGTAAGGTATGAGCGATGATCTTAAAGGCAACGATGTTGAACCAAAGCTAGACGACGATTCAGCCTTTTCACCTGAGGCCACAGCATCAGCGGAAGCACCTGTGGAGAAGCCAAAGAAAAAAGGTAAGAAAAAGGTTCTGCTAATCGTTTTGATAGTGCTGGTGGTCTTGATCGGCGCTGGCGCAACGGGCTTTACAGTGTGGCACGAGCAACCGTCTTTCTGTAATGCCATCTGCCATACACCAATGGATCCGTATGTGGAAAGCTATGAGAATGGCACATCGATCCGAGAGGTACAGGCTGATTCCGGCGTTACGCTCAGCGTAACAGCCCACAAGATGTCATCCATGCAGATAAACTGTCTTGATTGTCATATTCCGACGATTGAAGAGCAGATTTCTGAGGCAACAAAATGGATCACTGGCGATTACGAGGTTCCACTGCCGCTTATGGATTATGATGGCGAGACATTCTGTTTGCGTTCTGAGTGTCATGAAGGTATCACTAATCGTGACGAGCTTGGGCAAGCGACAGCTGATTTGGAGCGCAATCCCCATAACAACCATCTTGGTAAAATCGACTGCAGCCAATGCCATCGTACTCATGAGCAATCGATCATGCTTTGCACACAGTGCCACGGCGACTCAGAAGTCCCCGATGGTTGGCTGACATATACTGAGGCTAAAGCTCAGGAAAAAGAGGCAGCTAGCTGATTGTGAAGAGCGACTTCGGATGGGTTGTCGGTTCAACATATAAGACATCTGACTACGAAGATTGCTGAAGACAAGGAAGACCCGCATTATCGCGGGTCTTCTCTGTCTGTCGTCTCCTCTACATCCGGTCTGATAACCGGAGTACCTTCATATCGATTTCGGTGGTACCATACGTATCTCATGGATTTGAGAGGAAGTAGTGAGCTGTGACAAGGGATGAAGCGTTAAGGGTGTTGGGTCTGAAGGGAGATGTAAGCCCCGAAGACATCAAAGTAGCCTATAAGGAAATGGCACAGATCCTTCATCCAGATAAATACACCGAGAACGCCAAACTGCAAGAGAGAGCAACTGAACAATTCAAGCAGGTCAATCAGGCGCGAGATGTGCTATTAGGGAAGAGTTCGCGAGCAGGCAAGAGCCAGGCTTCGTCAAGATACTCCGCAGAAGCAGTTAACAGCGACTTCTCTTATGACGATGAGAACGTGAGCGCAGCCATGCTCAAGGCTCGTTTGGCGGGTATCGCTGCAGCCAGAGTCCAGTTGGTAGCGCAGCTTGATGCCGAAAGAGACTCTCGCAAGGTTGGTTTGATGATGGTTGGTGGGGGAGCCATAGCAGCTTTGATCGCTCGGAGGATACCGGCGATAATGGCGCTGGCTTCAACCGCGCTTATCTGGGGATTGATTAAGACGTTTGGTTCTCAGGCTTCGATCCGCGCCTTAACCGCGCACTTGAATGAATTGGAACAACAGAGAATCGCCTGCGAAAGAGCTTTGGAAAAGCTTTGATTCGCAAGAGATAAGAAAAGAAGATAACTCGCAAGCTTCAGGATTTGGAAACATACATGTTACAAGAAAATATCAGGAACATCGCCATCATCGCACATGTCGATCATGGCAAGACTACTCTGGTTGACCGACTGCTTCATACGGCTGGCGTCTTCAGAGAAAACCAGAATATCGCTGATCGCGTTTTGGATTCAAATGATCAGGAGCGCGAACGCGGCATCACGATCCTTGCGAAGAATATCTCTATTCGTTACAAAGACGTGAAGATAAACGTTATAGACACTCCCGGCCATGCTGATTTTGGCGGGGAAGTGGAACGTGTCTTGAAGATGGCTGATGGGGCCTTGCTTATCGTCGATGCCTTCGAGGGGCCTATGCCGCAGACGCGGTTTGTTCTAAGACACGCGCTTGACTTGGGGCTGACGCCTCTGGTGGTCATCAACAAGATAGACCGTCCAGGAGCTCGACCGCATGAAGTCTTAGACCAGGTTTTCGAGCTGATGTTAGAGCTCGAAGCCAGCGATGCACAGTTAGATTTTCCGGTGATCTATACATCGGCTGTCGAAGGTTATGCACGCTTTGAGCCTACCGACACCAATATCGATATGGTGCCCTTGCTAGATACTATCCTCACTGAGATTCCGGCACCAGATTGCGACCAGAGCGCTCCACTTGCCCTGCAGATATGCACCGTTGATCACTCAACCTTTGTTGGCAGGATTGGCATTGGCCGATTATTCTCAGGCACCCTGGAGAAGGGTCAGTCTGTATTAGTTATCAAGAATAGCGGGACGCGCTACAACGCACATATAAAGCAACTGTTCACGTTTGAGTCTTTGGGCCGCGAGGAGTGCACAACGGCCGGTGCCGGAGATATCGTAGCAGTGGTTGGCATAGATGATGCGGATATCGGCGACATGATCACTTCGTCCGATCATCCAATGGAATTGGATCCGATTACCATCGAAGAACCAACGATGGCTGTGGTCTTTGCGGCTTCGAACAGCCCGATAGTTGGACGTGAAGGCGATATCGTTGGCGCAAGGCAACTGAACGAGCGCCTGATGCGGGAGGCTCAATCGAACATCTCGATGCGAATCGCTGAGCTGGAGGATAAAAGCGGCATTGAGGTTGCCGGCCGTGGCGTGTTGCACCTGAGCGTTTTGATGGAAACCATGCGCCGTGAAGGATTTGAGTTTCAGGTTGGTAGGCCACGTGTCCTGCTGAAGAAGGATAGCGATGGCAATCTATTGGAACCCATCGAAGAAGCAACAGTTGATGTGCCATCTGAGTATGCTGGCAAGGTGATTGAAGTCTTTGGTTCTGCCGGTGGTGAGATGGTGGACATGATCCAACGCGAGGAGCATACGCATCTGGCATTCAGGATACCCACACGCGGCACCATGGGATTGCGTACCCGTGTGCTGAATGTGACTCGGGGAGAGGCGATCTTGTTTCACCGTTTCTATGAATATGGACAGTATCGAGGAGAGATACCCGGCCGCAGGAATGGCTCGATGATAGCGATGACAAACGAGAAGTCGGTCGCTTACGCCCTAGATGCTCTGCAAGCTCGTGGCACACTGTTCATCGGTCCTGGTGAAGAATGCTATGAGGGTATGATAGTTGGCGAAAGTGCAAAAGACGGCGATATGGTTGTGAATGTGGCCAAAGCAAAGCAGCTGACTAACATGCGCTCATCGTCTGCTGATAAAGGCATCCAACTCACACCTCCAGTGACCTTTACTCTAGAAGAAGCCCTTGAATACATCGAGGGAGACGAATTGGTGGAGATTACTCCAAAGAGCATACGTTTGCGCAAGAGGATACTCAGCGCGATTGATCGAAAGAAAGCGAACAAGAAATAGAAACACTGTGAACTTCTTGTGGGAGTACACTGTTTTGTGCAGCAATTTGCAAGAATAGGCTCACCGAATAAAACGCCCTGTTTATCATCTTGATATAAGGGCGATGCCATAGGGAGAGCTGTGAGAAGAAACGCTATGAAGAGTAGCGTCGCAAAGATTGCGATCATTAGCCTTTTGTGCGCCACTCTTGTGGGCGCGCTACCGGGTTGTGCTCCCGAACCAAAGCAAACCGGGTTGATCTCGGATACCATCGCGGCAACGGTGAATGGGATCCCAGTTATGGAGTCGCGGGTTACCGACTACATAGAAGCGTTCAGGAAAACGCAGGATATTCTGCAATATCCAGAAGAGTGGGCGAAGACACTCGCTAATGCCAAGTTAACCCCCGAGACGTTGCGTGAGAACATCATCGAAACATTCGTCGAGGAACAGCTCATACGTCAGGCAGCGAAGGATTATGGAATCGAACCAGATCGAGATGTCATCGATAATACGATAGATAATTCTAGGCTGAGATTCAGTAGCGAAGAAGCCTGGCTTGAAGAATTAACTCGAGTTGGTTACGCATCTGAATATGAGTATCGGGCAAGTTTGGAAGACAGTTATCTACGAGATGCCCTCAAAGAGGCAGCGATACTCTTGCAGGAGCCTACTGTCGAAGAGCTTCAGGAGGTTGCGCCCGAAGAATCTCGTAAGTATGCAGGGAAACGTTCGGCACACATCCTGTTCAGGGCCGAAGGAGACCAGACAGCAGAGGATGTAAAAGCTGAAGCCGAGCAGGTTGAGGCACAGTTAGACGAAGGCGCGAACTTCTCCGAAATGGCCGAGCTGTTCTCGGAAGACAACACAACCAACAAGAACGGTGGCGATGTTGGCTGGGATAAGCTGAGTCCGTCATATGGCTCGGCGTACACTACGGCGCTTGATTTACTATCTGTTGGCGAGTATTCAGATCCAATTGAGACGAGCTTTGGCATCCACATCATCTACTGCACGGCAGAGTTCATGCCTGACCCGGGAAAGCCGGTACCTTACGAAAGCATTCCCGCAGAAATCCTAAAACGTATCTCCGATGACTATGTCTTGGAAAAGCAAAACCAACAGTTCACCGACTACATAAATTCTCTAATAGCGCAGGCAACCATTGTCATCGCACCAATGCCAGATAATCTGCCCTATATGGTCGACATGAGTCTTTATCTTCCGGCAGAATCGGATATTCCTCCCAGCAAGCCCGACAAGGTTACAACTCCCGAAGCTGAGGACACAACCAAGCAGGGATCTGATAGCGACATTGGAGAAACGGCTGGAAACGGATCCGATAACGCCAGTAACGCGACCGGTGAAGGATCAGGTGAGAACACTGATGGTGCAATCGTAGAGGGGTCAAGCGATGCTGTTGGTGATTCAACTGGCGAAGAAGCTGGTAGCGTCACCGACGACATCAGCGATAGCGTCAACCCAGATTGAGTGACAGATTAGCTCACCGACAAGTCTGGCAGCTTAAGGCAAGGTATTGTATACTCGCCCTTGCGCTTTCTGGCAAGAATGCGGAGAGATGGCCGAGCGGCTTAAGGCGCACGATTGGAAATCGTGTATACGGCAAAACCGTATCCGGGGTTCAAATCCCCGTCTCTCCGCCAGAACATTGGTATCTTGGTAGCTTAAGCACGAAAGATAATGCAGCGAAGCTGCAGGTGATAGGCGCCTTTTAAGCGCTTCAAGAGAGCAAGCCTGTGCACATTGCGTGGAAAGCCGGAGGGATGGCAGAGCGGCTNNTCAAATCCCCCTCCCTCCGCCAGAAAATCAACTGGGGCCGCAAGCGGGCTAAACGGTCAAATCCGACTGTATTAAACACAGTTCGGAAGGGCGAATTGAGAAAAATGCCAATTTCTGATAGAATATAATAGTTGTCCTTCGGGATGTTTATGCTGTTTGGGTTTTATTGTGCGTAGAGCACGATTCCCAAACAGAATCAATCAAGGCACGCTTCCGGCGCTGCCTATGTAGTGAAAACTGGATACGTACGCCACATGACATCAGCAGTGACGCGACCAGTGTTTCTCATCGTTTAAAGCAATCTCAAACTGCGGTTACTAACCTGTTGTCCTTGGCATACAGGGAGGTGAGAATATCAAAGCAATAGAAGTAGAAAACGTATACAAGGTATTTGGCGCGAAGGCTAACACAGCCGTGGAGCTGCTTAAGTCTGGCATGCCTCGCGATGAGGTTGTTACTGCCACAAATACCGTTCCAGCAGTCATCGACGCTTCGTTTAGCATTGAGCAAGGCGAGATGTTCGTGGTCATGGGCCTTTCTGGTTCAGGCAAGTCGACATTGGTAAGGTGCCTTAATCTCATGCATCCACCAACGAGTGGTTTGGTACGAGTAGGCGGTCGTGATCTTGCTTCTTTGTCTCCGACAGAGCTTCGCACACTTCGTGCGGAGAAAGTGAGCATGGTCTTCCAGCACTTTGGACTCTTTCCACATCGCACCATTATCGAAAATGCTGCTTGGGGGCTTGAGATTCGCAAGGTGCCCAAGGAAGAGCGTCGGGAGAAAGCTATCGAGGCGCTTGGTCTCGTTGGCCTCTCCGGGTGGGAGGACTCCTATCCTGGTGAGCTCTCCGGAGGCATGCAGCAACGCGTTGGGCTCGCTCGAGCCCTCGCCACAGATGCCGATGTGCTCTTAATGGATGAAGCCTTCTCGGCCCTTGATCCTCTGATTAGGGGTGAGATGCAAGAGCAGCTCGTTAGTCTTCAGCAAGACTTACAGAAGACAATCGTGTTCATCACTCACGACCTGAATGAAGCGATGTTCCTTGGCGATCGGATTGCCATCATGAAGGCTGGACAAGTCGTCCAAATTGGCACTACTGAGGAGATCTTGCAGGAACCTGCAGACGATTATGTTCGATCGTTTGTTCAGGGAGTCGATCGCTCGCGAGTTCTAACAGCAGGTGCGGTTATGGAAGAACCAGTTGGCACCATCTTGCACAGAGAAGGGCCTTCAGCTGCGCTTCGAGAGATGCGTCTGCGTCAGACAGGCGGAGTGCTGGTTGTTGACAAGCGTAAGAGACTTGTTGGCGCAGCAACCGATGAGGACGTTGCGAGGATAATCCGGTCGGGCGAGAGATCGCTTGAGAAGATCATTCCTCTTGAAGACGTGGCCAAGGTTTCACCAGATACGCTATTGGCTGACTGCCTGATTCCATCGGCAGAAAGCAGAGTGCCCATCGCTGTAGTCGACGATGACGGGAGACTCCTTGGCGTTATACCACGTGTAACACTGTTGAGCGCTTTGGGTGGCAATGATGCCAATAATGAGACAGAGCAGGAAACGGGTAAGAATCTAGCCTCTGCAAACGCCTCTGAGGAAACGGAGGGGATGTAAGTGGATCCTACAGCTTATAGAATCCCGGTAGGGGATTGGATAGATCTGCTTGTTGACTGGATGACTGATAATCTTGAGTGGCTCTTTGATGGTATCGCTGCATTCCTCAAGACACTGATCCAAGGCCTTGAGGCAGGGTTCCTCTTTCCGCCGTCGCTGGTGATAATCTTGATTGTGACTGCAATCGCATTCTATGCCAAAGGTTGGAAATTCGCGCTTTTCTCGGCAGTAACGTTTACTATCATGGCGATGATGGGGCAATGGCAAGCTGCCATGTCCACTTTATCCTTGGTGCTAATAGCCAGTGCGGTTGCCGTGATAATCGGTGTACCGCTAGGAATCATTGCCGCGCGCAATGATCGCTTCAGCTCTTTGCTGCGACCAGCATTGGATTTAATGCAAACCCTACCATCACTCGTTTATCTTATCCCTGCAATCGTCTTCTTTGGTATTGGTCAGGTGCCTGGCGCAGTGGCCACAGTAATATTCGCATTGCCACCCGCTGCTCGCTTAACCGAACTTGGTTTACGCCAGGTGGATGCAGAGGTAGTGGAGGCCGGCGAGGCTTTTGGTGCAGCACCATTCAAGATCCTCGCACGCGTGCAGATTCCACTTGCTCTCCCAACCATCATGGCAGGAATCAATCAGGTCATCATGCTCGCACTTTCCATGGTGGTTATCGCTGGCATGGTTGGGGCAGGAGGACTTGGCGCTGTGATCTTCCGTGGTGTTACGCGCCTGGATATAGGACTTGGTTTCGAAGGCGGTCTTAGCGTTGTAATCATCGCGATCTTCCTCGACCGACTCACTGCGGCATTTGGGGATCGGGCATCGAAGCGAATCTCCAAGTGAATACCAGAGAGGATTTATCAACCATAGTATCGTTAGCTTTATGAAAGGAGCATTTCTATGATTTACGCAATTAAGAGAAAAGGGAAATTGGTGCTTGCCCTTGCGCTTGCAACCATGCTCGCTTTGACCGGCATCATGATTGCTGGTTGTTCGGCGGGAGGCGATACCAAAGCCTCAAAAATCAAGATCGGATATGTACCTTGGGATGAAGATATCGCAGTGAGCTATCTGTGGAAGCAGGTCTTGGAGGAAGAGGGCTACGACGTTGAGCTCACGCAGCTAGATGTAGCGCCTGTTTTCGAAGGTGTGTCATCAGGTGACCTTGACCTCTTCTTGGACGTGTGGCTCCCAGATGTCCATGCTGACTATTGGGCAGAGTACAGTGAAAACCTTGAGGACTTGGGTCCATGGTATTATGACGTGCTCACCACATGGGCAGTACCCGAATATGTTGACATCGACAGCATTGAGGATCTTGTAGGTCGCGAGAGCGAGTTTGACGGGCGAGTTGTAGGTATCGAGCCTGGTGCTGGCCTGATGCGCTTATCGATTGAGAACGTATTGCCTGAATATGGACTGGAAGGCTACGAGGTTTTGGAAGGTTCAACTTCAACAATGTTGGCCGAACTTGACCGCTCGATCAAGGATGAGAAACCAATCATCGTAACGATGTGGCACCCTCACTGGGCATATAGCGTCTATCCAATCAAAGACCTTGAGGATCCAAAAGGGTCTTTGGGCGACAGGGGAGAGATTCGCTCAGTCGCTCGTCCCGGATTCACTGAAGATCACCCGGATATCGCCAAGTGGTTTAATGCTTTTGAGATGAACGATGATCAGCTCGGTGGACTAGAAGACATCATGATGAACAAGTACAGTGCCGGTGAAGAGGAGAAGGCCGTAGAAGAATGGCTTAACGATGAGAGCAATCGCTTGCTCGTGAACAGCTGGCTAGGAAAGTAAACTTAGTTTCAAAATATTAATAGTAGCGGAGGCCAACGGAAATCAAGCCGTTGGCCTCCGGGCATTACGGGAGCCGTAAGTGATGCCGAGGATGTGTATAATATTTGGCTTTGGAGGTGGTACAGGATGACTTATGATTTCAAGCAGGCATACAAAGACTTATATCAACCTAAAACCACACCCTCGATTATCGATGTTCCCAAGATGACCTTTATTGCTATTGAAGGTAGAGGTGACCCAAATACGAGCAAGGAATATGCCTCAGCAGTTGAGACGCTCTACGGACTCTCTTATGCAATCAAGATGAGCAATAAAGAGACCCTCGAATATGTTGTTCCGCCACTAGAGGGACTTTGGAATGTGGACGATGACTTTTGGGGTAGCGGGGCATCGATTGCAGATAAAAGCAAGTTCACCTGGACAATGTTGATTAGGCAGCCAGAGTTTGTAACGGACAATATCTATGACTCTGCTCAGGCGAAACTTGCCAAAAAGAAACCAGCTATCGATACATCAAAGGCGAAGCTGATAACACTCACTGAGGGGCTGTGCGTACAAGTGCTGCATATCGGATCATATGATGAGGAGCCAGCGACGATAGTATCCCTGGAGAGGTTCGCAACGGAAAATGGTTATGTGATCGATATCAACGAGAATCGACTGCACCATGAGATCTATCTTTCTGATCCAAGGAAAGTTGTGTCACAAAAACTTAAAACCATCCTGAGACACCCCATAAGAAGAGCCTGAAATAGTGAATATGAGAGTCTATGAATAATAGGCAGCGATAGGGCATGATCTGAGTGACTGACGAGAAGCTATCCACTGTGTATAGGAGTCTGTGAATATGACACAGCGATAAGGCTCATCGATACAAGCAATCAGCCGGTTATCACAAAGGGTTGCCATGCAACCTGAATCGCCGAGAGTTGAAGCTCAACAAGCCTTCACTTTGCATACGTGAGAGTTCGGAAGACATCGCACTGCGCTCCACGCAAAGATAATCTGCGAGTTCTTGTCGACTGAATGGGATATCAAACTCCTCGAGACCTTGCTTAAGGGCTTGGTCAGAGAGGTAAGAAAGTAATTTCTCGCGAGTGGTGCGTTTTGAGAGGTGCTCAATCTTCTGGTTCAAGAGGATATTGTTAGACGCAAGTATGGCTAACAGGTTCTCGATCAATCGCGTATGGAACTGGCAAGCTGAAGAGCAAACAGATACAACGCGCTGCACATCAAGCCAGAGTATCTGACAACCGGTAACGCTGATAACGGTAATGGGCAGATGACTACTTTGAGCGCAGGCAAAGGCCTCTGCAAACATATTGCCTGGGGAGACTTCGGTCAAAATAGTCCGGTTTCCAGAAAAATCCTCTTTAATGATCTGCACGCGTCCCGAAAGCACCAGTCCGGCCGATGATATCGGCTGTCCTGCTAAAAGCAGGAACTCGTCTTTTCCATAAGCAACGTTCCGTGCATTCAAACATTGCAGCATGCCCAAAAGATTCTCTTCTTTGATACCCTCAAACAAGGGGGAAGAACCTAACAAAGCGAAGTAATCTCTCATTTGCTCTCATTCTGTTGGAAATACAACAAACTCAAAGGAATCAGGATAGTATACTGCTCGCAGAACGGCAAATGAAAAACAATCTTTT
Organism: Eggerthellales bacterium UBA1419; assembly: GCA_002305585.1. Taxonomy (GTDB): domain Bacteria; phylum Actinomycetota; class Coriobacteriia; order Coriobacteriales; family UBA8131; genus UBA1419. Next base: position 10,563 of record DBPN01000020.1, read on the forward strand.
GGTGAAAGCGGCCAATATGATGAGGCAACAATTTGGAGGCAATCATGCTCAGGCAGATAATCAAGATCGATGAAGAGAAATGCAATGGTTGCGGTCTTTGCGCAAGTGCTTGCCTTGAGGGAGCGATTGTGATGGCTGATGGTAAGGCCAAGTTGGTTCGCGATGATTACTGTGACGGACTGGGCAATTGTCTGCCTGTATGTCCTACAGGAGCTATCAGCTTTGAGGAACGTGAGGCGCTGCCTTTCGACGAGCAGGCCGTGCATGAGGCGATGATGGCAGCTGAGCAGGGAGCTGTGAAGGCGACAGAGCCGGAGGAGGTTTCGGCCTGCTCCTGTCCTGGCGGTGAGCCAAAAACCCTCAAGCAGGCTTCTTTCTGTGGTTGCGAAGGCGAAATTGCCCAACAATCTGGTGACTCACACCAACCCTCAGCTGTTGTCGAGCAGCCTGTAAGCGAGCTGATGCAGTGGCCGGTTCAGATTAAGCTGCTACCCATAAAAGCCCCTTACTACGAAAACGCAGACCTGCTTATTGCGGCAGACTGCGCGGCCTATGCCTTTGCCGGTTTCCATCAGAAGTTCATGAAGGGCCGCGTCACACTCATAGGCTGTCCAAAGCTGGATGACGGTGATTATACAGAGAAACTCACCGAGATCATCAAGCAGAACAACATCCGCAGCGTGAAGGTAGTTCGTATGGAAGTTCCCTGTTGCGGTGGATTGGACAGAGCGGTTCGTCAGGCTCTTATCAACAGCGGCAAGATGATTCCCTGGCAGGTGGTTGTGATCGCATCAGACGGCAGGGTCATCTCTGAATAACAGCATGCGTAAAACTAAGAACGAGCAGTTGATCAAGACAAGTAGTTGTTGAGAGAAGAAGTAATTCTGGACAAGCAGTAAGCCAAGAAGAGTAGTTGATTG
>DBPN01000020.1:11505-13410 GCA_002305585.1 Eggerthellales bacterium UBA1419
CGTGGAGTATGTGGCAAACAAGAGGATACAGCCATTCTGCAAGATGAGATGACTGGCGCGCTTGTTGGACTAGCCTTAGCTCTCGATGGCAAGGAAGCCTCCGAGGCAACCAACAAAGTGATGCTCGAAGCACAGTTCGCAGCTATCACCAACGTAGACTTTGATGACGAAGACATTCAAAGATACGTTGACAGAATCCATGATGTAGCCGAGGTAGCTGGCCTGAGCGGCGCTCAGGACTTCAACATGGGGCAACTCTGGGATGCGGATGAGGATACGCGTTCATTGAAGTCGTTGATCCTGTTTGGGCTTCGCGGTGTAGCAGCCTACGCATATCACGCATTAGTGCTGGGCTACAGCGATGATGAGATTAACCGCTTCTTCTGGAAGGGCCTGGCAGCTATTGGTCGGGAGACGAGTGCTGACGATTTGCTGGCGTTGGTCATCGAGACTGGCCAAGTGAACTTTAAATGTATGGAGCTTCTGGACAAGGCCAATACAGAGACCTACGGCACACCAACCCCAACTAAGGTGCCGCTGCTGATCGAGAAAGGCCCCTTTATCGTCGTGACAGGACACGACCTGCTCGATCTGTACAAGCTGTTGGAGCAAACCGAGGGCAAAGGTATCAACATCTACACACACGGCGAGATGCTACCCGCCCATGCGTATCCAGAGCTGAAGAAGTTCTCGCATCTCAAGGGTAACTTTGGTACAGCTTGGCAAAACCAGCAAAAGGAATTCGCAGATATCCCTGCTCCCATCCTGTTCACCACCAACTGCATAATGCCGGTTAAGGAGAGCTACAGCGACCGCGTGTTCACCACCGGTGTAGTTGCCTATCCCGAAATGGTGCACATCGACGAGGAGAAGGACTTTAAGCCTGTTATCGAGAAGGCTCTGGAGTTGGCTGGATATCAAGAGGATCACCCGCTCACAGGCATCAACGGCGGTACCGAAGTGCTCACCGGCTTTGGTCACGGTACTGTTTTATCTGTAGCGGGGACAGTAGTCCAAGCAGTAAAAGACGGCGAGATAAAGAATTTCTTCTTGGTTGGCGGCTGTGACGGCGCTCGTCCTGGACGCAATTACTACACAGAGTTCGTCAAGCAGACACCACAAGACAGCGTAGTGCTCACATTAGCTTGCGGCAAATACCGCTTCAACGACCTTGATCTGGGCACCGTTGCCGGTCTGCCGAGACTGATGGATATGGGTCAGTGTAATGACGCCTACAGCGCGATAAAGGTGGCTTCGGCTTTAGCAGAGGCATTTGATTGCGGTGTTAACGACCTGCCCCTGCATATGGTGCTGTCCTGGTATGAGCAAAAGGCTGTCTGCATCCTGCTTACCCTGTTGGCCTTAGGCATTAAGAATATCTACCTTGGTCCAACTTTGCCGGCATTCGTTTCACCGGGCGTACTCGACTATCTTGTCAAGAATTTCAACATCACGCCTATCAGCACGCCCGAGCAGGATCTGGCGAAGATCCTCTCTGCCTGATAATTGATGGTCTGCAGGGGATCTTCTGAATAGTTTGACGCATTGGCAGCTGTTGCGTATACTTTGAGGGTTCGTTTTCAAAGCCCCGTGAAACTTTGAGAATGCAACCTGAAGAACCATTGTTAATGTGCCGATTGTCCAGGTTGGCCAAACTGGTATCTTCTTCAAAAATGCGGAGGAATGTTCGTGAAAACTTATTATGCAAAACCGGGCGAAGTCGCTCGCGAATGGGTGCTTATCGATGCAACCGATAAGGTGCTTGGTCGCGTGGCCTCTGAAGCTGCCCAGATATTGAAGGGCAAGCACAAGCCCCAATATACACCACACGTAGACACTGGTGATTTTGTGGTTATCGTCAATGCTGACAAGATCAGGGTCACCGGCGCCAAGGCCACCGACAAG
>DBPN01000020.1:13481-21098 GCA_002305585.1 Eggerthellales bacterium UBA1419
CATCCCCATCAAGCGCAGAGTCCGCGCAAGATCGAGTTGGAGGATTAGCACATGGCAGAGAATCAAGCAGTCTATACCGGAACCGGCCGTCGTAAGAACGCGATTGCGCGCGTGCGCATCGTTCCCGGTTCTGGCAAAGTGACCATCAATGGCCGTGACGGCAAAGAGTTCTTTGGGCGCGAAGCCCTGCTCAACTATGCGTTGACACCCTTTAAGGTTACAGATACGGTTGACCACTTCGATGTTATCGCACTGAGCAACGGCGGCGGAGTATCGGGACAGGCAGGCGCTCTGCGTCATGGCATTGCCCGTGCCTTGCTGGAAGCCGGAGACTATCGTTCGGAGCTCAAGAAGGCAGGTTATCTTACTCGTGACCCCCGTATGGTGGAGCGCAAGAAGTATGGTCTGAAGAAAGCCAGAAAGCGTCCGCAGTTCTCGAAGCGCTAATCGAGACCTCGAGCGGAACGGATTATATCGATCTGTATTCATAACAGAGCCCATCATGGATGGGCTCTGTTGGTATAAACGGACAAAGAGGGTGAGTATCATGGCCAGGTTATTTGGAACTGATGGTGTACGAGGTGTAGCCGGCACAGAGTTGACTGAAGAATTGGCCTACAGGCTTGGTCAGGCTGCAGTATCACTCCTGGGCAAGAAGATGGTCATAGGCAGGGACACTCGTGGCAGTGGGCCGATGCTCGAGGGCGCGCTTGCGGCTGGCATCACAGCTGCTGGTGGCGAGGCTATTTTAGCGGGTGTCATTCCCACGCCAGCTGTAGCGCTACTAACAAGGCAGCTTGGAGCGGCAGGCGGTGTGGTTATCAGCGCTTCCCATAATCCTCCAGAATATAACGGCATAAAGTTCTTTGACGCAAAGGGCTTTAAATTGACCACAGAACTTGAGGATCGATTTGAGACGTTTGTTCTGAGTGGAGAAGCCATCGATGCTGAAGCATTGGGCGTTGTTGTGCCATTGGAGGACGCACATGAGCGCTATATTGCCCACGCGGTTGAAACTGTTCTGCAGCTGGGCACGGATCTTCAGGGTTTGCGCGTGGCAGTCGACTGCGGTCATGGCGCAGCTTACGCCACAACTCCCGAAGCTCTGCGTCGTCTGGGAGCTGAGGTGATCGCCGTCAACACCGATTTCGATGGTGACAACATCAACGTCAATTGCGGTTCAACGCATCTGGAACCCATCAAGGCACTTGTTGCCAAGACTGATGCCGATGTTGGTCTCTCGCATGACGGAGACGCAGACCGCGTTATCGCTATCGATAGTCATTGTAGAGAGGTAGATGGTGACTTCATCGAAGCCATTTGTGCCAAAGACCTTAAGGAGAACGGGAAACTGGCCAATAACACCGTTGTCTCCACTGTGATGTGCAACCTTGGATTCCAAAATTCGATGAAGAACCTGGGTATAGATGTTGTCCTGACCCAAGTGGGAGACAGCCAGGTGCTTGAAGCCATGCTGGAAGGCGGATACATACTTGGCGGAGAGCAATCGGGTCACACAATCTTCCTCGAGCTCAACTCGACGGGAGATGGCCTAGTTACCGCTTTGCAGCTTTTATCAGTGATGAAGCGATCGCAAAGAACCTTGGCCGACCTGGCGCAGGTTATGACCAAGTATCCTCAGGCTCTGATCAACGTCAAAGTTGCCAACAAGGCAGGACTTGATGATTCGCAGACAATCAAAATCGCCGTTGAGCAAGCCCAGGCAGAACTCAAGGAATCTGGACGCATCCTTGTGAGGGCTTCAGGAACAGAGTCCCTTGTAAGGGTAATGGTTGAGGCCGCGGATGAAACTGTGGCCGAAGAAGTCGCCCAGCGGCTCGCCAGCGTGGTTAAGCAGGAATTGGGCTAAAGCAGCCATTATGAGCGAAAAGAAATGGCTTAGGACAGAAGTCGGCTTAAGCCAATAGAAATAAGAGAGCAGGGAATCTTCTGAATAGAAAACCACCTGCTCCTCACTAGGTCGCAATCTTAATGGCAGCTATGACCACTTGCGTCATGGCTATGGCAACTCTCGTGATGTTCATGATCATGATGGTCACAGTTTGCACTGGTTGAGAATTCCAGTGAACCTGCAATCAACAACTCGACTGCAGCATCTGCGCTCCCGGTAACACCTGCGTAGAGCTTGATGCCGGAGCCAACCAATCCGTCGCGGGCTCCGCCGCCTATGCCGCCGCAGATCAATGCATCGACGCCAAGCTCGTCGAGGAAACCGATCAATGAACCATGACCTTTACCATTGGTACCAACTACTGACGATGAGACGATCTTCTCGTCTTCAATCTCGTAGACCTTGAACTGCTCCGATCTGCCAAAGTGTTGGAAGATCTGACCGTTATCGTGGGTTACTGCTACTTTCATTGTTCCTCCCGGCGCTGTTCTCTTTGTAGCCTGCATGGTTTGACGAGAAACCAAGACCATCTATGTAGGGCAGAGTCGTGTAAAGGAGAATATTCCTGTCACACGAATGTCTGACATACGAGTTGATAAAGTACCACAATTCTCGCTTAAAGGGGCATCAACTAACATTTCGTTGGCATTTCTTCACTGTGAATACCATGTGAGGATACGTACTGACGCAGGGGGGCGGGCAGTCGTTGCGGTAGAATATTGCGGCGAACATCAGAACATTATGGTGCGGATACGGGCAAAGCACCTCAATTCTCCCCGTATGATAACTAGAAAGACGCGTGGAGGTTATATGTGTGGGATCGTTGGTTTTACTGGGACAATAGATGCAAGAGAATTCTTACTGGATGGCTTAAGCCGTCTGGAGTATCGCGGCTATGACAGTGCTGGTATAGCGCTGGTGCAATCTGACGAGGCCAGTGAGCTAGGCATCATTCGAGTCAAGGGGAAGATCGCTGACTTGCGCGAGGCAGTGGCTGAATCTGATCTGAGCGGTAATTGTGGCATCGGACACACCCGTTGGGCAACCCACGGTATACCAAGTGAAGCCAATGCGCATCCACATCGAGATTGCAGCGGGAGCATCGCAGTTGTCCACAACGGCATCATTGAGAACTACGCTCAGTTGCGTTCGGAATTGATTGCCAAAGGACACGAGTTCTTGTCCCAGACCGACACTGAGGTTGTGGCTCATCTGATTGAGGAGCTCTATTCAGGCGACCTATTAGCGGCTGTACGGGCGACAACAGCACAACTATCTGGATCTTTTGCGTTGGCTGTGCTACACGCCAGTTATCCAGACACTATCGTCGTAACCCGCAACGATTCTCCGCTGGTTTTGGGCAGCTACGAGAATGGTGCACTGGTTGCCAGCGATATTCCTGCCATCATTGAGTATACCCGTGACGTGATTTACATCGGTGACCGCGATATGGCTGTGCTGCATTCCGATGGCACAATAGATTGTTATGACGCAACAGGCGTTGCATTCGCTCCCAAAACGCATCACGTGCAATGGGATCTGGAGAGCGCGCAGCGTGGAGGCTATCCCGATTTCATGCTCAAGGAGATCAATGAGCAGCCGCGGGTAATCCGCGATACGCTGGCCGGACGTTTTGATTCTGCAACAGGTGAGCTTGTATTCGACGAGCTTCCCCTGACTGCAGAGGAGTTGGCGGCTATCGACAGGATCTATATCGTAGCCTGCGGAACATCGTATCATGCCGGGCTGATTGGCAAGAGCATTATCGAGGCCTGGGCAAGGGTTCCGGTTGAGGTCGAGGTGGCTTCTGAGTTTCGCTATCGTAATCCCATAATCACACCGGGTACATTGGTGTTGGCGATCACTCAATCCGGCGAGACTGCCGACACCCTCGAGGCAGTGCGTCTGGCGAGGAAGGCCGGGGCGCATGTTATTGCGATGACCAATGTGGTTGGTTCGCGTATCACACAAGAAGCGCAAACGGTTTTGTATATCAAGGCGAATCTCGAGATCGCCGTCGCTGCTACCAAGTCTTTCCTGGCGCAAGTAGCGTTGCTCACTTTGCTCGCTCTCCATATTGCGCAGCAACGAGGCATGCTCTCAAAGGAGCAGGTCTCAGAGATCTATGCCGAGATGCAGATGTTGCCAGAGCAGATTGAATGGATACTGGCGAACAGCGACCAGATTGAACGCTGTGCGCAAGAATGTGTTGATGCCACAACAGCGCTGTTCATTGGCAGGGGAGTTGGAGCGACTACCTGTTTCGAGGGAGCGCTTAAGCTCAAAGAGATAAGCTACCTACATGCCGAGGCGTTTCCGGCTGGCGAGATCAAGCACGGCCCCATCGCCCTCATCGATACCGAGAAGGGCACGCCGGTTATCGCGGTAGCCACGCAAAGCATGACCCGAGAGAAGACATTATCGAATATCGAAGAGGTGCTTGCACGAGGGGCAAAGGTAGTGGCGATAGCTACGCTGGGAGATGAGCGTATCCATGAGATGACCAACCTAGTGATTACCATTCCGCCGATTAGCGAATTCCTCAGTCCGATAACAGCTAGTGTGCCCCTGCAATTGTTTGCCCGTGCTATCGCAATAGCTCGTGGCTGCGATGTCGACCAACCTAGGAATCTAGCTAAGAGCGTGACGGTTGAATGAGCCTTCTATCTGATAAAGAAGAAGCCTTGGCAGCGGAGTGGTCCGATTCGGGCCAGCCGATAGCTGGTCTTGGTGTGGACATCATTGAGCTTGCGCGCATGGAAAGAGCCATCCTCAGGCAACCGCACCTGCCAAGACGGATATTCTCAGAGCAGGAGGTGGAGTATTGTGAGAGCAAAATCAATCCGGCAACCCACTATGCGCTCTTCTTCGCTGCCAAAGAGGCTGTGCTCAAAGCACTGGGAACCGGTTTCAATGGCATGAGGTTCACTGATATCGAAGTCTGTCACGACAAAGCCGGTCGTCCCTATCCCATATTGCACGGACACGCACGCGAGCTGGCTCAACAGCAAGGTATCATGGAAATGCACCTTTCACTTTCCTACACACACTCGGTGGGTGTGGCCTCGGCGGTTGCCATCCGAGAGCAGGACAAGCCACAAAAGGATGACCGCATCGATCCAAGGAGTGAACTAGCGATGCAATTCAAACAGATGCGATCGCTATTAGACGATATGGATGAGAGGATCCGGGGGATCGAGAAGGCAGATGCTCAGGGATAGCGAAAGATTCGCTAAGCTCCTGTCGCCAGTACCGGTTGACGCCAACAAGTACTCGCGAGGGAGTGTCATCGTGCTAGCCGGTTCTGCTCGTTTCCCTGGTGCCGCAATACTCACTGCGTTGGCTGCTGCTCGCAGCGGAGCTGGATATACTACTTTGGTTACCCCGCAATCCTCTGCGCCAATAGCCCAGATGCACTTGTGTTCCATCCCAGTGATTTCCACGCCAGAAAGTGATGGAGCATTTATCGGGAGCAGCTTCGATGCTGCTTTTGCTATGATCTCGCATCTTGATGCTCTGATTATTGGTCCGGGGTTGACTATTACGCAGGGTACTCAGGACCTTATCATCAGGTTATTGCAGACCGCCAATGAACCTCTGCTGATCGATGCCGATGGGCTTAACGCGTTATCGCTGGCACCATCTGGTATCGACGCCTTGCGCGCCTGCACTACAAACGGGGTTCCAGTGATCCTTACACCGCACGCTGGCGAACTTGAGCGGCTTGCCTGGGCTGCCGGTACGCTTGTGGATGCCGAATCCTTGGCCAAGGCAACAGGTGCAATCGTTGTCGCAAAAGGCGCCAGCACTATAATCACAGATGGTGTTACAACTATCACGTCGGAATATGGCACCGCCGCGTTGGCCAAAGCGGGAACCGGAGACGTGCTGTCCGGCATAATCGGCTCACTTCTGGCTCAAGGAATTGCACCGTTGCCGGCGGCTGAGTTGGGTGTCTATATCCACAGCCAAGCAGGTTGTCGTGTGCAACAAGAGCTGGGCCTGCGCAGCGTAATGGCTGAGGATCTGCTGGAGCAGATCGCCGCGATTATCAAAGAGCTTGAAGGCTGAAAGAGAACACGAGTAAAGCCGCCACCAACAGAAAGAAACCAAGGATGATAACCCAGGTTAAAGGACGCGCGAAGTTGCTGGTATAGCCTACGCCAAAACGCTTTTCGACAAACACAGCTGGATCATTGGGGTTGAAGTAGAACTGACCAAGGATCCAATAACGATCCTCATCAACATTGACAACGTCAGTAGAAGACTCCTTGGGTGCGCTCAGACGAGAGCCACCTTGTCCAACGGCAAACATAAGGTAGAGCGTCCCTGCCAGTAGCAAAATCAGGAATATAATCATGGAAACAATCAGGAACGTCATGACGTTTTCTACAGCCACCATAGTGTAGAGCGAGATAGTACTCATGAATATCATGCTCAAAGCCCCAACGGCAACCAGATACATGCTGATGAAATGACGATAACGAGCATCCTGTAAACGGGAAGCTTTGGGATTAGCTGCATCAGTCTGACGTCTCGCGTTGCGCACTATCACGTAGACCAGCGAAATAATCAGAGCCAAGAATACTTGTGGAGCAAACACTGTCGCCACTAACCGCCAGCCCTTGGGCGTGAAGGAATCCGCAGTCCCGTCAACGCCGAAGTGTGTGGGAACTATCTGGGGGATCTGTGGCCACAGCAACATAAGCACTGCCAAGGTTAATGTGATGATCAAAGGGAACAAAAGCAACCAAGCCGGAGAGATGACATCGGCTGCTGCTGGTTTGGTATCTGCCACCACAACAGCCGGAGCCGAAGCAGTGTCCCAACCAAAGTCCTTCTTGATAGAGAGCATCTTGAAATGTTTGGGCAGGTAGATCAAAAAGCCCGCTATCAGATAAGCAAAGATCAAGGCCAGGAAAACAGTCATTGATTGAGGCGAGTCAGATTCAATCGACGTAGTTAGCCAGATGCTCGCGGCTATCAATATGAGACCGGCTATCAGCATCAGATTACGGTAAGAGGCGCGCAATACCCTGAGTTCTGGGATATTAGTCTTATCAGCCGGAACCGTGACCCCGAAGAGCTCTGTCTTGCGGGTAACATAGGGAATAAAGGCGAGGCTCAGTATCATCATCACATCAACAGGGATCAGGATTGCCAGTAGCATTATCGAGCTCCTTTCTGAGCAGAAGATCCTGAAGTCTCGGGTTCTTGGACAAGTGATACAGCGCTTCCGCAATCGCTTACGGTCTGAGCGGGATCAGCAGAAGTCTCAGTGACATTTTGGGTAGTTCGCATGAACAGCGATGCGCTAACGCCGTGGCTGCGTGCCTCAATATAAAGGGCGTGTAACTCTGTCTCAAGTTGATTGAGATACGGTTGATCATACACAGGGGGTTCGCCGATTATCGCGCCTCTGCGCTTGACGACCTTGAGATATCCCTCATCCTCAAGCAACTTGTAAGCTTTGTTCACCGTATGCAGATTGATGCCAAGATCACGCGCCAGTTGTCGCACGGAGGGAAGCTTCTCATTGGGAATAAGCTCGCCTCGCACCAAAGCAGTGACAATCTGGTTTCGCAGTTGCAGATAGATTGGCACTACGCTATCTGGTTCGACTCTCAGCAACACGTAATCCTCCTTAACTGTTATAGATATACTATAACAACTATAACAAGAAGGCAAAACGGATGCTTCTGTCT
>DBPN01000005.1 GCA_002305585.1 Eggerthellales bacterium UBA1419
GTCACGTCGGTGGCAAAGGCGAAGCGGGCCAGGTAGGCGCCGCCCTTTTCAAAAGCGGCGGGGGAGGAGGTCTCAATGACCATGGTGGTCTTCTTGGCGGGGTGGACGTTCATCTCGCTGCGCATGGCGCGGACCGCCTTGATATAGTCCATCAGTTTCTCGAAGTCGGCGCACTCGTCTTCCCACACGGGCATATCCAGGTTGCCGGGCCAGGTCTGGAGCATGATGGTCTCCTCGCTGCCGGGCAGGGCCTGGTAAATCTCCTCGGTGATGAAAGGCATGAAGGGGTGCAGCAGTTTCATGGCCGCTGTCAGCACTTCATTCAGCACATACTGGGTCACGAGCCGGCCGCGGCTGCCGCGATCGTTCAGGCGGGTTTTAGCCAGCTCGATGTACCAGTCGCAGAAAGACTCCCAGAGGAACGTGTAGATTTTCGCCAGCGCCACACCCAGGTCGTAGTGATCAAGGTTCCGGCCCACTTCCTCGATGACGTCCTCCAGCCGGGACAGGATCCAGCGGTCCTCCAGCGCGAACTCGTCCGCCCGGACCGAGGCAAAATCCATCTCGTCGTCAAAGTTCATGACCGTGAAGCGGAACGCGTTCCAGATCTTGTTGATGAAGTTGCGGCCGGCCTCGATTTTCTCAAGGGAGAAACGCTGGTCGTTGCCAGGCGCGTTGCCGGTCACCAGCGCGTACCGGAGCGCGTCGGCTCCATACTTGTCGATGATTTCCAGCGGATCGATGCCGTTGCCGAGTGACTTCGACATCTTTCTTCCCTGTTCGTCGCGCACGATGCCGTGGATGAACACGGTATGGAACGGCGTTTTTCCCGTATGCTCGATACCGGAGAAAATCATGCGCGCCACCCAGAAGAAGATGATGTCATATCCGGTGACCAGGACGCTTGTCGGGTAAAAATACTTCAGGTCTTCCGTCTCCTCAGGCCATCCCAGAGTCGAGAATGGCCATAGGGCCGACGAGAACCAGGTGTCGAGCGTGTCCTCGTCCTGCGCGAAGTGCGTGCTGCCGCACTGCGGGCAGACATCCGGCATTTCCCGGCCGACGGCCATATAGCCGCAGCTGCGGCAGTAATACGCCGGTATCCGGTGACCCCACCAGAGCTGGCGCGAGATGCACCAGTCCCGGATATTCTCCATCCAGTGGAAATAGACATTCTCCCAGCGCTTGGGATTAAAGGTCACGCGCCCGTCACGCACAGCCGCGATTGCCGGCGCCGCCAGTGGCTTCATCGAGACGAACCACTGCTCGGAAAGCCAAGGTTCGATCGTGGTATTGCAGCGGTAGCAATGACCCACAGCATGATCGTGGTCCTCAACATGGTCGAGCAGTCCAAGCTCCTCGAAGGCGACAACAATGGCTTCGCGAGCCTGCTCGCGGGTCATGCCGACAAAGCGCCCACCAAGCTCGTTGATAACAGCGCTCTCATCCATCACATTCAGCTTATCAAGGCTATGGCGCTGCCCCATATCAAAGTCGTTGGGATCGTGAGCCGGAGTGACCTTGACACAACCGGTACCGAATGTGGCATCGACGTAGTCATCGGCGAACACGGGGATCTCGCGATCGACCAATGGCAGACGCACTCGAGCACCAGCGGCAATCAGTGCCGAGTAGCGCTCATCGTTAGGATTAACCGCGACACCGGTATCACCCAGCATCGTCTCTGGTCTAGTAGTCGCCACCACCAGATACTCGCAACCATCAACAGGCTCAACCAACGGATAGCGCAGATACCAGAGATGACCTTTCTCGTCGGCATGTTCGACTTCGTCATCGGCAAGGGCAGTTGTGCAGCGCGGGCACCAGTTGATGATGCGGTTACCTCGGTAGATGAGGTCGTTATGATACCACTTGACGAATACCCGCCGGATTGCACGGACATAACCCGGGCTCATGGTGAATTTCTCGTCATTGTAATCGCAGCTACAGCCCATACCTTTGAGTTGCTCGATGATGGTGGAGCCGTATTGATTACGCCATTCCCAGCAAGCTTCAACAAAGGCTTCACGACCGATGTCAAACCGGGTGAGCCCCTCGCTGGCCAGCTTCTGCTCAACCTTGTTCTGAGTGGCGATACCAGCGTGGTCGGTGCCAACGATCCAGCGCGTTGGATGTCCCTGCATCCGTGCTCGTCGGGCAAGGATATCCTGCAGGGTGTTGTTCAGCGCGTGTCCCATATGCAGCACACCGGTGACATTCGGTGGCGGTATGACGATGGTGTACGGTGGTAACTCAGGGTTGGCGAACCCAGCAGCATCCCGGGAAAAGTAGCCACTGCTTTGCCATTTATCGAAGATTGGGCCCTCGAGGTCCTTGGGATCATAATTCTTGGGTAACTCAGTCAAGGATACTTGCCTCCTCAGTTCCTGCTATCCGGTCTGGATTCGTGTTATTTCATGGTAGCAGATTGAGAGGGACCTGGCTGTTCGACGTTGGCCGGTTATGCGGTGGGTGTCATAGAGAATCAATGCCAATAGATATTGAATCTGAATAAACAAAGTGGCCGCAACTTCTGTTACGGCCACTTGGATGTCAAACTAGTGTAAGAGCTTATTGTTCCCAGCGTTCCTGCAGCTTCTTCTTCTGGGAAAGCGCGACTGCGACTAGAAGCGCGCAAATCGCTAAGATTACGATTCCTCCGTAGAACGTGGGCACAAAACTGCCGGTGATATCTTTGACAAAACCCATGGAGCTGGCACCGAATGAAGCGATGATGCCAGAAATCCTGGTATACGAAATCAACTTGGCAAAATCCTTGCGGCCAAACAACTCGGCCAGCAGCGTTGGCGCGCTGATGGTGACTATGACGGAGTTCATACCAAAGATGAAAGCGGTTATCGCCAAAGGTACCTCGGTCCTGAAGACAGCAAATCCAAAAAGGGTTAGGGCGGTGATACCCAGCGTCACATAGGTGGGAACAGCACCGCCATACTTGTCGACCAGAGGTCCCATTATCAATGTCGCGAAAACATAACCTATCATCGAAAGGGAGAGCATTTGCGCACCAAAGCCCATACCCAAACCGATGGAATCCGTGAATCCAGTCATGTGGGCGTTATAGCCAGACATTAAAGCTTCGATTCCCTGATAGAAGAAGATCGCCCAAAACGCTATGCTCAACAATGCAACCTTAGCCGGCAAACCGGACATAACAGACTTACCCTTACTTTCCCCGGCTTTTTCCGATACCTCTTCGTAGCCGTAAGGCTTAAGACCGATATCCGATGGCTTTGCCCTGAAAACGAACATCGTCCAAGGCACAGTAAGCACCAAGCTGATCAGCGCGATGATCGGATAAGTCATCCTCCAACCAAGTTGTTCGGCGAGTGCGATACTGATGAGCGGGAAGATCGCGCCACCAATGCCCGAGAAGCATTGTGATATGCCCAAAGCCAGCCCGCGCCTCTTGTCAAACCAGTTGGTCACTAGAACCGTGGAAGCAACGACCATGATTGGAGCGCCGGCAATACCATAGATCGCGCCCGTGATGTAGAACATCCAGACCTCGGTATAAAAACCCATCGCCGCCTGTGCCAGACAGATGGCAATGACACAGACAGTAAAGTACAGGCGAATCTTACCGGAGGCGATTATCCTTCCAGAAATCGGATATGTAAGGGAAGTGGTGATGAAGTATACCGTCAGGTACAGCGCCAGAGGTCCAAGCTGACCAACGCCGATACCCCCTTGTTCAACCGGGGCGATGATCATCGGCCAAAGCGTACCGCCAGCATTCATCATATTGCCAAGCATGCAACCTTGCATGAAGCAACAACCTATCATGATCCACCAGGCGTAATGGATCTTTTTGATTCCATCCATTTAGGGCTCACTTTCTTCTTTGTCCGGGAATGCCTTCTAATAAACAGACGCGCGGCACCAGCAACACAGCTGGATCCACGCGAACCTCAACAGATAGACGATCCCGGGGGTCCACTAGGGCAATGTTAGCTGTGAATGATTGTGCAGAATGCTCTTAGGTTTTATGACACCCACCTCCCCTCTCGTTATTGGTGGACCTTTGCTCTTTGCCAACCGTCCCTACGCCAAGCATCTCCATGTACACTGTCCTCGTGTCAGCCATCTAAATGTCAACCGTCTTCTTGCCAACGCGGGTACCAGACGACAGGGACTTTTGGTTCAGGCAATTATTCAAATGGTCAGGGAATGTGTCTATAGGAAGATTTGTTTTTCTTGATTTTTATGGTTATACCCAAAGACTAAAAGCGGTAATGGGCAGCTAATGCCGAAGCCAGCGGCTGATTCTCAGTCACTGGCTTCGGTTATGTCGCTTGATTCTATTGTCTCAGATTCAATCTGACGCGCTTCAGGCACTGACCTTCTGGGAGCGCTTACTGGTACGTAGGACCAAAGTGGGCTTTTTCTCACCGCGCACCGCTTCTGCGGTGACGACGACCTCAACGATCTCGTCATTGCCCGGGAGCTCATACATCGTCTCAAGCAACGTGCGCTCACAGATGGACCTCAGACCGCGGGCACCTGTACCATGCTCTACGGCTTCCCTGGCAATCTCCTTCAACGCCCCGTCAGTGAACGTGAGCTTACTGTCTTCAAATTCGAACATCCGCGTGTATTGTTTTACCAGAGCGTTCTTTGGCTCGGTAAGAACACGGATGAGCTCATCCTCACTCAACTCATCAACATTGCAGATCACCGGTATACGTCCAACGAACTCCGGAATCATGCCAAACTTGTTCAGATCTTCAGGCAAGACCTTTGCAAGTAGATCAGAGGTCTGGTGGCTGTGCGGCTTACTGATCTCGGCACCAAAACCAATGCCCTTCTTGCCAATGCGCTCGGCAACGATCTTATCCAGCCCAACAAACGCGCCGCCTAGGATGAAGAGGATGTTGGTCGTGTCGATCTTGATGAGCTCCTGCTGAGGATGCTTGCGACCACCCTGCGGCGGCACCGAAGCCTCTGTTCCCTCAATGATCTTCAACAGCGCCTGTTGGACACCCTCACCAGAGACATCTCGGGTGATTGAGAGGTTCTCGGCTTTACGTGCGACCTTATCGATCTCATCGATGTAGATAATGCCGATCTGAGCAGCTTCGATCTCAAAGTCGGCTGCGGTTATCAGCTTGAGCAGGATGTTCTCCACGTCTTCACCAACATAACCGGCCTCGGTGAGAGCAGTTGCATCGGCAATGGCAAACGGTACTTCAAGTATACGAGCCAAAGTCTGAGCTAAAAGGGTCTTTCCACAACCCGTGGGGCCCAATAACAGGATATTGCTCTTTGCCAGCTCTACATCGCCTTCTTTGGTTTCGACACCCAAGGCAATGCGCTTGTAGTGATTGTAGACCGCGACACTCAATGCTTTCTTGGCTCTCTCCTGACCAATAACGTAGTTTGAGAGCTCGGCATAGATCTCTGAGGGGATTGGCAAGTCCTCGAGAGCAAAAGCCTTCTCGATTGCTTCAAGCTCAATCTCATCATCTAAATCACCAAGGTCGTGTTCTACTATCTCAGCGCAAAGATGGATGCACTCATCGCAGATGAAGACATTGGGTCCGGCAATCAGCTTGCGCACCATGTCTTGCGATTTACCACAGAAATTGCAGCGTAATTCATTGAAGCCGTCGTCAAAACCCCCGCCTTGGCCGGAGTTCCCATAGACATCAGACATATTCTACCTTCTGCTTTCCTATTCTTCTTCCCGCTCAACTTTCTTGATATCACGAGCATAGAAGATCTCATCAACCAGACCATATTCCTTTGCGGCACTGGCGCCCATGAAGTTGTCGCGCTCAGTATCATCGTGGATGCGCTCAAGGGATTGGCCAGTGTGGTCGGCCAATATCTGATTCAAGCGCTCACGCGCATAGAGGATCTCGCGGGCCGCGATCTCGATATCGGTCTGTTGACCCTGAGCACCACCGCTGGGTTGGTGGATCATTATCCGGGAGTTGGGCAGAGCGAAGCGCTTGCCCTTTGTTCCGGCAGCTAACAACACTGCTGCCATCGAAGCGGCCTGACCAATACAGATGGTCGAGACATCGCTCTTGATGAATTGCATGGTGTCATAGATGGCCAACCCTGCAGTGATAACGCCACCGGGAGAATTGATATACAACGAGATATCCTTCTCGGGATCGCTGCTCTCCAAATGAAGCAGCTGTGCCACCACTGTGTTCGCCACATGATCATCGATCATCTCGCCAAGGAAGACGATACGATCGTTAAGCAGCCGCGAATAGATGTCGAAACTGCGCTCACCGCGCGGAGATTGCTCGATGACATACGGTATCAAAGCGGAGCGTGGGTCTTGATTGTACATTCTTGACTCCAATCTTACAGTATTACAGATACGTTGAGACCATAGTTCAAGCCCTGGCGTTACAGTGTGCGCGCAACGCCGGAGCCGAACGGGGCATCAAAATGTTCATCATAGCAACGCATCTTCACAATCGTCTTACGGTAACGTGACCATATCGACACAGTTCAGAACTCTTGCGCAGCTGAACTATTCCTCAGTCTTGGTCTCTGCCTCGGTTACGTCCTCAACCTTGGCCTTCTTGGCACGGGGCTTCTTGGCGGCAGGTTTCTTAGTCTCGGCCTTATCGTCGCCAGCCTTGGCATCTACGCTCTCGACCTCTGCATCAGCAGCCTTGGCTTTCGCCTTGGTCTTCTTGGCTTTCTTCGGTTCGGGCTTCTCACCGATATCGAATACCTCAGCCGTATCGTTGAGATGCTGAGCGGCTTTCACGCGCAACAGACCTTCGCGGATCTCGGGCAGTCGGCCGCCTTCCTTCCACTCGGCATACAGCTTCGTGGGATCTGTGGCGCCACTGCGCTCAAACTCGGCGATAACCTCTTCCTCACTCACTGTGAAGCCAAGATTGCGGGCTAGGGCATCGAGCGCAAGCGAGGCTGCTGAGCTTTCAAAAGCCTGCGCCTGCGTATCCTTCTGGAACTCCTCCGGAGTGATATCGCTGTTGACGAGATACTGATCAAAGGTCATATTGCGCTTTTGCAGCATGTTGAAGAAGTCGCGATAGATGCCCTGCTCTGCGATTCGCACCATCTCAAGCGGTGGCTCTCCCACCAGTCTGCTTACCAGCTCATGCTGACAGACGACTTCCTTGAGCTCGGGCAATTGCTGGGATTTCTGAACCTGGATGGAGTCGCTGATCTTCTCGCGCAGATCCTCCACACCCTCATAGTCCAGAGTTGCCTTGACCCAAGCATCCGTGAGCTCGGGCAGGGCCTTGGTGCGAATGCTGGTGACGGTGGCCTTGACGTGCATCTTGTCACCCTCGCCCATGACTTCCAGCGGATCTTCGTCAAAACCGAAGTCGAATTCCTTCTCCTGACCCAACTCCATACCAAGGATGTTCTTGTCGAATTCATCGGGCATGGTCTTGGATCCAACCTCATACTGTTGGCCGGAGCTGGTAAGACCCTCAATCGGCTCACCGTTCAAAGTCGTCTCCAGATCAAGGACAACTGTGTCCCCGTCTTTCACTACACGACCCTCGACTTCATCGTAGGTCACATAATACTCGCGCAGGCTCTCAACCTGCCTGTCGATCTCTTCTTCAGTCACCTTATCGGATGGCAACTCCACTTGCACTGGCTCATAGGAGGAGAGCTCCAGCTCGGGTTTTACGATGATGGTGCCGGTGAAGGTATATGGCTCCCCTTCCTGCACGGTCTCATCCAAAGAGAACTCCGCCTTTTTTAAGGGAATCAGGTTCTCGGCATCCAGCGCCAGCGGAAACCAGGTGTTGACGGCCTCTTCTGTAGCCTCAGCCAGGAAGTACTCCTTGCCGCCGTAGTGGTTCTCGAGTATGCGACGGGGTGCCTTACCGGGCCTGAATCCTGGGATACGCACTTTCCCAGCCTTTTTGTAGGCAGCCGCAATGCTCTTGGTCACTTCTTCTGCCGGAATGGTGACCTTCACCTCGGCTTTGTTGTCCTCAAGTTTATTGACTTCTGTATCCAAGGTTGCCAACTTTCTTCTCGATACATAAACGGAGCATGTCTGCGACCGCACCCGTCAGCTTCTCACAATCTGCGAGTCCAGACAAACACGCTCATGCCTGCTGTTATTGAAACCTTACAAATATACCATAGAGTTGCCCGGTGACATAGCGATTGACCATCAATCCCGGTCAGTGAATTCCAATCCTACTTTGAAGGCGTTAGCTACAACCTCACCCGGAGCGCGATAACAGCGGATGCCACTGTCAAACATCAACAATCCGCTGCCATAGTGCAGATCCCCACTCTCACCAATCAGCGATTCATCAACATGGACCTCTTTGACTTCGCCAATGAACAGAGTGTGTGATCCCAGATCGAGCGTATGCGTGACTGCACACTCCAGATTGTAGGGAAACTCAGTGATGAGAGGCGCATCGACTTCATTCGCCCTGGTTGCGGTAAGGCCAACTGCCGCGAATTTATCAACATCTCTTCCGGAGACAACACCAAAATAGTCCGCTTCCCGGGCTTGATCGGCACGGGGAAGATTGATGGTGAAGGCCTGACGCTCGATGATGTTACGGTAGCTGTATCGGCTGGGTCGCACGGCAATGGAGACTGACGGCGGACTGGAACTCGCAATACCACCCCAAGCCAGGGTAATCGCGTTCGCTTTGCCGTTAGCGTCATAACTTCCCACCACTAGAACAGGGTTTGGGAATAATAGGGATTGTGGACCGATCAGGCGTTTCATGGTTACTTCCTTTTTGAGATGCCGCCTCACTTGAGCTTTGCTTTTTTGCTGTGCTTTGTTATGAAGTCCAGCACAAAGGCAAACTGGCTGGGGTCTGCGTAGATCTGATTGTGCTCTAGGGTTGAGTTAACATAGATCGTGTTCCGCTGCGGCTTAGCGACGATCTTCGTCACCGAAGAAAACTTGCTGTAAGAAGAGGCCTTCGAAGAAGCCAGCATGTTCGTCCCAACAACCGTTGGGTTCGCAGCTGCCGCACCTGCCAGCATGCCGATAAACGCCAATACTTGAGCGCGCTCGAACTGCTTTTGCAATTGGGTGTGTTTGACTCCCTGCTCATCCATCTCAAAAAGAACGT
>DBPN01000044.1:0-7738 GCA_002305585.1 Eggerthellales bacterium UBA1419
GATAACTAGGCAAACCGCGGCAGTAAGACCAATAAAGAGTCGGCCAGACATCGTCGGCTTGCGTAAAGTCGCCTTAGGCGTACCCTTAAGCGCGCCCTTTGACGCACCACTTTTTGTATTTTTTGACGAACCAGTAGACGAAGCTTTGGGCGAACTCCTATATGCACTCTTAGGCGCACTCTTGGGAGCGCTCTTTGATGCGCCTTTTCCTGAAGCAGGTTTACTCTTTGGTTTATCGGCTTGCATCCTCAGATTGCGTCCAACGTCTCGATCTTGGGCTTGAGGATACCGTAGCTACCATCCTTACGCCGATACATGACATTCGTAAGTCCGGTTATATCATCGGTATAGACAAAGAAATCATGCCCAAGCAGGTCGATTTGGATCAGCGCCTCCTCTTCGTTCAACGCCGACAGTTCAACTTCTTTGATACGTACGATCTCGCTGTCTTCTCTGCCGTCATCAACTGTGATGATGCTAATCAGATTATCGTTAGCAGTGGCATCCACTGGCTGCAACACCTCTTGTAGCCTCTTGCCGCGAACGCGCCTGTCAACGACTCTGGTCTTATACTTACGCAGCTGACGCTCAACTTTCGCCGTGGCCACATCGATGGCCGCGTACATGTCCTCTTCGGCTTCCTCGGACCTGATCACATGGCCCTTGGTTCTTATCGTCACCTCAGCAACAGCAGGTGTGGGATTTGCGGGGTTGCGCTCCATGTACAAGACGACCTCCGCGGACATCGGTGAGATGTCAAAGACCTTGACAGAATTGCTGACCTTCTCTTCGACGTAGGACCGCAATGCGTCGCTGACTGTCATTCTTCGACCGGTGACGATGATATCCATGGATAACGCCTCCTTCGATTGGTGAGCCCGGAAGCAGCGGGTCACCATGCTCGGATACTGATAGGCAAAGCATAACGCTTTTACCGGCTGGTGACATCCATATGTTCCCAATCTGGAGAAAAGATACAAAGGTAGTATACTTTTGCTACTTAGAGTAAGGTTAGCCTGTGCAGGATTCATTTTAGGAAGAGCACAGAGGATAACTCGACAAAAGGAGGTCCCTATGTTTGAACAGGTGAAACTGGATTATGCCTACGATGCGCTCGAACCCTACATCGATGCATTAACCGTTGAAACTCATTACGCCAAACATCATGCGACATACACCAAGAACTTCAATGATGCGGCCGAGAAGGCCGGTTTGATGGATCAATCTATCGAGGACATCCTCATCAACTGGAATAAAAGCGATCTTGGCGAGGTAAAGACCGCTATTCGCAACAATGGCGGCGGTTATTACAATCACAATCTTTACTTCGATCATCTAGGTCCAAACGCCGGCGGTGAGCCAACAGGGTTACTGGCCGAGAAGATCATACAGACTTTCTCGACATTCGCCGACTTCAAAGAGCAGATCAGCAAGGCCTCTATTGGTCAGTTTGGCTCTGGCTGGGGCTGGCTGGCTACCAATGCCTCCGGCGAATTGCGGATAATGGCGAGTCCTAATCAGGATTGTCCGTTGCTGGAAACCGAGGGCGTCTGGCGCGCGATCATGGCAATCGATGTCTGGGAGCACGCTTACTATCTCAAGTACAAGAATCTACGCGCCGACCACGTCAAAGCCCTTTTCGAATTGATTGATTGGAACAAGGTAGCAAAGAATTACGAACGCTGGGCCAGATAGAACAGTCTAATGGGACTACGGTCCAGATCGCTCGAGCTTTTGTCGATAACAATCTGGTCCAATAGAACCGCCATATTCCCCCTCATCTGACGCATATGTCAGGCGAGGGGGATTCTTGTAAAACGCCAATAGCAACAGGCCAAGCAGTGAGGATATCAATACAACGGCAAAGACCTGCTTGAATCCTATGTTCAATACCAACTGGAACTCTGCCTCCAACGTTTGTTGTCTGGCATCGATTTGGGCAAGGTAGTTTTCTTCGGCCTTGGCAAAAGTGCCAGATACACTGGCTTTCAGCTTGACCATCTTCGTGCTGGTGTCTTCCAGCTCTACCTCGGCACTCTCAAGCGCCTGAATGCCAGTCGCCAATTCAGCTTGTGAGCTTTGCGCTTCTGCAATCGAACTCTCAAGAGTTGAGATCGCGGACTGCAGCGCACCAATCTTTGCGTTCAGATCACTCAGGGTTCTAACTGCGGACAACTCTGTGAGTACACTTTGCGGCAAAGAGTCCTTCACACCGGCAGGCATCAAGTCGAGTATGCTGTTGTAATTCGACATACTGTTCATGGTCTGAAGTATGGATTGCATGCGGACAAGGGCAGTCTCTTGCCCCACCACAGCTGCATTCAAACCTTCAATACCAGATACCAGCGGAGCTAATTGCTCTCTGGCTGCGGCAATCTGCGACTGCAATTGGGCAATCGTCTCTTTTTGCGCAGTGATCATTGTCTGAAGCTCAGCGATCCTCTCCGCGTTCTCATCTGTTACTGTGCCCCCGCCTACTGTGCTGCCATCACCTTCACCGCCGCCTTCATCGGGCACGACCTCCTCGCCCGAGACACCTCCTTCACTAAGTGCAAGAAGCTCCGCTTCAAGCGTTTGCAACGTAGCCTGCTCGGTAGAAAGCGATGCTTCCATAGCCAGGATCGCCTGGTTTATTTCGCCCTTTGCGGCAATCATCTCAGCGACCTTGGCTTGCATGCTGGATTTTGCGGCCTCAATCTCTGCGATCTTTGCCTGCAGCTCCTGCACTGAGCGGATCTTGGCGAGCTCATCGAGCACGGCCTGAGGGATAGAGGCTCTCACACTGTCAGGTATCATGTCTGCAACACTTCCGGAACCACCGGATGCAGACATCTTCTGCATCATCGGCACTGCTCCCTGAAGCTGGGAGAGTGCTTCTTTCTGGGCAGCAATAGCGGTAGTCATTCCCTCAATACCGTCTCCTATGCCACTATAACCCTCTTTCATCTCCGCAAGACTCTCATCCATCTTCTCGCGAGCATCACTGATACCACTGATGCCATTGTCTATCCCTGCCTCGATATCAGCTATCACATCTGGCGTCATCTGCTCGAACATGGCGTCGGTGAATTGTTTGGTATTGTGCACAATGGTGGTAACGTCAGAACCCTTCATCATATCAAGCAGCTCGTCAGATACCTCAAAATCACCGCTGTCTTGCATATCGATCTCGACTGTCTGCATGGACGTAAGATCGGGGATATCCATCGATGCGAACAGCTCCGCTGTATCTGGATCCGCTTTGTAGCTATTGAATTCATCGGTGAGCTCCTGAGCATAAACCAGAGGCGGCACCTCTACCTCATCAGGCAGTAGCTTCATGATATTATCCTGAACGGTTGTGCCTGCGTGAGCCAGGAATCCAACCATGATCGCGGGAGCGATAGCAGTGCCAATAGATCGAACGAGGGATAAGGTCGCTAAGGCAGAGTTCGATTCCTCAGGTTTGGTGTTGGCAAGCATCATATAGTTGAGCGGCGTGCCCATGGTGAAACCCATGCCAACACCAATAAGGATCAAACTCACAACCACATTGAACATATTAGGATTGGCAGTGGTGACAAACATCAAATACAGCGAACCTGCCACTGAAGCGATCAGGCCAAATCCCAACACGATCTTCACGCCAAACTTGTCAATCAACCCACCCGAGATAGGCGCTCCGATTCCGGCGAATAAAGCCAGGATGATGACAAAATAACCTCCACTGCCAGATGGAAGCCTCATCGCATTCTCGGCGAACTGCGGGATGAATATCATACCCATGAGTATGACACCGGTGATTACCGCCAGAACCAATGTGATGAGGATGCGTGAGTTCTTAAAATAACTCAGATTCATCACTGGATCTTCTGCCTTGTGCTCTACCAGCACAAAAACGGGTATCAATACTAAGAAGGCAATGAGGAATGGATAGACATCCACACTGGTTAGCGTGGTTTTCAGGTCAAAGTAATCAACATTCTTTAGTCCGTAGAGCAGGCTGAGTATCATGACTGTTAAGATCACGATTCCTAAACCATCGATCTTCTTAACATCTTCCTCTTTCGAATTAGGCAGCACCATGAAACCAGCTAACAGGATGAATGCGGTAATGGGCAGATTGATGTAGAAGATGAATTGCCAGTTGTTGCTACCAAAGATATCGAGGATCAGGCTGCCTGCTGAGGCGCCAAAGATGTTTGCGATACCATACACACCTCCAACAAGGCCAAGCGCCATACCGCGCTTCTCCTCTGGAAAGGCCGTGCCAAACTCTGCGGTTGCTACAGGCAGGATTCCGCCACCACCAACAGCCTGTACGGCACGAGCGATGATTAACAGCTCAAAACTGGCAAATTGCTGAGCGAGTCCGCAGAACAAAGAGCCCAGACCAAACAGCAGGACACTGGTAAGGTAGATATTCTTCCTACCCCTTTTATCGGCCAGTTTACCCATGATGGGAATGCTTGCCGCATAGGCAAGCGTATAGATGGTGATCATCCAGATACCGGTTTGCTCATCTACCATCAGTGAATTTTGGATAACGGTTCGCGCCGGCGTGATTATGCCGGTATCAAGAGCACCCATGAAGATACCCAAGAGGTATACCGTTGCGATCAAAACCAGGTTCAGCTTGTTGTTCTTAACCTTCATCTTTGTAGGCCTCACCAATCAGTACGCTGGAATTATGTGCCATGATGGCGATATTCTTCTCAAGTTGTGCCATCTCTTTGGCGCTTATGCCAAGGCAGACATGCTGGCTCCAGTCCGCATACGCCTGACCCATGTTGGCGAGCAGCTCATCCGCTTGGGCAGAAAGCATCACCTGCTTCTTGCGTTTGTCACTTGGATCAACTTGGCGAGTGATCAAACCTTTTTCTTCAAGTTTCTCTATAGTCTTTGTCACAGCGCCTTTATCGATCTCAAAATATGTTGCGATCTGCTCCTGATTTGCGTGCTCATGCTCAGTCAGATACATCAGGATGATCTGTTCGGGAAAACCCAGATTCCTGTCTGACAGATTCCGCTCAGCGAACACGCGCATCTGGCGCACGATAATCGACAGATCTCTCATCAGCATGGTGCCAACGACTCCTATCCTCTGTGCTGGCTGAGGTATTCTGCAGCAGCAGTTTTAGTTGTAACGACAACGATTGATTAGGATACAGTCTTCCGAGGGACGTTGCGATAGAAATCCGGCGAGTGGTATGGCATGAGCTAATCTTATCGGTATCTTATCGGTATAATGTTCAAATCTATTTCTATATCAGTTTTTTTGAACATCAGACAGCGCTGCGCCAGACTAGATTGGCGCTCTTTGCACACTGTCTGGACATTGGAGACATATGCTCACAGAATGTGAATTCGCGACGCTTGTCGCACTTAAGGACCACGGCTACACATCTCAACGCAAAATAGCCGCTCAAACCGGTCATTCGCTTGGCGCCACAAACCAGGCCCTCGCCTCGCTAAAAGATCAGGAGCTGATCGACGCTGCGGGAGTCACCGAGCGCGGCTTGGCGCAACTCGAACCGCATCGCGTCAAAAACGCAATCATCATGGCGGCAGGATTCTCCTCACGCCTAGCGCCAATCTCATACGCAAATCCAAAGGGAACGTTGGTTGTGAAGGGCGAGACACTTATCGACCGGCAGATCGAACAACTGCATCAGGCCGGCATTACCGACATCTCGATCATCGTTGGCTACAAGAAGGAAAAGTTCTTCTATCTGGAGGATAAGTACGGCGTATCTATCGTCATCAACGACGAATACCAGACAAGGAATAACTACTACTCCCTCTATCTGGTGCGAGAGAAGCTAGGCAACAGCTACATCTGCTCATCGGATAACTATTTCACTATCAATCCCTTTGAGGAATACGTTTATAGCTCTTACTACGCGGCAGTTTATCACCAAGGTCCCACAGAGGAATGGTGCATCAAAGATAAGGGTAAGAATAATCTCATCAGTGGCGTAACCTTTGGCGGCAAAGACTCATGGATCATGCTCGGTCACGCCTACATGGATTCGGGTTTTGCCCGGACCTTCGCTGCGATCCTTGAAGAGGCGCATCACCACACAGAAACAGCAGAAAAGCTTTGGGAGAGCATCTATCTGGAGCATATCAATCAACTACCCATGGTGATGCGCAAGTACAGCAATGACCAGATCTGGGAATTTGACTCTCTGGACGAGATCCGCGATTTCGATGTCGAGTTCATCAACAACGTGCAGTCGGACATCCTTGATAACATCTGCATGGTCTTGAAATGCCTACGCAAAGAGATAACTGGGATCGAGCCTATTAAGAATGGCTATACCAACCTTTCGTTCCGTTTTGACATCGGTACAGATTCTTATGTCTATCGACATCCCGGTGAAGGTAGCGAAGCGATCATCAACCGCCAAAGCGAGACTATCGCTCAAAAGATTGGTGCCGAGCTGGATATCGACGGCACCTTCATCCACGAGGATCCAGAGATTGGTTGGAAGATCTCGCACTACATCGCAGATTGCGTGCATTTTGAATACCGCAACGATGAGCATCTTGCTCAGGCGATGGAGCTGATTCGCAGGCTGCACACATCGGGCAGGCAATCGGACTATGTCTTCGACATCCATGAAGATACCAAGAAGCAACTGGGGCTGATGGGCAACTATCGCAACCACTCCTTTCCCGACTTTGATGAGCTGTATGAGCTTGCCGAGAAGCTCAATGCAATCCTCAAAGCCGAAGACACCCCATTGGTGCTTTGCCACAACGACTTCTATGACGACAACTTCCTGGTAGGCCCCGATCGCATGCATCTGATTGACTGGGAGTTCTCGGCTATGAGCGATTATGCCAGCGACCTTGGCGTTTTCATCGCCTGCAGTGATTACTCCTACGAGGAGGGCCTAAAGGTCTTTCGCATGTACTTTGGCCGCGAATTGACCCCCGAGGAGTTGTTCCATTGCGTTGCTTATACCTGTGTAGTCGCCTTCCATTGGTTGATCTGGGCTCTCTATAAGGAATCGCTGGATGAACCTGTTGGCGAGCTTTTGTACTTCTACTACAAGCACACAAAACTGTTTGGACACAAGGCTATGGAATTACTAGAAGGGATGGAATAGATGTTTTGGGGATTAGGTGCCGCAATCACATGGGCTTTCGACTCGGTTATCCTGAGCATCGCCCTGATGTCCACTACGTTCTTCACTACCGAACAGGCCATAGCGCTTGCTGCCTTCACGAGCACCTTTCTGCATGACGCGACCTCGGCAGTACTGATGTTGGGCTATAACGGCGTCCGCAAGAAGATTGGCAAGACGCTCAAGCTGCTAAAAAGCAAGACCGGAATCTTGGTTATCATTGCAGCCATCATTGGTGGTCCGCTGGGAATGTCAGGCTATGTGTTCTCCATCAACCACATTGGTGCTGCCTATGCGACAAGCATCTCAGCCTTTTTCCCGGCATACGGTGCCCTACTAGCGCACTTCGTGCTCAAAGAGCGCATGAAGTCCTATCAATGGGCTGGACTGGCAGTGTGTCTGCTTGCAGTTGCCTTCCTGAGTTTCTCACCCGACACGAGCGTTCCCGGTGACTGGCTGCTGGGGATCCTCGGAGCTCTGGTCTGCGTGATCGGCTGGGGTACCGAAGCCGTGATCATCTCCTATGCGCTGCGTTTTGGCGAGGCTGATGACGAATGCTGCCTGCAGATTCGCCAGACTACCTCGGCTGTCTTCTACATGGCGATAATCTTGCCTGTTTTGAG
>DBPN01000044.1:7747-10037 GCA_002305585.1 Eggerthellales bacterium UBA1419
CTGCTTGGAACTGCATCATATCTCTGCTACTACAAGGCCATTGCACGGATAGGAGCAGCGAAATCGATGGCACTGAACATCTCGTATTCAGGCTGGGCGATACCCATCGCATTTATCCTGCTGGGTACGATACCGACTCCTGTTGGCATCATCTGCGCTATCGTAATCATCGTTGGTGCAACCGTCGCCGCCACAGATGTCAGGGAACTCTTTACGAAAACAGGTGGAGGAACAGCGTAAGGCACAATCCCAAACGGCCACAATAGTACCCGGATTCGCTGATTATAGTGCTAGAATACCCTGCATTGAGTATCCCTCGCGAGGAAGAAGCGGCTATGATGAATGCATTCGAGTCCAGCCAAACCCCCTCCGTGTTCGTTGATTACGAGTACGGCACTCTCAGCGAAGTTATTGTGGGAGCTCCATATGGTATGACACCCTCGCTTAAGGCTCCATGGTTCGAAAACGCGCTAAAAGTGCTCCCCGAGGAGGAGGCCGCATACTCCCGAGAGACCGCCGGTATGCTCTGGGACAACATGATCCATCCCGATAGCGGCAAATCTGAGACCGAGCTTCTTGAAGAGGAGAACCAAGCCTTTATCGCCGTACTGGAGCAGTTGGGCGTAAAGGTGAGAAGACCAAGCAAGCTCACACCGCAGATAATCGCGGACAACTACGGTGAGGCGGTGCTTATTAACGGATTCTCCCAAGACTTCCCGCGTGACAACCTGGTGGTGATTGGCAACAAGGTTATCGAACTCACACTGGGCACTCCGCTGCGAAAAGTCGACATCCTTGGTTTTCGCGAGATCCTCTCCGCTGTCTGCGATGACAGCGTGCAGCACTTCAGCATGCCGCAGGTTCCACTCCTGTCCGAGAAATCAGATGACACCCTGGCGCTGGAAGGCGGCGATGTTCTGGTGCTGGGCGATACCGTTTTGGTAGGAAACTCCGGCAATCCCTCGGTTGGTTCCAATGAAGCTGGTTACCGTTGGCTGGCCGGCATGCTCGGCGATGACTACAAGTCAATCCGCGTACCGCTGATTGAGACCGTTCTGCATCTTGATTGCGCACTATCAGTGCCGCGCGATGGCTTGGCAATCATCTGCCCCGATGCCTTTGTCGAGGGCATCCCTGCTAAGCTGGATGGCTGGGATCTGATTGAGGTGTCGCTTGAAGATGTGGCTAGGCTTGCAGTCAACGGCGTACCGATAGACCAGGAGAATTACATCCTCTCGTACAACGATGCCAACGACAATTCATTCATCGAGTATGAGCTGAACAAACATGGTATCAAGACCTACCGCGTCTTCTTTGGCACCCACAACGGAC
Organism: Eggerthellales bacterium UBA1419; assembly: GCA_002305585.1. Lineage (GTDB taxonomy): Bacteria > Actinomycetota > Coriobacteriia > Coriobacteriales > UBA8131 > UBA1419. The sequence goes on from DBPN01000044.1 coordinate 9,080, forward strand.
AAGGCGGATCTTTGCGTTGCGCCACACAGCCCATCATGCGCAAGCTGCCTTAAAGCTGCTTCTTGTTGAATACCAGCACGGAGGCCACAACCAATAATACTGTCAGGCTGGCACAGACGAGTATCGCTGGGATGACATCAGCCAGCGCTCTTGCTCCAACGAACAGCGCCACCTGATCACCAGACAACATGATAGGGTTGTACTTCTGCAGCGCAGGCACAATGGCCAAAAGCGACATCGCGATGACACAGGCACCGCTAAGGAGCAGACTGCCAGAGAAGCTACCAAACAGCGTGCCACCAAAGATCAGCAGGGCGATGAGCAGGCAGCCAAAAAGCCAGGGAGCGACAAATCCTGCCAGCGCGTTCTCAAGTTCAACATCACCCCAAAGATATACTGTGTAAGCAGATGCAACTCCCAGGCAGAGCAGATATGAAAGCGTCCAGACAGCCACCGCCACTGAGAACTTGGATAAGATCACCGTTTTGCGGTTCAAGCCCTTGGTGAGAACGTTCACCAAGGTCCCGCGGCTCAACTCGTTAGCCATGGTTCCTGCGAAGACGATGACCAACACAAGCATGCCCATCTGCCCAACATTCTTGAAGAACTGCGCCCAGGAATCCATTGCCGTTGGCTCGGGAATGGTGATCACCAGGTCACCCGTTCCCAGATACTTGAGTAGTTCTGGAGTCAGCTTGGCCAGCAGCGGACTGATGATACCAAACAACAGGAAGACGGCCAGCATGATGACCAATCGATAGGTCCTGATGCTTTCCATCAGCTCCTTCTTGATGAATGCAGCATAGGGCTTCATCGCACTACCTCCATGTACAGGTTCTCGATTGTCGGCTCGGCGACTTCGAGTTTGATTGGCAGGATTTCTTCGCGATAGAGGATCTCGATTACTTCGCGTTGCAACTGGACGATGTCGTCAGAATGTAGCGTGACGCTATTGCTG
>DBPN01000044.1:10148-11682 GCA_002305585.1 Eggerthellales bacterium UBA1419
GATTGAGTACTGCTACTCGATCACATATCCGCTCGACATCTGAGAGGATATGCGTTGAGAACACCACCGTTGTAGTGCCCTTGAGCTGCCTGAGGATATCGAGGATCTCTTTTCGGCCTACTGGATCGAGAGCACTGGTTGGCTCATCGCAGATGAGTAGATCCGGCTGATTGAGCAGAGCCTGAGCAATGCCTAGACGTTGCTTCATGCCACGCGAGAAACCTCCAATCCGCTTCTTGACGTTGGCAAGGCCAACCAACGTCAACAACTCATCACTCCTCTTGGCTATATCTGCTTTGGACATGCCGGTGATCTCTCCACACAGACGCAGGTACTCACGCGGACGCATGTAGTTATAGAACTCGGGCACATCGGGCAGATAACCAATGTGCTTGTTGGTACTGGTCTGTCCAAAGCGCACACGTTGCCCGCAAACAGTGATCTCTCCCGAGTCTGGTCGCAGCAGTCCCAGCACCATCTTCATGGTAGTTGTCTTGCCCGATCCGTTCTGCCCAATGAAACCAAACACCGATCCCCGCGGCACCAAGAATGACAGGCCATCAATCACCTGTTGCGAGCCAAAGCGCTTGTGCAGATCGCTGACGGTGAGGATGCTATCTGCCACTCGTTCCTGCGTGAGGATGCCGTTCCTCACTTGTCTATCTGATAACGCAATGGTCATTATTCGTCTCCCCTACCAATGGTGAAATAGAGCACGGGACCAATGATCTGCACGAAACTCAGGATCACCCAAAGTACCCGATTACCGCGCCTGTAGGTCTTATGCGTGAAGATGTGGATCAGGGCTGCGGCCATCAATCCAACTTCGATTATCAGCAGCGGAATCAGGAACGGTAGATATTGGACTAGCCCTTGCGGTACAGATTGGGTCAGGTACTGCTGTAGATTTTGGCTGAAGATATCCATATCAGTTCTCCTCTACAAATCGGCGCAAACGGTCAACTGCAGTTATGTAATCGGGCTCATCAGCAAGATCTGCATAGATGGGATTCATCAACACATCGCGCAACATGCTTTCTTTGATAACCTTCTCGCTGCGAGGAGCCTCGGTGCCTGCTGACTCCTCGAGCCAAGCATCTATTTGGTTAAAATAGCTGCCGCCGCTCAGCTTAAGGGGAAAGAAGTGATGTATGCAGATGTCGACATAACGGGTTAGCATCGCAGATGCCTTTTGCCTCTCACCAGCCAGACAGTACATCCGCGCAGCGGTGGCATAAAGCAACACAACGTTGTTTGGATTCAGCTCCTCCATTTGATAGATCTGCGACAGTTGGAGAAGGTGGTCGAATATCGCCTCTGCTGTCTGCAGGTCTGCTGCGCAAAGATTGAGATAACTCAGCTCGGCGCTGAACAGCGCTGTCATGTTCAGATACATCTCAATCTGGGTGACTTCCTTGGCTTTTTCCGCATTGCCCAAAAGCTGATAGGCTTGAGCGACAAGGAACCGGTCGGACATATCCGCCCTGATGCTCTCACCCAAGATGTCGAGAACCTGGATGGGCTGGTTCAGCGA
>DBPN01000042.1:0-5684 GCA_002305585.1 Eggerthellales bacterium UBA1419
ATGTCTTGTCACCCAAGAGCAGCGTGTTTTCGTCAAGCATGAAGCTTCTGGAGGGGGTGCGGATGTTTTCTTGGACCTACCTAAGCCGCTAGGTACTTCTCGGCCGTATGATCGGATAGCATTACAGTTTTGAAACCTTGCCTTACCTCTTCTTCCAGCTCCCTTATGGGAGGTCAGCCATCAAGGGCGATCCAAAGTGAATCGCCCTTGATCGTTTCGCTCATAAACCCAGCCCGCAATTTAGATTGACGCTACATACTCCTTGGCGTTACGCGCGGCAGTCCGGCCAGAATGTACGTTGTTACCCATGATGGTGCCGGGCATGTTCTGTGTGTATACCTTACGCCACAACATCGCTCCGTCCAAGCCTACTGCGTAGAGACCTGGAATCGGATTCAGCCTCTCATCGAGTGCTTCTGTACGGATATTCGTTGTGACACCACCGTCGATAACAACCAGATTGTTCACTACCTTTGCGATATAGAAAGGTGGCGAGGATATCTTCTGCATAAAGTTCGCATTCTTGCCAAACTCCCCATCCTTGCCAGTTTCGCAGAATTCATTGTAGCGACCCAACGTCTCCTTGAAGGTGTCGACATCCAACTTGAAGTGTTCGGCCAGATCATCAAGGTTATCTGCCGAGAACACGCTGTCAGGGTTGCTCCCAGCTACCGCGGCATCAAGTATCTTCTGGTCCTCGGGCTCAAGTGCGCAGGACTCGACGAAAGTCTGATCGAATATGGCATAGGTCTCACGATTAGCAAGGCAGGCTGTGGCATTTGCCGCCATATTGAAGACTAAAGCCAAAGACTCATCACAGAAGCGCTTGGCATCCTGGTCTACCCATACGCAGGGACCAAGGGCACACAGGCCATTACCGCCGTTCAACGGGCTGTTATAGGGTGACGTACTATCGTTTCCAAAAGCATGCACACCTTGGAAAGCCTGAATGGCAGCATCTTGCAAGAAGCTCTTCACGCCTACATCCATTGCCATCTTATAGCCGTCACCGGCGACGTTTGGATTGCAGACCACCATCATCTCGTCGATCTTCTCCTGCGTCCATCCTATCTCTGCGAGCAGTTTGGGATTGGCACCCACTCCACCAGATGCCAAGACCACAGCCTTCGCGTTTATCCGATAGACCTTCCCATCAAAATCCTCTGCAAATGCACCGCTAATGGAACCATCCTCAGCTTTGATAAGTGATTTCGCCGCAGTATCGAAATAGAACTCAGCGGCGTTCTTCTCGGCCGCAGCCTGCATCTGCGGCACGTAACTCAGTGCGCCAAGGTTCTGATCAAACCAATGCATAGTGGGGAAGAGACCCACATGGTAGTTATCGACCACTCCGCTGAACAGAACACCGTTTTCCTGCAACCACGCGAGGTTCTCTGCAGAACGCGACACAAGGTCGTACCACATGGCTCCGTTTGAGCGCCATTGCGACTCGCTCAATTCAGTGCGGATTATATCGACGGGATCGATGTCAATGCCAAGCTGCTGCTGTTGTTCCGATCCAACAGCAAAGACTCCTTCGGTGCCAAGGCCGTTGCCGCCAGCCGTGGATCCCTTTTCCAAGACGATGACCTTGTTGCCGTCTTCAGCCGCCTGAACTGCAGCCGCCAGCCCAGAGATACCAGCCCCGACAACCAGGATGTCACAATCGAGCTCTTCATCCACGGTTGCTGGAGCTACGGGTTCGCTCTTTGCACCACTATCTGCAGATGCCTCATCTTTCTTGGCAGCCGAGCATCCGCTTAAACCAATAAGCGTCATTGCACCTACCGCTGCACCAGACATGAATGTCCTCCTGCTGATGCCCTTCCCCTTTGCTTCCTCCTGCTTCATACTCTCCTCCTTTTCTAGGGTGACTCTTATAAGTGGATTACCCTAAGTGGATTACCCTCTCGGGTGAGCATGATATGGAAGGAAATTTGTTATATCAATCACAATCTAAAGTGTATTGATAGACATATAATGCCTGATAAATGGCTATGGAGCTGATTCACACCCAGCAATTTAGTTACAGACTACAGGCTATTTATGACTACAATTTGGCTTGTTCAATATGCATGTTGACGTACATCCTCATATACCATGCATCCAAGACGATGATCTCAGATTCAGTCAGACTCGAATGACCCGAACGCATCACCTCATCCAGTTCTGCGCGGACTTTGCCTGCGAGCAGTCGTCCCTGCGCTGTACAGCGAACCAGCAACCCCCGTCTGTCGAAGGGATTGGGGTGTTGGGTCAACAGATTGTCTTTGAGTAGCTTGTTCTTGTAGATGGTTACGCCGCTCTTCTGCATGAACAGACGATTGGCGATAGTACCAAGACTCATATCTCCATAGGCAGCAACGAGCTCCAGTATCCTAAAAGCGTCAAACGACAAGGAGTTATATCTTTTGATTACATCTGTCCATCTGTCGACAATCACTCGCCAGAATATGTAATGCTCGGCAGAAAACCAATAACTGGGGATCTTGCCGCATGTTTTGGCAGATTCCCTGCGCGATAGTTTAAGCACTGAGTAGCCACGCAGAACATCAAGATCCTCGCTGATATCTGCGAACGCCTGGAACTCTTCTCTTGGTAATGATCGCATGAATCTGTTTCTCAACATGTTGCCGACATCCTCAGTAGCCCAACTGACAAGTTCGCATCCGCTGGAACTCAGACTGCACGCCATCAGACGGTGGTCATCCGAGGCATTCTCTTTGTGAATTAGGCAACGATTATCAAGATTGACCAGTAGTGCCAGAACCGTGCTCTTGGCAAGCATCAGATAGTTGCTGAGCTCATCCACACTGGCAGGTTGTCCGTATCTCAGAAGGACAAAGAGCACAGAAAACTCGTTGTAACCCAAGTCGTAGTTCTTCTTTAGGAAACGGGACGCGAGTCTGACGTGTTCATAAATGACAGTGGTCGTTTGCATGGAGAACAACACAGTCGCATTTGTAAACATCTAACTGCCCTTTCAACAGGTCCTATACGTTGAACATCACGTTGGACACGGTGGAGGTTGAGGGGTAGGGGAGCATCACGTGTTACATATTACTTGCTCCAAGGGTGTTTTAGTAGAAGGTGATGAATCGATGTCAAAGCGTAAGTGCGACCTGAAAGAATGATGAGTATCTGGGAAAGGGTACCAGTTCTCCGGCTGATCCCCTGACATCCCCAGCCTTAGTTGTGATGTTCCTGTCGTAGTGACCGGCGCGGTACCCTACATCAGCCCTTTATTCCGTCAACGGCTCAAAAGCTAATCGATGCATTAGGCTCCAAGAAATGTGGTTCCTGATTCGGTCAAGACAGGTGGAGAGGGTGTGCTAGATTGGACGCAAAGTTAAGAGTGAAAGGTGCCTAGTATAACTAAGGTCCATTTAAAAAATCAGGGCAGAACCAATCATCCGGTCCCGCCCTGCAAAACCTCTCGGTTTTTCGAGATGCCTTGATTATGACAGGTTGAAGTTTTCTGTCAATCGACGAATGAAGAGCATGCAAGAAACAATCACACTGTTTTCGGCGTATAGTTTCTCAGTCCCTTCAAACGTGCAAAGACAGCTTCCTAGAATTCCAGATGCCTTCGATCTGGACTCACCTGCAGGAACAAGACGGTAGTATAAGAAGAATAAAGTGGCTATCTCATTCATCCGGTCGTTTGCAAGTCTTTTCTTCCATGTACTCTTTGGTATTCCCATCTTGGACACAGCGCGTCTGACCTCATACGACAATTCAATCCCAGACGTGCTTTTCTCTGCAAAACCATTTATAAGACATGAGCCGTGTGCGGTCGCGTTGCGAATCGACTTAATTCTTTTTAATAAATAATGCTCATCGAGGAGAGTCTTGTCTCCCCATCTTTCAGCGCAAAAACGACAGTAGTCAATGAATCTTCCGAACGGGATTACCTCTAAGAAAACCCAAACAGGCATATCGTCGCCATACTTCCTGATGATTGTCCCGCAATAAATGTCGCTTTCACGTATTGAGAGCTCTCGCGTTAATTCTTTTTGACGCTTCTCGTTTAGGCTGTCTCTATAGTCCTTGACGATAGAATAGCCATCCTCATTTTCCCTTGTCGTCACCTTGTCGATGATCTTAACTTTCTCGTAATGCTCTATATCAAGTGACATGGAAAGAAGCACCGATCTGATGTCTTGGTCGAGATAGGAAAGATGTTGAAGTTGAAAAAAATCGAGGTCGATATAGCGTCCGTTGTTCTTTATACCGGTATATTTTGGGAACAGCTTACGAAACGATGCAAGCCGGAAGTAGTTGTTTTTCTTGCTCAAATATTCAGCAGCATCCAGCTCNNCTTTGTGTGATTGTTGGTCAATTCACTTCCTTTAATAAAATATTTTACATATGAGATTATACTGTCTTTTTGCGAAGCAACAATATGCGCCAAAAAATTGATGGGATCAATTGAGATTATCAGCAACAGCTGTAGCATAACCAGTAATGGGAGGCAGGGAACTAGTGGGGGCCTATAGTTGATGCAGGACGCTCTTGTTATAGCGACTTCGGTCTCTCTTATCGTGGTAGCTTTTGTTGCTTTCTGCTTGCTTTTCTGCCGCCGCAGGAAGACTGCGCATCAACAGTTGGATGTATTAAGTGAGGAAATCTCCGCATTGGTCCAACGATACGAGACGCTCTTGGACTTCTCTTCCGGATACCTGATGAAGAAGGATTTCGATAAACTCGAATCCGATGCGCTGCCTATTGTGAAGAGACTTGTCGGAGTCGCAGAGCCGCAACGTAAATCGCACAAAGACGCAGCCAGTATCGCCAAGCTCATCGGATGGCATTCTAGCGGTTATCTCCGCACAAATCGAAATGATGCCTACATACAACATGAACTTGAACTCTGCAATGGACTCCTCAGCGATATCGACGGGAAAAGCCTTGATATCCAGCAACGCAATGCCGTCGTCATAGATGAATACAGCAACCTGGTGATAGCAGGGGCAGGTAGTGGCAAGACTCTCACGGTAGTAGGTAAGTTGAAGTATCTCGTGGAGCGTTGGGGCGTTAAGCCGTCACAGATATTGGTGACCTCGTTCACTCGTAAGTCAGTCGATGAACTGGCTGAGCGCATTGAGCGGGCAGGAATCAAGGGAGTCTCCACAAAGACCTTCCACTCACTCGGTCTCTCTGTATTGGACAGCCCGGGAGTCGCGAATGAAAACGAGCTAAAGAGGTGCGTTACCAAGTATCTTAGTAGCGAGATATTCAAGGATGCCAGACAAACGCAGGCATACCTGGAGTTCTATGGCTGCTACAGTTTTATTCCCGATGATTGGTCACAGTACGAAAACGATGGCGAGAGATTCAAAAAGCTCAAGAGTATGGATCTTGAAACGCTCAAAGGGCAACTGAGCGCTGCTGGCACGATACCAAAAACTAAGCGTGAAACGCTCCATGGTGAGCGCGTCAAGAGTTTGGAAGAGTTGATAATTGCAAACCACCTGTTTCTTTATGGAGTCAAATACGAATATGAGAAGAACTACACCGGCCACTACGATAACAGTGGAAATCGTGCATATCAGCCTGATTTTTACCTTTCTGACTACGATATCTGGCTTGAGCATTTTGGCATCGATGAACATGGTCGCGCCCCTTGGCTAGCAACGGAGTTCGAGGAACAGAAGTACCTCGAAGGTATCATATGGAAAAGG
>DBPN01000042.1:5689-8591 GCA_002305585.1 Eggerthellales bacterium UBA1419
ATGCCATGCTTGAGAAGAGTGGCGTTACACTTAACTTGGATCCAGAACGGCTTGCTAAGCTTTACAAAGAGCTCACTGGGAACAGGAATTTCAATAAGAGTATGGTTGATCTTATTTGCACCTTCATAGGACTCTACAAGGCGAACAATTTCACGATGGATATCGTTGATGAAAAAGCACGGGCAGCGTATGCCAACAAGAAGAAGGCGAGGATGCTTTCGGGCGACAGTTTTATGCACCATCGCTATAAGCTGTTCGCGACCTTCTTAGCACCGATGATCGATTACTACACTAGGTCATTACGGCAGAAAAACCAGATTGATTTCGATGACATGATCAATCAGGCAACCGCCGTTATCCAGGCAAATGGCATCGACGATCGGTATCGCTACATAATCGTAGATGAGTACCAAGACATCTCCATGAGTCGTTTCAATCTGATAAAAGCGATTCGCGAACACACAGATGCCAAGCTTATCTGTGTTGGCGATGACTGGCAGTCGATCTATAGGTTCGCCGGAAGTGATGTGACACTGTTCACGAGTTTTGGTGAGTTCTGCGGTTACCATGAACGGCTTCATATAGAGGGAACCTATCGCAATTCGCAAAGCCTGATAGACGTGGCAAGTCGTTTCATCATGAAGAATGAACATCAGATAGAGAAGCGGATGGTCTCGAGGCAGAAGGAGCAGAACCCAAAGCCAGTCACGGTGCTCTCTGTTGCGGATCCTCTCGTAGCGCTCAAGTTGACCCTCGAATATATTTTGAGCTCAGGCACTTTCAGCGGAAGAGTGCTACTACTGGGCAGGCACAATTTTGACTTCACTAGACTCTTTGGTTTAGATGACGGAGAAGTGCAAGCGGGCCAAACGTACGATAGGGACGAATTCTCGTTTAAGCTGGATAAGGATAACGATATCTCTATTGTCTACAAAGGGTATCCGAACATCAGATTCATGAGTGTTCATCGGGCAAAGGGTCTGGAAGACGATGAGGTTATTGTCCTCAATCTGGTCAATGATACCTATGGTTTTCCCAACAAAGTAGTCGACGATCCAATACTCAACCTCCTGTTGGCTAGTAGTGATGAGTACCCCTATGCTGAGGAGCGACGTCTGTTCTATGTGGCTCTAACCCGCACCAAGAACAGGGTCTTCCTCATATCCAGTAGCCCTGAGGACAACAAGGGCCAATCCATCTTTGTTGACGAGTTGCTTAAGGACAGCGCGCCCGGTGATGGCGCTGGGCTCGGTGTGGCCAAGGGGCGCGAAGAGAACCAGAGGCTCGCTGCAGCCAACGAGCGCGGTGAAAAGGCCACCAGCGCATTGACTGTGGTTTCGCAGACCCACGAAAAGTCTCCGCTGAATTGTCCCCGTTGTGGATCCGGAGTGCTGATTGTCCGCCGCAACAGCATTAATGGCCGGGAGTTTCTCGGGTGTAGTAACTATCCTTTCTGCGACAGGACTTATAACGATGTGGAGATTCTCAAGCACCGAGTGAAGTGCCCTCAATGCGGCGGGTGGATGAGTAAGAAGATGGGCAAGTACGGAGAATTCTACAGCTGCGCGAATTATCCGGAATGTACCGCCACAATCGACATCAAAGCTACCGACAAGGTCTCTTATGGATACGTGAATAGCGACGGAGAGCCCGGAAGCAATTCCGCTGGGGGCAAGAGCAGCGTAAAGCGCAATTCTGTCGAACGCAGCTCCGCTGGGCTCAGGTGCCCGCTATGCGGTGCCCCAATGAAGAAACGAACCGGCAAGCATGGGCCGTTTTATGGTTGCAGCAGGTACCCCAAGTGCAAGGGAACGGTTGCCATTCGAAAGTGATCGCTGGTGGCAACGGTTTGCTGGCAATTGGTCTCAAACATCGACTTGATTGCTAGCAGATTCTAGACGATAGGTGTATCTTCACGTCCTTGTAATGGCCAATCAATCGCGGAGGACAGAATTGCCAATACACACAACGATAAGTACGCGTAATAAACAAGCCCCAGATTCTATCCACGAGCTTCACCATAATGGGATTTGTGCTGTTAGACTGGTAGTTTGGAAATACGGTTTGCCTGCAGAGCAACACACCAGTACGTCAGTGTGGAATTACTCCGTGGCCGAGGTTGAACCAGCAATCAAGAATGAGATCGATGTCGAGTTCGAGGTGGGAAGATGGGTCTTTTTAGCAAAGCCGAGCCGGTGATCCTCAAAGCGGACAGCAGCGCCAAGAAACAGCTGGCCGCCCTTGAGCAGCTACGTGACTCTCTGCCCGCTTCTGCCAATAAGCGACTCGAGGCAGATATCCGTGCTCTGCAAGCCGGCATTATCGGCGAGGACCGCATTCTCTACGAACTGAAGAATTCCCATATGGACATGTTCGTCTTACAGGACCTGTATCTGGAGCATGACGGCCTTACAGCACAGATCGACTTCCTCGTGCTCACGCTACAACGCTACTTCATCATCGAGTGCAAGAATCTCTATGGCGATATCGAGATCAACAACAAAGGCGATTTTATCCGTAGCTTTGGCGGACGCAAGCGCGAGGGGATCTACTCTCCCATAACCCAAAATCAGCGCCATCTTGAGCTTATCCGTGCAATGAGACGTGCCAATCGTGGACTAGCTTTGAACTTGTTGCTGGATAGGGACTTTGACGATCTGTATCGCAGTCTTGTAGTGCTCGCAAACCCAAAAACTGTGCTCAATGACCGCTTCGCTAAACGTGAAGTCAAGGAGAGGATCATTAGGGCCGACCAGCTCATCGCTACCATCAAGACCATCAACAATGAGAAAGGCCCTGGGCATGACAAGGGGTTTCGATCCAAGATCCAGGAGAATGCTGAGTGGTTCTTGACGCAGCACAAGCAGAATCCAGTCGATTATCTGGCCAAGTATCGCAAGAT
>DBPN01000042.1:8712-11591 GCA_002305585.1 Eggerthellales bacterium UBA1419
TGTAGCAATTACCCGCAATGTCGCGGCATCGTTAATATTGAGGGATAGGCGAGGGTGCGCGATTGAAGGACGCACTAAGCTCCAGGTTCGACATGCCGCCGTAGCCAGCGGCGATCCACCTATAGATCGTGGAGTAGCTCACATCGAACTGTGTCGAGCGACCGACGGCTATCTGGGCTGGGGACAGGCCGCGTGCGGTATCTGCGCGGATGGCCGCCATCGCCTCCTCGAACGTGACCTCGCTACGGTTCACCCCGCGCCGGGCATCCGCCAACTCCTTGTCAGCGATCGCCTGAGCGCGCATGGCCGAGTACTCGCATCTCCATGTGCGGCTGCAGTGGTAACGTCTGAGCCTGCAACCATTGCAGACCCACGGCCAGGATGTAAGCCTGGGGCAGATCGTCTGCCCCTCAGGGACATCGATGACACGCTCTCCCTTACCCGGACCCTTGCAGACCGTGCGGTTATGGCCTAAGCGCAGTCACTGGAACAACCATCACACCATCCGGTCGAGTGTAGCTATAATCTCCCGCGCCTATCAGAATCATACAGAATGCAGGCGCTCTCATTTTTTCAGTGTCGATTTTGTCTCTGAGATCGATTAAAGATGTCGCGGCTTGCTCAATCGCGGTATCACCTCCGAGCTTAATTTCCACCAATCCATAACTGCCGCCTCTCAGATGGATAACCGCGTCACATTCTAAACCACTCTTGTCACGGTAATGGAAGACCTCACCGTCAAGCGCGTCTGCATATGTGCGCAGGTCGCGAACGCAAAGGCTTTCGAAGATAAAGCCAAATGTGTTGAGGTCATTCAAAAGATCAGCCGGACCAAGACCCAATGCTGCAGTGGCAATTGATGGGTCCACAAAGTGGCGTGTAGGAGAGGTTCGGATTGCGGTTTTTGACCGGAGATTCGGATTCCATGCTGTAAGGTCTTCCGTGACAAAAATATTGCTGAGCGCATCCACATATGATCTGATGGTATTGATGCTCATCAGATCCGATCCTTTCATGTCCTCTTCAATACAGCTGAGAGTAGCTTGTTGGGCAGATAGCCTGGCATAAGAACGCATCAGTGCTTTAGCTTTGCGTGGATCGCGGTTGATTCCATCGACGTTTGAGATATCGATGTCAGCAACAGCATCCAGATAGTCGAACGCCTGCTGGAGTGCGATGCGTTCAGTTTGACCGATAGCCTTGGGCCAACCACCCCTACATGTAAGAAAAGCGATTTGTTGAATAGTTGAACTACATGTGGAGACGGGTAACTCGTTGCCATCAAGAAGTGCGCCAAGAGATATTGTCCCCGTCGAATCTCCCGATTCGAAAAGACTCATAGGTCTCATTCTCATACGTGAGATGCGGCCGGTTCCCGTGTGCGATTTCTCATCAAGGCTTACAGGCACAGATGATCCGGTTAGTATGAACTGCCCAAACTCATCTCTCCTATCGACCTCGAAGCGCACGGCATCCCAAAGCTTTGGCGCGATTTGCCACTCATCTATCAGCCTGGGAGTGTCTCCTCTGAGCAATTCTGTAGGGTGAATGTCGGCCATCATCAGATTTTGGCTGCGTATCTCTGGATCCTGCATATAAAGGACGCTCTTGGCTTGCTGCAATGCTGTAGTAGTCTTTCCGCACCATTTAGGACCCTCTATGAGTACGGCACCTTTTGCTTCAAGCTTACGCGCAAGGACCTTATCGTATATACGGGGGAGATATTCTTTTGCCATGCTGGTTCCTTTCGTCAAATGAACTATAGCACAGTATCAGTGACGATATGGAGTTTGGCGGGATTATATTGTAGGGTATGGCGCGATTATATTGTGCATTATGGCCTGATTTTGTTGTAAGGTTTGGTCTTGATTGTGACGCACAGTAGATTCAAGCAAGATGCGAACAGGAAAATCACCGGCATGTAGCCGACGGCTTCACTGGAACCCATATCTCGCTTCGGTACTCAGGATTGCTAGTGTCTGGACTCTCGTTCCACAAGATCTCAGGACCTGAGGTTAGCTCATATCCTGAAGAAGGGAACCACTCCGAGTACTTATCCCTGTATACGCTCCTTCACTTGAAGTTGCTACACCAATGTAGTGATCAAGCTCACCCTTCTCTTCCATTCTCCCTTCCGAGAAGTTGGCAGATGCGCTGATGATGCCTGTTGGCTCGATATTTGATAGAGCCTTCAATTCTCTAATAACCTCGGGGGTCATAAGCTCTGCCATCTTCGCGATCTCTGGATTGACTCCCGCAAAGATAATGGGAACCCTCTTCTTTAGACCAACTAGCCTGAATGGTCCTTTCTCAACAATGCGATAATTCATCTCGCACCCTCCTTTAATCGATAAACGAAAGGTCATCCTGGGATAGGCTTGAAATTGTAAGTGCCTCTACGCGCCCGACAATCTGTGCACAAGATAATCGGCAGAGCCGCGATCAGTCGTTAATTGCCTCTATACCAAGCTGTTTGAGTCTCTCGAGGTTATCCAACATGTTCTGCAGCACCTCGGGAGAGTGTCCCTCCCAATCCAACTCTTCACCCACTACTCGCAACGGCTGTTTGGTGCGGTAAGACCTGGTTGGGTTGCCAGGGAACTTCCTATCCGTCAAATTGGGATCATTTTCAAAGTCACCAGTGGGCTCCACCTGATAGATGCGACCCGGCTTATCGCCAACCGCAAGCTCTGCTCCCCATATGGCTGCAGCGAGGGTCGCGGCGAAATAGACAAAGTTGGCCTTGGCTTGCTCACCATAGTTTGAGTTATAGCCAGGCTCCAACAAGTCGCCTAACTGCAAGTCAGCCTTAGTGCCGTGGTAAAAAGGTCCAGAGTCCAGGGGATCATTCATTGATTCCTCAAATCCAATTATCGATG
>DBPN01000009.1 GCA_002305585.1 Eggerthellales bacterium UBA1419
GACTTGGGCAAGATAACCTTGAAGAGGGCTTTCGAGCTCAGCTCAAATACGGTATTCGCCCAGCTGGCAGACAAGATCGGCGCGCAGAACCTGGTCAGGGCCTCTGAAGGATTCGGCTTCAACAGGCAAGTGGGCCTGGACTTCTCTGCCGTTGCCTCTTTGATGCCCGACCCTGCGCAGATGACCGACTGGGAGACCGCGTGGTCAGGAGTTGGACAGCCAGTTGGCGAACATTCAAGTCCGGCTGGACCGCAGACAACCGTGTTACAGATGGCGATGGTGGGCTCTGCCTTCGCGAACGAAGGAACGATTCTGTCCCCCTATGTTGTGGATAAGGTCATCAGCGCAAACGGCACTGTTCTCTCAACAACTTCTCCGGTGGTCTTCTCCGCCGCAGTCTCCCCAAGCGTAGCAGCAGAGGTTAATTCTGCCCTTGCCGGTGTAGTGAGCAATGGAACCGGGACAGCGGCACAGATTAGCGGTTACAATGTGGTTGGCAAGACGGGCACGGCACAGACCAACAATGAGCAAGATGATTCTTGGTTCATGGGGTATGTGACCATTGGTGGTAAGAATGTGGTAGTGGCATTGGTGATCGAGCAAACGGACGGGGGCACTGCGACACCAAAAGCGAGACAGATCTTCGAGGCAGCGATCAGCGCCTTAGAATAGAATCCGGATCAAGCACCCGGTTTTCGCGGTAACAGGGATTGTGACAACAGGATTCCATGCTAGCGAGGAATCATCAGGTTATGAAGGATCGAACCGGCAGGCAGGTGTAGTAGAATGTCGAACCAGGATCGAGGGAGATAAACGTGCTGAACAGAGTATTTGGTAATCGGTATCGCTTAGTTGAGAAAGTGGGCATCGGCGGCATGGCCGAGGTCTACAAGGCGACCGATGAAGTGCTGGGGCGCACCGTCGCCGTCAAGGTCATGTTGCCACAGTATGCGGCCGACCCCAGCTTCGCCGCTCGATTCAGACAAGAAGCTCAGGCAGCAGCAAATCTCCAGAGCCCCTACATCGTCAACATCTATGACTGGGGCCAAGACGATGGCACCTATTTCATCGCCATGGAATTTGTTCGTGGTACCGACCTGAAAACCGCCATCGAACAACGCGGCTCCATTGGTCAACGCAAGGTGGCCGAGATAGGCTCTCAGGTCTGCGCCGCGCTGAGTGTCGCGCACGGCTACGATATCATCCATCGCGATATCAAGCCTCACAACATCATGGTGCAGCCGGATGGCAACGCCAAGGTCATGGATTTTGGAATCGCTCGAGCCGGTAACAGCTCGATGACCCAAACGGGAAGTGTCCTGGGTACCGCCTATTATGTCTCGCCAGAACAAGCACAGGGCAAGCCCCTGACCCCCGCCACTGATATCTATTCTCTGGGCGTGGTGCTATATGAAGCCGTAACCGGGCGAGTACCATTCGATGCTCCGGATGCTGTCGCTGTCGCCCTTAAACAGGTCAACGAGATACCTGTGCCACCACGGCAGATCAATCCAGATATCGACCCGGCTTTCGAGGATATCATCCTCAGGGCGATGCAGAAGAATCCGGCAGACAGATATGCCTCAGCCGACCAGATGCGCATCGCTTTGAATAACTACCTGGCTGGCCGCCCCGTGAACATGGGCGTGGCGGATCCCTCCGCTCGCACGCGTGTGATCGGTGCTCCTGCCGCAGCTGCGCAAGGAATGACTCCTGGCGGACATATACCCTCAGATGGTACTGCCATCATGCCAACACTGGAACCTACTCGTGGCCCAATGAGCTACAATGCCTCGCCGCAGAGGAGCCCGGAGAACAAGAATCCCAATCGTCGCACCGCTATCATCGTCGCGGTTGTTGCTGCGCTCCTGGTTATCGCAACGGGAATCATCGTCGCGGTTAACATACTTGGGCAACAGGAAACCCTCGTTACCGTCCCTCGGGTTATCGGCGCCTCGGAGGAGGATGCCATAACGGCAATTGAGGAAGCTGGCTTGGAGAAGGGCAGCGTCGAGCGGCAAAGCAGCGAGACAGT
The DNA here is from genome assembly GCA_002305585.1 of Eggerthellales bacterium UBA1419. Taxonomy (GTDB): domain Bacteria; phylum Actinomycetota; class Coriobacteriia; order Coriobacteriales; family UBA8131; genus UBA1419. The sequence goes on from DBPN01000009.1 coordinate 2,036, forward strand.
CGCTGAAGGTCAAGTAATATCCCAAGATCCTCAGCCTAACGTGAAAGTCGATTCCGGAACCAAAGTCAATCTTATTGTCTCATCAGGAAAAGAACCGGTGAAGATGGTTAAGGTGCCAGATTTGAAGGGCAAGACGCCAACAGAAGCCGAAACCTTGCTCGAAGAGTACAACCTTTCTTACCGAACCGGTGAACAGCGTTATGACGATACCGTAGAGGAAGGGAAGGTCTGCGCACAGGATCCCGCAGCCGGCGAAGAGGTTGCCGAAGAGACCAAGATCACCTTGATAATATCTAAGGGTAAGGAGAAGTTCGAGGTACCCAACGTCAAGGGTAAGAGCAAGGCGGATGCCGAGGCGCTGCTGCTTGAACACTTCCAGGTCGCCTATGCTAGCGACCAATACAGCTCAACCGTTCCTGCAGGCAATGTCATAGATCAGGACAAGACCGGCGATTACCCTCAGGGCGAGACTATCACTCTGACGATCTCACTGGGACCGCTGAAAATTCCCAGTGTTGTAAATATGACCAAGGATGAGGCCGAAGCAACACTTAATGGTCTTGGCTATGAAGTCGCCTATGGGCCGGAGCAGTTTAGCAGCACCATCTCGGAAGGAAACGTGATCAGTCAGGACAAGACCGGTGGTTATCCGGTTGGTGAGACTGTAACCCTGGTGGTTTCCAAGGGCCCACAGCCCTGATCCATGTAGCGTTGTGGGCTTTGGGCTGACAGCTAGAGGCTACGGGCTGACGCTGGGGCTCGCTGCGGCTGACTCTCGGCTGACAGCTAGAGGCTGCGGGTTGCGGGTTGCGGCTGGTAGCTGGAAGCTGAATGGCGGCTGCCGATGGTTCGCGACTTGAGGCTGCGGGCTACGGCTCTCCTGCACAATCACGTGATGATATCGGGCTCTGAGCAAAATTGCAGATAATGCGGTGATAATCTGCTTATACATAGTGTTTTTGTGCATTATCAGGCTATTTTGGGCATAATTTCATTTTTCCCGGCTCAAATATAGGGCATTATCTGCAATTTTGCACACGACTGCACTCTTTAAGCTGAATCCCACAATATCGTATACTTTATAATGCATACTTTCATCTTTATATCGATATTTTGGGATTTGTTAAGTTGAAGTGTCCGTGAACACGAAGAAAGCATCTACTTCGTCCAAATGTTTGGACAAATGTTTATCCAAATGTTTGTCCGAATATTTTGCCCAAAGCTATTTAGCGTGTAAAACCACTCCTCCCGCCTCCGCGTTCTCACGTAGCTCCAGTCTGCAGATCGCATGCTTCAGATGCCTTTGATTTCGCTTCCTCTCCCTGTGATACGGCCGTGGACTGGTCTTCCTTCTCCGTCTGTTCAGCCTGTAGGTCTGTTCCCAGATGAGCAACCCGAAGTAATCAAAGTCGACCAGACCGAAGGCCTGTCTGCGGATGCTCTTGACAAGCGTGTTCGTGCCCTCCAGGATACCTGACGATATTCGATGTTCCGCCCTTGAGACTATGCCGTCCATCCTCCGCTCGATCGTCTTCGTGAACTTCGTCAGCTAAACGATTCCGGCCTTCGAGTAGAGACCCACCGCCCATGAACTCCTCGCCAACCTACTCGAAGAAGTGCATGTGACCTGCTCCTTGCTCTTGCCTCGTTCCAGATAGAGCAGCTCACCCGTATCGGCATCGATGACGATGGTACAGTAGCGATGACCATGATCGATGAGAAACTCGTCTATCGTGATGGGGCGACTCGCGTGTATTGGTATCATGTCTCCTGCGAGGATCTTCAGGCGCTCCTTGTTGATCTCCTTCACGATGACGGGCGTGGTGTGCGCGATGCGGGCGCACTCCTTGACGGTCATTCCGTAACATGCCATGAAGTGCTCGACCTAGGATCTGAAGTGATGGGTGAAGTACCGGTTGCCTGCCCGAAACGGGATGTCCTCGGCGATCCTGTGACGTGTGCGGTCCGGCGCGAGTACGACCCAGCGCCTGATATGGACCCTGAGAGCCACGAGGGTGCTTCACGTCGAGGCATGCTTGAGAAAGACCTCGTCGAAACCGTTGGCGTAGACCTTGTATCCGGGCGGTGCCGATGATCGTGTGGCATCATGGTGACGGTCCTTCTCTGTTATAAGGGTATTCGCACCTATATCATGGTAGAGAAGACAGGAGCAGACTCATGGAAAACGGAGGTTTGAACATGGCTGATGAGAAATACGAGGCTTATGAGCGCAATTGCAAGCGGATCAGAGAAGAGAACGCGGTCTATCTGGACACCTTTCGGGAAAACCTTGAAGCTGCCGGACTGTCTCCGAAGACGGTCAGGAACCATGTCGACAACATCGATTTCTTCCTCAACGAGTTCCTGCTGCGCTACGAGGCGAATCCCATGGCTGAAGGCACGGGTCTGGTCAGTTCGTTTCTGGGAGACTATTTCATCAGGAAATGCATGTGGTCGACGCCTTCTTCGATCAGGCAATACATCGCAAGTCTGAAGAAGTTCTATAAGTGCATGCTCTCCGAGGGAAAGATCGACTCTGACGACTATGACTACCTACTCGAGGCCATCAGGGAGGAGAAGGATGATTGGATTGAGGGGTGCAAGGACTTCAACGGCGGATTCGGCGACTGGGGATGGTGACCAAGCTCGGGTTTCGGATAAGACAATCAGCGCAACTTCAATAATCCCGGCCTTAGATTATCTTCAACGAGAAATGGGCGTTGACCTGCGCCAACGCCCATAATCGGACACTTCTTCTTTCCTGCTACCTCGACTCACTGTCTAACGTAGGTGATTACCAGGCTAAACGATACCTTGAGCCATCATCGCATCGGCGAGTTTCTTGAAGCCGGCGATATTGGCACCGATAACGAAGTTGTCTTTATGACCAAATTCTTCGGCAGCATCTGCGGTGGCATGATAGATGTTCTTCATGATACCCTGCAGCTTCGCGTCCACTTCCTCAAAGCTCCATGACAGACGCTCGGAGTTCTGTGACATCTCCAGTCCGGAAGTAGCAACACCTCCCGCATTGGCGGCCTTTCCGGGACAGAACACTACACCGTTCTCGATCAGATAATCGGTCGCGTCCAGTGTGGTGGGCATATTCGCTCCCTCGGCAACGATCTTGCAACCATTGGCAACAAGTTGCATCGCATCTTCGATGAGCAGCTCATTCTGGGTCGCGCAGGGAAGCGCGATGTCCACGGGAACGCTCCAGACGCCACGACCCTCATGATAGGTAACGCCCTGCTTACGCGACGCATATTCGGAGATTCGTCCGCGCTCGACTTCCTTGATCTGTTTGACAAGCGCAACGTCGATTCCGGCAGGATCGTGGATCCAGCCAGTCGAGTCAGAGAGAGTGACGACAGTCGCGCCAAACTCCTGCGCCTTCTCCGTAGCATAGATGGCTACGTTACCCGAACCGGAAACGGCAACTGTCTTTCCTGCAAAACTATCGTTGTTGCAGTTCAGGTGCTCCTGTACGAAGTAGACTAGGCCATATCCTGTAGCTTCGGTGCGGGCAAGCGATCCACCGTAGGAGAGACCCTTGCCGGTAAGCACGCCTTCCCAGACATTGCGTAGGCGCTTGTACTGGCCAAACATGAAACCGATCTCACGGGCGCCAGTTCCGATGTCACCAGCCGGCACGTCAGTATCGGCACCGATGTGCTTGCTCAGCTCCGTCATGAAGCTCTGGCAGAAGCGCATCACCTCAAGATCGGATTTACCCTTCGGGTCGAAGTCGCAGCCTCCCTTACCGCCACCCATGGGCAGTGTGGTAAGACTGTTCTTGAAGATCTGCTCGAAGCCGAGGAATTTGATTATTCCCAGATTCACGGACGGATGCAGACGCAGACCGCCCTTGTAGGGTCCCAGGCAGCTGTTGTACTGCACGCGGAATCCACGATTGACCTGAACCTTGCCTGCGTCATCAACCCAGGGTACACGGAAGATGACAACACGCTCCGGCTCTACGATTCGCTCAAGCAATCCGGCAGCTTCGTACTCAGGGTGCGCCGCAAATACCGGCTCAAGTGAGGTCAGTACTTCGGTCACTGCTTGAATGAACTCTGGCTGCTCTGGATTCTTGGCCTTTACTTGCTCAATGACACGCTCGACATAGCTCAATTTTGCCTCCTGTTGAATTGACACATACCCGACTATTATAGAGAAATCAGAACTTTTGTAACAAAGATTTAAACAAGTCGAAACATTTTGTCGCGTAATAGGATGGTAGGGATGGCAGGCAGAGCATGCCGGGAACGTCTTCGGCGCGTATCGGGAGCTTATCGAGAGCGAATCAGTTACACGTCATTAGCGCCTCGAGGTCATTTCGCCAATCCGGTTAACCTTCAGCCGTAACATAAGAGGTCGAGCAACCCTGCATCGACCTTTTCTGCTACTATATACGGCTGTCGACTGGATATATGGCTATCGACCGAAGAGTGCCCTCGTAGCTCAGGGGATAGAGCACAGGTTTCCTAAACCTGGTGCCGCAGGTTCGAATCCTGCCGGGGGCACCAACTATGTCGCAGAGAATTGATACAATGCTTGTATTCGTTCTCTGCGACATTTTTATGCCCGAAAACGCCTTATTTGCAGGCTTT
>DBPN01000049.1:0-45450 GCA_002305585.1 Eggerthellales bacterium UBA1419
GGCAATGCCTACATCTTCACTATGGCGGAACGCCAGCGTTTGTTGAGGCACAGCCAAAGTGGTGTGAAACCGGAGGATCTAACCAAACCCTGCTATGATCGGGTTCAGGGTGTGGACGATATCGCCAAGATGCAATACATTGATGACAACTTCTGGCTGATAGGCGACATCCTGCTTAAGGCTGACAAGATGTCGATGGCGCACTCCCTGGAAAGTCGCGTGCCGTTTTTGGACAGATTGGTCTTTGATGTGGCCAAGCGCCTGCCAGTAGAACATCGTGTCACCGATACCACCACCAAGTATGTGCTGCGCGAAGCCGCCGAGCGTGTCTTGCCCACGCGAGTGGCACAAAAGGAGAAGCTCGGCTTCCCCGTGCCCATGCGTGTCTGGCTCAAGGAAGACGATTACTACCAGCGCGTGAGGCAGCTCTTCACGGGAGCGGATGCTCAACGGTTCTTCAATACCACAGCGCTGGTCGAACTGCTTGAGGACCATCGGCGCGATAAGGCCGATAACAGCCGCAAGATCTGGACGGTCTATGTCTTCTTGATCTGGTACAGCGTCTATTTTGGCGATGAAAAGTATCGACCGTCAGAGTCTAGACCAAGTAGCGCGACTGTCAGGCAGCAGAAGGCAGCAGGTTGAGATGATCACCAGAGAACAACGCGAACAGTCGGAGAAACTCACGCTGAGCCCATATGCTGCGCTCTCATGCAACGCAACGCGGCAGAAGACCGCCGACCTCGACCCGTATCGCACGGCTTTCCAACGCGACCGTGATCGTATCCTGCATTGTAAATCTTTCAGGCGCCTTTCACACAAGACACAGGTGTTCATTGCTCCTGAGGGTGATCACTATCGTACCCGACTCACCCACACCTTGGAGGTGGCGCAGATCTCGCGATCCATCGCCGTGGCCTTGAACTTGAACGAGGACCTAGCTGAGGCTATCGCGCTCTCGCATGACTTGGGCCACACACCCTTTGGCCACATCGGTGAAGAGGCGCTCTCAGAGTGCCTGGCACGCTATAACAATCTGGATTCCAGCTTGCACCCCGAGCTGTATCGTCACAATAATCAATCGCTGCGAGTGGTGGATGTGATAGAGAATGATGGACGTGGATTGAATCTGACTAACGAGGTTCGCGACGGTATCATCCACCATACTGGTGCGGAAAGGGCACAGACGCTCGAAGGTCGCATCGTTGCAACCGCGGACAGGATAGCTTACGTCAACCACGATATCGATGACGCACTGCGTGCCGGCATCATCACCGAGCAGATGCTGCCAAAAAGCACCCACGATCTGCTGGGAAACAGTCATTCTGAGCGGATAACCACCCTTGTCAGCGATATGATCAACACATCAGATGGCAGCGACGATATCAAGATGTCCGATGTCATCTGGGATGCGATGACCGAATTGCGTAGCTTCCTGTTCACGAATGTCTATCTGCGTTCTACCGCAAAGCTGGAGGAGCCTAAAGCCCGCAAACTGATAATCGCGCTCTTCGATTATTACATTGAGCATATCGACGAGGTACCCAGCGAATATCGACAGATTTCAGGTGGAGTTGATGTGGTCGCAGTGACTGATTATGTCGCAGGTATGACCGACCGCTATGCAACCGCAACATTTCAGCGCCTCTTCATACCCTCGGGCTGGTGCAACAGCGGCAGGAGCTGAAAGTGCCGCGATTCCTTAAGAAGAGCTTCAAGGCAGCACTACCGATCATGGTTGGCTACATTGCCCTTGGGCTACCATGCGGCATCTTAAGTGATGCCGCTGGCATGTCCGTGTTGCAGGTTGCCTTACTCTCAGTGATCCTCTATTCAGGCAGTGGGCAGTACATGATCGCCTCGCTGTGGCTCTCCGGGCTCAATCCCCTGAGTATCGTAGCTGCAGTGGTGATGGTCAATCTCCGGCAACTGCTTTATGCTTCCTCATTGCTCAAGTACCTCAAGCGCTCTCCACGTTTGGCGGCGATTATCGCTGCGTCTAACGTTACCGATGAATCCTTTGGCATCAACATCGCACGATTCCAACAAGGTGGTTGGACTACGCGTCTCTCATTTGCTGTCAACTGCTGGTCGCATCTGTCCTGGATACTGGCGAATATAGTCGGTGCGTTGATTGGCAGTCTGGTCACTATAGATTCCAGTATTGCCGCCTTTGCCATCACAGCTATCTTCACTTGCCTGTTGTTGATGCAGAAGGGGAGAGGCGACTATGTGTTGGCCGCTATCGCCGCAGCCGTGGTGGTCTGCGTCTGCAACCTCACCGGCTTGTCGAACCTCGCGATCATCATCGGTGCTGTAGCGGGTATCATCGTTGGCTCGCTTGCGCGCAGCAGGTTTGAATCTGAGAGTGACGCATCAAGAGCAGGTGATGCTTGATGTTACAGGGCAATGCATCAAAAGCAGGTGATGCTTGATGCTGTGGGCAGATTTCTGGATCATTTTAGCCTTAACCGCTCTTTGTACCTTCCTCTCGCGGGTATTGCCTGTTGCGCTTTTCGCTAATCGAGAGTTACCTGTTTCGGTGATGAGGTCACTCGAATACATCCCGGTTGCGGCCTTTGCCGCACTGGTAGCTAACGACTTGATCACGCCTGACCCCTTCTCGGCTGGATTAATACCTGCAGTGCTGCCTTTTATCGCGCTGATACCGGTGATCGTTGTTGCGCTCAAGACCAAATCCTTAGCCTTATGCATAGTGGTGGGTGTGGCCGCCTTCGCCTTATTGCAATGGGTTGCGACTCTGACGATCTGACCTTTGGCAGACACGCCACTCGCTATGAGCAGTGACTTCATTTGTTACAATTAGCGCGTATTCGCGAGTAGGGTTCTTTTAGCGGCTTCTGGCAGCGAACGTATCCGGCAGACATCGTCAGACGGAGGTATTGTGCAAGACCCCGAGAACAAGGTGCTGCTTTTAGCAGTACGTGTCGGAGAGGTAATGCTACGTAGCGGCGCCGAGGTCTATCGTGTCGAAGACGCAGTCACACAGGTCAGCCGAGCTTGCGGCGTTCCCTTTGTGGAGTGTTTCGCAACACCTACCGGGATCTTTGTCACCATCGGTCAGGACGGTCCTGATGCCGAACGGGATACTTTCATAAAGCGAGTCAAGAGCATCAACATCGACTTAGAGAAGGTTTCACAGGTCAATGCTTTCATCTCTCGACTCAAGGCTGGGCAATTGACTACCGATGAGGGCTTGAGTGAACTGGAGCGCATAGATAGTATCGGTCGCTTTAGCTTGCCAGTGCGACTCATCGCTATGGTTCTCATCGGCATCTTCTTCACTTTGATGAACAAGGGTGACTATCAGGATGGTATCTGCGGTTTGGTAGTTGCCGTGGTCACCTACCTGCTGGCACGGGGAATCGAACGCCTGGAGATCAATCGCTTCATATCCATCTTCGTCAGCTGCTTCGCTGCAGCCGCGATATCATTGCTGTTCTTCAATCTGGGCTTTGGGAGTTCGCTTGCTGCTGTCATAACCGGCAGTATCACAGCTTTTTTGCCAGGAGTTGCCATCACGAATGGTGCGCGCGATCTGCTTTATGGTGACATGCTCTCAGGTGTCTCACGCGTGGCCGAAGCTGTGCTGATCGCGGTGGCGATAGCCGGTGGGGCAGGTATCCTCTTGCGTATAGCACCAGCACAGATCCAGCCCGACATCCTCACCATGCATTCGTTGCCATTGATGTTCCTGTTTGCCATCCTCGGCACAGTGGGGATGTCGATAGTCGTTAATATCCCGCGACGTTATCTTGTGGTCACGGCATTGATAGCGGCCTTTGGATGGTTTGCCTTCGAGGCTTTCGTCTACAACGGTGGTTCACCGGTGATCGGCTGCTTCATAGGCACCTGTATCATCGCGCTGCTGTCAGAGGTTGCTACCCGTATCACCAAGGAAGCCGCGACCTTGTTCATCATCCCGGCGATATTCCCCTTGGTTCCCGGCATCGGCATGTACAACACGATGCTCTTCCTGATAGATAGCAACCTCGACGCAGCTCTCAGTGTAGGCGCGCAAGCTCTGTTCATGGCTGGCAGTATCGCCTTCGCGATACTGGTTATCAGCTCGTTGGCACGCATCGTTCAGGTAATCTCCAACCGCCTGCGAAGAAGGCTCGTTTAGCCTTACGCTACACCAAGCGCATGCTTCGCAGCGATACGGGCGAAGGTGGCCACTCTGCCGGCATTGATACCCGTGAAATTACTGGGATAGTTATGTGGATAGAAGCCACCTTGGTCGTTGCCACAAACGTAGAGACCATCGATAGGAGTACCGTCTTCCTGCAAAGGCTGACTGTTGGTATCCGTGATCACACCATGGATGGAAACGAGCAAGGCTCCGGCTATACGTGCGGCATAGAAGGGCGGTTCATCCACGGCACTCATCCTGAAGGCTTCTTTGCCAAAATCCGTGTCCTTACCTTCGGCTACGAGTTGATTGTAGCGCTCAACAGTCGTCGTGAACGTCGCGGTTTCCTCGGCATCAAAACCCATCGCCTTGGCCAGCTCATCCAAACTGTCAGATTTCTTGATAGCTCCGCTCTCGATATTCGGCGCAAACCAGAACGAATCAACGTTCTCCTTGGTTAATGCCTCGCAGTTGTATACATCGGCATTGAAGGCGGTACCGGATGGTGCAGGAGCAAGGCGCGAGCAACCACAGGTATCAAACTTTACGATATCCTCCCAGTAGCTGGAGTCCCAAATCTGCCATGAATAGTGGCCAGGTTGGTTAATCGCCGCCGAGAAGCTCATGGGATAACAGAGATCCTCGTTCATGAAGCGCTCGCCTTTGGCGTTGACATGCAAGAACGGTTGGCTGCCAGGCGAGAATATGGCTCCTTGGTAAGTGCCATCGAATTCGGTGTCATCATTCATCAGGCCACGGTTCCAGACCATCAGCCCGCCGCCAGACTCCAACTGTGCTCCAGCCCACAGCGCCATGCGGATTCCATCACCTGTCTCATTGATACTGGAGTTGAGCACGCAATACTTGGCGGGAACCGGGCAGAGATCGTTAACCATCTCGGGGTTTGCGGCATATCCACCGGTGCAGATAATCACGCCTTTTTTGGCGTTGATCTGGATGAAACCCTTTTCATCCGATGTGGCAATTACGCCAGTTACTTTCCCGGATTCGTCCTGTATCAGCTGATTGGCGGGAGTTGTGAAGAGGATCTCGCCGCCGGCTTCCATAAAAACCTCACGCATGGCTTGCAGGTGCTGATACGCGCCATAATTCGGACCATCGGGATTATATTCGCCTTTGATTGGGTTATAGCACATAGCAGGGTAGTAGGTTCCTTCCGGGCAATGCCATTCAAAGGGGAACGTCATATCCTTGGGTGCGAGTGTCTCGGCCATCCACTCGATCATCTCACCGGATTTCTCTGCCCAAGTCTTGTACATCAGCATGTTGGCATCACCTGATTGGGTCAGATTAGCATGATTGAGCAGTGTTGGCACGTCCTCCATATGCTCAGGTGCCAGCTTTGAGTTCAATGCACCAATCGCTTCACGGGCGAATGCAATGTCGACACCCTTCTCCAAAACGATGACCTTTGCACCGCTTTGGATAGCGGTGGTTGCGGCAACCAGACCGCCATTGCCAGCGCCGATGACGACGATATCTGCTTCGAGTGTCTCAGCGATGTCTGTTATCGGTTCGGGTTTGTCGCGCCATGTGCTTGATTTTGCCGATGTCGCAGCATCTGCATTATCACCCTTCTTGGCTTCACCAGGTGCGCATCCGGCCAATGCTCCAGCCGCGGCGAGCGCTCCCGTGGCAGTGATACCTGCTAAGAAACCGCGACGACTGATAGACCTTTCTCCCATGTCCTCCTCCTTACTGTTTGCCTGCAAACCATCTGTTTCCATGACTAGGGCACTATATGGATTGCAATAGCCAAAATCATCGCCTGTTTTCGGGTATCTGCAGAATCTGCGGCCATTCTCGGGTGAAATACCCTGAAACAGGTGATGGGTTAACTGGCTGGGAACAGGGATTATTGAATTCGAAGGTTTGCTGAATGCATATGTGAAGGTTAATACGAAGATCAGACTCTTCGCTATAATTGCTACATGGTTCGAGAGAAGATGTTCAGGTTATCGTCACTGCCGATGATGCTCGTCTAAGAGAAAGTATGTGAATGGTTAATGGTTCGACCCTTAGGAAGTCAGCAGAAATGACCGTTTCGCAGGAGCGATTCTTTCCGCTCTATCGATTTGGTTGGGCGTTCCTGCTCGCCTGGGTTTTCTGCGTCTTCTACACACAGGTTGTCGACGGCTATATCGGTGGCGCTGATTCGTTCATCAAAGAACTGGGCACATTCATGCATCTATTCTTCATTGGACTGCCGGTATTCATGTCGATTGTGATGTTGATCCTGATTGTAGGCTTAGAGAAGCGTTTTGGCTCACCTGTTGACCATCGCATCATCTTCCTGCTTGCGCCACTTCTTACGGCCATCTCAACACCTCTGCTGTTCGTTTCCACTCACGACCTGGCGTTGACCACTCTGCTGTTTGTGCTGGGTTCGATATTGACTGGAGTAGGCAGTGGCTTTCTTTGGGTTATGTGGGGTGAGTACTACGCAAAGCTCTCCCAAGAGGATGTGGAGTCTCTGGCACCGATATCGGCAATAATCGCAGCCGTTCTCGTGTTGCTGGTGTCGGCGATGAGCGGTTGGCTGGCCTTGGCGATAGTTACGGTCTTCCCACTGCTTTCCGGCTTGTGTTTCCTGCTTTCATGGCGAGGGATAAGGAAACATGTAGCTACGGTGGAACATGTTGGCTCGCTTGAACAACGTGCGTATACCAGCGCGCGCGATAGCGCGAAGGCCAGTCCGCGAAAGGTGATCAGCGTCATGGGAAGAGCGGGGCTGGGCATCCTTGTAGCCTGTATGTTCGTCTGCATAGCGGGATCATTTTGGGAAGCACCGGATAAGAACTCGCTTCCGTTTCAGGTTGTTATCCTCGCCAGCATCCTCTTTGTTGCCATTATCGCCTTTTTCTCCGCAACCGGTCCAAGGCGTATCTCCATCGCCTTCCTCTACCGCTGGATGTGTCCGCTTCTGGTGGTGGGCTATGGCAGCATGATCGTCTTTGGGCTTCCATTTGGTGGCTATCTCGCTTATCTGGTTGCCATTGCCGGGCGCTTTGCCTTTTGTCTCATCACGCAGATGTATTTTGCGCGTTTTGCTGCTTCAGGCAGGATAACTGCCGTCCAGTCTTATGGGCTCGGTTGGATCTTCGTCCATCTAGGAGATTTCTTGGGTGTGCTGCTCTTTATCCTGGTTGGCTCCGATGCCCTGGTAGGAGAAGCAAGTCTAAATCGATTAGTCATCATTTCAATAGCCATACTGGTAATCGTCACGATGTTCGTGTTGAATGATGGAAGCAGTTTCTCCTCAGAAGCCGCGGCTTCTGCCAGAGCAGGTGTGGCATCAGCGGGATCTGTTTGCGCGAGGACACAGCAGTTCTCGGAGGATGAGGTCTTTGCGCAGAAGATCCTGTCGATATCTGAGCGCTATGAGCTGACCCCGCGTGAGACCGAGGTGTTCAACCTCTTGGCCAAGGGTCGCTCCATTCCGTTCATCCGTGATGCGCTGATCATATCCAAGGAGACGGCAGCTACGCACGCTAAACACGTCTATGCTAAACTTGGTGTACACTCACGACAGGAGTTGATCGATCTGATCGATTGATGTTGCGCGTTACCGCAGCTTTGCACTATACTAACAAGTCGCGCCTTTTGAGCGGCGCAGAGCGCCTGTTTGCAGGCGTCCCGCATCGAAAACCAGAAGAGGAAAGCACAACAATGGACATCATTCGCGCTCTTGAGCAGCAGCAGATCAAAGAGGATATCCCCGAGTTCTTCGTGGGTGATAACGTTAAGGTTCACTATCGCATCACAGAAGGTAATCGTGAGCGTATCCAGGTATACCATGGCGATGTTATCCGTCGTCACGGCGCGGGCAACCGCGAGACCTTCACCGTTCGCAAGATTTCGTTCTCAGTGGGTGTAGAGCGTACGTTCCCTGTTCACTCTCCCAAGATCGATAAGATCGAGGTAGTTCGTCATGGCGCTGTTCGCAGAGCCAAACTCTACTACCTGCGTAAGAAGATCGGCAAAGCCGCACGCATCCGCGAAAAGGGCTTCTAGGCCATCTTATACAAGTGACTGGGATGCCGCCACGTACGGCATCTTTCATTTTGATTGCAGGTTCATCTAGCAACAGAGATAAGTTTAATTTTCGGTATTAATGCGGAGGCTACGTGCAGGATAAAGAAGGAACAGCTTCTGGCACTCGGATCGCTGTTGAGCTCAACAGCGTCAAAGGCTTCTTCTTCGATACCATCAACACGCTGAGCGCGCCGGTAGATAAGCGCATCTTGCAGGATGCCTTGGATCAGTGCGCGTTTTACAATGACCTCCTGAGCAAGACGGTTCCCGGTAGTGACGTTCATCGCATAAATAACGCTGCCGGTAAACCCGTGCAGATAAGCGCACACACCGCGCGGATCATCGAGGTAGCCCTCGATATCGGTAGGCAGTCCAAAGGGGCGCTGAACATCGCCTTAGAGCCGCTGATACGGCTTTGGGATGTGCGAGCGCAAAATCCTCGCGTACCCAAAGAAAGTGAGATACAGGAAGCCATGAGAGGCTCGGATCTCTCTCTCATCGAACTCGATGGACAAACGATTAGAGTCCCTGAGGATATGAGTGTCGATCTGGGCGGTATCGCCAAGGGCTATATCGCCGACAGGATCGCTGATTATCTACGCAGCAGGGGAGTAAATAGCGCGTTACTGAATCTGGGTGGTAACGTAGTGACGGTGGGCAAGAGACCGGATGGGCAACTCTGGAGCATCGGCCTACAATCACCAGAAGGTTTGTCGGGTGTTGAGTATTTCGCGGTGGTTTCAAGTAGCGATAACAGCGTGGTTACCAGCGGCGTCTATGAGCGCGGATTCGATTTAGATGGAGTGCGTTATCATCACATCCTCGACCCTCGCAGCGGTTACCCAGTTAGCAATGGCGTAGTGAGTGTTACAGCTATTGGATCCGAATCGCTAATGGCTGATGCCCTTACAACCGCGATGTTCGTGCTAGGGAAGAATGCCGGAGAACAGCTCGCTGCCCGTTATGGCTATCAGTGTGTGTTCAGGATGGCGGATGGCAGTATAAGCTATACAGATGGACTATCTATCAAGCTCCTTGCATGACCTTCTAGCTTTCTTAACATGTCACACGACCGTTGATACATCAGTTGCCATCTGATTCCTCAATTTGCGGGCTTCGATCAGGTAAGAACTGATGCCGCTATAGAGCCAGCCGCGTGTCAGAGACTCAAGTGATCGCCAATCATCATCTGTGGCCCGTCTCTGGGCAATCTCATCTAAATCGAAGCCTCCTTTCAGGACAGCATATTTCTCCCGGCCCGGCCTCAATGCGAGTTGAGGGCATATATAGAGACAACTCATGCAGAGGCTACATCTATCGGAGAAGACAGGTCTGCCCTGGGTGCCGCGTTGGCTGCCTGAGCCTTCGGTTAGATGTGTCGCTTGGCTGCCGTCGCTTTCAGCTGCCTGGCTAACGCAACCCTCGATCGGTTCCAGCCTGATGTTCCCAGAAGGGCAATCCTCAACACAGAGCCCACAACCCGTGCAGGTAGCAGAGACGGTTATCGATTGACCAAAGGCAGCATCCCTTTGCCAGGCGTTCTTGCAGCTCCGAGTAATCAGACGATCGACTAATGGCTCCCTGAATCGCCGTCTCTCGCCGGCAAGTATCTGTCCTGCTCGCTTTCTCGCTATCAGAGGATAGGCTTCCATCTCCATGGCATCGACAGGGTGTTTGACGTGGTAGTAGTAATTGCAAGGCATGGGGAACATGTCCTCAAAAAAGACAACCGCTCCCTTTGCTTCTAGGAGTTCTTTCGCATAGTGCCTGACTGCTCGGTTGGTTATCGCAGCGCCTCCCGCAGAGACAGTTATCACTGCGGTGGCCAAACCGGGAGTCAACTCCAGCTTCTCAATCCAGAGCATCATCTGATGAGGGATGTTGAAGTCGTGCACAACACTGGCTATCACAAGTAAATCGTAGCTATCAAGTGAAGTGGATCTACAATCTGAGAATTGTATACGTTGAGTATCCACCTCATGCCCCTGCCGCGAGAATTCATCTGCAAGACAAAGTGCGATGCGTCTCGTGCCACCGGTTCCAGAACAATATGCCAGCTTTATTCGCACGACACTCCTCACCAGTCAGAGCGATTTTGACACCAAGTATATCTTAGCAACGATTATTGCGCGCGACGCCTCTCATTACCGGAAAACAATCAGTTTTCTTTCAGGTTAATGACATGCTCTTGCAAGGAGCCTTTCCGATCCGCTCAAGGCTTGAGGTTTACTCTGCCTTGACCACATCGGTTTATCAGAAAGAGGCATGAGCATGACCGTAGCGTCACAGCGGGTACAGGTAGTGATGTCCCTGCTGCGGATTAAGGCGGAGGCGTTGCCCCCGTCACCCAAGGAATCAGCTAACGCGCTCTTCTCAGCCAGAAGACGAGCGCGCATACTCTGGCCTCCTAGGAGATTAGCCTACTTGCTCTTCTTGCTTGTCATAACACTTGCGGCTCTATGTCTGATTAATCCGCAAAAAGCATTGGCGGCAGACTTCAATCAACCATTGACAATCGATGGCTGGAGGCTCAAGGCTGATGGCAGTCTGGATTGTAATTGGGGAAACCAAGGCATCGATAGCTATGGCACCATTTTCTATCATGCACAGACCAACGCTGGAAAAGGCAATGTTAAAGTCCGCTTCAATGGCACTGGGCCTGACAATAGGCGATTCTACCTGGCGATCATCGTTGATGACTTCGATGATCACGGCACAGGCCGAGGTGAGATGTGGTGGCGTTTGAATAATGGTCAGCTGGACTTCAGGATCAAGGGCATCCAAACCATCCGGTTGACCTACATATTCATGGTGGACGGTACTTCAGCAGATTATCCGATGGCCGCCTCGATGGTTTATGGAGATATTGATTGGCAACAGACCGTGCAGGTTACGGCGCTTTCTGCCACAACGATAAATTCGCGGGATATCTATCCGGGTTCAAGTTGGCTCGCGCCAATCAATAATGGCTACCAAGGGTCAGCCGGAGAATTCCTAGACAGCGCCGCTTACCGTTCTGGGCGTATATTCGACGCATCGATGATCGTCGATTTCAATGGTCCTCGTCTGAATGTCGTTTTTGGTTGCACGTACTCCACTACTAGCGAGACGCAGTTCTTCACTGATCCAACGGCCTGGCCAGTCTTCGATCCTGCCTACGTGCAGTTCACAAAGGCCAGCACACGTCCCGAACTGACAGATGGTAACCCGGCCTACAGCCTTAATGGTTGCGTGGTGTATCTGAAGAATCCCATTGGTACAATCAGTGTCATGTATGGTAACAGGACTGGGTCAGGTGGTCCGGCAAAGACGAGTCTTCTCGAACTGGAACAGGAAGGAACCTGGTATTACCAGGAGCGAGTGGCTCCTCAAGGTTTCATACTCGATGATAGCTGGCATGCTTTCAACGTCGAATCTGGTCAAACATATCACTTCGTCATCCTCGATGAACCGGTGACAAAAAGAGTCGATTACTTCGTTGATGGTGATCTTGTCTATTCAGATAACGATGTGCCTTTGGGGATTATCTATGACTGCTCAACTGAAGGTTATCGGCAAGCATCAGCATTGGCAACTAAACAAAGCTGCACACCGGGTTGGAACGGCATCTGGTATCTAGCAGGGCCGCCTGATGCCAGTGATTACTCGCAAGAGTTCACTTCGTTGACCATAAGCAGCAACGTCAAGCTCTATGCCTTCAATGAGATCACTGTGAGTTACGCGTTTGGGCAAGGCGCGCTGGCTAGGCTCTCCGATGTGGAGCTGCATACCAGTGAAGAGGAAAGTCAATCGAATCGCATTGAGGCACAGTCGCTTCTACCTGCTTCAGAAATCAGGCGTTACGGATCGACATTCAATCTATCAGGTGTACCCGGAGGGATAGACGAGGTGTATTTCTGGCAGCCGGAATCCTATCAAAAGCCCGGAAAGTGGCGCAAATGCACCTGTACTGATGGTTGGTATCTATCCTCAGCCTGCACAGGTTACGCAAGGGACTCACTGATCGGCTGCAAGGAAGACACGGTTGTGTATGCCAGATGGAAGGTATCCGTTGGATGGGGAGTAATCACATGGCTGCCCTAGAATCATTGCCTCTGGTTTTATTTTTCGCAATCACGTCAGGTGTTTCTCCCTTCCTGGCGCAGAGGATCCTGCGTGACCGCCTTCACAAGAAGCGACAATGGGAGAAATGTGGGCTGGAATCTCTGATAGCCGACCCCAGACAACCAGGATCAAAACGTTTCATCGAATACATCCGTTGGGCGATACCTCTGCAGGCGGTAAGCCGTGAGCTGGCAGAGACAGTCTGCAATCATCTATCTCGATTAGATACTACGGCTAAGTGCGCCATCGCGAAGAGCGTATCGAGCATAGCGGCACTTCCAGCAGACTCTGATATCCAAAAACGTTATGAGTTGAATACTGCGCTGTCTTTACCCATCCCAATCGTGGCCACCTTATGCGCTGCATGCGGCTCGGTCATCGCCATGGCGACAGTGGTATTGGGCACACGCTTGGAACTTGCACTAGTACTTGCGGTTATCTGTGCCGCTTGCGCCGTGATGGTCCTAACAGATCTATCAGCACGGTTGATACCGGATTGTATCACGCTGGTCCTGTTCATCTGTGGGGTTGCCCTGCAACTGTTACGTGGGACAGCTTTGTTGCATGGCGCGCTTTCTCTAGTCTGTGGAATCTTCTTCTTGGCTATCTGCTTAGCGATCAACAGGATATCTGCTGATTCGGTGATTGGTGGGGGAGACTGTAAATCTTTGCTCGCATTACCCGTTGTGACTGCAGTCACTGGTCTTCTGCCCGCCTTGATAGTGATGCTCGGCTGCTTGACGGGAACTCTTGTTTTGAGCTTGTTGCGGAGGGGTAGGAAGGCGTTAGGAAACAGGATACCGCTTGCCCCGTACATCTCCGCGGCGATGATGACGGGCGCCATCTGGCAGGCGATCTAGATGGTGGAGGTTTGGGCCCATCCGCCTTAGCAGCCTTTTCCTTGAGTTGAGGTAAAGAGGTAATCGAGAGTGGCTGATAGCTGTGAGAACGGGATCTGCTGTAAAGGATGAAGGGAAGAATCATGAGAGAACAAGTTATGAACATGCTGAGTTTCGTGTCGCTATTCTTCGCAAAGCCAGAGGAAAGTCGCGAATCAGGTCAATCGCACATACTCGAGATCATCGTAGGAATCCTCATCGTTGTTGTTCTGGGTGTATTCCTCTACACCACGGGTGTCCCATCCATCGAAACGCTGTGGAATGATGCCATGACTACCATCGGTACGATCAGCGAGTAAGGCACAGCGAGAACGCTAACTGGAATCGGTCGAGGAAAGGAGGGCAGAGACAATGCGCCAAGATCCTGATTGCGAGCGCGGCGAGGCAGCACTGCTGGCAGCGGCATTCGCTATTATCGCGCTAGCTGTACTAGCTCTACCGGCATACGAATGTGGACGTATGCTTACCGATAAGTCGCTCGCGGCAGCCGCGGCAGCAGATGCAGCGTGCCTTCTGGCTGCGGAATCGGCTACCACAACAGCTGAGCTGCAGGGATTCCTTCACGATGCCTATCCGCATATCGCAGAAGTAGCGACAGTAGAGTTCGCTGTGGGAGATGTTGAGTCCACGGATTATGACGATAAGGTCTTTGACGCTGAGAGCGGGGAGTACTGCTCGCTCTCTCGCACGGTGGCATCCAGACAGGTCACGACTAGAGTTCTAGTGAATCGACCATTTGTGACCAATGCGGCGATGTTCTTGTCATCTGCTGCCGGGGGATCAGGTTCATACTCGGTTTCGGCCTCGGGAGTTTCCCTGATAGATGAAACGATTACTAGTGGTGGGTGGTGAGTATGTGGGGTGACTCAGAGGTGGGGCAGGCTCATTTACTTGCGATGTGCTTCTCGCTTCCCGTTATAGTAATAACCATATTCTTCATCTGTCAGGCCTCATGGTTGGCTTATCAGCAGTTGTCACTCGATCATGCGCTGCTCAATGTTGGTCGCTCATTAGATGCCGTGGAAAGAGCTGCCCTTGCAGATGCAGAAGATGTCGACAGACAGCTGCAGGAGGCGATTTTGGCGGATTGGACACACCTGGATGCCTCTGCCCTCTCGGTTTCTGGATCTAACTATCAGATAAGCAACGTGATAGATACGATTGGCACAGCGGATGGATCAGATGGCGTTTATGGGATACGTAATTACGCAGAGGAACGAAATTATATGCGCATTCGAGCTGCTGTGAGCTATAGGGTAGCGTTGTTGTTTCCACTTCCTTGGGCAAGCGAAATCACTTTGGAAAGGTCGCTGGACCGGACGCATATGCTCTCTATGAGGTTCGAGGTTGATGCAGATGCCTGAGGCTATCCTGTATATGCAGCGAAAGCAGCGGGGTGATGCCTTGGTGTTGGTGATAGTGTTACTGCCAATCCTGTTCGCAGTGCTTTCTCTCGGAGTGGACCTTGCTGGTGCAATCCAGATGAAGATGGCGCAGGAAGAAGCTTTGGGTGCAGCTCGGGAAGCATCGATGTCACCGAGTGTGGCGCTTGTAGCAGGCAGCAAGGAGGATCCGGGTCAGCATATCGCAGAGGAGATCACAGGATCCCTGCGTTCCTTTGGCTATCAGGGAACAGTGGATGTCTACTTCTATGAGTTACCAGAAGACACCAATCCTCCCTTCAATTCACCACCAGAAACCCGGCGGGTATATGCGTATCAGGTGGTGCTGAGTGGAGAGTACCAGCCAACATTCGCACCGGCACTGGGGATTGACAGCGTGCCTATCAAGACGACCTTTACCACATGCGGCATGCCATATACAGATGCTGCGCCATTCATCTGGAGGCCGGTGTGGTCTGCAACAAGTCAGGGCTGCTGGAAGACTGCTGAAGGCTTGGGATTTATGCTGGCAACCTTTGAGCCCCACACTTATGCGCAGATGCCGGCTGAGCTGCAAAGTGAGATCGGTAGGGCAGTTGATGAACTTGCAATCTTTGAATGAAGCCGAGCAGGAGGGGCGAAAGTATGTCGTTTTTGGATAGAGGCCGAACGAATGCATCGACTACTAAGGCTGCTTTGGCATCGCAGCCAACTAGCAACATCTTCTTGCGTCATCCAAACCTGTTCATCGCCATAGTGGCCTTAGCGGTGACATTGGCCGTGGGCGGATCGGTAATCGCGGGTATCATGTCCGCCGAGACTGTCGCTTTACGCAAGCAGATGTCTGCTGAGACTGTCTCTGTTGTTGTGGCTGGCAGGGATCTCGTTATGGGCGAAACGCTTGATGAGGCGACTCTAAGAATAGCAGACGTGCCACAACCTTTCGTGAGCAAAGGCGCGCTACGTGATCTCTCCCTGATTATCGGAAGAGAGCTTATCGTAGCGGTTAGAGATAACACTCAGATCACAGCAGACATGCTTTCTGGCGAAGGAAATGTCTCAAGTCTAGCTTTTGCAGTCAATCCAGGCATGGTCGCGACCTCGATAGCAGTGACAATGGAAACCGGTCTTGCTGGCCTGTTGCATCCGGGAGACAGGGTTGACCTGTTGGTCCAGGGAGAAGTGATTGCGAACAGCGTTCGCGTCTTGGCTTTAGACAGCTCGCTTAACGCAAGTGTGAATGGCTACACCACGGTCACCTTGGAGTTGACGAGTGAGGTTGCCTGTGTGCTTCAGTTTGCGCAGGATAGTGGTGAGCGCGCCAGGCTCACATTACATCCTGCCAGCGAGACTGAAGTTGGTGAATGAGTGTGGTTGGGTTGAATCAGCGAGGAAATCTGGCCGTCTCGCATCTGAAGTCTGAAGTTCAAACGGAATTAGTGGCGCGAATAACCGAACTGGGATCCGCTCCATCTAATTCCACAATCAGGGGCATCATCGAAGAGGTCTGTGCCAAGGTAATCACTGGCAGCGGTCTCAGCTTGGATCTTATCGACTATCGCCGAGTGGTTAAGGAGATCATCGACGACTTCCTCTATCTAGGGCCGCTACAGCCTTTTCTGGCTGATGAGGATGTTACAGAGGTTGCCGTAAACGGGCCGGATTGCATCTTCGTGGAGCGCTGTGGAAGAATGCAGCGTACCGAGGCGCATTTCGCTGACGAGGCTCATCTTAGACGGATAATCGACAGGATTGGTCAAGAAGTGAATCGTAGGTGCGATGAGCAGAGCCCTTTGATGGACGCCAGACTCCAGGACGGTAGTCGCGTGAACGCGGTGATTGCACCAATCTCATTCAACGGTTCTGCTCTGACCATCCGCAAGTTCAATCATGATCATATGACAGCAGCTGATCTGCTGCGGGAAGAGAGTCTTTCTCCAGCGATGCTGTTGTTTTTAGAAGCGGCTGTAAAGGGACGATGTTCGATTGTAGTTGCTGGCGGGACGGGATCAGGGAAGACCACCTTGCTCAATGTGCTCTCTTGCTTCATACCCGCTCATGAACGCGTTGTCACTATTGAGGATGCAGCTGAACTACAGCTTTCCTTGGAAAACCTTGTCGCGCTCGAGGCACGTCCAGCTAACACTGAAGGAGCCGGTGCAGTAAGTATCTATGACTTGGTGGTGAACGCGCTTAGGATGCGTCCGGATAGGATTGTGGTGGGGGAGTGCCGCAGCATTGAAGCTTTGGACATGATCAATGCCATGACTACAGGACACGATGGTTCGCTTACAACCATCCACGCGAATGACGCCAATACCACTTTCACCAGGTTGGAGAACATGATCCGGCGAGCTGTTCAAACGTATGAATCGAAGACCATTCGTGCAATGATCGCTCAAGCAATAGATCTTGTGGTGGTTGTTAAGCGCTACAGCGATGGATCACGCAAAGTCAGCTCCATCACTGCGCTTATGGGAATGGAATCGGAAGTCATCACCACAGAGGAGCTCTTCAGATTTGAGCAATCTAGCGTAAGCGCAGTAGACGGAACAAGTAAATCGCGCGTGATGGGTCGCTTTGTGGGTTGTCAGAATCCCGTACCGGAACTTATGAGGCGAATTGCGTCATGGGGAGCTGTAGCGGATCAAAGTTGGTTCTATGACGTTTGCCCTACCAGCGAAGGGATGCAGGGGATATGTCGATAGTAGCGCTTGTGATTGGCATCGTCTCCGTCTTTGCAGCTACGCTTGCGGCATTGTGTTGGTATGCGGCAAGGGTGGCAAGACAGGACGAGTTATATGCTCATCGTGTCTTTAACGACCAAGGTTCACAAGTAGATCAGAATCTTGGGGTTCGCCGGCTTGGCATGGGAAATCGAAGGTCTGGATGTGGCGATCGACAATCGATTAGAGGTGGTCGGCACGCCAGAGTGAGTTACCGGGCTACCATCAGTGTCCTTGCTGTTTCCTTTAGCTTTCTTCTCATCATGGGTCCAAATCTTGCAGTTGGGGTAGCGCTGACAGCATTGGTGGCAATTGCAGTTTCTAGGCGTACCATGCGCCGCCGAAAGATGGCGACATTTGATAGACAGATCCAAAACGCTTTACCGATGGTGGCGCAAAGCCTTCGCGCCGGTCAAACGATTCAGACTGCGTTTTCCAGTGTGGGCGAGTGTATGACCGACCCCTTAAAACGTGAGCTCGCTCGAGTCAATACTGAAGTCACATTGGCTGGAGTGTCACTGGAAGATTCGCTTGAAGCCTTAGCCCAACGTATGAGCAGTCAAGATGTGGCTTTTCTGGCCACCATAATCGGGGTTCAGAAGGTAGGAGGCGGCAAAATGGCCGAGCTGATAGATACGGTAGCAGACCGGATAACACGCAGACAGGCGCTACGAAGGCATATAAAAGCTGTTACTGCCCAAGCACGGCTGGTGTCGAAGATCATTGCCTGCGCCCCGATTGCGGTTTTGGCCTTATTTCTGCTTGGCTCTCCAGACATAGCACGAACCTTCTGGGCTAGTCCAATCTGGCCTCTGGTTGTTATCACTATCCTGATTCTTGATACTCTGGGCTTGCTTTGTGTGCGACGCATATATTCCATGCCCACTGATTGAGAGGCGATAGATGCACACTATAGCTGTTTTCTCCGCTATCATAGCAGGATGCTTTGCGGGTTTGCTTGTGGTCGTGTCTCTAACCAAGCTGCTGGGTATCAAGCCAACCCGTTCACACGCTCAGGTTCGGTTGAATGAAAAAGCATCACCTTTTTATCAACTGGCCAAGTCGGTTAACTCGGTAGTGCCGCTACCACAAACCCTCATGATGCGTACTCGTTTACTCCTCTCTCGCGCCGGACTGGATATCGCGCCTGGTCTTTGGCATGGCGCATCGATTCTCTTCTATGCCTCAGCAGCACTGGTGACAGTCATGCTCATCTCAAGCTTCTCAAGCGATGCTAAAATGCGCTTGCTGTTAGGCACTTGTCTGGCGGCCATCTCCTTACCCATGCCTCGCTTGCTCTTAGCCATGCTGGCAAGCCGAAGGGCAGCGAAGATCAAAGCTGCGCTGCCTCTAGCTTTGGATCTCTTGGCCGTTAGTGTTGAAGGTGGCTTAACCATGTCACGGGCTATCACGTTGGTCTGCGAGAAAAGCAGCGGTCCATTGGCTGAGGAATTCAAGCTGGTGATGAGAGATATACGTTATCTTGGCTTCACGCTTTCGCAGGCGCTGAGTGCTATGGCTGAGCGCTGCCACATCGAAGAGCTCACGATGTTCGTGGCAGCTGTCTCTGCTTCTTTAGCGGCTGGAGCCCCAGTTGCCACTACTCTAAAAGTTCAATCTGAGGTGATGTTCAATCGGCATTGCCAGGAACTTGAGGAACGCGTGAACAAGATGCCGGCTCAAATGGTCATACCAATCGGATTATTCATGTTGGCCGCAGTGATAATCGCTGCCGTGGCGCCGATTGCAATCAATATCCTTGCCAGCATGCAGGTAACAGCAGCCTAGGGCAATTTGGGGAATATACCGCATTATCTGCAATTCTGTGCGCAGGAAGACCGACCTACGTTGAGTGGAACTCTCGGACTCAGAAGGACTGACACAACACAAGAACCCCTGAATGCAGGGGTTCTTGATTACATGTGGTAGCCCGTAAGGGATTCGAACCCTCGATCTCCGCCTTGAGAGGGCGGCGTCCTAAACCGCTAGACGAACGGGCCATATATGGCGGTTGTATCAAATGCTAACAACCAGTCTTGCATCGTACTCTTCGTGCTCTCACAGTTTCGACTTCCTGTGAGCCAATCGCGTCTTCTGGCTGGGGTGGAAGGAGTCGAACCCTCACTGACAGAACCAGAATCTGCTGTCCTACCATTAGACGACACCCCAGTGCTGAAGCCTGCGCTTCGTGCCCCGAATGGGCGCAAGTCGTAATCTTACCGACCAAACCTCGCTACGTCAATAATAAAGCCACCGAAGATTCAAATTCGGTCGTGATTTGACAGTTTAGTTTTTAGTTTTTACTGGCTTACCCTTTTTTACGGCTTCTGCTGCATTACCGACGAATTCTGTCGGAGTAGTAACGAAGTAACCGCCATTAAGCCTTTTACCGATGCTTCTGCCGATGGAGCCACTATTTGTATCAATTTCTTAACCTCACGTTGACAGCTGGCTCACCAGTGACCTATTCTTTAGCACTAACGTACAGGAAGGATCGCACTAACATGATTGCCTCTTCTAACAATCTCTTCACCCTCGGCCTTACCGGCCTGCTGCTTGGCAGCAGGAAATCTTGGCGTTGTGCCGAACAGAGGAGCTAGAGAGGGCAAATCCCAACTCGTGAGCAAAACCCCTGCGGCAGACGCCGCGGGGGTTTTTTATTTCGCTTTGGGTTCGTGCTGGAGAAAGACAGGCCAAACGCAGGCCAAACGGCAGCAAGACAGGCCAAACGGCAGCAAGACAGATTCAGTTAGGTGGGTCCAGTGCTGAGCGATGAGAAGTACGGTTCGAAAAATAGTGGATATCAGTACAGACGATTGAGTGAGGGAGACAGAGATGAACAGGCACATCAAGATCTTTGACACAACGCTGCGCGATGGCGAACAGGCGCCGGGCTGCAGTATGAACCTTTATGAGAAGCAGGAAGTCGCTCGTCAGCTCGAAGCCCTCAAAGTCGACGTTATGGAAGCTGGTTTCGCAGTGTCTTCTCCGGGAGACTTCGAGAGCGTGAAGACTATTGCCAACCTAGTCAAGGAGTCATCGGTTGCCTCGCTGTCGCGTGCGTTGGAGAAGGATATCGATGCCTCTGCCGAGGCATTGGTCGGAGCTGTGCATCCGCGCATACATCTGTTCATCGCTACGTCGGATGTGCATATGCAATATAAGTTGCGTATGACGCCTGAGCAGGTGTTGGAGCGCACTGCGGCCATGGTCTCTTACGCAAGGAATCGTTGTGCCGATGTGGAGTTCTCGGCAGAAGATGCCACTCGTTCAGATAGGGAGTTTTTGGCCAAGGTTGTCACGGCGGCAATCAAAGCGGGTGCCGGCACCGTGAACATACCTGATACCGTTGGTTACACCACTCCAGCCGAGATGTATGATCTCATCCAGTATCTGCGCAACAATGTTGAGAACATCGACCAGGCGATCATCGCTGTGCATTGTCATGACGATCTGGGTATGGCTACGGCCAACTCTCTGGCAGGAGTAAAAGCCGGAGCGGGACAGATTGAATGCACGGTAAACGGCATTGGTGAGCGCGCTGGTAACGCCGCACTCGAAGAAGTCGTGATGGCCCTGCAGACCCGACCCGATCTCTACGGCGGCACAACAATGATCGAGACCCGGCAACTGTACCGGGCCAGCCGTTTGATTTATAACATCATTGGACAAACGGTTCCCTTGAATAAATCTATCGTGGGCAAGAATGCCTTCGTGCATGAGAGCGGTATCCATCAGCACGGTGTAATGGCTGAACGGACTACGTATGAGATCATCAAGCCGGAAAGCGTCGGTTTTCTCGCCAACAACATGGTCTTGGGCAAGCACTCCGGGCGACATGCCTTCGATGCTCGCCTTTCAGAATTGGGTTATGCGTTGACCAAAGATGAGCTGGACACAGCGTTTGCCAAATTCAAACAGATCGCCGATCGCAAGAAAGACGTCACCGACAGCGATTTGGAGGCTATCGTCACCAATCGGGAGTATGTTGAGAATCTCTACAAGTTGGTTACCTTCGATGTGCACACCGCCAAGGACACTAACGCGGTCTGTGTGATCCGCCTGCGCCGCAACGGTGATGAGCTGGAGGATGTCTCGCTGGGAGATGGTCCGGTTGACGCCGCTTATAATGCCATCGATAAGATCATCGGCATCACCGACAGTAAGCTGGAATACTACACCATCAACTCGACATCCGACGGTCAGGACGCTTTGGGCGAGGTGATAGTCAAAGTGCGCAGTGGCAACGAACTGCTCACCGGTCGTGGTCTTTCAACGGACATCATCGAATCAAGCATCCTGGCCTATCTGAATGCGCTCAACAAGCTGGTATCCTTTAGTTGATCACAACTGAAGGCTGCTTACCTTAGTACAAATAAGACCGCTTGCAAATGAACGGGGAAGGCTGCTTGCAATGACCGATACAACGCGCACAACCAAGACCACTACCATGACCATGACCCAAAAGATCCTGGCGGCTCACTGCAACCGCGACTCTGTTGCCGCTGGCGAGTTGATACTCTGCGATTTGGATCGCGTCTTGGGCAACGACATCACTGCTCCGGTGGCAATCGAGGAATTCCGACGTATGAACACGAGTGTGTTCGATGCGCAGAGGATCTCTTTGGTGATGGACCACTTCGCGCCGAACAAGGACATCAAGTCTGCCGCCAACTGCAAGCTGTGCAGGGATTTTGCCACTGAACAGGGCATCGAAGGTTTCTACGATGGCGGTGAGATGGGCATCGAGCACGCCTTATTGCCGGAATTGGGTCTAGTGACCGCAGGGGATGTTGTCATCGGTGCCGATTCACATACCTGTACCTACGGCGCGCTGGGAGCATTTTCTACCGGTGTGGGTTCAACCGATATGGCTGCGGCAATGGCCATCGGCAAGGCCTGGTTCAAGGTGCCACAAGCTATCAAGGTTGAATTGCATGGCACGTTGCAGCCATGGGTATCAGGAAAGGATGTCATCCTCACGCTAATCGGCATGATTGGCGTGGATGGCGCGCTTTATCAGTCGCTGGAGTTCAGTGGACCGGGTGTCGCGGCTTTAACCATCAGCGATCGACTCTGCATCTGCAATATGGCTATCGAGGCCGGAGCCAAGAACGGCATCTTCGTGGTGGATGATGCAACGCGGGTTTATCTGCAGGAGCATGGAGCTAAGCCGCCTCGGATAAATGCAGCGGATGAGGGAGCCGAGTATGCCCGGTCTATCACAATCGACCTGAGCAGTATCCAACCAACGGTCGCTTTTCCGCATCTTCCCTCTAATACGTGCACACTCGATCAGATCGAGGTGGGTGAGAGGATCCACCTCGATCAGAGCTTCATCGGCTCCTGTACCAATGGTCGTCTGGAGGATCTGATCATCGCGGCAGAGATTTTAAAGGGGCGCAAGGTTGCCAAAGGCGTGCGTACCATCGTCATACCGGCGACACCCACCGTTTACCTGCAGGCGTTGCGTATGGGTCTGCTTGAGATATTCATCGAAGCAGGAGCGCTGGTGTCCGCGCCAACCTGCGGTCCCTGTTTGGGTGGACATATGGGTATACTCGCGGCCGGGGAGAGAGCCGTGGCCACATCCAACCGCAACTTCGTTGGTCGTATGGGGCATGTAGACTCGGAGGTTTACCTGGCCAGTCCGGCTGTTGCGGCAGCTAGCGCGGTCACTGGCTACATCACTCATCCCGCTACGTTGGCTCAACAGGTTGAGGGAGAGGCGGGTGCCAGATGAGCAAGGTACTTAAATATGGCAACAATGTCGATACTGATGTCATCATCCCCGCACGCTACCTGAATATCACCGATGTCAAGGAGCTGGCGATGCACGCCATGGAAGACATCGACTCAGACTTCCATCATAAGCTCGCTCTAGGCGACATCATCGTTGCCGGAAAGAACTTCGGCTGTGGCTCATCGCGCGAGCACGCACCTTTGGTATTGAGGGAAAGCGGGGTCTCGCTGGTGATTGCGGAGAGTTTCGCGCGCATCTTCTATCGTAACGCCATCAATATCGGGTTGGCGATCATCGAGTGCCCCGAAGCAAGTTCCCAGATCCAAGCTGGAGACGAGCTTGAAGTAGAGTACCAGCAGGGCATCATCAAGAACGTCACGCAGGGCACAGAGTATCAATTCACGGCGTTTCCCGAGTTCCTAACGAAGATCATCGAGAACCAAGGGCTTATCAGCTTGATAACCAAGGGAGGTTTACAGTGAGTGAATCCCCAACCGCGGCTCCTGCCAAAGAGGTAGTCCTGCTAAAGGGTGACGGCATTGGGCCAGAGATCGTCTCTGCAGCCGTACAGGTGCTGGATCGTATCGCGAAGCGGTATGGGCATGATTTCATCTTCAGCGAGTATCCGATTGGCGGCCGCGCTGTCGAGATTTGCGGCAATCCTCTTCCCCAAGAGACTTTGGCTGCGTGCAGAGCAGCAGACTGCGTGTTGTTGGGTGCTGTTGGTGGACCAGCCTACGATGATCTACCTGTGCACCAACGGCCCGAGACCGGATTGTTGGCTTTGCGTTCGGCGTTGGGACTGTATGCGAATCTTAGACCTGTACGTCTGTTTCCCCAGCTGGCTCAAGCCAGCCCTCTACACATGGAGAGGATTGCAGCTGGTTTTGATATCCTCATAGTGCGTGAGCTGACCGGGGGGATCTACTTTGGCGAACGCGGCAGACGGCAGGGTAGCTTTGGCGAAGAGGCCTTCGATACCGAAAGCTATAGCAAAACCGAGATCGAGCGCATCTCCCATGTAGCCTTTCGAGCAGCGCAAAGTCGCAACAAGAACCTGATAAGCGTGGATAAGGCCAACGTCTTGGAAAGCTCGCGATTATGGCGAGAGACGGTACATCGGCTGTCAAGCGAATACCCAGAGGTCACCTGCGTAAATATGTTGGTGGATAATGCGGCCATGCAGCTTATTCGCGATCCCGCTCAATTCGACGTGCTGCTAACCTCGAACCTGTTCGGCGACATCCTCTCCGACGAGGCTTCTCAGCTTACCGGTTCCATTGGCATGTTGGCCTCTGCCTCTGTTGGCGAGGGCAGCTTTGGCCTCTATGAGCCCATTCACGGTTCAGCACCGGATATCGCCGGCAAAGACATCGCCAACCCAATTGCGACTATCCTTTCTGCCGCGATGCTGCTGCGTCATTCTCTGCAGCTGGAAGACGAGGCAATTGCAATCGAGACCGCCGTTGAGAGCGTGCTCGACCAAGGCTTACGTACTGCTGACATCGCCGTTCACGACTCCGCGGCAATTGGGACCCAAGCGATGACCGAGGCAATCGTAGCAGCATTGTGACCGACCCTTACGGCCTATCTTCATAAAAGGATTCTCCAACTCAGCCGCACACGTCCGGTTGAGTTCGATAGAAAAGACATAGTTCGGTTCAACTTGCGAATCAACTCGGTGGCCGGTGGCAGTTCATAGATGTGGAGAATGGCTGGTATACATTGTCACAAATTGGACATTGTAGTAACATTTATGGCTAACAGTGCCCTGTAAAGGGCTAAATAATGACAAAGGACGCCACATGAAACAGAAACGTATCCAGGCGAACTCCATTATCGTACCCTTGGTTGTTGTTGCCGTTGTTCTTTCCGCACTGTTATCAGTTGCCGGTTTCATCAATGAGGGTGCAATTGAAAGCGGTTATGCGTTATATGGGATTGCAGGAATGGTCGTAGTCTGCCTATTGGGCGCAATCGCCATATTTGCAGCAGTCCTATACCAACGCAGGGAAGTTTGTCGTACCATGCAGTGCGCGTTCAACCCGGCGAACAACATCGATGATCAGAACCTCGACTTCACCAAGATCGAGACTCCCAAGGAATTTGTTACAGGAGTCTTCGCCGCAAGCACAGTGGTGGAGAGCGCAACAGTGAACCGTGATGATGCGCGGAAGCGCAACCAAATCAAGCTCGATCAGGAAACCGAGGAGATTATCAGCCAATTGCGCAACAGTGAATTCCTCATTGGCAGTCTTGGTCACCAGCCAGCTGAGCCTACTCTAGCTCAAGAAAGCACCTCTATGGATTTCACCATCGATATGGTCTCGGAGGTGCTGGCATCGCTGCAGCAGATTGAGGTTCAAGCGCAACAGGTTCAGGTTCAAGCGCAACAGGTTCAGTCGGCCAGAACAGCAGAAGACAACATGCCAACCTTTGATATATCAGCTAAGAACTTTCCGGTAACAGTACCCCAATTCCCAGAAGCGCCGGTTGATTTCTCCGAATTCGACGAAGAGGTTCCCGCAGTTCAGGCTCAGGAGAGCGGATATCGTGGCGCCCACTTCAAGCCGGGTGTGGAATTTGTGTTTGAAGTTGAGCCTCTATTCACAGTGCTGCCACAGATGAAGCATGCACGCAGGGGTCAGCCCAAAAAAGTTGAGAAAGCAGGTTAAAGGTGGTTTTTCGATCCACACGATCATCAGGGGAGATTGCGCCTGAATCCATTACGTCAGGGACTAGCTTGGTTGGCGATATTGAGAATAGGGTCATCAGTAGGAAGACCGTCTGGTTTGCGCTTGTTGCCGCATTGACAACCTTCGTTTGCATAACCTTCATTGGCTCGCCTGTAATTGCTCAAGCCGAGGAGCTTAGCTCACAAGCTACTTCTTCTGGCATCAGGATCAGCACAGAGTTCAACGGAGCCGACCGTTATGAGACCGCAGCGGAAATCTCGCAGACTGCGTATCCAAATGGATCATCTGGCGTCATCATCGCCTCAGGCATGGACTTCCCGGACGCGCTTGCTGCCACCGCATTAGCCGGCACAAGGGATTATCCCGTCCTGCTAACGCTCGCGGGTGGTTTGCCTGCTGCCACCATAGATGAGATAGAGCGCTTGGGGGCCACACAAGCCTATGTCATTGGAGGCACCGCGGTGATATCAACAACTGTAGAAGGTCAGATCAGGACAATGGGTCTGGATGTTACGCGTATTGAAGGCTCGAACCGCTTTGGTACCGCACTTGGTATCGCCGATGAGATAAAAGATACTAGTAGTAAGAGCAAGACATTGATTATCTCATATGGTTTTAACTTCGCGGACTCTGCCAGCATCTCGCCTTATTCCGCAAAATATAATGCACCGATCCTGTTGACTGACTCCAGCGGCAATCTGCCAGAAGTTGTTAGCAGCTGGATTGCGGAGAATGGGCCATTAGGTTCTCAGCGCTTTGATGCGATCATCATCACAGGTGGCAGCAGTGTTGTCTGCGACGGAGCTTACGCGCTATGCGTAGACTATGGATATACTGTTCAGCGCTTGGCCGGAACCAACCGCTATGAGACTTCCCAGAAGATCGTGGAATGGAGTGTTAATCAAGCTGGTATGTCTTACGATCAGCTTGGTTTAGCCAATGGGTTGGGTTTCGCAGATGCTTTAGCCGGAGGCGTTTTACAGGGAAAGAGTAATTCTGTCATCCAGCTTGTTGATGCTAGCGCTTCTGCCCTGCAGCAGATGCACACCACGCTTATGGCGGCAGACAATACAGCTGGCACACTGGTTTCCATCCGTTTCTTTGGCGGTTATTCCGCTATCTCCCAGGTTGTCAGAGAAGATGTGATCGGAACACGTTTCACAACCTACGCGATCAGTTATACCGATGCGTTGGAGTATCAGTACAAAAAGAAGCCTCAAATCCAAAAGAATGGATCTTGGGTTGATGCATCTAAAGATGAAGTCTCATCGTATCTTAATCCGGCATCGTTCTCTGCTAGGGATTATCAGTTCCTCGTCTTATCAAAGTACAGCGGGGTTACTGGAGCGGGACTGAACACATTCTTGGCAAACAAGATGTATATGGCAGGTAAGGGCGAACTGTTTGTCAGTGCCGCTCAAGCCGTTGGCATCAACGAGGTCTATCTGACCATGCATGCTGGCTGGGAGACTGGTTGGGGCAGATCGGAGCTGGCTCAAGGTGTTGTTATCGATGGCAAGACCTACTATAACTTCTTTGGTATCGGTGCCTATGATGATGATCCCGTTGGCACCGGCTCTCAACGCGCCAAGACTGAAGGCTGGGATACTCCCGAGAAGGCGATATTAGGTGGAGCGGCCTGGATCAAGGCACAATACATCGGTCAAGGACTGGACACGCTGTACAAGATGCGCTGGAATCCCGAAGCCATGGCTTTGGGTGTCTGGGGAAAGCAATACGCAACCGATGTTGCCTGGGCCGCGAAGATTGCCTTGCAGATGAAAACCATCTACGATGCTACAGGTACACCTTCGTATCTCAGTTATGAGGTTCCCGCCTACCTCTGATGAGGTGATGACGAAATGATCAACAGCACCAAGAGTGTTTCCCTTAAGGTATCGCTTGTTCTGCTGCTCGCCCTCTCATTTTGCGTGTTATCTGCTCGAGCCGCTCTTGCAACTGAAGGCGTCATCTCATCTACGCTGCAAACGGACAACCAGCTGCAGGCAAACAGTCAATTGGAGCCAGAAGACTTAGTAGATAACGGCATACCCTTGACAGAAATCGAGGGTAGCGACCGTTTTGAGACCGCAGTCAAGGTCTCGCAGATGACCTATCCGGATGTCTATCCTGCACAAGGCTCGACACAAGGTGTCATCATCGCCTCGGGCTTCAGCTTTGCTGACGCTCTCGCAGCTTCCTCAATTGCCGGGATCATGGATTATCCGATCCTGCTTACCAAACCAGATACATTGCCAGAAGTCACTAGGGCAGAATTGGTGCGCTTAGGAGTCCAAAAGGCGATCATCGTCGGCGGGGAGGCAGTGGTCAGCAAACAGGTCGCGATTCAATTGACCGAGCTGCTTGGGCTAGCAAGCGTCACCCGACTCAGTGGTTCAGATCGTTATGCGACTGCTGAGCAGATCTTCGATCAGATGTCTGTCTCAGAGAATCCCTTTGGAGATACCCTTATAATCGCTACTGGTGTTGATTTTGCCGACTCCGCCGCCATAGCGCCTTTCGCGGCCGCACAGAAGGCCCCTGTGCTCCTGGCTCAACCCAATGGTGGATTAACAGTAGCTACTAAGGCCATTATCGAGAGCAATCCCGGTTTCACCAAGGCGATTATCGTTGGCGGCACCACTAGAATCGGTCCGGATACTCAAGCCTATCTGGAAGGTGTGTTCTCGTCACGTTTACAAGCCGACGCGGAGCCAGATTCGCAGCAGTCTGGAGAAGAGCCAGTATCTGACCCTGCGTTTGCGACTGTACCAGGTGACCCAAATGCTGTGATCCGCCTTGCGGGCACTAATCGTTATGAGACATCGCGAGTGATTGCAGATTATCTTGTGGATAGTGATTATTTCTCGTTTGACACCACTGCGATAGCAAGCGGCTTCTCAATCAACTTTCCCGATGCTTTGACGTCTGCATCATACCTGTCAAAGAATGGCATACCCTTATTGTTGGCTAACGCGCCCGATAGCTGCAGGAGCGTTCTTAGTCAGTTTGCAAGCGAGGATCTCTGCAGCCAGGGGGTGGTCTTTGGCGGTATCAGCGCAGTGCCGCAATTGGTGCGACTTGAGTTGCGATACGGACCCTTGCCGCTCAATGACACACAAGTCACTGTTGCCAGCAAGTTCAATGTCCAAGCCGGCACACCGGCTTACAGCGCACCTGTCACCAGCTCGTTTGAGGTGATGAATTGGACGGCAGCAGCAACCTTGTTCGCTATTCCCTATGATGCGGCGGGGAACTGGTACCAAGTGGGTTTTGGCAAAGATATCCTCTTTTACAGGGCACAGGATGTCACCCAGATTAGCAAGGTCGGCGCCATCGTCGACCTGAGTCGTTGGAATTCAGATTATGTCACTGAGGCTGCCTATAGCAACATAGAGCTGGCCATCCTCCAAACAAACCACGGAGTTGAAGACCTCGATATTACCTTGGCAAGTTATGTCCGATATGCTGCTGGTTGCAACCGTCACGGAGTGCCCTACGGAGCCTATACTTATGTAACGTATTCTTCGGCCGATGAAGCTCGGGCAGAAGCGATACGCTTCTATACCTTGGCTAACACCAGTGGCTGCTATCCCAAGTTCTACGTTGCCGATATCGAATCATTGCCCGATGATTGGGGCAGTCAGCCGCAATCGAACATGCGGGTATACACTGCTGCTTTCCTAACGCAACTGCGTTCCTTGGGCGCCCAGAAGGTTGGCATCTACATCGGCCATCATCGGTATGTGGACTTCGCTATCGACTATGATGCATTTGACTTCGTCTGGATACCGCGCTACGGAGACAACACCGGCTATATGGATGTTGAACCGGCATTCCCCTTTGATATCTGGCAATATACGTCAAAGGGTCAAGTCGAGGGTATGCAATACCCAAACGGTAGCTACGGCTACGTCGATCTCAACGCAATCAACGATCGTGGCCCCAACAGCCGCCAGCTTAGTTGGTATACGCAATAGTACAGCAGCGTTTGGGAGGCAAGGGGACGTATTGATCTGCCTGTGAAGTGGCAGTTTGCCTACCGTAAGGTTTAGAGCAACAGATTGCGGGCTGCCTTTATCCTAGCGATGGTACGCTTTCTACCTAAGAGTTCGAGCGATTCGAATAACGGCGGAGAGACCATGTTCCCACAAACCGCCACACGTACTGCCTGGAACACTACTTTGGGCTTAAGGTCCAACTGTTCCGGCAGTGAGCGCAGGGCCTCTTCCAGCTCAGCGTGTTGCCAAAGCATATCTTCGTTTGCCAGTTCATCGAGACAACGTGTAAGAACCTTATCGATACCGGGTTTACGTAGGCATTTCTCTACAGATTTCTCATCGTAGAACACCTTATCTCCGCTGAACAGGAAGGCTGTCATCGCGTTGACCTCATCCAGTTTCTTAGCGCGCTCAGCGACGAGGGGATAGATAGCCTCGTACCAGCAGCGATTTGTGATTACGTCAGCGTCTACCTCCTCAACAGTAGCGGGAGTTCCCGACAATAGCGCTCCGCTCGCGTCAAGCAGGGTGTCACCGTTGCGTGTGAACCCGACTTCTTGCAGATAGGGGAGCCAGGCATCGACGAAAAAGGAAGCGCCCATCGCCTTGATGTAGGCGCTGTTCATCCAAGTGAGTTTAGTTTCGTCAAACACTGCCGGATTCCTAGAGATGCGATCAAAGCCAAAGTTCTCTTTAAGGGTGTCGGATGAGAAGACCGTGGTCTCCCCGTCTAGCGACCAGCCCAGAAGTGCCAGATAATTCAGCAATGCTTCGGGTAGAAAACCTTGTTGCTGATAAGCCTCCACGCTGGTGGCACCGTGTCGTTTGGAGAGGCGCTTGCCGTCAGGGCCCAGTATCATCGAGAGATGGGCGAAATGCGGCGCAGGAGCGCCCAGGGCCTCGTAAACAAGTATCTGCTTGGGTGTATTGGAGAGATGGTCGTCACCGCGGATCACGTGGCTGATGTCCATCGATACGTCATCAATACAGACGACGAAGTTGTACGTTGGACTGCCGTCCGAACGCAAGATGATGAAATCGTCCATCTGTTCGATAGGAAAACTCGTGGTGCCAAAGACCAGGTCATCAAAGGTGACAGGCCCATGGTCCAGCGGAACCTTGAGGCGCCAGGTATGCGACTCCCCGTCAGATATGCGTTTAGCGACTTCATCGGCTGGTAAATCACGACAACTACGGTCGTAGCCTGTGTTACTCAAGTTAGCCGCTTGAGCAGCCTCGCGTTTCGCATTGAGTTCATCAGGCGTGCAGAAACAGGGGTAGACCGAGCCATTCCGCTTAAGCCGCTCCAACGCCTCGTTGTAGGTGGCGAATCGCTGTGATTGCAGGTAGGGGCCATAATTTCCGCCTATCTCCGGTCCCTCATCCCAGTCCAGGCCAAGCCAGCGCAGCGAGCGAACTATCTGGGCGGTGTTCTCTGTAGTCGATCGCTCTGGGTCGGTATCCTCGATACGCAAGACAAAGCTTCCACCGTGTCGACGGGCAAAGGCCCAGTTATAGATTGCGGTGCGGGCACCGCCGATGTGCAGGTTTCCGGTTGGTGAGGGCGCGAATCTAACGCGGACCGGTCTGGTCATGGGTACTCCTGGTTCACTAGTCGTCGTGCAGTGGCCGTCAATCAAAGATGATCGGTTAAGAATCGTCAGTATCTCGGGTGCGCAAAGCCAAGCCTGCTTTGGCGTCATAGTCTATCAGAAGCGAGCCGATTGTGATGCCGCCCTGGAAGCCGACTATCAGTCCCGACTGACCGGCTCTGTCAAAGATGCCACTGAAGCGACCATCGTAGACGTAGAGTCCAGTAAGCAGGTTCCAGGGTTCCAACCGCAACGGTTCAAAGCTTGCATCTGCCTGGGCGGCTTCAGCGCTGGTATAAAGCGGTTGATATTCACCATCAACCGGGAATGGCCGGGTATTGAGCATTGGATACTGTTGACAATAGGTTTGGATGATGTAGTTGTCATCACTATGTTGCAGCACCTGCTCGCGCCACTGATCATCACTGTGATCAACACCCGCATACACACCTTTGGAGGCGTAGCCATCCCGTGGCTTGATGATCCACTGATCCCTATTGGCGATAACTGCCTCGATGTCGATGTGCAGGGAGCTCAGCGGACTGGTGTATGGGATGTGCGCGCGAATGAATTCCTGCTGCTCCTTGGTCATGAAGTTCAAGGACTGGGGCAGGTGCAGAATGCTGAACAGCTGCTTGCAATGCGCGATCTGGGTTCTAAATCCACCGATCATGCAGATACTCAACGTCTCTACAGCAGCGACAAGCGCTCGGGCACCGCGCGGGATATCTACGTTATCTGTCGATCCACTTATAGGTAAAACGCATTCGCTCGCTTCAAGTTCGTCCATCAACTCGCTGGTCACGGCTCGACGGTAGACCGCGTCAATGCGTGTTAAGCCTTCACGGGCGGCTCGCGAGGGGTCGATGTCGGTTCCAAGCAGCACACCATCCTCAAAACGCAATGAGTCAACAGCGCAGACCATACAGCGGTAGCCGCGTCGCTCAAAGCGCCTGCGGAATTCCTCGAACTCATACATCGTCGCGCTGGCAAGATAGTCCACTATCGCTATTTGCGGATTCTCCACCGCTTGCTTAGAGGCTTGGTAGATGTCCAAGAAGGCATCAATCCAGTTCTCGAACAACTCCTGGCGCTCAACGCGATGCTGTTCTTTCAGTGATTGGTAACAGGCGGTGCGTGACAAGGCATTGGTTGTCTCACGGTCCTCATTCATGGCGCTGGTGCCATCGGTATTGAACTCGCAGAACCTGAAATCGCCCGACTCCTCATCCAAGAAGAGGTCGAGTCGCTGTATAGGTATCTTCTGATCATAGCCGGTTGGCAGTAGTATCAGTTGCTCCAGCAGGGGAGAGAAACCAAAGAGTTGACGGTAATCAGCATCCACCAGATAGCGATCAACTACCTTGTCCAGGATCGCGCAGGTCGTCTGAGCGATCTTGTCCAAGTGCAGCAGTTTGGGCATATCATAGAGCTTGGGAATAAATCCGTAGCTTATCAACCGGTCATGATAATAGGCGGTGGAGCCAGTTAGATAGTTCTGTGCTGCTTCTCGACCCGGTAGATCACCTTCGAGTTCGAAGAAGGCATCGAGATACGCTTGCTGAACAGCGGCTGCAGCTGCTGTTTTCATTGGGACTTCACCTTGGCCCCACCTCTGACAGAGTGTTTATGGTCTCAGCAGAGTGACAATCGACCAAAGTCTGACGTGAATCAACCAGCGCCTGGAGAGGCTGCAGGTACTGTTGCTCATCTAAGGGCAGACCAGCACGAGCCAGATCGAACAGCTCATCCAACCAATCGGCTGCTCTACGATGGTAGACGATTGCCGCATAGGCTTGTTCTCTCAGCTCCGCTTTCGCTGCGGCGATAGCGGTCTCAGCAACACCTATTAAGGTTTTTTCGAGGTGATCAAGTGCCTCATCGCTGTAGAATATGCCCTTGATGAGCGCGGTGAAAGCCAGAGCATAATCCAGCGGTAGTGAGTCCGCGATACGAATCTCCATATAGCCCTTAAGACGAGTATCGAAGAAGAAGAGCGATAGAATGTGCTCAATAAGGGGCTTAGTGAAATGGGTGTCGCGAAAGACCGAGCCGAAGGATTCAAAGCCAGTGTACTCGCTTCTCTGACCACAGAGAGGGCAAGGTTCACCATTCTCGTCCAGTTGGACACTGAAGATCGCCGGAGAGGACAATACCGTGTTCGCGTAGCTTCGAAAGCCAAAGTCCTCCGAGAAGGAAGCTGGCGGAATCAACGACCGTGCCGAGTCCACATCATCCCAGATGGCCATGCGGACCATGCGCTTTGGCAACGGGAGTCCGCTTTGTGTTGTCTGTGCCAAACCGCTTGTGCGCATATCGACCCTGCTGCACTCGAAGACTGGCGCGTTGTCGGTGATGAAAGCCAATAGCGGCCCCAGAGCGTTGGAGATACGGAACTTGCGGATGCAATCCTGCTCGCTGCTGTAATCGACGCTCACCTGGGTGGAGGCGCTGGCGCGCATCATACAGATCCCGTGCTTGCCAGTTGACTTGAAATGATGATCCATTAGCCGATAGCGAGCCTTGGGGATCAAGGGGATATCGCTTGCACAAGCTGTGGGGTGATAGCCATACGTCAGCAGCTTGAAGCCATACTCTGAGAGGATAGGTTCTATCTCAGAGTGGAAATCCTTATACAGATGTTCGATCTGTTGGATCGTATGAGCAGGGCCAATACTAACTTCCAGTTGCGCTCCGGGCTCGAGGGTGATATTCAGTCCCGGCCGGGATAAACCGATCAGGTATGAGTTACCATCGGACTGAATCTCGTTTATCTGTTTGTCATAGAACCCTGAGAGCCTCTTTAGAACGTCATGCACAGCACAAGAATCATCAGTGCCGGCAAGATAGGGAACCAGACGATTACTGTTCGCCTCGACAACGAAATGCTCAAGTTCAAAGCCAAGGCAGTGATCGCATCCTGCGTTGGCGCCAGTAGCCAGATAATCAGCTATTGCCTGGATATGTGTTTCATTATGGTTGAAAGTGTCCATATCCAAATTGTAGCTGTTACTGGCTACCTGAACAGCTGAAAAACGCTATATCTGCTCCTCGTAGGCTGGTTGCAGTGCCTTTTCGGCTTTCTCTGCCAAATCAGCCTCAACTTGCTCTGCTTCGAGCTGCTCTGCTTTCTTAACTGCCAAAAGATTTGCGAACACTATTGCACAGATACCGGCAGATAGTTTTCCCAACAGGACGGGCACTATCAGTGAGGGCTGGAAATTGGCGGTAAACGAGAGATGGTCACCAAACAGGAAGGCACAGCAGACGGCAAAAGCAAGAGTGATGACCTTATCACGAGCCTTGAGGTCCTTGATGATTGCCAGCAAGGCCAGGACGTTAGCTGACGCCGCCAGTAAACCAGTAGTAGCATCTGAGCTCAAACCAACGAACTTACCCGCTACCGCAAGTGGTTTCGCCAGGTATCTCTTGATCAAGTGCACCATAGGGAATGCACCGCAGAGCATGATGCCTACAGCGCCCGAAACCTCCAACGCTCTGAACAGGTCGCTCTCATCGGCTATAATCGGCTCGAAACCCCACATGGCTCCCATCCAGGTTGATGGCAAGCCAGTGAAGTACTCTACAACCACAAGCACAAAGACCAATTTGAGCACTGATTCAAGCACGCGCCCAAAGACGATGAAGCCCTTGATCATGGCGTCAGGTTTGAACATCAGTCCCAACGCCAGCACGACGCAGAAGATCATCAGGGGTATCAGGTTCAAGCCAATAGTGCCAAAGCTCAATGCCAGCTGATAGGTCGCTTCGCCGTTGGTGGAGATGACCTCGCGGATCATCGGATTTGTGAAAGCGATTATCCCACTGGAGACGAGTACACCGATAGGGATTGACAATAGACCAGACATCACACCTAATGCTAGATATTTCTGGTCTTTCTTTTGAATCATCTTCAGAGCCACTGGGATGGTGAAGACTATGGTGGCTCCTGCCATATAGCCGGTCATCATCGCCATGATCCAGCTTTCCTTTGTCTGAGCCAGTGCTTCTGCCAGTTGGTAGCCACCCATATCGACGGCGATCAAGGTAGTGGCTGCCATAGCGGGATCGGCGCCGACAGCCGAGAATACCGGCCCAAAGACACTGGTGACGAAGGCGGTGAGATAAGGGGCCGCCGCCATGATACCTGCCACCGGCAAGAAGATCGGTCCAATGGAGTCGATACCGGCAACGAACTCTTTCCCCAGCTCACTTTCTGGATTGATGACAGATGCTACGGCGCCGATTACCGCGCACACCATTATCAGATAGACAACCGCTGTGCCGATTACTTCCATCAGTTTTCCCCGCTTTCATAGAGTTGGAGAGCCCGCTCTCCATATTCTTTCGCGAATCGATACCAAAGATAGAGATATTCACCCACCGGTTCGTCACAGGCCTCTTTGAAAAGCGCCCAGACAAACCAGTAATAGCTGGCCAGTGAGACGTAGGCGATACAGTGGCGTAGCTCTGTCTCAGATAGATCCCTGCCAAAGTAGAGTCGCATAACCTCGAGCGCCTCATCGAACGTGTAGTCCGAGCAACAGATGAAAACGCCAACGTCACAGGCGTAATCACTCATGCCTGAGTATTCCCAGTCGATGAGATACATCGATTCACCCTCAATGAGGATGTTGGGATCATAGAAATCGTTATGGCAGAGCACTGGTTTCACGCCATCAGCCTGGCAATGTTGATACAATCGGGTCGCCCGCGAATCAAGCTCCGCGAAATCCGGGAAATCGAGTCGTTTCTGTGCACCGGCCTGACCGCCACCCAACAAGCGCTCCTTGATCTTGGCAGTCTCCGCGAAGATGTCGAAACGATTGTCGATTGTCTTTCCTGAGACATGGAGTTGGCGAATGAGGTCGAGGCTCTGTTTGACATGCCTGGGATTGTGGTAATCAAAATGCTCGGTCACATTCACATAGTGAGAAAGTTTCCAGCCCGTATCGGGATCAAGATAGATGAATGTTTTGTCCAGCCCAAGCTCATAGGCTATCTTCTCGGCATCGGCTTCGGCACGTCTGTTCAGGATACCCTGGGTAGCAACCCCGGGGTGTCGATAGACATACTTGCAGCCTTTGGCTTCAAAACAAAAAGATAGGTTGCTCAGACCTTCGATGATAGGCGAGAAGTTGCTGAGATCATCACGTTGGACAGCGAGTGTGGTGCAGATATTATCAAGGATTCTGGAGTCGATGTTACAGATGAAGTCAGGCTCGAAGTACCTTAGCTCATCGAGTGAATCAAATTCATGGATAATCCCCGGCGGGTATTTGCGGATATACATATCGAGTTCCTTGATATGGTCGGCGTAGATCTCCTCCCAGAGCTTAGACTTGGTCTCTGGCCTGTCGTAGACCTCGTTGAGAATCTTCACGAACCTTTTGGAGAACTCTCTGTCGAAATAGGCCTGACCAAACATGATCCAGGCATCAGAGCAACCTGGCCCGGTCTTACTTATGCGGCCACGAGCTGTGGTGTGGATTCCCCACTCATCGGTTGGGCCATCATGCCAGACGGCGGCGTAATAGGCTTGATAGACATATGGCTCGAAGACGTTTTCTGTATAGTAGTTATCAGAGCAGCAGATGAAGGTATTATCGAGTTGTGCCTCGACGATCTTCAGGGTTGAGTGGTTGTTACGTTCGTCATAGTGCTTGTTGACGGCGATCTTTACGTTCATCTTATCTTCAAGGAAGAGGAATTGTTCCATCTTATAGCCAACGACAACGGTGATATCGTCAATCCCGGCCTCCTGAAGCTGCCTGATAACGCGCTCTATCAGTAATTCACCGCGAACTTCCAGCAGTCCTTTGGGTTTCTCATATGAGATCGGGGCAAAGCGTGTGGACATGCCAGCTGCCATGACGATGGCGTTGTTTACTCGGTAGGGTTCAAGAGCTTTTAATCCAGCCTCTGTGATGTTCAGATCATTGGCATAGCCATTTTCTCTAAGACGTCTCAAAGTTGAGTTTACTGTGCCGACCGAGCGGTTTGTGGCTTGCGCTAAAGCCCGTTGTGATTCAGCGGGATTCTTGCGCAGCGTGTTAAGAACTGCGAATTCTGTCTCAGTGAGCATGAGCGCTTCCGTTTCTGGTTTTAGGGTATTCCTTGAAGTGTTCATAATTCTAAAGCAATAAAACAATATTGAACAGAGTTCTTGGAGATTTTTCCCGGAGGATATGAGTGCTTGAACATATTTTCCGCAATTTTCCGCTGGTAGGAGGATACTGCAGAAAAGATGCAGACAAAGCAGAAACAGAGAGGGTGCACCTTCGCGGCACACCCTCTCTGTTTCTGCCCTAGCTGGGATTGATGGTTCAAACTCAGCGTCCGCGAGCT
This sequence comes from Eggerthellales bacterium UBA1419, assembly GCA_002305585.1. Classification (GTDB taxonomy): domain Bacteria; phylum Actinomycetota; class Coriobacteriia; order Coriobacteriales; family UBA8131; genus UBA1419. The sequence goes on from DBPN01000049.1 coordinate 37,701, forward strand.
CCGTTACCATTACCCTGACCGCCTACAGTTCCAGCACCCACGCCAGTCCCTATGCATGTTCCAGGTGTGGGGTTATCCGTTGCGCCAAAACCTCCGCCAGTGCCGGTGCCATTACCAGTGACTGCCCCATTGGCCATGCCGGTACCGCTGGCTGCGCCTAGGCCAAGACCAAGATTGGTGCCGCGTTCAGCTGCCATATAGCCAGCAGCTGTTCCGTCGCAGAGATCGCGCCTCTGTTGCAAGAGCTCAAGCCTGTTGTTGGCCTGCTCCTGAGTCATCGTGCCAGCGGCTACGCGAGCGGCAATCGCTTCTTGTCTGAGCTCAAGGACTCTGTTCTTGAATTGCTCAAGTACACCAGCTTCGTCAGCAATCGTCCCATAGGCTTTTCCGTCAGTGACGCGCTCATCGATGATCGAGTTGACATCTCGTCCCGTGAGTTCGGCGACGATCTGAGCTGCGTTTGTCACGGGTACCGCTGCCAAAGCTACTGTTGGCAAGGCAACCAACATCACCAACGCACAGCCAAGCGCGATAATGAACCTCTTATGCCTGATAGCCAAAGTCTTCATTTCCTACACCTTCCTTTCTGATCCTTCTCTTGTAGATGGCTACGAGTAAACCTTTGAAGCAGATTGTCTTGCGAGTTAACTCATCACCGTCTGATTTCCTGTCCTGCAACCAGAATAGGGGTCATTTATGGCAGAAGTTTGTCATAGTGCGTTCTTTTATATGGCATGTTCCTCTATCCTTGTCACAGATTCGCCACAGCTGATTCGTATAGTATTGACGATAAGGAGGGCACCATGCAGAAGATGCTCATCGTCGATGACAACAAACAGATCGTCGCAATGCTTTCAGATTATGCCAAGCGCGAGGGTTTCGATGTCCTAGAAGCCTACAATGGCAGTGATGCTGTTAGTTATGTAAGGGAACACAATCCGGATATCGTCTTGTTAGATGTGATGATGCCCGTGATGGATGGATTTGAAGCCTGCAGGCAGATCCGCTCATTCAGCAATGTTCCGATAATCATGATCACGGCTCGCGGCGAGGATTTCGAGCGCATCATGGGTTTGGATATCGGTGCAGATGATTATGTGGTCAAACCATCCTCTCCTGCAGAGATCTTGGCGCGGGTGCGCGCAATCCTCAGGAGGATCATCCGAGACGATGAACCTTCATTCCATGTTTCAGTTCATCAGGATCTGACTGTGAACCTTGATGAGTACTCAACGATGATAGGCTCGACGAATATTCCTCTAACAAAGAAGGAAACTGAGCTGCTTTGGTTGCTCATCACTAATAAGAATAAGGTATTCACTCGTGAGAATCTGCTTAACAGCATCTGGGGATTCGACTACTATGGCGATATGCGCACTGTGGATTCGCACATCAAACGCTTGCGAGCGAAACTCGATGCAGTTGAGCATCCGGGTTGGGAGATCAAGACAATCTGGGGTGTTGGCTACAAATTCGAGGTCCTGAGATGAAAAACAGGATCCGTTTACGGCTACTACTGTATTTCCTCTGCTCCTTTTTGGTGTTCTCAGTGGTCATCGGGCTGTCATTCTACCTGCTGTTCTCTGAATACAACACGCAGACTCACAAAGAGGAACTAGAAGCCAGAGCGCAGAGTATCGCAGAATCCATGACGGGATACTTCGAGAGGTTTGATGCTACCACCACTTCTGATGCAATCTCCCCTGATGCTGATAATAACGCCAACACTTCCACTTCGGATCCCAACACCAATTCCGATACCACAAACTCGAGCGGGACGCAGAGCAGAGGTCAGGGGCAGGGAGCTGGCAACGGCTCGGGAGTTGCAACGGGAGCCGATAGCGGGAACGGTGGAGGCTCAGGTAGTGGGGGTTCGAATGCGGGTGGTAGCCAAGGATCAGGTGCGGGCAGTACTCAAGCATATGGCGCTTACTTGAGGTTGTTAGACGCGGCTTCTGTTGGCGATATCTGGATAGTCGATCCGAGCCTCAACCAGATTACTATCGGACAGGGACAGCTCAGTATCGCTTACAAAGATCTGCCAGCGGGTGCCGAGTCTGTGATCTCGCGCGCTTTGGATGGCGAGCAGGTGATAAGTGAGAGTTTTGGCGATATCCTTGGTACGCCAACTATCACAGCTGCTGCGCCGATACTATTGGCGAACGGTGAGGTCGCGGGTGTTGTGCTATTGCATGAGCAGATAGGGCTGAGCACTTCGGCAACCAACAGTGGATTGATCATCTTGTTGATATGCCTTGTTGTCGGTGTCATCGTCTCTTTGGTGGTTGCGCGGCTGTTCGCCGGCCGTTTCACTGAGCCTCTTGAGAAGATGAAGTCGGTTGCCCTGCAGGTGAGCGAGGGGGCCTATCAGGCCAGAACCGGTATCAAGCAAGATGACGAGATTGGCGAGTTGGCACTGGCGTTGGATGAGATGACGGATAGATTGGAGCTGGCATCACATGAGCAGGCGAAGCTCGAGCAGCTTAGACGTGACTTTGTAGCTAATGTCTCGCACGAGCTTAGAACGCCGGTAACCGTTATCAAGGGCTCACTCGAGGCGATTCGCGATGGTGTGGTGTCTGATCAAGACAGACTTGATCAATACCATCGACAGATGTTGCTCGAGAGCAGTCATCTAGAGCGTTTGGTCAGTGATCTTCTCGATCTGTCGCGATTGCAGAATCCTGATTTCGATATCCAGATGGCGGATGTCAGTATCAACGATGTGCTCGAAGATGTGATTCGCGGTATCAGGCAGATTGCGGAGGGTAAGAGTGTCAGAGTGGTGACCAGCCTTTCCGGAGATCCCATCAGCGTGCAAGGAGACTATGTTCGGTTGAGGCAGCTGTTCCTGATCTTGCTAGACAATGCCTTGAAGTTCTCACCGGATAACTCTCAAATAGATGTCGAGATGATCACTGACGATCACGGAGTCAGCATTGTCATCAATGATCAAGGGTGTGGAATCGCCGAGGAAGATTTACCATTCGTGTTCGAGCGTTTCCACAAGCAACGTTCGGAGGAGAACAAATCTGGCAGCGGTTTGGGGTTGTCCATCGCCAAGGAGATAGCTCAGCGACATGGGATGTCTATCACTTTAGAAGCCAATCAACCGGTTGGAACAAAGGCCAGAGTTGTTATCCCAAACGCTCAGACCCCCCAGTATGGAGTTTGACGGCAATCAACTTCCCCTGATTGTTTGTATACGTTATGCTATTGAGTACTCATCAAGAGGTGGTTGGCGAAACGCGTTTGTCTCACGCGTATCCCAATCACTGTGGGCGGAGGGACCAAGCCCCGTGAAGCCCCGGCAACCAGCAGCTGCTCTGCTGTATGGTGCCAAATCTTGGCAGGGAATCTGACAATAGGAAAAACATCCTCTTGTCTGGTCTTCTGGAAGATGGGGGAAACAGTGAAGTTCTCATCAGCTCACAGAATCCCCTTTCACAGGGGATTCTTTCATGATAGGAGCAGGAATGAGTGAACAGCAACCATGCATCGGCACACCAGCTGAGTTGGCCGCAAAAACACAATCAACAGGAACTGTTGGATTGCCGGGAGATTATATCTTTACTTCGGAAAGTGTGACCGAAGGTCATCCAGATAAGGTCTGCGACCAGATATCCGATGCAATACTCGATGCCATACTCGCACGAGAGGCGGAGCTGGAGGTACAGGGTTATCTATCTTCCAGCGGCGAGAAAGCTGACCGCACAAAGGTACGCGTAGCCTGCGAAACCCTTGTTACGGAAGGCTTGGTGGTATTGGCAGGGGAGATACGCACACAAGCCTATGTGGATTTCGACAAGATAGTGCGTGCGGTAATCAATGATATCGGCTACAACAACCCGGGTACCGGTTTCCAGAGCGTCTCAGTTGGGATAGTCAATGCTGTTCACGAGCAGAGCAGTGATATCGCCCGAGGTGTTGATGAATCATACGAGGTGCAGCATAATCAGACGGTTGAGGATCCCTATGAGCTGATGGGCGCTGGTGATCAGGGCATGATGTTCGGTTACGCCTGTAATGAGACACCAACCCTCATGCCCTTGCCAATCTTCCTGGCGCATCGTCTGGCAGAGAGACTTACCGAGGCACGAAAGAGCGGTCTGCTCCCTTATCTGCGGCCGGATGGCAAGACACAGGTGAGCGTCCGCTATCGCGCCGGACGTCCGCAAAGCGTTGAGAAGATCCTCATCTCCACCCAACACGATGAAGACGTTGATGTTGAGGGTCAGCTGAGAATGGATTTGATAGAGCAGGTCATCACTCCTGTTTTCGAGCGTTGGGGTATTGACTCAACCACAGCAGAGATCTATGTCAACCCTACCGGTAGGTTTGTGATTGGCGGACCGGCAGGGGACACTGGTCTCACTGGACGCAAGATAATCGTTGATACCTACGGCGGGTCAGGGCGTCATGGTGGCGGTTGCTTCTCAGGTAAGGACGCCACTAAGGTCGATCGTTCGGGTGCGTATGCTGCGCGTTGGGTGGCTAAGAATGTGGTTGCCGCAGGATTAGCCGAGCGCTGTGAGATCCAGGTAGCCTATGGCATTGGCATGGCTCACCCATTGAGCCTGATGCTCGATACCTTTGGAACGAACTCTATCGCTGAGGAGAAGATCGTGGCTGCGATACAGCAGGTATTCGATTTGCGTCCAGCTGCTATCATCGATGCTCTTGACCTCTATCGGCCAATTTACCGTAAAACTGCGGCTTATGGCCACTTTGGTCGTGAGTTGCCGGAATTCACTTGGGAGGCAACAAACAGGGTGGAGGCGTTGAAGGCGGCTATCGAACAGTGATAGTCAGGGCACCATTGGGTGATGGCGATCTAGACATCGTCGCTCAACCATGATTAGGTTTCATCGCGTGCCAATGGCCGAGAAGCCACTATGACGAAGAAGCGCTGCCCCTTTAACCTAGGGAGCAGCGCTTCTTGATTTGACGACTGCGATGAGAAGATTACTGTCTCGGAAGAGCCATGGCGACAACTTCGGCGATATCCCTTACATTGACCATCTCCCGATGCTCGTCTTTTAGGCCATCTTCGAACATGGTCATGCAGTACGGGCAAGCAACGCAGACGGTATCGGGATCCTCATCAAGCGCTTCGCGCACTCGCTCGAGATTGATGCGTGTGCCAAGCTGCTCTTCCATCCACATTCGGCCTCCGCCTGCTCCACAACAAAAGGAATCTGAGTGATTGCGCTTCATCTCGACAGGATCCCTGCCGGTGGCGGCACTGATTACCGAGCGTGGTTGCTCGTAGATATCGTTATGTCTGCCCAGATAGCAGGAGTCATGGAAGGTGATCTTGCCAAGATCAACCTTTTCCGCAAGTTTCAACGTGCCAGCAGTTAACAGCTCTGCGATGAATTCGGAATGGCTGATCACTTCGCCGTTGAAGCCATATTGGCGATAATCATTCTTCAGCGTCGAGAAGCAATGCGGGCACATCGTGATGATCTTCTTCACGCCCTTTTGCTCCCATAGTTCCACGTTGGCCTGCGCCATCTGGTCAAAAAGATACTCATTGCCGAGCCTGCGCGCAGAATCTCCGCAGCACATCTCTTCTTTACCGAGGATTCCCCAAGAGATTCCAGCGGCATCTAGGATCATGGCCATCGCAAGGGCGATCTGCTTGTTGCGCGAATCAAAGGCCCCGGCGCAACCAACATAGAACAGGTATTCGCAATCCTCATCAAACGGTTTAACATCAAGCAATGAGCACCACTTGGTTCGATCCGACGGTGCGATACCCCACGGGTTGCTGCGTTGTTCCATGTTCTCAAAGAGATTGAGCAGCTCTTCGGGGAAATCCGCCTTTGCCTCCACAAGGTTTCGTCTGATCTGGAGGATCTTGGGCATCTGCTCGATGAAAACCGGGCAGACCTCCATACACGCGCCACAACTGGTGCAGGACCAGACCTGATCCTCTGTAATGGAACCTTCTCCACCACCACCGATGAGTGCGAGTTTGGGTTCTGCGCCTTTTCTCATCGCCGGACCATTTTCCAACAGGTTGATCTTGATATCGTGGATGACTTGTCGTGGATTGAGCGGTTTATCTGTCAGGTTTGCCGGGCAGACCATTTGGCAACGACCACATTCAGTGCAGGAGAACGAGTCCAACAGATCCTTCCAAGTCAGATCGGCCACGCTCTCAACACCAAATCTGGCATCGCTGACAAACGTCTCACGTGGCAGTGTGTTCGCGTGGTCAAAACGTTTGAAGTAGATATTGGGGATTGATGACAATATGTGCATGTGCTTGCTGTAAGGCAGGTAATTGAGGAAGCCGAGCAGGACAATCGCGTGCACCCACCACCAGATAGTGATAAGCGGGTGTGCTGCCACGGGAGTGATACCGCTATAGAAGAGGCCGCCAACTGCTGAGGAGATCGGCATCAAGGCGATCATCTCGCCTGAAGCGAGCTCAAGTCCATGCAGGTTAAAATATGCAATCATCAGGGCTGCTACCATGCCTAAAATCACGTAGGCATCGGCGGTTAGGGCACCGGGGAAGGGGGGTTTGACAATCCTCCTTATCGCGGCGATGATCACACAGAGCAAGACTATTAGTGACACCAGGTCGAATATCAGGTAGATAGGGTTGTGGACCACAGCGGGCAGTGACATGAATGAGATCGCCGGGTTCAGACCCTTGAGGATGAACTCACCGTTGGCGATGAGTAGGATAAGGAACGACCAGAACAACAGAAGATGATTGAAACCAAAAGCCTTGCGTACCACTCTCTTCTGACCAAAGGCATAGACCAGAGTATCGCGAATCCGTGCTGGTATATCGTTGAAGCGGTCTTCTGGTCTACCAACACGAAGTAGTGAGAAACGTCGCACAGCGCTCCAGATGAACAGCACTACAGCTGCCACGAGGACAAGTGCGAAAACCATTGGATTTGGCATTATGAAACCCTTCTTATCCTTGTACCGGCTTTAGCACGCAGGCTTGGTGGCCATTAGCAGCTTTCGCTCGCCGGATGCTCTCGGTAATGGCAGGCACGATCTCAAACAGGTCGCCGACGATACCGATATCGGCAACTTCGAAGATCGGTGCCTCGGGGTCGCGGTTGATCGCAATGACCAGGTCGGCATCCTGCATACCCACAAGATGTTGGATCGCTCCACTGATACCGCAGGCGATATAGATCTTTGGTCGCACCGTCTTACCGGTTTGACCTACTTGATGCTCTACATCGATCCAGCCGGCATCAACAGCACTTCTCGAAGAACCAACCACACCGCCAAGCTCATCAGCAAGCTCTCTTATCAGCTTGAAATTCTGTTTATCAAGCAGGCCGCGGCCTCCTGATACGATGAACTCTGCGTCTCCGATCTCCTGGTCGTCGGTCTGGCCAGCATCGAATATGACCTCGAGCACCTTTGTAGGGATGTCGGCTTCTGTCATGCCAATGCTCTCGCGGATTATCTGTCCGGTAGCTTCCTCATCTTTGCAGGGCATGGGCATTACGTGTGGCCTGACCGAGGCCATCTGCGGACGACGTTTCTCGCAGAAGATGGTGGCCATGATGTTGCCGCCAAAGGCGGGNNGCAGTCAAACCAGTCTTGAGGTGCGTTGCCACGGCTCCGGCAAGATCGCGCCCCAGTCCTGTGGCGCCCATGAGTACTATCTCCGGTTTATACTTCTCCACCAGGGAGGTGATACCCTCCGTGTAAGGTTTGGTTCGGTAGTTCTCCAACAGCGGGTCATCGATGAGGTAAGCGTTGT
>DBPN01000049.1:45507-45701 GCA_002305585.1 Eggerthellales bacterium UBA1419
CCAACTCCCATAAGCTCCCAAGAGACCTTTGCTGCGTCGCCCCCTGTTTGCTCGACGAATACCCAAACACCTCGGTATCCATCCAGATAGCTGTGTAATTCGATTTCCTCTGCGGATAATTCCTCTGTTTGCTCGCCTGGTTGTTTTTCGGCATCAAGCTGAGCGATTATCGCCTGCTCTTCGGGTGTGAAATG
>DBPN01000049.1:45725-57925 GCA_002305585.1 Eggerthellales bacterium UBA1419
ATGGCATCGGCGGGACAGGTGGTTTGGCATCTTGCCCCACAGGCGATACATTTATCTGGGATGAGGGAGGCTTTCCCTCGCGGCCTGCGGATCTTCTTTGGTTCTTCCATTATCTAGTATCCTTACTATGCTAGCGATGAGATATCGGGAAACTGCAATCAGAGATGCAGTAACTCCTTGCTCACCAGTTTGTCCACCAGAAGTTGTGCAGTGCCCACCGGGTCGTTTGTACCGTCACCGATGATCTCACCGGGTTCGCGCTCGGGGGAGAATATCTTGCGCACTGCAGTGGGAGAACCCTTGAGGCCAATCTGATTGACATCGAGTCCCATCGACTCGTTATTCCATATCTCCACAGGGGTTTCCTGAGCTTTGAGACGCATAGGAACGGTAGGGTAGCGGGGTCGGTTGATCTCTCTTACCACAGTAATCAGGGCAGGCAGTTGAGCTTGTACGATCTCGTGTCGTCGCTCCAGTTTCCTGCTCACAGTTATGCTCTTGTTGTCCAGATCCAGGTCTATGATCTTGTCAACCAATGTGAGTGGGACAAGATCCACATTAACCGCTATTCCGGGGCCCACTTGAGCTGTGTCGCCATCGATTGTCTGCTTTCCGCAGATAACCAGTGCCAATTCATCTTCTTCTGCCAGCTTCTTAATAGCCTCTGCCAGAACACGACTGGTGGCGAGCGTGTCCGCCCCACCAAAGGCTCTGTCTGAAAGCAGGATAGCCTCATCTGCTCCCAATGATAAAGCTTTGCGCAGAGTCACTTCAGCATTCGGTGGACCCATCGATACTACCACGACTCTGACGCCATAGGCATCTTTGAGTCGCAAGGCCTCTTCAAGCGCATGAGTATCAAAAGGATTCATGATGTTTGGTATGCCTTCACGCACCAGCGTGTTGGTTACCGGGTCGATACTGACCTGCGTGGTGTCTGGCACTTGCTTAACGCATGCGACTACGAGCATAGGTCACTCTCCCTTCGGCATCGGGCCAACCATTGTTGGTTGGCAGTCAATTGAGTTTGTGGCCTTCCTTCTGGCTTTCTTGAGCATGGAAAAGCACTGTGCAGATAAACATTGGTCTGCAGCTCTCGTTCTAATATGCCGGAAAGATCAGAAATACCATAATCAACGATTGATTATGGAGTAAATATCACACACCGTGCGAACGGTGCGAGTGCTTCGGTTAGTGTGAGAGTTAGCGTGAGGAAGGGAGTCAAAATTTTACATGCCTGAAACAGAGAGTCTTGTAACGGGAGTATAGCTTCGATACACTTGAATGCGAAATAGAAAATCAGATTCATATTCATAAGAAGGTGTGTTACGAAATGGCTAGTTACAATACCAGACAACGCGAGGCCATAAGAGATTACCTTGTGTCGCTGAAAGGCGAGCACGTAACCGTCGATCAGGTGACGGCGCATCTCTCAAATACCGGATACCCGGTAGGCCGAACCACCATCTATCGCTATTTGGACAAATTGACACGAGACGGAAAGGCCAAGAAGTTCTCAGTAGCGGGTTTGCCCTGTGCCTGTTTTCAACTCATAGAAGAACCCATGGAGTGCGAGGATCGATTCCATCTGAAGTGTGAGAACTGTGGCGAGCTACTGCATTTGGAATGTGAAGTGTTACGAGATATAAAAGAACATGTTTTCAATGATCACGCGTTTGCTATCAACGCCTTAAAGACAGTCTTCTACGGTACCTGTCAGAAGTGCCTTCCTCCGGACTTGTGTGCAAGTTCAGCTGATAATGAGGAAAAGGGTGTGATACATGAAAGCTGATGTGGCAAATCGCCATTTAGATAAGATATCGGCACCGACTTCTTCTATTAACAAAACCCATAGTCGAGTTTTCGCAGGGATTTTTGTCGTCGTTGCTCTAGGCATCATGCTTTCGCTCACAGCCTGTGCTACGTCTACGGGGACGATTACGGGCGACAGAACATCGGAAGGTTCAGATAACGCAAATGGTTCGACTGGCAACTTGAAAGTGATCGCCTCGATATTCGCACCCTACGATTTTGCCCGGCAGATCGCAGGTGATAGTGCGGATGTCTCTATGTTGGTGCCACCAGGTTCAGAGACGCATTCCTTTGAGCCCACGCCTCAAGACATCATCAAATTGCAGGAGTGCGACATATTCATCTATGTTGGCGGTGAATCCGACGCCTGGATAGATGACATGCTGTCGTCCATCGATACAAGCGATAAGCACATCATCCGGTTGATGGATGTGGTGAGCACGCGCGATGAGGTTGTCGCGGAGGGTATGCAAGGCGAAGCTCCGGATAATCAAGGCGAGCAACAGGGCGATGACAAAGGTCAAGAAAACACATCCGAAGTCCATCAGGACGAACAGGATGAACATGTCTGGACCTCAGTACCAAATGCCAAACTGATTGTCAGAGCAATAGCAGATGTCATGATGGTGGCCGATACAGACCATAACGCAGCGTACGATAGCAACGCCCAGGCTTATCTTGAGCAACTTGATGATCTCGATGCTCGATTCAGAGAGGTCGTGGCGCAGGCTCAGCGCACAACTGTGGTTTTTGCTGACCGGTTCCCGTTTCTCTATTTTGCTGAGGAGTACGGACTGCAGTATTATGCCGCATTCCCTGGTTGTTCCAATCAGACCGAGGCCAGTGCCAATACGATAGCCTATCTGATAAAGAAGGTACGAGATGAGAGCATACCGGTGGTATTCACGATTGAGCTCTCAAGCCATAGATTAGCTGACACAATCGCTGAGCAGACTGGTGCTCAGGTGATGTTGCTGCATGCCTGCCATAACATCTCCAAAGATGATTTCGCAGCCGACGCAACCTATCTTAGCCTGATGAGTCAAAACGTTGAGAATCTTAAAACAGCTCTTAATTAAGCGTAAAGAGAAGGATTATCGAAGATGAGTATAGTTTCCTGTTGTGATACAGCCTTTTCCTATGAGGGGTCGGTTGTGGCGCATGGATTGGATTTCAGGCTGGCAGAAGGGGATTATCTCTGCATCGTAGGTGAGAATGGCAGCGGGAAGAGCACCTTGATAAAAGGTCTACTGGGTCTTAAGCAGCCAAGTAGCGGTAGCATCAGTTATGGTGAAGGAGTCTCAGCGCGCAGTATCGGTTATCTGCCGCAGCAAAACGAACTTCAGCGTACGTTTCCCGCTAGTGTAGAGGAGGTGGTGCTTTCTGGCCGCCTGGCCAACAGGGGAGCAAGACCGTTCTATTCAGCGCTGGATCGTCGCATTGTCGATGAGACTTTGATACGACTAGGTATCGGCGACCTGAAACGCTACAGCTTTGGTCAGCTTTCGGGAGGCCAACAACAGCGAGTACTGCTGGCGCGCGCGCTTTGCACTGCACCGGATACCATGAAGCTGTTGATCCTCGATGAGCCGATGAGTGGCCTAGATCCGTTGATAAAACAAGAGCTCTACTCATTGATCGAAAGCTTGAATAAGCAGGGTATCACCATCATCGTTGTCACTCATGATGTCCAAACAGCCATCACCTATGCCACCCATATCCTACATCTTGAGCAACGCCAGGTCTTCTTTGGCAGCGCGCACGAATTTCAACACACCAAAGCGGGTCAGGAGCTCATCCGTGACTCTTGTGGAGGTCACTGCTTGGTCTGCGGTTTGGCGGCTCAACATGGCTGACTTCTGCTCTGACGCATATAACCTACCATGCAGTTCTACAGGCTATCAGGAGCTATCAAATGACTGAGATCTACAATGAACTACTGCAGATGTTCACCTTCACCTTCATGGTCAGGGCTCTGTTTGTTGGTCTGATGGTCTCCCTCTGTTCTGCGCTACTTGGCGTTAGCTTGGTGCTCAAGCGTTATTCAATGATCGGCCACGGGTTATCACATGTTGGATTTGGCGCGTTGGCTGTCGCCACTGCTCTCAACGCGGCACCGTTAGCCGTATCGATACCGGTGACGATTATCGCTGCATTCCTGTTGTTGCGCTTGAGTGAACGAGGCCTGATTAAAGGTGATGCGGCAATTGCCCTGATCTCTGCCAGTTCGGTAGCGATCGGAGTATTTGTGATATCTGTGACCACCGGTATGAACACCGATGTTGATAATTACCTTTTCGGGTCTATCTTGGCCTTGAGCCAAGATGACCTGATATTGAGTGTTGTGCTAACGGCAGCTGTTTTGGTTTTGTTCGTGTTCTTTTATAACAAGATCTTTGCCATTACCTTCGATGAGACTTTTGCACGCGCTACCGGTACGCGAGTAGATATCTATAACTCGGTATTAGCGGTTCTGATCGCTTTAACGATAGTCGTTGGTATGCGGATGATGGGGGCATTACTGATATCAAGCCTGGTCATATTCCCGGCACTGAGTTCGATGCATGTCTGCAAGCGATTCAAGGCCGTCACAGTCTGTGCTGCGGTATTGTCCGTCATCTGCTTCTTCATCGGACTCACGGTTTCGTTCCTTTTCGCTACGCCAACTGGAGCGAGTGTTGTTTTAGTCAACTTGCTGGTGTTCATGATTCTCTATTTGATTGGGCTGTTAAGGGGACATCTGCACAAATCTAATGGTTGAAACTCCTGCTATGTATGACGTCAACTACACTAGGCCGCTATAATCACTTGTAGCAAATGAGCGATTCCGGCGCGTTGACGGCGAAAATTGAGGAGTCTTGCATGGAAATCCCCGAACAGCTGAGGTCAGAGTTCGATAAGCTCAATCCCGAACAGAGATTTGCGGTTGAGACACTCAACGGACCAGTATTGGTAATAGCCGGTCCAGGAACGGGCAAAACCCAACTCCTCAGTATGAGGGTGATGAACATCCTTCATCACTGCGATGTGAGTCCAGAGAATATCCTCTGTCTTACCTTCACCGATGCCGGCGCTCAGGCCATGACTAAACGTCTGGTCGGTTTCATTGGCAGAGCTGCCTATGACGTACAAATCTCAACCTTCCACAGCTTCGCCTCTTTTCTTCGTAATCGCTATCAGGAGCTCTTCCAACGCGGAGCCTATGACAGACATATCTCCAGCCTGCAGGCTGCTAATCTGGTAAACACATTGTTACAGAACCTTAGTATCGATGACCCACTCTTCTGCAAACCGAAAGACGGCCTGTCAGGTAATATGCGCGATATGGTCTCATTCATCAGTACGTTCAAGCGTTCGGGCCTGCGTCCAGCAGAATTCAAGGCTATCGTGCAGCAGAACATCGAATTCTTCGATTTCATCGAGGATGATGAGGAACTGCTCGCTCTGATAAACAGTGAGATTCCCAGACGGAAAGTGGAGAAGTTGGAGTTCATAGATAGATTTGACGCCGCTATGCTAAGGATAGAGGCGTCTGTACCCGGGCAACTCAGACAACCTGTTGTCAGCATCCCTGGCACCTATTCTCCCTATGCACTTTTCTTCTTCAACGAATATCGGCACATCTGTTCTTTAGCTACTGGGCTAGATGTCAGGGATAGGAGTAGCGCGTATCAACAGTTCAGGAAGAGGTTCTTTGAGGTCACTGATAAAAGTGGTAAGGATAAGCTGCTTAAGGAACGAAATGTGAATAGGAAGCTGTTGTCAGCCATCAAAATATTTGAGCAGTACCAGACTATATTGGACAAGCAGTCTTTGTACGATTATGACGACATGATATTGGATGCCATTTTAGCTATCGAGCAGAATCCAACACTCAAATATAACTTGCAGGATCGATATCGATACATCTTAGTCGATGAGTTCCAAGATACTAACGGCGCGCAGATGCGTCTGCTAGATCTACTAACTGACTATAGCCCGAGCCCAAATATCCTCGCGGTGGGTGATGATGACCAGGCGATAATGCGTTTCCAGGGTGCCAGTATCGAATATATCGAGCAGTTCGAGAAGAAGTATGAAGACGTAACCAGGGTTATCCTTAAGACGAATTACCGCTCCCTTCCATCATTGCTCGATTTGGGGAGAAGAGTGGCAAGCCAAATCGATGATCGATCCACAGCAAGCGCGGCAGACAAGGTGTTGGTCGCACATCGTAAGGAACGTGAGCCGCTGAGTATATCCGCCAAGGTGTTCCCCTCGCGCGAAGCCGAGTATCATGCAATCGCAGCTGATATCAAAAAGAGGATTGAGGGCGGAGCCATCAGCAACTCCAATAATCCCGACTCCGCCATTGCAGTGATAGCGGCGAAGCATCATATGCTTGCGGGAATGATCCCTTATCTCAAGGCCCAAGGAATCGCCTATAACTATCGGATATCCGATACGGTAACCAAGATAGAGTCGCTACAAACGCTATTGGCTCTTATGCGTTTCTGCACAGCATATGGAATGCAAAGAATTGATGAGGCGGAGGCCTACCTTCCGCAGATCCTGACAGCTGACGAACTGGGCGTTGAAACCGAGAAGTACTTCAGTTTCGCCCTAAATGCCAAGAAGCAACATCGATCCTGGCTAGTCTCGCTGAGGACTGCTGCTGATCCCAGATTGAAGGAACTTGGCTGCTGGTTGGTCAATGTCGCTAAGCAATCGCTCACTCATCCCGTCCGTGAGGTGATAGCCGAGTTGGCAGAACCAATCAAGCGATACCATCGCGATGCCGATAAGCAGGATCTACTCTCTAGCATAGAATTCAATTATGGTCTCAAGGCGTTATTGTGTTTTGTCGAAGACGAACTTGCTGCGAATGCATCCTTTGGTCAAAGTGATCGTCCGTTACGATTATCTGATGTGGTATCTATTCTCGATCAGGCCAAGAGGCTTGACGTGAATATCGAGGTTGATATCCCAATAAAACGCCCAGAGGCTGTAAACTTGACTACTGCCCATGGTTCCAAAGGTCTTGAATATGACATCGTCTATCTGCTCGATGCCGACAATGAGAGTTGGCATCGAAGTGCTGCTAACTCTCTACCTCTGAGTCAAAATATGTTGTTCTCGACGGTGAAAGATAAGAACGACATCCGGCGTCTGCTGTTCGTTGCTATTACCAGGGCGCGAGATGAGCTTGAGGTCTCGATAGGTAAGGGCGGATTAATTGGCGAGTTGCTTGAAGAACTTTGTGTTGAGGAGATAACACCCGATGATGAACAGATAGCGCAACAATCAGAGCACTGTTGGATGGATAACGTTCGTCCTGATGACGCAGGATTGATGGATTTGCTTCGGCCACATATTGAAGGTCAGAAGATGTCTGCCTCGCTGCTGAACAAGTTCGTTGAATACAATGCGGGCCAGTCAGATAGATTGGTATTGCTTACCAAAGGATTACTAGGGATACCCGAACAACCGAGCGTGAGTCTGGAGTTCGGCTCGATTGTGCATGCTTTCTTGCAGGACTATCTCAACAAGGTGATCAAGACGGGGGAATCTACCCTCGAGGATCTGGCGGCAGGCTACCGGCAACGCATAACGTGGTTGGATTTCTCAGAAGCGGATATCAGACAGATGCATCAGCGGTTGGATAGGATCATCAATGGCTTCTTGCCAGCATTTTCCCAAAGTCTGACAGAAGCCCACCTTGCCGAACAATGGGTTGAGTCGAAACTTGATGATATCCCCTTAAGTGGTAAGTGTGATTTGCTGGAGCTCGATGAGCTTGACCGCACTATCAAGATATACGATTACAAGACCGGCATTCTTAAGAAGAATAATAAGCCCAATAGAAGTCAGATAAGACAGTTGCAATTCTATAAACTGCTGCTGGAGAACTCATCGGAGTATCGTGATTGGCATGTTTCAGGTGGTGCAGACATCTTCGTAGAGCCTCTGAAGGATAATAACAACCGACTTGCTGAGCCGCAGTTCCTCGAAACACCAGATTCCGAGATGGATAGGTTGTGCCTGCTGATCAAAGCGGTGTGGCATCGTATGCGAAACGGATTGTTTGATATGTCCGGATTTGAGGTTTCAGAGCAACTGCAAACCCTACGTTCCGCAACCGTATATGCAGCAAGAAGCGATAAGGCTGATAAACAGAAGAATCCTTCACCAGATGAATTGCAGGAAGCCTTTGAAATGTGGCTGATTGATGAATACCTTAATCACCTAGAGGCTACGGAGTGAGGTAAGATTCAGTTGCCCGGGATAGAACATTTGGTAGGTTTGAGGCTAGGATATCAGGTTCTCCACAGTGAGTGCCTAGCCCATGATAGATAGATGTCGATCACTCTTTGTTCGAAAGCCGACCAGCTTTCGAAATCCGAGTAAAGGTAATGGATTGCCCTATGTGTATGCACCGCAGACCTTGCGATTTGGAGTTTGATGCGAAGAACCGATGACACGCTGTCCCTGAAGTCAATTAGCACAAGACCATTTCCAGTGACGCTCGCTTCACAATCCAGCCAGCAGGGTAATTCTGCTTCGAGTCGGAATAATAGGAATGGCAGGCGCTTTTTGATGCTGGTCGCTAGTTCTACTGGAAATACACCAGACCGATAATCAAGCTGTATCACATCTCGACCATCTAATATCATTGCTGCCTCGCCTCGTGTCTGGCAAGGTTTGTGGAGTAAGGCCAGTATAGCATAAAATCGAACAAACGTTCGATTTGAGTATCAATATCATGGTTGCCTTGGCCTTGAGGTAGATAGTGGCTTTGAGCGCAACAAGAGGGTAGGGCGCATTACTGATGCAGACGCAATCAGTGAGTAAGGGTGAGTAAGTATGATGATCCTGTCGAAAAAATGGGTCAGAAGACTACTGACAAGAATTGGAATTACGCTATACTACCTTGGTCAAGTTCGCAGAGGCCAACGTAGCTCAGCTGGTAGAGCAACGCACTCGTAATGCGTAGGTCAGGGGTTCGATTCCCCTCGTTGGCTCCAGAGAAACCGCAGGTCAGAGGCTTAAACGCTTCTGGCCTTTTTGTTTACATGGATGATTTGTAAGCGAACACTTCTATAAGTAAGCCATTTGCTCACCAAATACACTTACATCTAATCGCGCAGAAGCATCCTTGTGAGCGTCTGGCATTATGTGACCGTATCTGCCTACAGTTGTTGTAATAGACGCATGTCCAAGCTGTTGTTGAACATGTTTTAGATTCTCACCTTGATTGATCAATAATGAAGCATAGATATGCCGAAGGTCATGGATTCTAATCTTCCGTAAACCTGCTTTCTTCAGGGTTGGCGCGAACACTCTATGGTGTAGATTCGCATCATCATGAACAGAGCCTTTGTCAGTGCAGAAAACAAGGTTGTCTGCGCTATCTGGCGCGGATTTCGAATAGTCCTTTAATACCTGAACGAGTAGGGGAGACATCCCCATTGAACGCAAAAAATTTTGTTGGTTCTCCAAGCACAACACGGTCTGTTGCTAGTAAAATAGCTGAGCTGATCAGACTGGCTGTTGAGGACAATAGCCTTGCTTCGGCCTTTTACGATGTCTCTGATTTGCATTGCCCCAATTCACTGCAGGAGGTTGATACATTGATCGATTTTCTATATGCAGAAATCAATGCAGTAGGCATCGTTTTGTTGTTGCTTTTTCTTAACAACATGAATAGAGGTAGCCATAAGCGGGCACCGGTTGATCAGCATCTTTTTAATGCATGTATGATAATGAATATTTTGATATTTGTTTTTGACACAGGCATGTGGTTGGTCGACGGAGATAAGCAGACATATGCTAGAGCCGTCAATTCTGTCGTGACAATGCTTTACTATGCTTCAAATCCACTGATCTGTCTTCTGTGGCTGATGTACACCGATTTTAAGATAAATGAAAGCAAGAATGGTTTAATAAAACGTGCCCGCTTCTATGTTATCCCCTGTGTGATTAATATGGTCTTGAGCTTGATGAGTCTTAGTACAAACTGGCTTTTTATCATTGGTGCAGACAATACCTATACGAGAGGGCCGTACTTTTGGGTTATGGCTGTAATCGCGTTCTTCTATTTGGCGTTATCCTTTGGGATGTCTTTGGGAGATGTTATCAAAAATGGGTGGGAAGAACATAAAACTGTGCATATACATTTGGTAATATTCCCTTTAGGTATCATCGCAGCATCGATAATGCAGATCATGTTCTTTGGTGTTTCAATTATCTGGGTTTGCTCCATGATCGCATTTGCAAGTATCTACATTAATATTCAAAACGTCGAGATCTCAACTGACCATCTTACAGGCCTGTACAACCGGCGTCGGCTTGATGAGCATTTTCAACGAAGACTCAAAATGCGCAAAAAGGAACACCTGCTGTTCGCGATTATGTTGGATCTAGATGATTTTAAAAGAATTAATGATACGCGCGGACATTTAGCCGGAGATAACGCGCTGATAGAGATGTCGGAGCTACTGAGACGGGTTTGCAAAGGAAGTGATGATTTCATTGCCAGAATGGGAGGCGATGAGTTTGTCGTATTGGGAGAGCGAGCAAAGATAGAAGAAGTAACACGGTTGATGGACCAGATTTCGTCAGAAGCTACTGAGTGGAATAAAAGGCATAAGCCTGGATATCTTCTCCAACCAAGCATGGGGTATTCTGTATACGGGAAGGATGATACAGCCAACATATTTTTTGCGACCGCAGATCAGGCGATGTATCGTAATAAACAAGACCGAAAGTTGGCTTGCCAAACAGTTTGCGAGTGATGACTTCAAGCTATCCTGCGTCAGTTTGATCCTCAGATTCGGCGTTGTTCTGTACGCGAAGCAGATTACTGATGAGCTCCGCACGGCTGGCGACGCCGTATTTAGCGAAGATGTTCCTAGTGTGGGTCTTCACTGTACTTTCACTGATGAAAAGTGTTGTGGCGATCATCCTTGTAGACTCGCCAGCGAGGATATGCTCTAAAACCTCTTCCTCTCTGGTAGTTAAAGGCTCCTGAGCCTCGATTTGTATTACGATACCAGCTTGCTGAGTTGCCTTCGAATTCTCGTGATCTTGCAAGTAACGGTTATCCTGTAGCACTATTGAAAGCTGCCGATTCAATACGGGAAGCAAGATCATGGTTACGCAGATGATCGTTAGCGCTATCACTGTCAGTTCAGCACTGGAGAGCCGGATCGAGCTAACCGCCATGCCCAGATAACCTCCAAAGAGTACGCCAGCGACGTTAGCTGCCAGCCCGGCACCGAGTACTCTAGCCGGGTTGTCGCTATGATCGAGCATCTCACCGATGATGCTCCACCAGAACAGGTCGAAGATACCCATTGCGCCAAGCATCAGAGTATCCACCACCAGATAATCCACCACGCCACGTCCCAAGATGCTGAAGCCGACAAATGACGCGATGATCATCGCCATGCCAAGGTAAAGCAGTTGAGGACTCCTGGTTCTTTGCGGTAGATTTCGCACTATCAGAAGGGCGGTAATATATGGCAGTGCCCAATACCAGTTGGTTAGACCAACGAGATGATCGAAAGATGGCTTGATCACCTGATACATCAGACCGGAATCGATGGTTATGATGAAAATGAAGACACAAAGCAGCAACAACGGTTTGCGGATATCTTTGCGCACTCTTTCCTTGGTTCTAGTTTTGGGAGTCTGGTTTGCAATCCGAAGATTCCATTCATCTTCAGTCGAGGATAGCCAGATAAGTCCCATTGCAATCAGCAAACAGATCTGTGATAGAGCCAACCCTGCCTTTGAGGAGAGATAGAGTGTCACTAAAGTGATGATTATCATGAAGAAGTTCGAATGTATCAAAACGTCAGCGCAAGATCTGAGGCGTTCATGATGAGGAGTGAAGGCTCTGAGGAAATATGCCCACGCAGCAACAGCGCAGCCACCTGCAAAGCCGCAGATAACGAGTCCCGTGAGGCAAAGCTCTGCATTACCCCAGTAAAATGGAGTTGTGGCGATTAGACACAGCGCCATACCAGCAAGCATCACCCGCTTTGCCGACAGCTGATTTTTGGCAACGAATCCTCCAGATGCCAAACCGATGAAATGCGAGACGATTGCGGCAAGCACGAATCCAGAGGGGTCTAGACCCTGCGATTCCAGTCGACTGTAGAGCACCTCGCCTTCGAACAGGAATGAGAGTATATAGGCGAAGAGGAAAGAGAACCCAATAACCGAAAACGATCGCTTATCTGCAGTCTCGATCCAACTGATACGTTTAATTTCCATAAAGCATGTACTCCAGCGTCAATGCAGGGAATACACCACAAACCTGACCATCCAGTAGTAGTGTTGATTTGCCGATGTTGAGTTGATTCAAGGTTGCATTGTAGCGGTAGGGGGCCTACGGCGTAAAG
>DBPN01000024.1 GCA_002305585.1 Eggerthellales bacterium UBA1419
GAATAGCATCAACGCGGCCATCTGTCTTCTTGGCTTCTTTATTCTCTTGGCAATACTCTGCCCAAAACCAGTGAGGATACCCGACTCCACAAATCCCGCGCTCATCACCAATACGATGGCAACGGTAAACAGGATGGGGGAAGAGAACCCCGAGAAGAGAGTGGATGCGGGGGCAATTCCAATAAGTCCCAGCAGCAGTAAGCCGCCTAAGGCAGCCCCATCAAAGCGGATCTTCTCTGATATCAGGGCAAAGAGAACAAACAGCAATACCAGCCAGGTAACTACTTGCTCCCAATTCAAATCAATGGCCATGGCTCACCTTTGTCAGGGCGCAAATATGCTGAATAAATTCCACAATAGCTGCATATATGCGGAGAATATTTGNNAACAAAAAGCGGTCGGTATTTCAACGTGGGGGGAGGGCGGGGGGTGGAAGAAAGGAGATGCCGACCGCAGTTTTGCGGTCGGCATCTATGATCAATAGACGCAACGCTTGCTCTTGAGCGTCACTGCCCCAAGTCCTACAGTGCGGACATGAGCTGACTAAGCGCTACGGCTAAAAGCTTTACAACGCGGCAATGATCTTTCCGGCGACGCGACCGTGGGTCATCGCCATACCCATGGAGTTACCGGCACTGGGTGTCGAGTAGCCTGTTCCGTAACGCTGTCCCAAGGTGTTCCCAGCGGCGTACAGACCTTTGATGGGGCCAGAGCGATCGGCCTTCATGACGTTGAGGTTCTCGTCGGTGAGCAGACCAGCCAGGGTTACCAGGCCGGGAGATGTTCTGCCAGAGTTCTCTGTGACCGCGCCATAGAAGGGNNCCGTAATCTGTATCCTTGCCCTGTTTGCACAGCTCGTTATAACTAGCGATTTCAGCAAGGGCAGTCTCAAGCTCAGCTCCACTGTAGCCAAGGTAGCCAAGCAACTCTTCGAGAGTATCGGCAGCGAACACGATGCTTGGCGGCATCGAACTCTCTCCTCCAGAAGAGCCTTCGGGGTCATGCGTGTTGATCTCTCCCAGGCTGATGATGCCAACCGATGTCACCGGGCCGCCTTCCGGACCAGGCTTGATGNNTGTGCATATCCTCTTCCATCTTGGCCAGTGTTGCTGGATGTCCCCAGTTGGGAGCACCGTGATCGAGGCCTGCGCCTTGTACCGTCTTCATGAAATTGGCATCCGTGACGGAGGCGATGATGCCAAGCGGTTGACGCAGGCAGGCTGAACCAGCCAGCTGAGCCATGCTCTCGTTCATGAAGCGCTTGCCGTTCTTGTTGAGGGTCAAGAATGCCGATGTGCCCCAAGGGCCAGGTTGTCCGCCCATGATGTTCATCGAGGGACGAGGATGAGGCTCAATCGCTCCACCTGCCCAACAGCCAAGCTTGTGGCCCATACCATCGCGGCCGGGACCTATCAGTTCCTCTCGTTTGAGTCCAATGCGGCTGCCCCATTCAGCGACGTCATCGAGCAGGTTCCAAACCATATCAGGATTGGCCGAGAAATCTCCCGTTGCCAGCAGCACACCCTTTGCGGCGTTGATCTTGAGGTAGGTTCCATCGGGCTTGAGGGCATAAGCACCCTTGACTGCATCGCCATCGACGATCAAGGCCTCAGCGGAATGCTCCCAATACCAGGTGGCACCCAGACGCTGCGCTTCCCAGATGGAGTAAGTCTCGATCTCTGTAAGGCGGGTAAGTTTGCGCCCCGGGATCACTTCGGTGGGATTGAGTGTTGCCACAGTCTGCAAGGTGGTCGCCCATGATTTGTAGCCAGATTGCTCTATGGGGTAGTCTGAGGCACTATTCTTACCATAGGCTACCTGAATGATGCAGCGGCCGCCTTCATAATCGAGCATATCGCTGGTCTCAGGAACAAGTGAGACCATGTTGTCGAACATCTCGCCTGAGTTCTCAACAAAGAGTTTGATGATATCTGGGGAGCAACGACCAACACTACGGCGACAATACTCGGCAACGATATCGCCGGTGTTGTAGCCACCAAAGCCCTTCTCGGTAATCCATTTTGAGTTGTAACCACAGATGTCATCGCCAAAGTAGACATACTTTGCCTCGGACTGTTTCTCGATGACAGCAACCGTTGCACCCTCCTGTGCAGCTGCCAGTGCTGCCTGCGTGCCGGCATGTCCGCCACCAAGGATGACAACATCGACATCGACTGTCTCGGAGACAGCGCTCTCGGCGATCTCTGGCATGGTGCCCAACCAATCATCGGCACAGATTGCGCCACCCACTGTGGCACCCACTGCCACTGTTCCACCTGTCGTTCCACCTGCGGATTCTTGGCTGGTTCCCTCACCGGCCGGTTTTGGCGAACAGGCTGCCAATGCTCCTGCAGCCAGAGTGCCAGCACCCATCAGGGCGGCTCCGCGCAAGAAGCTCCGGCGATCCATCCCTTCTGGTTGCTCGTTGCGCGTAAGATCATCGTTCTTCTCGTTCATATTTCCTCCTCCTTAAATAATTGTCTTCTGCTCTGACAAAGCTCGACAAACCTCTGTCAGCGCAGAACTTGAAGTGAGGAGATTGTGCGAAATCCTGGCTCCGCCAGCATCACCGCGCAGAGTCGAATAACGGTGATATGTCCAAAAGCAGTATCACCGCTAAGGGGTGATTGGGTGGTTGTGGAGCATAAAAGAGCTGTTTTTTTAGAGCTGTCTTTTACCTCATTACTGAGACCTGATCCAGATTAGATATCAGACTTCTCGGTAGCATGCTTTTCCATCAAGAGGAGAAGCTCTTCGCGATTGGCTGTCCCGGTTTTCGCGTAGATATGGTTGAGGTGGGTTTTGACTGTGTTCTTGGAGATGTGCAGCTGGTCTTCGATATAGGCGCTGTTGTGTCCGCTGATCCAGATTTTGAGCACCTCATATTGTCTGGGTGAGAGCGCATAGGTGGAGGCCAGCTCTTCAAGCAAACGCTCAGTCGAGCGATTGGCGCTGTCCGAGGAGTCATCGCCGGTACCAATGCTCGCCTCGCTTCCTGCGACTCTGAGCGATGAGCGTGCAGCTACCAGCACCAGCATCGCCACTACCAACGCCACCATCATCACCAGGGAGATGAGCAGGGAATTGCCGCCAATGGCCACCGCAAACAGCTGTCCAAGTAAGGTACCGGCGAATTGGACGCAGATTAACAGGGCAATCAGGAAGATGAACGGTATGCGCTTGGACTGCGACAGATCGATGAATAGCATAAACACCAACAGCCGTACCAGATCGGTCCCGGTGTTGACTGCTGTTTGCGGTAGAACACCTGGTATCGATGTTGGCACGGCAATCAACAAGGAGGCGATCATAATGCAGGGGATGGCGACATAAAAGGCCAGCGCTGTGTTCATCCGATAGGAGTAAAGCGCGATAGCCAGTGCAATGACAATCGAGATCAGGCTGGATAGCAAGTTGAGCAATAGTTCGCCAAGGGAAACGATGGTTGGGTCAATTGGCAACTGGAGTGTGCGGATCGCTCCCATCGAGAAGAAGATGATACCAGCAGCAAAGGTCAAGGCCAGAGGAGTCAGCTTAAGCAGTTGAGTGACAGTGGGGACTTGAGGTTTGGTCGTTTCCTTATCGTTGGCTTGATAGGAGATCATGCGTTCACTGGCGAATGGTCGCAAAGTTAGTAAGGCCAGCACCGGCAGCAGGCAGGTGATGAGAATACCGGCACCCTGAGGAGCGAAGGTTATCAACAACTGCAGAATCGTGCCGATAATCGTGGTAATACCCAAGCAAGCTAAAGTGCCCTTTATGCCTTGTGTCGCGATGTGCTCGAGCCAGGCTATCTGCAACACCACACCAGTGGATGCAGTCAAGGCTACACAAAGATGCATCCAGTTCGCCCCAAGCACTCCGGCACTGACCATCACTATCCCGGCTGTAGCCAAAGCAGCTATGGCAGCTATCAGGTACAACAGCTCGCGTTTGTGGCTTAGTGGTGTGAGGCGAACCGCCGCCAATGCAATCAAGGCTGCGCCAATGACCACAGCGGCAGATGAAGTGAGATGGATCCAAGATAGCGGCAGCAAGTTGGTGGTGTTAACCAGCAGCACTCCGCTGGAATAGAGCAAGATGTTCCAAGCGGAAAGGAAGCTGTAGCCTAGGAAAAGCCGCAGGGGATGCGTGAAGAGACCGGCAAAGCCTGAACTCAATTGGGCTGCCATGGTTTTTGCCAACGCTGATGCACGCCTGCCTTGCTCTGTCATTCCTCCCATCCCTCCTCGCTTCTGCAGGATAATATCATAAGAGCAGATAAGGGTTGGTTGGGGGAGTGGGTCTACGCCTCCAGGCACGCAAGTGGGATGACGAGAATCCCGTCATCTCATCTGCAAGCAAAGCCACCCTTGCCAACAATGAATGCCAGAGAAGAGGGTTCACGCACCTGGGCTTTGGGATTCTCTGTGATCTTCTTCAAAATAACCGTGAGCTTGCCAACATGAGGGGGGGCTTTGACTGGGCAACCTGAATAGCGCTATAAAAACTCGTGTTTAGATTGTACATATTCCGCGCTTCAGGGTAGTGTCGCGAATGACGCTCCTATATTGTGTCAACCCCCAATTCTTTACTGAATCGGCATTCGCTCAAGAATNNAGGGTAGTGTCGCGAATTGGTGTTTTGGACCAAGCAAATTATCAAGTAATTGATGTTCTCCGCTGCAAGAGTTGTCATAAGCTTGATATACCAGCTAGATACCATGTCTCGCAAACTGTTTACTAGTTGAGTGCGCATGTCAGCTCAAGACCAGTAAGAATACCTATTCTGTGAGGCTTGAATCTTGATGATGGCCTCAGCTTTTAAGGTCAAATGGCTGAAACCTAACCAGTTCGGCTTCACCAAAGGGCCCATTAACGAAGCCAGCTATGACCTTTCTCAACTCGGTGGCATGGTCAGTGTTCGCTGAGATTATGAAGTAGTCGCGTATCGTACACTTGGGGAACGTGATGGCGATTATCTGCTTATCTCCCAAGACGGCATCATCGGAGAAGAGCTGGAAGAATTCCTCGAAGTAGCGTTCTTCCTTCTTGCGATGCCGATGGTTGTAGACGATGACGCTTGAACCCTGACTAATGTAGTCGACGATTTCTCTGAGGTACGCATACTTGACGCTTTTAGCAGAACCTTCGCGGACACTCTTGGGTTTGATGTCGTTGTCGGGATCCAAGAAGACTACGTTGCATTGACTGAGGGCTACCAGGGCTCGCATATGCCATTGCTCTCGCTCGGGTTTGAGGGCAACTGGTTCAGCGAAGAAGTGGCTGCATTCCAGCAGTTGAGCATTCTCAAGGCTTCTAACAGTTCGCTTGTTGCCAGATTTTGCGATGTCGAGAAGAGCGCCCGCCAGCTTGGAGTCGCAGCCGATATAGCGTTCTGCGATTAGATGCTTGCCATCGCCATTGTCCTGCTCTTGCTGGGTGACCGGCTCTGTGAGGTACCAGTTGACGCCAACCGAAAGCCCCGTAGCTTCTATGGCCTTCAACAGCCCAAACTTTCCAAAGTCTCCGATATCCCCAGCATATCTGTCCTGCATTTAGTGTCTCTTTCGTGTGGAGTGGATTCTTTCCCGCAATCTCTAGCTGCTGCTTTAGTTTGAAACTAAGAAGTAACAATTATTAATTTGAATGGGTACTTGAGTCATAGTGGGCGCAAATTGACACATGCTGTTTGGGATAATCAGCCTTTATCAAAGTAGATGCCGACAGCGAGGTGGAGAGATGGATGAGCGAAGACCGATAACGAGACTGACGACCTTCTTCGAGGCATTCCCAGATGAGCGGTCCTGCGAGGACTACCTGTTCACACTGCAGTTCCCCAATGGCTTTATCTGCTCGAGGTGTGGCTGCAGGGATTATGGGAGGATAAGGAACAGGCGCGAGCTCCAGTGCCATGACTGCGGACGTCAGGGCTCACTGACGGCAGGATCGATTATGCACCGTAGCCATCTGCCGCTTCGCAAGTGGTTTTTAGCCATCTTCCTCATCACGCATGACAAGCGGGGGTACTCTGCCATGCAGCTTGCACATGAGCTCAAGGTCACCCGTAAGACCGCTGGATACCTACTGCAGCGCATCCGAGGGGCGATGGCCTTACAAGTGATACCGAATGTCATGAGCGGCATCATCGAACTTGACGATGCCTATATCGGTTCCAAGGGCAAGACGCGGGGCAGGGGCACTGAGAGGGTGTCCTTCATCGTCGCTGTCGAGAAGAGTAAGGGTGGAGGGGTGGCGCTTCGGGCAACTTGGAGCCTGAAAGGTGAGGACTACAGGCTCTTCGCCCATGACCATCTGAGCCGGACCAGTCACATACGTACCGATGGGTTCAGACCGATTGCCGCCGGACTGGCATCCTACAGTGGGCTTGATGCCTTGGTGTTCGATGAAGGCGACGCCGANNNNTCCGTAAGGATTATCTGCAAAGCTACATGGATGAGTTCTCTTATCGCTACAACAACCGTAGGAACGCCGATGTCTTCCACACACTGCTCTCCGATGTATGCTTCGCCATCAAACGCACCAAACCGGTCTTGATAGAGCTATTCAAGTTCCAGTGTGTAGATTATCAGAAGGTAGCGGCATGAGAACAATGAAGAGCCACTATGACTCAAGTACCCATTCAAATATTTTTATTATTGTTTTCTAAGCACGACATATTCTCCACAGCCA
>DBPN01000034.1:0-6210 GCA_002305585.1 Eggerthellales bacterium UBA1419
CCGAGTTCTGCTTAAGATTTTAGCTACTTTATTGACAGCCTTTATCCCATTAGCTTGGTCTTGCTGGTATATACTCTGCAAGTAGAGATATTCGCAACTTAACACTGCAAATAAACCCAAAACTAAAGGACTGTGATAGCAATGGCTAGACGCGAAATCCATTCTCAAATACGCGGACAAAGGGCTGTCGATGGTGCCGGTGTTCATCTGGTACGGGTACTGGGTAGAGATACTATTAAAGACTTCGATCCCTTTTTGATGTTGGATTCCTTCGANNACAATAACCTACCTGATCTCTGGCAAGATCGAACACGAGGATAGTCTTAAGAACAAAGATACGATCAACGCCGGTGAAAGCCAATGGATGACAGCTGGCAGTGGTATCCTGCACCAGGAGATGCCGCAGCCGGCTGACAGGATGCTTGGATTCCAGCTCTGGCTTAACCTACCAAGTGCAGACAAGATGACGCATCCAACCTATCTGAGCATAACGCAGGATATGATCCCTCTGGTTGAGGTCGAAGCCGCTTGTGTGAGGGTATTATCCGGCAGCTTCGCTGGCATTGAGGGAGTCAAGCCGAATCATATTCAGGCAACGATCTATGATATCTCGCTGCAAAAAGATGGGTCGATTGAGATTCCCACCAAACAAGATGAGACGGTGTTTGTCTTCTTAATTGAAGGTGATGCTGTGATTAATGACCAGGCGATACCAGAGAAGACGGCTGTTCTGTTTGAAGTAGGCAGTGATGTTCTTGTCTCAGCTCGCCCAGATACTGAGCTACGGTTCATCTTCTGCTCCGCGAAGCCCTTGCACGAGTCCATCGCCTGGGGCGGTCCGATTGTGATGAATACTGATAAGGAGCTGGACCATGCATTCAGAGAACTACGTGAGGGTAGCTTTATCAAGCATAGCTGAGGCAACCTCCTTGGCAGCCATGCCCTATTGAATGGGCTTGAGAATTGGACTCATGCTGGGCGCAATCTTATTCCACCAAATCTCGCAGTGCCTCTTTGAGGTCACTGAAGGCTATTTCTTTACTCGTTGCGTAATCTTTGATCAACGTATCTTGAGCAGGCATTGTGTCCTGTATGACCTGCTCTATCGCTTCTTGGCTCACTCCCCAACTTAGCAGCTCGCCAAAAGTCGTACTGCCCTTTATGGTATTCGCTGACTCTTCTGTTGGCGTGCCAGTTGGTGTTTCGTCAGGTGAGCCCGATCTAGCGCCAGACGCACCATCGGTATCCGGTGGCGTAGTTTCATCTGGCATCTGCGAAGCACCAGGTGTAGTTTTTGCTGTCAGGTCAACTGCTATCGCATCTAAGGCTTGCTTTTGCGCATCTGTTAGAGGTGCCTTCGCCTTGAGGATCTCGACGGCAGGTTTAGGCAGATAGATGTTTTCCGGAGCATCAAATGGTAGCCCCTTATAGAGGGCAACGAAGTAGCGCACCGAATTGGTCCCGATCTCCCTGCCATTTGCAGCCAGGTCGGCATAAATCGACTCCAGTTCCTTAACTTGGAATCCAGCATAATCTGCAGGATCCTCTACTCCAAAAGCCTGACCAAGATCAGCCAGGGGAATCTCAAAGGCATTGAAGATATCGTCGAAAGTGTACGATCCGCGAATGTCTGCCGGATTGTACTGCCCTGTGAATTCACCGCTCGTAAAGACAGCAGGGACCTTATCGTTAGTCGTTTTCCATAGCCCCAACGCTGAGGTTAGGGCTACACTGCCAAAGATGACGACTGGGATGAGTATGGCTAGAGCAACGGATTTTATCCGTCTTTGTTTAGCTCCGGTTTTAATAGACATATTAACCGTATCTTCGACGGGACAGTAATTCTCCGAAGTACACTTAAGACAACTGATGCATTGGTGATTAAGCACCGCTACATCGTCTGACACAGTGATGTTCATTGGGCAATTGCGATCGCAGGCCTTGCAATTAATGCAGGTGTTGTCGTCACGACGGATCTTGAAGATCCTGAATAGATTGAACACGCCAAGTACCGCTCCATACGGGCAGGCGTATTTACACCATGGTCGCTCAATGACCAAAGAGAGCAGAATGGTAACAGCTAAGATTATCAGCGCTGCCGGTGCAACCTCGGCAGACCAGAAATGGAATAAGGCGTAGTAGGGATCATAATCTTGAAACACCAGTTTGGCACTTGTGGCTGTTGCATAGATAACCAAAGCGAGGACGATATACCTGCTGTAGCGCAGAACACTATCCGCTTTGGCAGGGATGAAATGATTGTATCTCTTGCCAAATATCTTCTTGCCAATCTTCCCCAGCCATTCCTGGAAGCTACCTAAAGGACAAACCCAACCGCAGATTACCGGACCAAATACGATTGCCAACAGGAAGCCAACTGCCATGAGGATAAAGGAGGACTCGTGGATCTTTTGTACAAAAGTGCCAACGGTAAGGAACTTATAGATTGAGACAACGCCGCCAAAAGGGCAGATCGCATGTAAAGATGCTGATGAGCCCGGGAGAAGGCTTGTACCGGATTCCTTGAGCTGTGAGGCAATGGCTATATAGCCAACGAAGACGAAGAAGAACACCTGTACAACAGTCCGGTACCATTTCTGCTTGTGCTTTGTGATCTTGGGTTTGAGCGTCGAGCTCTTGGTCTCTTTGGAAGCCGGCATCTGGATCAGCCCCTCAACACGAACTTGTCTCCCTGCTATGTTCTTCAGGCATCGGACGATTCTAGACATATATTGTGACAAAATTATGTCGCGCTAACACTCAAAATAAGTAATCATTTCAGCAGAAACATGATCTGAGCAAGGAGCTCACTTTCTGGTACTTCCTCGGGTGAATTGTAATAGAACTCGTAGGCCGTTCCCGATTTCTTTTGGCAGACTGTCGACTGAGGTTACTGTTCTGACAGAAAGCGTTGGCTGAGCCTCTGTTTGAATCAGGTAATAGTCGGGCATGCCTGGCGGACCCTCGATCTTCCAACCAAAGAGCGATTCATAGAACTGCTTTGCTCGTTGGGGGTTCTCCGATGCGATATCAAAATGAACGATTGTTGGCATAACGACACCTCCTAACTAAGATAGGATGATCAAGAAACATGGACCGTTAATCCATGCTTTTCCAGAAAGGCCTTTGCTTTTCTGGAAACCTGCGGCCTCGGGTTGTCGGTTTGAGCAATAACAAAATCTGTTATTGATTCCTTATTACTTGACACGTCATAGTATTTATCAAACAATCGACAACATGTCCGATCAACACGTTTTTACATTCAGCAGAAGGTAATCCTTTGTTCAGATAGGTATTCTCGGAAACTCTGAGCATTCGCCGAGTGATATCGTTCTCGTGTATTGGGTTCTTTTTGATTATCTTCCAAGCATTTCCAATAACGTTGGCCGCTGTGATCATAGATTCAGAATCTATCAAGTCAAAATACTTCTCATAGATGGTTGCGAACCTGTCATCATCGTCCACGGCAATCAGATTTGACAGGGTAATGATTGCTCCCCATTTAATGAAACTATTACTGTCATGGATTAAATTGGCTGCCTCATCAAAATATGGATACATGAGCTGAGGCTGTTTTTCGCTAATCGCGTGCCGAATGACGCTCCTANNAAATCCACGTACCGATGTAAATCCACGTACCGATGTCAGCTTATCTCTAGATTCTTCCCTACTGTTGAGGTCGCGGCAGTAATCGCGACATCGCCAATTTTAACATTGGGGATAATGGTTGTGACTTGATCTGCCAGCATCCTAATCTCAGGAAACCCGTGATGATATTCTATGCTTGTGATTTCTACTATCTTCACTCACACGCAGTTGATTGCTGACCTTCGGAGGGTATACACAGAGTCTTTCTGCAATTTGAGATTTTGGTGGCACATGTGTCATCATCACATCTCTTCAACTGAATCAGACTCTTGGGGGCAATCCCAATACCTCTTGCTGTCATCAATACGCCGACATTATTGGATTACTAGGGGCGCACGGTTTCTCTCATGAACTCCTCAGTATATCTTGACATCGCCTAGTAACTATTTGCTGCCTTAGGATCAGACGTCAATAAAACGGGGGAGGGTTCCTGGTCAAGATCCAGAAAGAAAAATTTTTGGATATTTATGATCGCGTGCCGAATGACGCTCCTATATTGTGTCAACAGTTCAAAGTTGCAATCAGATATTCGCGATACTGAACCAAGTGCTTTAAGATACTGTTGTCCGCAACTTCATATCCGTTAACACCCCTCTTAGTCCTAGGCTTAAAAAACCTGATGCTGAAGAGAAGTTAATCTAGCCAAAAACGAGACCGGAAGACTTGCAGATCTGCTTTGTTAAGGTGAACCTGATTCCTACCAGACTAATGATTGAGTTGCTAAATTCAATCGAATAGAATCATTCATGAAGATGACAAATGAATCGTTTAAGTTAGATTGAGTCTATGATGGATACAGACGAGAAAATGACGATTGACCGCGATTACCACTGTGATCGATTCCCGGGATTGCCTTGCTCAGTCCCTATCGGTGTTGTAATCGTATTGATGGTAGCACTTGCTGGATACACTAGCTTTAATACGATAGTCGCAAATTGTATCCTTAAGCCATGTCCAATCACACCAGAGGCAATCCTCCAGTCAACAAGTTCAAATGAAGTCGTTGAGGCATCGGAACCAACGCGCGAGATCTCCGCGATAAAAGAGCAGCAGCTTATTATTGAATCCGCCGCAGAGGATGCGGCTGTATCGATATCACCGCCCATATTGGTCGAAGAAGTGATTCTTGATGTGCCGATTATCGAACAGCTACCAGAACTGCCGACCGGATGCGAGGCGACCTCAGTTACCATGCTTCTCAACTATGCCGGAGTTGAAATCTCAAAATTCGAGGTTGTCGAGCTAATGCCTTACAGTGACGATGATCCCAGGAAAGGCTTTGTGGGTGATCCCTACAGTATCAATGGTTGGACAATCTATCCTGAAGCCTTATCGGAGTTGGTCATGTCCAAAGCGGGTAGCTACGAAAACCTCACGGGCTCAGAGCTGGACGCAATTCGAACTAAGCTCTCACAAGGCTGTCCCGTAGTCTGCTGGATGAATATGCATGGTTTCTATGTACATGCTGTGACAGTAAGTGGGTACGATAGTGACTACTTCTATTTCAACGACCCCTGGACTGGCGAAAAGGACTCTGCCCTCAACATTGATGAATTCAGATGGGCTTGGAAAGACCAAGGGTTCCGTGCTTTAAGTTACTGATCGACGCAGCTGTCCCCTGCACCGTGAGCGAACAAACACTAATTTGAGGATTACTCAAGTACCTACTTGTTACTTGTCTACCAGGAAAACATCCGGTAGGCGTGACAATGAAAGACATTAATCCAGCCACGATTAATCTGATTAAATTCTGATCAAATTCTGCACTTTTCGAGCCTTGAAAGCTAAACTGCCAGATCAGGCATTTTAACCTATCTAGCAGGGGTTTTGTAATGGTGGAGATGAAGGGATTCGAACCCTCGACCCCTACGTTGCGAACGTAGTGCTCTCCCAGCTGAGCTACATCCCCGTATGCGATTGTCTCGTGCTCTCCTTTACCGAAATCTCTGGCACGCGACTGCGCAGATTGCTATACGCACCGCTCAGGTCTCCGCGCATCAAAAACAGCATGTGGTATTCTAGCATAGTAAATCAATTCAAGCTGAACAGGAAATGCCTCACTTAGATGAACAATCGCTACCAAAGCTCTCTGTTGACCTTCGCTCATATCTGCACAGACATCAACCAGGGCGCATTACCGGCGATGTTGCCGTTCCTGATCATCGCCTACGATCTCAATTACGCCAGTGCGGCAGCGCTAGTGCTGGCTTCAAATATCGTCTCTTCGGTTATCCAACCGGTCTTTGGGTACCTTGGTGATAAGGCCAATCGACCCTGGTATATGGCCTTGGGAGTCCTGCTTGCAGGCGGAGGCATGGCGCTGATGGGTCTTGTAAGTTCCTATTGGGCCTTATTCGTCTGTTCAATGATCTCTGGGGTTGGCGTTGCCCTTTTTCACCCCGAAGGTGGCAAGATGGCTAACGTTGTCGCTGGCCAGAACAAAGGTACCGGCATCAGTAACTTCTCGGTTGGTGGCAATATCGGCTTTGCCGTTGGCCCCTTGATCATCGCAGCCACAATGCCATTCCTGGGCATCCATGCCAGTGTTGTTCTGGCTATCCC
>DBPN01000034.1:6219-9247 GCA_002305585.1 Eggerthellales bacterium UBA1419
GCCGAACGCAAGAAAAACAATGGCGAGTCACTACTTAAAGATGATTGGGGCGGCTTTGCCCGTGTCACGGCCTTGAATTTCGCGCGTTCTATTGTTGGCAGCGGTCTTATCGTCTTTATCCCACTGTATTGGGCGCACGTGCTGATGCAACCCGAGAGTATCAGCTCATTGATGCTGACCTTCTACTCTGGCAGTGGCGCTATTGCCACCTTCTTTGGTGGCCGCATCGCCGACAAGGTCGGTTTCAAGAAGATGATAGTCATCTGCTTTTCGCTATTCGCACCCATTTTGGCTCTGTTCGTACTAACCGCTAACGTGATATTGGCTGCTGCTCTCATCGTCCTCGCATCACTGGCACTCAGCGCCGCCTATAGCCCCATCATCGCCTTGAGCCAGCAATATCTGCCCAATCGTGTGGGCTTGGCTTCCGGTATCTCCTTGGGAGTGGTGGTCAGCGTAGGTGGTATAAGCGCTCCTGTGATTGGTGCTGTTGGTGACAGCTTTGGATTGGTCACTTCGATGAGCGTAATCGTGGTTGTGGCGTTCATAGCATTGGCGCTGGCAGTAGTGCTGTTGTTAGTCAAGGATAAGTCCCAGATCGTCTTGGTAACAACAGAGACAAAGGTAGCAGACACAACTGATGCCCCTGCAGAAAGAACCGTTGCAGAGCCTACCACCGTTCAATTGCTGATTGCTGAGCCAGAGGAACACTGAATCAACTGACCTGCGCCAACGCCCAGAATCGGACACGCATCTGTAAGCCGAAAACGGGGCTGAGTCACCTCAGCCCCGATAATACTCTCACGATTACCTATATTAACTGAGCTAGCTAGTTTGACGTGATGCCCTTACTCGCGGCCTCCGCGGCCTTGCGCTCCTTCACCAGCTCGGCGGCAGTCTCACGCAGCTTGTACTTCTGAACCTTCTTGCTGGCAGTCTCTGGGAACTCCTCAACAAAGAAGACGTACTTTGGCACCTTGAAGCGAGCCATCTGCTTAACCGTATAATCGCGCACGCCCTGCTCTGTCAGCTCAAAGCCTGGTCGTTGGCGGATAAAGGCGACAACTATCTCGCCCAATCTTTCATCGGGGGCACCAACCACCTGAGCGTCCAAAACGCCTGGCATCTTGAGCAGGAAGTTCTCGATCTCCAGAGGATAGATGTTCTCGCCGCCGCGGATGATCATGTCCTTGATACGGCCGGTTACTCGATAGTAGCCATCGTCGTCGAAGCTGCCCAAGTCGCCACTATGCAGGAATCCGTCGGCGTCGATTGCTGCTGCCGTGGCTTCATCCATCTTATAATAGCCTTTCATGACGTTATAACCCTTGCAGCAGAGTTCGCCTATCTCGTTGGGGCCACAGATCCTGCCCGTTTCGGGGTCGATCACACGCACCTCCACTGGTTCATGGGGACGCCCGATAGTGGTGGTCTTATGCTCCTCGTTGTCGTCCCAACGGGTTTGGATGAACACTGGTGAGGTCTCGGTCAAGCCATAGCAGTTGGTGATCTCGACCATACCCATCTTCTCCATGGCGGCCCTTGTAACCTCCGGCGGCACAGCGGCACCAGCGATGATGCCGGTGCGCAGCGACGTCAGGTCGAACTGGTCGAACATCGGGTGATTGAGCTCGGCGATATACATCGTCGGCACGCCATAGACAGCGGTAGCACGTTCTTTGTGGATAGCTTCCAACACCATCAGCGCGTCGAACTCCTCAACGATGACCATCGTTGAACGATGAGTGAGAACAGCCATTACGCCCAAAACGCAACCAAAGCAGTGGAAGAACGGCACCGGCAG
The DNA here is from genome assembly GCA_002305585.1 of Eggerthellales bacterium UBA1419. GTDB lineage: Bacteria > Actinomycetota > Coriobacteriia > Coriobacteriales > UBA8131 > UBA1419. The sequence continues at coordinate 8,024 of DBPN01000034.1, forward strand.
GCAGACGCGATCCTCATGTGTCAGCCGTTCGTTCTCGCCAATGTAGAAGCCATTGTTGAGGATGTTGCGATGTGTGAGCATAACGCCCTTGGGAAAACCGGTTGTGCCGCTGGTGTACTGCATGTTCACCGGCGAGTTGTTGTCGAACTGCTTTTGAGCTTCCGTGATTACGCTGTCGTCAGTATGCGATCCCAGCAAGATCAGCTCCGGGGCATTGTAGAAACCGCGGTGTTTCTCCGGACCCATGTAGACCAGGTTCTTCAGGTACGGATAGACGCTCGAAGTCAGATGCCCGCGCTCACAATTGCGGGCCTCGGGGATAAGTTCGCGGATGATCTTGATGTAGTCGACGTCCTTCCAGGCATCGATGATACAGAGCGTGGTCATGTCACTCTGCTTGAGCACATAATCCAGCTCGTGGCTCTTGTACGACGGGTTCATCGTCACCAGCACGATACCCACCTTTGCCGTGGCGAACATCAACGTCAGCCAGTCGGGGATATTGCGGGCCCAGATGCCCAGATGGTCGCCCGGCTTCATGCCTATGGCCAGCAGCCCCTTGGCCAGATTGTTTGTGCGCTCGTCGAAATCCCTGTACGTCCAACGCAGGTTGCGGTCAGGATAGACGATGAAATCATGGTCTGGATCGATCTCGACCTGCTCCCGGAAGTACTCACCGATAGTCAGCTCAGTATGCAGCGGATAGTCCGGCGAGCCAGGCTTTGCCGTAGTGGAGGCCGCTGTTGCAGGGACATCCGAAGGCTCGGCAGCTCCAGTTTCTGCGGGTATGACCTCAGCGGCGGTGGCCGTAACCTTCTCCGCCTGTGCGTTGTTCTCTGTCATGGTGATCCCCTATACCGGTGTGTAGACTACAGCGACAAAGCGGGCCGACTCACCGGCATGCGAACGTACCTGATGAGGCACGATTGAATCGTAGTAGATGCTGTCGCCCGGCTGCAGCACATAGGTGTCGTTGCCATATTCAATCTCGAGCGGACCTTCGAGGGCGTAGAGGAATTCCTCGCCCTCGTGTGAGGAGAGTACATGCTCGCGCGCCTCGCCCGGCTCAAGGGTGATGAAGAAGGGCTCCATATGGCGAGCCGCCTTATCCTCAGCCAACGCGGCAAAGGTCAACTCTCCGGCATCACTATGGGTCTCAAGGCTCTTGAGCCTGGTGGTCTCGGTATAATCAGCTTTGCGGGTTAACACCGGACCAAGGTTCGT
>DBPN01000034.1:9322-11549 GCA_002305585.1 Eggerthellales bacterium UBA1419
GTTATCTTTTGTCCGATCTTATTATCGCTCATAACCACCACCTTCTCCTGTAAGTCGACTCTTGTCAGAGTCCAAATGATATAGGCAAGAATTGTACGTCATATACTATGAGCTGGAACGATAAAATCCGCCCCTCGGGGGATTTCTCTGGGCATTGTGCAAAATAGTTGGTTCAAACGACTATATTTAACTTTTCCAGGTTCGAATACAGCTTATCAAGGGTTCAAGGAGGATAGATGCGTCCGTTCAAAGAGCAATTCACCTTACGTGGAGTGATCATCGGTATTTTGGGTTGCGTAATCATCACTGCCAGCTCAGTCTACGTGGCTCTTAAACTCGGCGCACTGCCGTGGCCGATATTCTTCGTCGTCCTACTGGCTCTCTTTGCCCTTAAGCTGCTGGGGCGAACCCGTTTGGGAGCAACCAATATCAACGAGGTAAATGTGAGCGCCTCGATAATGAGCTCGGGGGCAATGGTTGCCGGAGGTCTGGCTTTCACGATTCCCGGAATCTATATCCTGATGCCCGATGCAAGCGTGCCACTGCACGTAATCTTGGTCTGCGCTGTCTGCGGAGTTGGACTGGGCGCGATTTGCACCTCGTTGGTGCGTAAGCACTTCATCGAGGATACCGATCTGCCCTTCCCCATTGGCAAGGGTGCCGCGGAGACACTTGAAGCTGGCGATAAGGGCGGCCACAAGGCGGCGCTGTTGTTTGGTTCGCTGGGATTTGCTGGAATCTTCACGGTGATCCGTGACTTCTTTGGCATGCTGCCTACGCTATTGTTCAACTGGGTGAAGATCCCCGGCGTCACATTTGGCATCTACTTCAGCCCCATGGCCATTGCCATGGGCTTCATGATCGGCCCCATGGCTGCGCTTGTGTGGGTACTGGGCGCGCTGCTGGGGAATTTTGGCATCGTTGTGGGCGGCACTGCCGCAGGCTTGTGGGACCTCGCGTTGGCTCTGGACATCCGTATGAGTCTGGGAATCGGCGTGATGATTGGTTGCGGAGTTGGCATCATCATCAAGGTGGTGATTCCCAAGGCCAAATCGATGTTCGCTCCCCTCTTCTCACGCGAGGCTGGATCGGCAATCGTTCCCATGCGCTGGGCACCCTTTGTACTGGCGGCAATCGTGTTAGTGCTTACCTTCATCGCCGGTTTGGGTTTCCTGCCCTCCCTGTTGCTGGTGCTCTTAACCTGGATCGTTGTCACCATGGCCGCGCAATGCACCGGTCAGGCAGGTCTCAACCCCATGGAGGTGTTTGGCGTCATCGTGCTATTGGTTATCACACTGATAGCTCAGATTGGCGGAATCGAGGCCTTCCTCGTAGCTGCCACAGCAACAGTTGCCTGTGGTTTTGTTGGTGACTTGATGAACGATTTCAAAGCCGGTCACATCCTCAAGACCAGCCCCAAGGCGCAATGGCTGGGAGTGACGATCGGCGGCTTGGTGGGAGCTGTAGTTGGAACGGCGATCATCGGCCTGATGGTAACCGCTTATGGTTCGGACAGCTTTGGTCTGGACAAGGAATTCGTTGCCGCGCAGGCGGTTGCCGTTGCCTCGATGGTTGGCGGAATCCCCAATCTACCAGCCTTCATCATCGGTGTTGTGGCTGGCACGATACTCTACCTGGTCAAGGCTCCGGTCATCACCTTGGGGCTGGGTATCTATCTGCCCTTCTATCTATCATTGACTGTAGCGGTTGGCGCCTTGATTCGCTTTGTCCTTGGCCTTGTTGCGCCCAAGTGGTCCAAGACAGAGAACGGTGTGGTCATCGCATCCGGTTTACTGGGTGGAGAATCGATAGTTGGCGTGATCCTGGCGCTGGTTGCTGTTGCCAGCGGACTCACTGCGCTATAGGCGCTTAGGTTTACAGGCCAACCGCGTCACCTTAGGGCTTATCATCAATCTTGGCCTCGGCATCAACGAACTTCGGGTTTGCTGGGTGCCAGCCCTTGCGCACGCGCTCCCGCTGTTCAAAGAGCTCGTGTATACCCCAGAGAAACGACATCCCCACAACCGCGATGATTATCGAGGTAATCTGGTGTGGGATGAACAATGACGCAACTACACAGATGATGCCGATGATCAAAAAGGCCCACCATACTTTGATTCCAAGGTAATAATAGCCCTTTATGACTACCGGATGCATGATCCCGATGATGAGGAATACTGCGACTCCAATAATCAATCCGCTGAAATACATTGTCTGCTCACTCTCT
>DBPN01000034.1:11555-13590 GCA_002305585.1 Eggerthellales bacterium UBA1419
TGCCTGTCAACGCGGGAACATGCTGTAGGAGACCCGACACTCACTGTCCTCCAACAAGCTCTGGTTGCACTGAACCTGCACCTTGAAGGATTCCTCAATAGCGCCTGAGATAAGGACATCCTCAACGTTGCCCTCTTCTAGAAGTCGCCCTTTGCTCAGCACTACCAGATGGTCTGAATAGCGCAAGGCTAGGTCAAGATCATGGATAACCATGATGATGGTTTTACCATCGCGCTCGTTGAGCTCGCGTACCAACTGCATTATCTGATGGCAGGCGTGCACATCAAGGTAGGTTGTGGGCTCATCTAAGGCGATGATTCCAGTGTCCTGTGCCAGCGTCATCGCGATAAAAGCCCGCTGCCGCTCTCCTCCCGAGAGAAAGCGGATGTCGTGTTCGCCAAACTGCTCGATTCCGCAACGTTGCATGGCTTCCTTAACCAAATCCCTCTCACTTTCGCTCAAGGAACATCTGTGATCTAAGTGGGGGTATCTTCCACAGGCAACTAGGCTCTCAACAGTCATCGCCGGGACACGGCCGGCTTGTGCCAGTACCGCCAGTTGTCGGGCACGCTCCTTTGGCTTCATCACTTGGGTTGGTTGATGCTTTATCAGAACCCGTCCCTGTTGAGGAGCCAGAAGACCATCGGCGAGTTTGATCAAGGTGGATTTCCCGCAGCCGTTTGGCCCAATTATCCCGGTAACCTTCCCTGCAGGGATCTGCAAGTTGAAGTTGCGTATAAAGCTGTTCTTGCGGTATGAGAAGCTTACGTCTTCATACTCCAAGGCTGCAGTCTGATCAAGCATCGCTGCGCCCCCTGTTCTTGAAGATCAGATAGATGAAGAAGGGCCCACCGATAAAAGCCATCGTTATACCCACCGGAATCTCGTAAGGAGCAAATACCAGACGCGAGAGCAAATCGCAGAGCACCACGAATGTCGCGCCAACAAGCGCGCTGAGCGGCACCACCAGACGATTATCGTGACCCACGAAGAATCTGATCAAGTGCGGGACGATGAGCCCAACAAATCCCAGCAGACCGGCAAAACTCACCGATGCTCCGGCCAAAACCGCTGCTACTGCCAAGAAGAATATGCGATTGGCTTTGACTCTCATACCCAAGGCATGCGCGGTGGCATCACCCAAAGCCATGATATTCAAACGTGAGCTGAACAATAAGGCCAGTATCAAGCCGATGATGATGTAGACACTTGGCCAGATAAGATTGCCAGCCACCACTCCAGAGAGTCCACCAACCAGAAATCCCGAAGCGCCGATATAGGCATTTGGATCGATGATCAGGATGGTGTTCATCCCTGCACCGAATATGCTGCTAACCGCTATACCGGCAAGTACAACCGTCAAGCGTGACATCTGGATGCCAAACGAGATGCCAAAGATGATCAGCGCGCTTATCAAGGCACCGATGAAAGCTGCCAAGGGAGGCAGGAACAGCCAACTGGGAAACAGTGAACCAGCCAGCAGTACCGCCAGTCCTGCTCCAGAATTGATACCGATGATATTGGGGCTGGCCAGAGGATTATCCAATACCGCCTGGATAAGCGCTCCGGCCACAGCCAGCCCGCTACCGGCTAACAGCGCCGCAATAACACGGGGAAAACGTACATTCATCAGGATGCTCCTGGCTGAGTCGCGCAACTCGCCGCCGGTGACCAGCGCCCAGAGGTCAGCTAGACCAACCGAACTGGAGCCAAGCAGACAGGCGGTTGCGGCGCAGATCACCAACACAACGCCCGCGGCTATAAATAGCGGCGCCTTGTGGCGGATTCTCCTCTCGCCTTTGCCTTCATTGGACAGGTTGTGCATCCTTTAAACTCCCCAAATCATCCATAGCCAATTTGCCCACAGTACGTCTTGCTCTCTTAATCGGCCTTACACGTAAAGTCAGCCTTCTGTGATCAGCCTGTCTTATGCGTACAGATCGTCAAAGAGGATCTGGTAGCTTTCGGCCCACAACTCATTGGGTTTGAAGCAGAAGTGCTTGGAGTCCAAAGTGATATAGCGACCTTCCTTAAC
>DBPN01000034.1:13600-60287 GCA_002305585.1 Eggerthellales bacterium UBA1419
GCAGCCGTTTCGTCTGTACCCATCGGCGCCACTAAGATGAAGTCCGGATCCTGCTCGATCACTGCTTCGACACTGAAATCCTTGAGCAAGCTGGGATTCTCATCCGCCAGATTCTCTACACCCAAGTCGGCGAGCATCGCTCCTATCATGGTCGAGGAGTCCTGCACTCTTGTGCCCCCGGAATATGTCATCATCAACAGGACGCTGGGCTGCACGTTTGCTGGGACAGTTGCTTTGATTTGATCTATCTGCTGCTCAAGCGCCAAACCATATTGCTCATACAAATCGCTGCGACCATTGATTTGAGTGCAGATGTCCAGCATAGCCAGATAATCATCGAACGTTGTGACATTGAAATAGGCTGTGGTGATGCCCGAGCCTTCTAAGCTCTCCTTAAGATCAACTTGGCTGGGAACACCCGGTCGACCGGAGGTTGCCGCAGACAGGATAACCAGATCGGGTTCTAGGGCGATAATCGCCTCAAGATCCGGTGCCGTATACTCGCCAACGCTTTGGGCGTCGGATGCTATCGTGTAATCTGGCTGCGCATCGCTGGTAACGCCAACAAGCGTTCCGCCACTGAGCTCCCAGATATCCGCGAAACCGCCCATGCAAGCCACTACCCGCTGAGGATGGTCAACCGTGACCTCATTACCTAATGCGTCAGTAAAGCTCACTGGACCAGACTCTGCCGCTTGTTGTGTTGCGGGTTCACTTGTCACCTGTTGACCTAAATCAACTTTATCTGCCGAGCAACCCGCACCCATAAGCACCATTGCCAACGCGATGCTCAACGCGATGACAGCGACAAACACCCTTTGAAACCGTGATTCCTTAACCTTCATGTTAACCTTCTTCCTTATACTAAAAGTCTCTGGCCATGCGCGCAGTAATCATCCTGCGCAAGGATATCGCCATCGTGGTAATAAGCCGCACGCGCTCTGCAGCCGCCACAACCGTCCTTGAATTCGCAGCTTCCGCAAGCGCCGCTGTACTCCTCGGTACGCAGACGCTCAAACACCGGGCTTTCGCGCCAGATCTGATCGAACGGCTGCTTGCGTACATCACCAGCCTCTTCAACCATATAGGCACAGGGACGCACGATGCCTTGTGAGCCGATAACGCAATAGGTAAGCCCCGCCAGACAACCGCGTGAGAATCGTGGGGATAATGGGATGTCTAGCTGTTTGGCTATCCTGGTGAACTGGGGTGCGCAGGTTGGCTTGACATCGATGGAGACCTCGGCCGATTTACGCATTATGTCGCGCAGCAAAGCCTCGTTCTCGGCAACCTCCAGCGATGTCTCTTTGATGTACTCCCCGCGCCCAACTGGGATGAGAAAGAAGACATAATGGGCAATGGCGCCAATCTGCTCGGCATAGTCGGTGATAGCGCAGATCTCGTCGCGGTTCCAATCCACAGCGGTTGTATGTAGCTGGAAGGGTAATCCGGCTTTCTTGCAGTTCTCGATTCCCTGCAATGTAAGCTGATGAGCGTTTTCCAGACCACGGAAATGATTATGCTTCTGGGCATCCAAGCTGTCGACGCTGATACCCATGGCACAGGCGCCGGCCTCCTTTAGGCGATGGGCTACCTCTTCAGTGATCAGGATGCCATTGGTACCAAAGACCGGCCGCAACCCCCTGCCGGCAGCATGCGCGACTAACTCAAAGATATCGGGGCGCAGCAGTGGCTCGCCGCCACTGAAGATCATGATCTTGAAACCAGCTTGAGCGATCTGGTCTATCATCGCCTTGGCCTCATCGGTGTTAAGTTCGCGCTCCTGAGCCTCATCGGCATCTTGATAGCAGTGCTTGCAGAACAGATTGCATTTGTTGGTTGTCATCCAGGAAACTATCATCTATCCATCCTTTACCAGTCCTCGCCTACGATTTTTTACAAGACGAACCCAGACCCAACGGGTTTTTGGTCCCGATGAGCTGCATAATCGTCGATTTTCAGGTTACTGAGATTTTGTGGTATGCCGAGATGTTTAAATGCGCTGGCGCGAGACGCCGGTCAACGCAAACTGGCTCTCTTCGTTGTTAGGGTCACTCAAGATCCTCGCTGCTGCGAACCTGACGACTGAGTGTCTCCTCAAGCAGCATCAGTTGCTGCTCGGCGTGCCTGACCTTGTTGTTGATCACCAGGATGAAGATCAAGACAGCCAGCCAGATTAGAACATAGGCGCCGATTAAAAACGGTGCTGCGGGTAGGACTGTGGAGTATATCTCGGCAAGTACGGGGTTCATAACCTTATCCTTCCATCAGGTTTCTGTTCTGCCACGTTTCCTCAAGTTGTTGCTTTACCTGCTCGATGCGATCGGTTAGCGTCACTTGACGCAAGCGCACCCTGTAGAGAGAGAAGCCAACCAGCAACATGCCAAATAGCGCCAGTAAGAACGGCACCAAAACCAGTGGCGACATGCCGCTCTCGGTGCTGAAGACCACTGGATGGATGGAGCTTGGCACCAATCTGGTGATCATGAAGCAGATTGGCGCGTCCACAAAGGTGATGATGCCAAAAACTGCCGCAAATGTAGCCTTGCGCTCGGGTGCGTCAATGGCAGTTCGAAGGATGAAGTAGGCAATTACCAGCAACATCAAGATGAAGTAGGTAGTCAGTCGTGGCTCCCACACCCACCAAACGCCCCAATCAAAACGTGTCCATAGATCGCCAGATGCCATAGTAGCGATGATGAAGACCAGCGCGATCTCGGTCGCGATACGAGCGCGGGTGTCAAATTGCGGCTCCTTGGTCATCAGGTAACGGATGCTGTAAAACGCTGTGAATGCCAAGGCAGCAAAGCTCACGATGGCCACCGGCACATGGAAGAAGAAGATCTTCTGCGACAACAGCAACTTGTTGGAAACCGCGATGCCGCCGATAACTTCCGTGGAGCCTACCGTCGCTCCTGCTACCAACGGCGCTACCAAGAAAGCGAGGAGAAAGGCCGTTGTTGTTAGCAACGCGCCAATCGCCAAAGCCAGTGGCATAATGCGATCGGGCCATGGACTGCTTCTCATTCAAACCTCCAAATCCTACTCATGCGCTCAACAGGGGATTATCATGTAAAACGCTAGTCTGCTTAACCGCGCACTCCGCGAAACCCACACCTAACATACTCATGCGCTCAACAGAAAATCGTAAAGTACCCAGCTGAGCAAGATCATGATCACATCGTAACCACCGGCCAAAGCCAGCGAACGCCAAATCGCCCCAGGGTCATCTGTGCCAACCAGCATCATCGATGTGGCGCTGACACAGGCATAGAGCAGCGGGAAGATCAAGGGGATGAACAGCACGGCCAGCAATACATCCTTGCCGCGCGTATGCATGGTGATGGTGGAAAGCAGGGTGCCAATGCCGGCGATGCCAACAGATCCCACCAGCAGCGGCAAGACGATCAATGGCGCTGTATTAGCAGGTGTTGTCATGGCCAAGAAGAAGAAGGCGAAGAGCGGAACGGTGATGATCTGTATCGCCAACAGGAAGATCAGGTTAGCACTCATCTTGGCTAGGAAGATCACGCTGCGGTCCATTGGCACCAACAGGATGCCATCGAGGGCAGCAAACTCCTTCTCCTGCGAGAAAGAACGATTAAGACCCAACAGCGATGTGAAGATTATCACTACCCAGAGCAACCCGCCAGCCATCTGCAGGATATTGAACCCCCACGCAGTCTGCGCCAGCGAGGCACCGTAAACCGTGAGAACAAGAAGGGCATACAGACCCATCGAGGTGACCATCTCCTTGGTACGGAACTCGATGCGCAGATCCTTTGCCAGCAGAGTCCTGAACTGACTGAAGGCCGAGGGGTTAGGTGTTGAGGCTCTGGCCATCAGAACACCCCCTCGCTCACGTCCCTGCGATAGAGCTCAGTCAGCTTCTCGAGAGCTAGTTGCTGAGTGGATTCAAAACAGACCTTGCGACCGTGCGAAAGCAGCAGTACGTGACTGGCAAGCGCATAGCCGGAAGAAAGGTTGTGGCTCACCATCACAAAGGTTCGATTGCCCCTTATCGAGGCCAGCAGGCCATCCAGTATCTCGACCGCGTGAGGGTCCAGCCCGGCATAAGGCTCGTCGAGGAAGATCAACTCTGGATCATGCAACAGCGCCCGGGCTATTGCCAAACGCTGAGTCATCCCGCGTGAGAAAGTGCGTACTGTATCGAGTCGACGGTGCGCCAGCTCGACATCCTCAAGCAGTTTCCTTACATGCAGCTGTGGTTCACTCACACCATAGAGCCGAGCAAAGAACAGCAGGTTCTCCTCTGCTGTCATATCACCGTAGAGCATAGGATTATGTGAGATATAGCCAATGCGCTGTCTTATCCCCTCAGCATCCTTGCGTGTATTGAGACCTAGGATCTCCACTGCTCCCGTACTTGGATGGTCAAGCGTGGTGAGTATCCTCAGTAACGTGGATTTACCAGCGCCGTTGTGACCAAAGACGCTGAGAAACGCTCCTTTTGGTATCGAGAAGCTAAGCTTATCCAGAGCTTTGCGTAGACCAAAGCTCCTGGTGACATCTGAGATGTTGATGGCGGCATCCACTGGTTGAAGCTCACTGATCCCTGTCATCAGGTTCTAGGCCATCAGATCCCAAAACGTCCGATGCCGAGGCAACAGAAGATGCGTCATCGGCCTGTGATGCAGGCTCTATTCCTGGCGCCGCACCTGCAGCCTGTTTCGACTTTGTCGTTACCGCAGCACTGGAATAACGTCGCTTGGCGACACTGGCGATTAACGGACCTATGCACAGGAGACCAAAGCCGACCCAAACCCAGCTGATCAAAGGATTGACCTTCACATCAACTGAAAGCTTGCCTTCGGTATCCACGCCATTGAAGACCACGAAGACATCGCGTAGTGGAAAGCTGAGCACGCCGGCCAACATCTTCTGTTGCTGGGTCTTCGCTACCATTTCCATGCCTGGGGCAACGGTGCCAAGATAACGGTAATCGCCACCATAGACATTGAAAACCAGGTCGATCTTATCATTGCCGTTGGCCAGCTCCTCAGATTCCAAACCAACGTATTCCAGAATGTATCTCTCTGCCGTAAAACGCTGTCCGGGCGTGTTATCGATGCTCACCGCAGTCTCGCTCACATACATGCTCGAGCCTATCAGGCCCACGAGGATGATCGCGATGCCCAGATGTGACAGATAGCCACCCACCTGGATAGGGGCCTTTCTGAAGATGTTGAATAACGCCTTAATAAAGCTTTCACCACTGTTGCGTGAGCGCTCGGACGCTCCGCGGATGAAGAGGAATAAAGTGTTACAGAAGATCAGCGAGGCAACAAACAGGCCAACGATCGCGAGTCCGTTGTAATACCAAGAAGGACCAGCCGCCATCAGGTCATCTGCCTTGATGCCACCTTCTGCGAACGTTGTCTGATAAATGGGTAACAGGTCATTGAAGAACAGCAGCAGCAGGGCGACGAACAGTAGAGCCGCGCAGATAGCGGGTATCTTGATCTTGTTCCAGAAATCCTTGCCCTGTGTCTTGCCCCAACCCAACAGCGGACATACCGCGAGGATCAGGCAGTAGATAATGCCAAGAGGTCTGGCGATGGCATTATAGGTGCCGGCGGATAGTTTCTGACCACCAAACCAGAGCCATTCCGGTAAGGCGCTTGATATGGTTAGATAGGCAAGTAGGATCGCCGCTATCACCATGATGGCGTTGTTGAAATAGTAGGCTGCGTCCTTTGAGGCCAGAGAAGAGATCTCATCATCGGACTCAAAACTCTTCCAACGGATGATCAGACCAACAACTCCCACCAGTAGCGAAACGATGATCATCACCAAAAACAGAGTCAGCGAAACCGGGTCGCCCTCAAAGGCATGAACACTCTCCACAATACCCGAACGCGTAATGAAGGTGCCCAAGATGATGAAGCTGAAGCTGATACAGGCACACATGACTGCCCAGCGCTTAAAGGCTCCACGACGACGATATATCGTGAATGTGTGCAGCAGCGCCACTCCTACAAGCCAGGGTAGGAAGCTGGCATTCTCCACCGGATCCCATCCCCAATATCCACCCCAGCCTAGCACCACATAAGCCCAGATGGCGCCTAGGCCAATGCCAATTCCGAGGAACAGCCAAGAGAATACTGTGATGCGAGTGGAATGCTCCACCCAGCTTTTTGATGGGTCGTTGGTTATAAGAGCGGCAATCGCGTAGGCAAAGGGTATGGTGAGCCCGGCATAACCGATGAATAAGGTTGGCGGATGAATGGCCATCGCCCAGTGCTCCAACAGCGCGTTCATACCCCAAGCTGATGCTGGACCAATCAGGTTACCCGCCTCATCAAGGTAGCTGGCGTCGATTGGCAGGAAAGGGTTGTTAGTTGAGGAGAAAACCAGGATTCCCACGAAGAAAGCCAAAACCATTTGGCTGATCATTATCGCCATATTGGAGATGTCATCAGTGAATTCCATGCGCTTGTAGGCAACCCATGTCGTGAAGAGGGATATCAACCAGGCCCAGAACAATAAAGAGCCCTGACGCCCACCCCATAATCCGGCCAGCTTGAAGAACCAGCCAGAATCAGAGCTGTGTCTGGCAACATATTCGATAGAGTAATTCTCGGTAAAGAAGGCAAACAGCAGGATTGAGACACAGAGAGTGATAAGCAACGCGCTGCCCATAGTCAGCAGGTAGCCAGCATTGGTGAATCTCTCGGCTCTTGCCAACTGCGCCAGCGATACCGCTTGCTTAGTAAGATCTTCTTTAGAAGTTGAGGGTGTGCTGCCATCTGAGGGTTCGAGCGCAAACCTGCTCGCACGTTTTGCCATAACGTGCCCTATCCAGAGACAAGCGATGGATAGCACTGCAGCGGCAAGAGCGATTATCTGGATCATCATACCAGCTATTGGCATCATTGAACCTCTTTCAGAGCGATATCCGTGGCCTCAAAGATCCCTTTATCCGTCCAGATTCCGGTGACGATTACCGATGCTTCGTCTTTGACCTCATCCGGCATAGCTCCGTCAAAGGCAACAGAGATCTCGCCGCCTTGAGAGTAGATGACAAAACGCTCATCCTGGCCGGCAGCTACCAGTGTGCCAGTCTTGATGTAGCCAGCGAGCTTGAGTTCCTGGCCAATTAGTCGCTCATCGTTCTCCAACAGATATTCGGCAGTTACCGAGCCTTCGGCGCTCTCGTATTTCGAAGGGCATTTTGTGACCATTTCGCTGGCATGCAAGATACCTTGATCATCCAATTTACCCGTGCAGATCGCTACGATCCCATTCCCAAAGGTTGCCGATACCGGACCTTCGAAAACTACCGACAGAGTCTGTTTTGGATCAGCACTGGGATCGTAGATGCTGAATGAGAGCTTGGAGTCCTTATTGACGAAGGAGTCATCAACCACCGTACCAGAAACTTGGATACGCTGATCTGCATATGCTCCTGAACTCGCCTCTGCCACACTAATCGCCTTAGCGGAGCCCCCCGAACCAACATAAGTAAGGACCACAGCCGCTACGATGATTATCAGTAGCGTTACGATGATCAACCGTTTCTTGACCTGTTTATTCATCAGCGTCTGCTCATTATTCTATCCGCGGCTTTTTGCTCGATTAACTGGAACAGCATATCTATTCAGTGTTGCTGATTCATCAGTCCAGAGTAGTATTTCCTTCGACGGCAATCGCTAAAGGATGGAATATGCAGATAAATTCCTTTTGCGTTTGGGTATCAGACCGCAGACGATTCATCGGTGTTTCTTACCCGTTAGGTTGATTTAAGTTGAAAAGCCGAGATGACTCAGGACCGCTTTTCTTGTGTACAATAGGCAGTCATATTTATGCTGATTATTATGATGTGATAGGTGACTGCATGCTGATGAGGCTCTTCACCCAAACAGCAACGGCCAAGCCTTAACGGGCTTATCCATCTTATAACGATTCCTTTCAATGAGGAGAAGACATGGCAAAGGCTAAGATCAAGAAGCGTTCAAGCAAGAGCAGGTCCAAGAACCGGGACAAGATAGCGATTGCGATATTCGCGGGCCTAGTGGTTGTTGGTATCGCGGCCATTGTGATTGCCAGCATCAATGCCGTTGGTTCTGCTTCAAAGTCGGCTGATAACAGCTCCCAGAGTGCCGCCGAGGCAAATGGAACATCTTCTGGCGACACGCAGAGCGGGTCACAGGCTGCCAACGATACTCAATCGACTTCCGTATCCCCTCCTGCCCTTGATCTGCTTGCCCAACCTACCGGCGAGTTACAGATTATCGATATCAAGACCGGCGAAGGTGAACCAGCCGCCAATGGCATGAAGTTAGAGGTCCACTACACTGGCTACCTGGAAGACGGCACGGTATTCGACTCCTCATTGTCACGCGGCCAAACCTACTCGTTCACCCTTGGTTCTGGACGGGTGATCAAGGGCTGGGATCAAGGGCTTGTTGGCATGCAGCCGGGAGGCGAGCGACAGCTTATCATCCCGCCAGATCTGGCATATGGTGATAATGACTACAATTCGATTCCGGGCGGTTCGACACTTATCTTCAATGTCGAGCTGATTTCGCTAAGTTGATCCTATTCAAGTAATACAGTTCAATTGATCTCGATCGGGCCTTCTTGACCAGTCTCGTTAACGCCCCTTGGCCATCTTCGCCTGCAGCTCTTCACTCGACAGCTGCGTCTCTTCAAAGACATCGTCAGAGTCGAGGCCAAAGGCGGTATGAAGACTACGCGTCGCCAGCTCGGTCTGGTCACCGTCGATAACCACGCTCACTCGAATCGCGGATGTCGAAATCATCGAGATATTCACGCCATTGTCTGCAAGAACCGAGAACATCTTAGCTGCGACACCGGGATTCGATTTCATACCCGCGCCTATCAGGGACACCTTCGCAATGGATTCATCTATCAGATAACCGCGCGCTCCAAGACCCTCGATTGCCTTATCCAGTACAGGACGAAGTCGAACCAGGTCGTTGATTGGTGAGGTGAAACTGATGTCCGTCGTACCGTGCTCCGATATATTCTGCACAATCATATCAATGTTGATATTCGCCTGTGCTATGGCGCCAAATACCTTTGCCGCGATACCAACCTGGTCGGGAACCGATCGGATGGTTATCTTAGCTTCAGAGCTGTCGTGGACAATACCCGATATGATTGCAGATTCCATGGTGGCCTCCTTGACCAGAGTTCCCGGATTATTTGTGAATGCGCTGCGACAATGGACGATTACGCCGTAGTTACGCGCAAACTCCATGCTGCGCATCTGCAGTACTCCAGCACCAGACGCCGCCATCTCCAGCATCTCCTCGTAGCTGATCTCATCTATCTTGCGCGCTCGTGGAACCACGCGCGGGTCAGCCGTGTAAACTCCATCGACATCAGTGTAGATCTCACAGATATCCGCTTGTATCGCTGCCGCTAAAGCTACGGCCGTGGTGTCTGAGCCACCGCGACCCAATGTTGTGATATCGCCCTCAACGGTCACCCCCTGGAATCCGGCTACTATCGCTATCTTGTCCTGATCGAGGATATCGAATAGTCTGTCTGCCCTGATCTCGCTGATTGTGGCGCGGTTGTGCTTGGCACTGGTGACGATTCCAACCTGGCCGCCGGTCATGCTCACTGCGCTGACGCCTAAAGCCTCTACCGCCATGGCAACTATCGACATGCTCACTTGCTCGCCTGTCGCTAAAAGCATATCCAGCTCTCGGGCAGGAGGTTGGGCATTCACGCTTTTCGCCAAGCGCAGAAGGTCGTCTGTGGACTTACCCATAGCGCTGACAACAGCAACGACCTTGTTGCCCTGTTGATGATAATCAACCAATCGTTGGGCCACGCGCTTGATTCGTTCAGCCGTAGCCAGGGAGGTGCCGCCAAATTTTGCAACAATGATGGACATTGCCTGCTTGCTCCTTGTGCCGATATCGTATTTGAATTCTTATCTATCGCGGGTCATTTTGCGGCGCTTAGCTGTTCCTGCATGCGCCTCATTCAAACTGCACCGTTGTATGATAGCGGATTTACCGTACAGATTGCTGCATCGCAATGGTCGCCTTCATCATCTGCAGCCGAAAAGCTGTTAAGTGGTGACACTTCCTGCCCCTGCAGTCACTGCGGTCTACCGCTGAAATCCAATCCTGAGGTGATCATCAAGGTATCTGAACCCTCGGCATGCAGGCTCAGATTCTTTACCGCAGTTTCCAGCGCTAAATCGAACAGTTCCGTGAATGAGGCATTGTGAATCTCTCCCGTGAATGGATGTGTCCAAGGTTCTTTCATCTCATTGTCAAACTCACTCGACCTGCCCACATCCGTGCGATGTGACATCGCTTGCATCAACGAATGCGGCCGTACAAGTCTTTCGGCTCTTCCCAGCATCACGCGACGCAAACCACTTCTTGATTGCAACACACGCACCGATGTGCGCATATCCCTGACGCTACGGGAGAAGACATCATCTGGCAGTATCGTCTCATGGGCCCTCCAGGCTACATGGTTATAGAACTCATCAAGAAGGCGCAGCACTGACATATCACCCTGGAGAACGTGTTTAGCGATCTGATACTCTTTAACTGTCTTCCCTGTGGATCGATACAGCATCATTGCATCAAGATCTGTCTCGATCTGGCCGTGCACAATAGACGCCGCTGATTCATCCAAACCCGCTACACCGGCACTGATAATCGCGTCTTGCTGGAACAGGATCAAGGGATGCTCGAGGCTATCCAATGTGAAATGGCAGATGAAACCACAGAGGTAGGAGTCAATTATCCTAACGTGCTCCTCTTCGAGCGAGTAAACATAGTCCCGCATCACGTCGAGCGTTGTATCTACCCGCTGAGAATGCAACGCCGATCCAAAGTGCTTGACCTCACGCAATGCCGGAGTGAAGAGTGCGTAGAACAGCGGATCGGGGCCTTGGTTCCCCAATAGGAATGCTTCGCGCTCGTTTATGGTGGGAAACGCTCCTCCACCAAGTTTTGAGACAACGGACTTCCCAAACAGATGATGAGTCAATACTGCCGGCATCTAGAATACCTTTCCTTTCGGGAATCAGACGGGTATTTTCTTGACCGTGTCCTCTGGCTCCTATTCTATAATAATGTCGCTCCTCGTGCCGCACGCGTCGAGGCGTACTGCTATCGGGCAGTCTCCGTCCGCCATAACAGCATGATAGACGAGGAGAGATGATGGCTCATCGTATGGATAAAGGCGAGCGTAGTTGGGTGCTATATGATGTGGGTAACTCGGCCTTTGTCATGCTCTCGGCGACAGTCGCGCCAATCTATTTCGCTTCCCTGATAAGTGGTTCTGTTGTGGTGAGCTGGGGCTACGCCGAGACCATCGCCTCACTGATAGTCGCTCTCTTAATGCCCTTTCTTGGCTCGCTGGCTGATTTCCAGGGAAACAAGAAGAAGTTCTTCATTGGAGCGGCAGGCACTGGCATCATAGCCTGCAGTGCCCTGAGTATCCCGCTGGGCGCTCTGCCATTCCTCATCTTCTACGTTATCGCTGCAGTTGGTGTGAACTCGTCCATGGTCTTCTACGACGCATTCCTGATAGATGCGGCAGAGCCTCAGAACTACGACTCGCTGTCCACAAAAGGCTACGCTTGGGGCTACATCGGTTCCCTCATCCCATTCCTGCTCTGCATCGCTCTGATCTTTGGTGGAGGGATCATTGGCATCGACAAGGTGCTGGCGACTCGGATCAGCTTTCTGATAACCGCTCTTTGGTGGGCGCTGTTCAGCATCCCGTTAATCAGGAACGTCAAGCAACGGCATTTCAAGCCACATGCCCGCCACTCGCTCTCACTGGCATTCAGTGGTCTGGCAAAGACACTTAAGGATATCATCAAGAACCGAACGCTTTTATTGTTCATGTTTGCCTTCTTCTGTTATATCGACGGAGTCCATACCATCATCAAGATGGCGACTAGCTATGGTACCGAACTGGGTATCGACTCAACGCATCTGATCATGGCGCTGGTTGTAACTCAGGTAGTGGCATTTCCGGCTGCTCTGGTGTTTGGCAAACTGGCTGCCAAGCTTGGCGCCCGCACCATGTTGATAGTGTCGGTTGTCGCCTACACGCTGATAACCCTCTATGCGGCATTCTTCCTTAAAGGCGCAACTGAATTCTGGATACTTGCTGTTTCTGTTGGCCTGTTCCAAGGTGGTATCCAAGCTCTATCACGTAGCTACTTTGGCAGGCTGATACCAAAAGATCACTGTAACGAGTACTTTGGCTTCTTCGACATCTTTGGCAAGTATGCCTCGATCATGGGCACCTTTTTGGTAAGTAGCATCACACAGCTCACTGGCAACGCAAGCTTTGGCATCCTGTCGATTGCTGTGCTCTTTGTGTTGGGATTGGTGTTCCTGTTCCTTATGCCAAAGACAGCTAGGTAGGCGCCTCGCTCCTGCATCCAAATCCTGCACACTAATCCAGCTTCCAGATCTTACATCCTTATCCAGCTTCCTAAAGATGATTGTTGCATCTGACCAATTAGCCGGTTACACTCCCAGCTTACTACTGGATAGTTGAGATTATCCTTTTTGCTACTTGCAGGGGCATGCCGCAACAGAGACAATACCGACAGCAAGGATGCACTGCCAGCCTTTGAAACGGGGATGCGCTGGGGATGACACGTGACTCAAAGGGCGCTACGGCTCAATCAGCCACACAGAACATCGCCTGTGTGGGCTTTGCGCTGTTGCTTTTAATCGATCTGTTCGCGCTGTGGGGCGGACTACCTTTGACGACCATCGGCAAGATGGAGCTCAGTGACATCTTGGTTGTCTGGGCTATTCCGCACATCCTTACAATGTCTCTCGTTTTCTTCACTCTCGCTCGATTCTCGGCTAAGTTCAAACGCCTGCACATCAATCGATATACCCTATTTGCAGCCACCATCATGCTATTGGGAGCGTTGTTACTGGTATTCCAAGGGGTCAGCGGCAGCACAGCTCCTTGGTTGATGACTGTTTCGGCGATCATGGTGGCAATCGGTAGCGCTTGCCTGCTTGCCATGTGGGAATTCATCTTCGTCAGCTTCACAGACGAACAGATCGTACGCACAGTACTCTTGGCGATGCTGCTCTCATCCGCAAGCTATCTTGTCGCTAGCAGCATCCCTCCTTCAGCTCAGCTCTACCTTTTCCCCGTGCTCATCATCGTCGCTGCCAGTTTGCTTATTGTCGCCTATCGAAGGAGTATGGGCTTATCGAGTGTGGAATCTACCAATGTAGCAACACGAATAAGCCAGTCAAATCCGAGTTTGCCAAGCTTAGCCCAGACTGTCCATCACAAACCTCAACTGCTTTCTGTCGCTCGCTTGGTCAGGGATCCCCTGCTCTGTGTTATTGCCATCATGTTCGCAATCGCGATAACCCGCACCGTCACACTCTTCACCATCAGTGACGCTAATCTAATCAACATCGCTGGTTGCATTGGGGCATTGCTGAGCGGCGCGATACTCTATGCCGCGCGCTATGTATTAAGTGGGGCACTCGGATCTCTGCGCAGCTTCAATATGCTGCGATTCTACCGCGTGCTATTCCCAACACTCACAACCGTTTTACTGCTGCTGCCCATCTTTGGCAACCAGCTCTCGTTGCTGGTATCTTCACTGGTCTTTGTTGGCTATATGGTTGCCTTTGTTTTGATCCTACCCACCTGCATGACACTCGCCCGTCAGGACGCCACACATCCGCTTGCGGTTCTTGGTGTGTTCATGGGTGGTGTCAATCTGGTCTTTGCCCTGGCTACAGCGTTTGCGGTCTTCCTCTATCAGGTGAATTACTTTGGTGCCGCCACGCTGACAGTGGGGATCCTTCTTGCGCTCTATGTGCTCGCCATGACCTATACCGTTGCCCTTAATGCCTGGAGACGCCGCGAGCAAGAAGATAAGCTTGACTACGTCTTGGTACAGCACTATTCGGCATCAGATATCGAGCAGGAAGATCTTTCTCTCAAGCAAGCGCAAGAGCCCAAACCGATTCTGCGCAAGTCTGGGAAGTCGCGAGCTAAGAAGCAACTGACCCCAGCACCAACTGTATCGAGTTCTGCTCCCGAAGGACTACTGGCGACAATAATCAAGATCGTCTCTGATTATCAGCTCACCGGGCGTGAACGTGATGTCTTGCTGCTCTTAGCTCAGGGGCGCGATGTGCCCACCATCGCCAAGCAGTTGTTCATCTCGGAGAATACCGTTCGCACGCACACCAAGAACATCTACATCAAGCTGGATATCCACAGTAAGCAGGAACTCTTAGATCGGGTTGAGGAATACAACGGAAACGAGCGTTGATTCAGACCCTGCGCCATCTGGTAAGGTGCCGCTCCAATACATCGAACAGCTCATAGAGCAATACGCCCAACAACGCCATGGCTATGATGCCGGCGAACATCCGCGGATAGTTGATCATCGCCCATGAATCCACAATGAAGTAACCCAGGCCGGTTGAACCAGCTATCGCTTCGGCAAAGAACAATATGGCCACGGCAGTACCCGAGCTTATCCGCAGCGCAGTGAACAGTTCGGGCAGAGAAGCTGGCACCACCACGTCGAAATAGACATCCATCCGAGAGGCTCCCAATGAACGAACACTGGTTATCGCGGCATCGGGAACAGCTTTGGCAGCATCGCGTACTGTGACCAGTACTTGGAAGAAGATCGTCAAGGCAATCAAAGCGATCTTAGGTGCGTCAGCCAGTCCCAGCAAGACCAGCAGCACTGGCAACAAGACGATTTTGGGTATCGGATAGAGGATGTACAGCAGCGGAGCGAATAATGCATCAAGGCGAGGGGATCGACCAATTGACAGGCCAAGAGGCACGGCCAACACGGTGCCAAGTATCATGGCCACTACCACGCGGTAGAGGCTCACGATAAAGTCTGGAGCAAGCTGGGACGCATAGGTGGACAGCATGGGAATAGTTGCGATAGGAGTTGGCAGAGCCGGCGAATCGATTAAGATCGCCGCAATGTGCCAACCGATAAGTATCACGACTATAGCGCCTAGGTAGCCTATCAGCTTGCGCAGCGCGGTCTGAGAGAAACCCTCTCCGCGCGCGATGCGCTCACTGCGCTTGTTGAAGTCTGTAGGCTCTATCTTCATCAGCGTGATCCATCTGAGACAATGTGCGCCGTGGCGTCCTTGGCCTGAATAATTCGGAGAGCCGACGTTAAAGCGCTACGAACCTCACGACACCGTTCGTAGAACACCGGACTCTGACGATAGTCTAGCTCACCCATCTCCAGATTCTCGATAGATGTTACTGTGTGTCCGGGGCGAGACCCCAGCACAACTATACGCTGACCAAGGAAGACCGCCTCCTCAATTGAATGGGTTACTAACACCTGAGTGTATCTGCGTTCACGCCAGAGCCCCAGCAGTGTGTCCTGAAGCGTCTCACGCAACAATGCGTCCAATGAGCTCAGCGGCTCATCCATTAACAGCAGATCGACGTCCAAAGCCAACGCCCGCGCAAGAGCCAGCCTCTGTCTCATCCCACCAGAGAGCTCGCTGGGATAGGCTTTGGCAAAATCCAGAAGTCCCACCTGAGTCAATGCGCTATCCGCGCGCAGGCCTCTCTGTTTCTTTGGGAAGTTGCGTATCTTTAGTCCTAGTTCGGCATTCTGATATACAGTCTTCCAGGGCAAGAGGCCATAATCTTGTAAGATCAAAGCTGTCTCAAATCGGGGCTTCTGCACCTTTGCTCCCGCAACTAACACTTTCCCGGCGGTTGGCTGCAACAATCCCGTGGCAAGCAACAGAGCAGTGGACTTACCACAACCGGAAGCACCTATCAACGCGATCGATTCGCCTTTTTCTACAGATAGCTCAAATCCGGCCAACGCTGTGACATCGGCCGCGCTGCCTTTGTAGACCATATCCACTTTATGGTATTCGAGCATCGCCAATTCAAGAACCGCTTTCACCCATGATCATCTGGTGCATTACCCGTACAAACTCGTGCCTGAGAGAACAATCCCCGCTTTTCGGAGAGACCGTTTGGCACAACATGGAATAATACACGTAAACCAAGCGCGTAAGTACCTTATAATCCGGGTATGTATTTTGAAGACTTCCATATTGGCCAAACTTGGACTGTAGGGTCGTTCGTCATCACCGACGAGCAGATTGCCGATTTTGCCTCTAAATACGACCCTCTCCCTATCCATCTTGATGAGCAGTACGCCAAGACTACTCGCTTTGATGGCATCATCGCCTCCGGCGTCATGACGTTCATGCTGTTTTGGACGCAATTCCTCAAAGAACACAATCCACTTGGTGATGAGCTCATCGCCGGCATGCGAAACAATATGGCGTGGCCTGCGCCAGTGCGTTCCGGAGACCGCCTGTCCGGAGAAGTCACAGTTACTAAGCTCACCAAGAAGAATTCTCGCAGCGGTGTTGTTGAGATAGAGTTGAAAGCCTATAACCAAGATGGCATTCATGTAATGAGCGGAGGAGCCGAGATCCTCTTTAAGGCGCTCGGCTCCTGATTCATCTAATAATCTTAACGTGATTTTCGGCAGCATCCCTTGTGCTTTGAAATCTTTACTTTGAGTTCCTTATTCACTCACAGGTTTCTTCCGCGGCTAGAACCGCCTCTAAGACCTGCTCCTGAGCCACTGCCTTGTCCTCCACTACAGCCAAATCCCATTCCGCCAGCTGCCTTACCTCTGTGCCCAAAACCATCGCCGTGATCATGGCATCGCCTGTGTCCACGACCTGAGCGGTATCCCTTTCCTTCAATTGGTCCGATCTTTGTGTGCATGGAACCATTGAGTTTTTCAAGAAGGCTGACTAGTTTTTCCAAATCCTCTTGGGTCAAATCGGAGAACAGAGCAGAGAATCGCTCTTTCCTACCTGAATCCACTTCTGTCGCAAAGGCGCGTCCCTTTTCTGTGATGCTGATATTTGCGACTCTTTTATCTTCGCTGTTTATCTCGCGAGTAACGTATCCTCTGACTTCGAGTTTTGATACTAGCTCGCTTGCCGATGAGGGCCTGATGTCAAGCTCCTCAACAATATCCTTCATGGACATTGAGTCGGCCTCAGCCAAAGATTTAAGCAGTCTAATCTGACTTCTGGGAACTTGTGGATACGCACGCTTTCCCTCTAGCTCAACATTCTGTTCTGCTGTCTCGTCGCTATGATAGCGGCTCCTGTGCAGCAGTCGCGTGCTTTTATGCAGTTGCATAATCAGTCGATCATAGAGATTGTCTTGTGATGTGTTCATGAATCATCCTTTCTTCAGTGCCTGAGTGCTCTACTCTGGATCCATGATTTAATTAGGTGCCTAATAATAAAGTAGGCACGAGCTCCTGTCAATATGTTTAGGCACCTTCATATAATTATCACGTTTGTTTGCCCGCGCGTCTGCTCGCGCTTTAAGTTTCATGTTTTGTCTCTTGTTAGTTGCGCGAATACCTCGTGTTAGTCATGTAGTCGCGATAAGCCCTCTGATATCAAAGCCTGCGATTAATCGCCTCACACAAAAGCAAGGCTATCACGGTCTTGGAGTCCTCGAGCTTACTATCCAGCACATCATCGATCAGGTCATCTAGTGCAACCCATTCACAAGCAACAAACTCATCCTCGTCTGGGCTTGCATAGCCGGGTGTCAGGTCTGTCGCCATGAACAGATGGATTATCTCGTCGCTATAGCCGGCCGCAAGGGCTATCGGAGTCAGATAACGCATCTTGCCTGCCTTGTAACCAGTCTCCTCAGCAAGTTCGCGTTTAGCGCACTCTAAGGCATCTTCGCCTGCGTCGAGCTTACCAGCCGGAATCTCTCGCGTAACACGCTCTAAAGCGGTTCGATACTGGTGGACTATCAGAACCCGCCCTTGTTTATCCAACGCGATGATAGCTACGGCGCCAGGATGACGAACCACATCGTGTATCACCCTATGTCCATTTGGCAGCTCAACATCCACCGCGTCAACAGAGATGAACCCGCCGCTGTAAACTCGGGTTGCGCCATGAATCCTTTCTGCGAACATATCTTTGCCGTTTATGTCTTTGTCTTTGTCATCCAAACCATAGATGGCTGGCTCGACCAAACGAAAATCATCACTCATTGAGAAGTCTACTGCCATGCGCTTCTTCCCTGCTCGGCTCGCGCTCCGATGTCAGAGCGATACTGTTTACCCTGGAAACTAATGCAGTCTACCGCTTGGTATGCCCTATCACGAGCTTGCCTGAAGCTATCTCCCAAGGCAGTGACATTGAGCACTCGACCTCCGGCAGTAACCAGAACACCATCTTCACGCAAAATGGTACCAGCATGGTAGACCATCACTCCCTCAAGCTCTTCGGCAGACTCTATGCCAGAGATCGGTAAGCCTGTCTCATACTCACCCGGATAACCTTCACTGGCCAAGACCACGCTTACAGCCCATCTGCTGTCCCATTTCAGCTCAAATCCGGTCAATTGTCTGTTGGCAACAGCCAGCATCACTTCGAGCAGGTCAGATCTTAGCCTAGGCAGAATGACCTGGGTTTCCGGATCCCCAAATCGAGCATTGAATTCCAGCACCTTTGGACCTTGCGGAGTAAGCATGAAGCCGCCATAGAGGACACCCCGATAATCGATACCCTCCTTGGCCAAAGCGGCAACGGTCTTCTCCATTAGCGCAAGCATGGTCGCATGCTCTTCTTCACTCACTATCGGTACGGGGGAATATACCCCCATGCCACCAGTATTCGGCCCCTTGTCACCCTCATAGGCGCGTTTATGATCTTGAGCTGGAGCCATTGGCAATGTTGCGACTCCATCAGTGAAAACCAGCAGTGAGCACTCCGGACCAGTTAGCAGCTCTTCTATGACCACAGTTGTGCCTGCACTGCCAAAACGACCTTCAAAGCACTCCTCAACAGCTTTACGTGCCTCATCCATGTCGGCTGCAACGGTTACGCCTTTTCCAGCGGCCAAACCATCAGCCTTGACAACAATCGGCACGCCAACATCCTTAAGATACGCAAGGGCCTCGGCTTTATCGGTAAAAGAACCGTAAGCTGCGGTTGGGATCCCATAGCGACACATCAGCTCCTTGCTGAACTTCTTGCTGCCCTCTAGTTGCGCTCCCGCAGCTCCGGGGCCAAAACAGGGAATCCCTATTGCGCGCACTGCGTCAGCCAAGCCAGCAACAAGGGGAGCCTCCGGACCAATGACAACCAGTCCCACTTGGTTTCGTTTAGCAAAGTCGATAACAGCATCGTGATCAGAGACATCAAGTGCCACATTCTCTGATCCAGGCGCTTTGCCACCATTGCCTGGAGCGACGAAGATGGTCTCGGTATCAGCTGACAGCGATAATGACGATACTATTGCATGCTCTCTGCCGCCATTGCCTATTACCAAGATATTCATGGGAGCCCTTTCGCCTGTAAATGGTGTTATAAACATTGCATCCTAAGCATAACAAAAAAGCGTTGGCTAAAGACGCTGAGCATGAGTGATTATGACATGTGCTCAATGCGCAAAAGCGCGACCGGCAAGCGCCAGATTCATCTGGTTAAGGGTTTTATTGGTTTTTTGCCCCCAGAAGTTTCGCTGGCGGGGGTCGCTGCTTCAAACGACCCCACGACCAGCTAGGGCAAGGGCAAACAGCACGGGGGCAATGAGGAGTGCTGTCACCGATGTGGAGGTCCAACGATGCATATGCACAAGTACCCGAGATAATGATAGTTTTTACTGGAAATACTCTGGTATAACACGAAAAGGATTATTGTGTTTCAGGGTAAAAAAACTGCTGTCACACGTTAAGTAGCACAAGTAGTGAATTTGACGTATCATTTGATAGATTAATGGTGCGAGGTAATGGTTCAGGCGTTGGTTCCCGAAAATCCTGCCTGTCAGATTTGAATCACCTGATATCGATGCCAATTTGTGCGCTGTTTTGATGTACCTAGCGGTTTGAGAAACGAGGGACTAGTCCAGATGTCTTCCCAATTGGAAACCGATCTCGCAAGAATCCAGAGTCAGTCTCCCTCGCCTGGTTCACAGACATTGGAGGAATTGGGCCTCAAGGGTCTCTTGGTACTGATTATCGGCTGCCTTGGCTTTGGCCTTCTGCTGTTTGCCGATGTCTACATCATCCCTGGCTACAACGAGGTACTCGATGGCTTTGTGGCTTGGGCACGAGTACTCAAAGCCTTTACAGCATTCTTCCTGGCCCTCCTGTTCAATGACCGTATCAGGATCCCCTTCCCTCTGTTCATGACCGCTTTGGTGACCCAGGTGGTCTTGTGGATCCTTTACTTCCTTGTTCCCGGAGGAGCGATTTTTCCGCTATCGCATCTCCAGATCTTCTCTGGCTTCACGTTTGTGGTATTCGCCCTCAGATTCATCCAGTTCATATCCAACTATCCTCCGCATGTGTCATGCTTCGCCATTTTGACTTCGGCGTTGCTCTCCCATTTGTTTGCCTTCCTACCAGCAACACTGCCATTGATCAGCGAGCCTCTTCTGCACGCCATCCTAATGCTGATGGCCCTACTGTTCCTCTGCATATGCATGGGTCACCGATCAGATGTAGAGAAAGAAGCCGGTTTGGCACGACAGGAGCAACTCGAGACAGATAAGAATGAGCTCCGTTTCGCGATTTTCCCACTTAAGAAGACCTTCAATAATCTGGACAGGCTCGAAACAATGAGAAGCGCTCTGTGTGTTGGGACCAGCGTGATCATCTTCCCATTCTTCTACGGGATCTTCTTGGAGCTCAGTTTCATCAAGGATATCAACTCAGCTTTGAGCGATCAGATCAGCCAGCTCATTGCCATAGCGCTACTTCTTACCCTGCTGGTGGTAATAGCCTTCATTAACAGAACCTACCCATTGGTCAAGTTGTTTGTGGTGATTCTGCCTTTCTTCACGATGCTCTTACTTATAAGCCCGTTTTTCTGGCAGAACACTCCCGTGAGTTCTAGCGTCTTTATCCGCGCGCTCTTCGCTGTGAATAATATCGCTCTCTGGATCTATCTCGCAAGGATCACCTTTGTCAAGCCCGAGAAACGCCTGTTGTACTTTAGTCTGTCACTTGGGCTCCTGTGGCTTTCGCTGCTCCTTGGCCAGATAACCGGTTCAAATCTATTCATCAACTTCGCTATCGATTTTGGTGCGATTGCTGGGATTGCGCTAACCGCTGTATGGATATTAGCGATGACCTGCATACTGTTATTGTTGCTCTTCATCAAGAGCAACTCGCTTCTCTTGGAGAAGAGCCTCTCAAGCGACATTCCATCATTGTTTGACAGGATACTCTCATTCAGCGAGTCCTGTGGACTATCACCGCGCGAGACCGAGATACTCATTGAATTCGCTCATGGCAGAAGCGCCGCGTATATCGGCAATACATTCTTTATCTCCGAGCATACGGTGAAGACCCACCTCAGGCGAATCTACACAAAAGCGAAGGTGCATAATCGTCAGGAGTTGCTTAATCTCATCAATGCCTCAGACTGATATCGAGCTTGATCACTGAGATCATTTCAATTGTATCGTTCGGACTTATATCGAGCCTCGTCACTCAGCCCAATGTTCGGCGTATCTCGACGGCAACCGAAGCACTGTCCATGATATAGCGTTGCTGTGAGGGCAAGGCCTCGAGGAATCTGGTTCCATAGCGCTTGCTGAGCAAACGACTGTCCGCGAGCACTAGGCATCCTCGGTCGGTTGAACTGCGAATCAAACGGCCAGCCGCCTGTTTTAGATCGATGATCGCTTCGGGCAACGAGTAGCGGTTCCAGGCATTCTGCTCCCTCAGAGCTCGCTCCTGCTGCAGGGGATCAGTCGGTTTTCCAAAGGGCAGTTTTGGGATCACAACACAGCGCAGGGTGTCTCCAGGTGCATCGAAGCCCTCCCAAAACGATCGTAGCGCAAACAGGCTCATGGCCGTATCGGCAAGGAACTCATCACGTAGCCGCTTGGCACTTGAACCCTTGGATTGACTGCGCAGTTTAATTCCTTCAGCTTCCAAGCGCTTCTTAAGTCTGCCATATAACAAGTTCATATCCCTGCGATTGGTAAACAACGTCAACACACTACCGCCAAGTGCGATATGTACTTGGTATAACAGCTCATCAAGCGCATCGATATAACCATTTGCGGCCGGCTCCGGGATATCAGAGGGCAGATAGACGGCCATGTTCTTCTCAAAGTCGTAACTTGAGGCAAGCCGCAGGCTACTCCATCTCTCTTCTGGAATCCGGTCGAGCCCGCAATTATGGGCAAAGTAATCAAAACTCTCACCAGTTGCGATGGTGGCCGAAGTGAAAACCACGCTCATCTCCTCCGGAAAGAAGCGTTCGAGAAGAGCCGCGCCGATATCAATCTGAGCCGCAATCAAACGGTCGGTCTGCATATTCTGTCGTCGGTCTATCTCGGCATAGTAGACATAATCGCGATCATCGCCATCGAGGATCAAGATAAGGGCATCGAGCTGCATCCGCAGAGTCGCCACTAAACCAGCCAAGTCGCTTTGTATTTCAAGCAGATCCGGGAACTGGCCACTATATGTAACTATGTCTCGACATGATCGCCAAAGCGACTCCAGTCTCCCGGCCATCGATTTGCCCGTACCCGCGACCACTCCCCAAGCACCGCTGTCGCGTATCCGCTCGTTGATCCAGAGGCTTATCGTGTCGTAATCGTTTCTCTCAGCCAGTGACTCCAGGTCCTTGACAAAGGAGAAGAATGATTCCGAGATAGCAGAGACAGATCGGGCGTCGGCTTGTGCGCTGTCAATCTTGCCAACCAGAACATCGCCACCTGCTAGTGGCAGGGCCTGTCTGCGCATCGAGTGCAGAATGCCCGCAGGGTGCAGCAACTCGTTGAGTTCTGCCATCAACGTTCGGGCGTCAAGTGCCACGCTTAACTGATGGCGTGCCTCTGTCTCAACTGAATGGGCCTCATCAACCACCCAATGACGAATGGGAGGCAGCACGCTACCGGTCATCATCACGTCACAGAATAGTAGCGAGTGGTTTGTCACCACGATGTCAGCGTGTCGCGCTGCGCGGCGAACGCCATGCAGCATGCAGCAACTATAGTAGCGACACTTGTGATGCAGACAATCATCCGGAGTCGCGCAAACCTCAAAGCGGGGAAAATCCCGCCAGCTCAGCGGTAGCGGATCAAGGTCTCCCTGAGAGCTCTGAGCGGTAAAAGCCAGCAAGGATGCCACAGTAACCGGTACTACCGCGCTAGAGAAATCGCGGTCTTCTCCAGCAAAATGCATCAACTTGCGCAGGCACACGTAATGATCGTAACCTTTGAGAGCCACATATTGCAGATCATCGTCTATAGCTTGTTTCAGACGAGGAAGCTCGTGGTACATCAGCTGATCGAGCAGAGCATTGGTTTTAGTGGCAACTCCACAAGTCACCCCATTGCGCAGGGCAAATAAGGCCTGAGGCAGCAGATACGCCATAGATTTGCCTACGCCAGTCCCTGCTTCTATCGCGCGGTGTGTCGACGTGTTCAGAGCTAGGGCAACCTCCTGCGCCATTGCCACCTGCTCATCACGCTGCTCGTATCGTGCATACATCAACCCGGCGGCTCCACTTTTTGAAAGGGCAGACGTAACCTCTTCGGCAGATACCGGCTTCAGGGTCAAAGAACCATCTGCCAGCTCAATCGCGTCTACCTTCTCCTTTTTGCTGAGCAGCCTTTGCGTACGGGTCTCACGTACATCCTTCAGGGAGAAACGGGTATCCGGTGTCTGAAGCGCGATCTGATTGAGCACGCTCCTCAACGACCACTGCGTTTGTGGATATAGTTTTGACAGAAAACCCGGCAGACCCAAAGGCAGATCGGATAACGCCAGCAACAGTACTCGCCAGACTTTACACAATGCCTCGACATCATCTATGGCGCGATGCGTTGAATGGATATCGACGAATGCGCGACTCAATGCCGCAAGATTATGCTCCCTGAAGCGCGGCAAGGCTATCCTAGCCAACTCCAGGCTGTCTATCCAAGCTTTTTCTTCGAGCATGGCGCTACCAAACAGGGCATTCTCCACGATGAATGCCCGGTCAAAAGCTGCATTGTGCGCGATGATCTTCCGGTCGCCAACAAACTCCATCAGCAAAGAAACCGCATTGATGGCATCAGGGGCATCACGAACGTCATCATCACTGATGCCGGTGAGCTCTGTGATCTCCTCAGGAATCGGCCGTTTGGGATTAACGAATGTTGAGAAACGGTCAATCACATCTGGGCCACAGATTATCGCCGCCGCGATCTCGATCAAAGCGTCTGATTTGGGGTCGAATCCCGTTGTCTCGGTATCAACAACTACATACTCCGGCTCCAGAACGCCAAACAAGGCCGTCTCTGCGCGTTTGGCCAAAGTGGCATATTGCTCGACGATGTCGGCATCTGTTCCCGAGATCAACAGGGACTCAAGTACATTGCGCTTTTCTATGGTTTCTTCCATGTTCAGGATTGCTTCACATCAACATCCGATAGTCTCTCGCGCTTCTCAATTCCTTGATCGCCGAAAAGAACACAGGAAGGCTCAGATCAGATCTCTTCCAGCTGGTCTGCCGTGATCTTCTTCGAGCTGAAAAGCGTGGGAGCCTCACCAAGGCTGTAAAGGTTATCATCGAAGGTCAATGTGTCTTCATCCTCTGTATACAGCAGTGCCAAGGCTTCGCCGGATTCATCACCCTTGCTTGCGTATTCCACAATCAGGGCATCTCTGGTCTCATCGTCAAGCTCAACATAGCCATCGTAGCAAAACGCATAGGCATCGATCAGCTTGTCCATGGCATAGATGCTCAATCGAGCCGACTCGAAGCATTCGGCAGCGTCTTCTCCCGCGTGAGTCTCAATCTTGAGGTTGTCCCCTTCGACGAGGATGGTGAAGGGCTCAACGATACCCTCCTGTTCCAGTTTTTGCTGTGCCTGGTCAAAAGCATATAGGACAACCTTCTCTAACAGGTCTTCCGAATCCAGTTCACTTTCGATTTCAGTGTCATCAAGATCCATGTTCTCTTCCGAAAGGTTCTCTGTTTGATCTGTCATTTTCTCTCCATCTCTTGGTTCGCCACATTTGCTGACTTTATGATTTAGGTCCCGTTGGCCGCTTTTCTTCTTATCATACCTGTCGCAACAAACTGTCCTTCGTGTTATTGTTGGAGCTCGCGTTGGACAATCTATCAACAGAAGGATTATACACAAGTTAGGAGCTGCCACTGTGGCACGAGAACGGGAACTGAAAAGGGTAATCAGCCAACAGAACATCGCCTCAATGTGCCTGGTTTGTGGAGACAGGAATCAGTTTGGGCTGCATGCACACTTCTACAATCTGGAAGACGGCAGCATCTGCGCAGATTTCTGCACCACCAAAGAGCATCAGAGCTATCCCGGCAGAGTACACGGTGGCGTAATCAGCGCCATCCTTGATGAGGCTATCGGCCGTGCCGTGCAAAACGATCAGCCCGACATCTGGGGTGTCACCATGGAGCTCAATGTACGATTTCGCAAACCGGTGCCAATTGGCGTACCCCTGCGAGTCCTTGGTCGCGTAGATAAGCAAACCAGCCGGATCTTCGATGGCAGCGGTGAGCTTCTGCTTGAAGACGGTACTGTGGCTGCGGAGGCAACTGCACGTTATGCCAGCTTGCCAGTTGAGGCGATAGCCCAAGGTGGCTTATCAGACGACGAGTGGCACAGCGATCCATGGCAAGGTCCTGAGTCTGTTCTAGCCTGAGAACACCTCACTCTAAGCAATAGCGCCTTTCTCGCCTTCTTCGCCTTCCTTGCATCGCAAAGTCATTTTTGACAGCAAGAAATTGAATATCTTTTTCACCTGCGCGATTGTATAATCACGTTGTGTTCCTCATCAGGTAACACATGGATTTCCTACGTATCAGGAGGTTATCATGGGCAGGTTTGTGATTCGCCAAACAGCAACCGGTACCAAGTTCGATCTTAAAGCTGGGAACGGAGAGGTAATCGCTACATCCGAAGTCTATTCGTCCAAAGATGCCTGCGTCAAAGGCGCCGAAAGTGTACGCGCCAATGCCCCCCTTGCTGCAGTTGAAGATCAGACAAAAGAGGGTTATGCAACCGAGAAGAATCCGAAATTCGAAGTCTATAACGATAAAGCCGGCGAATTTCGCTTTCGTCTCACAGCCAAGAACGGTCAGGTCATT
Source organism: Eggerthellales bacterium UBA1419 (assembly GCA_002305585.1). Classification (GTDB taxonomy): domain Bacteria; phylum Actinomycetota; class Coriobacteriia; order Coriobacteriales; family UBA8131; genus UBA1419. Next base: position 39,778 of record DBPN01000034.1, read on the forward strand.
GCCTCAAGCGAAGGATACAAAGCCGTTCAGAGCTGTCTGAATGGAATCGAGAGTGTTAAGAAGAACGCACCTGACGCAGAGATCGTCGATCAAGTTTGAGTTTTCAGGATGCTCTGGATGGTGATTTTCGAGAGATGATCATGCAGGAGCGATCTGATGCCTTCCCAACTCTGCTCAACTAGGCAGGCTTCACCATCGCAATCGCACCAAGAAGCTTCACCACTCGAGAATACGCTGTCCAGAGAGCCCTGAGCTGCCTCAAAGACCTCCAGCAATGTAATCTCCTTCAGCGGTCGGGCTAAAGTGATGCCGCCGTTGATGCCGCGCGTGGTCTTGATGATTCCCGCGGCCAATAATCCGCACTGTACCGTTCGGGCAAAAGCGTAGGTGACATTGTGTTTTTCTGCCAGACAACGCAAGCCCTGTGGCTGTTCTCCTCTATCGGCTAATTCAGCCAGTAGATGCACGGCATAGTCTGTTCTGCGGGTGACTTTCATCATTACTCCGTTCCTCACAGTAATCCACGGTCTGACTCCTCGATATCGGAGACAAACCGTGGGATTGTCGCTTTACTCTCTATGGGCTTTAAGAGATTGACGCCAAAGCCCTGACCTTCATCCCAAGGTGATTCAATATGGTTCTCGTTACCCGGAGACAACCTGCTTAAGCCATCTATGTCTAATTGTCAGCGATTCTATCACATAAATTTTCTGACTGGAACCGATAACGGCATTGTTGTTGTTAGAGTATCAATTTTACCGGCCACCGGGGGCTCAACCCCTTTACCTCACGGAGTGGTCAGGGTATCATTTCCAAACATCCTTTTTTGCATATGACACTGAAGGACGCGCGGAGAGCTGACCGAGAGGCCGAAGGTGCTCGCCTGCTAAGCGAGTAACGGACAAAATCCGTTCTGGGGTTCGAATCCCCAGCTCTCCGCCATTGTTTTCAGAGATGAGTGGCTGTTGATGTTCACTCTCAATGTAGTGTGGTATCTTTTCCTTGCTGGCGCTGGTAGCGGTCTTGTCTTCGTCGCCTTTGTCATCGACAGCGCATTGCGCCAACTTCAAACGCTGGTTTTCCTGCGCTATAAATCCCTGATTGCGCCATCACTGATAGTCGGTTTTCTGCTTACCGCCTTTGCTGGCGTCCTTTTAGCCATCGACGTTGGCAGACCGGATCGACTATTGATGTTGCTAATCCATCCCGCTGTCTCGATTGTCAGCTTGGGCTTTTGGACCATTCTGGTATTCCAGTTTAGCGTGTTGCTGCAACTATTCGTTCGTGTATTCTTCCATCCCATATTGCCAAAGTGGTTACATATCCTTATCCGTTGGCTCAGCGCAATCAGCGCTCTGGTGATCATGGTCTATACCGGAGTGTTGTTTCAGAACCTGCAGACGGTATCTTTTTGGAATACCTGGCTATTGCCTGTCCTTTTCGTGCTGTCCTCACTTTCTGCCGGCATTGCGCTGATGCTGCTGTTGGATTTCTTTGGCTGTACAAGAGGGCAGATCTCCACTCAGAGAGCCGGAATCAATTGGTTATCTTTTAGCCATAGCGTGGTACTGATATGTGAACTGATTGCATTGACGGCTTATGCGCTTTTGATGCTGGGCGGATCTGATGAGACATTCGCAGCTGTCCAAGTATTGTTATTTGGTTCACTTGCATTGCCCTTCTGGTTGCTTGCGGTGCTTGCAGGAATACTAATACCGTTGTTATTAGAGAACATGAGAGGTCACAGGCGCACAAGACTTCTGCTGATCTTGAGCGGCATCCTCGTCTTGTCTGGCGCATTCGCCTTGCGCTACTGTTTACTGCAAGTTGGTATCCACCCGGATATCAAACCTTTCTTCTTGCTCTGAGCCAGATATCATGAAAAGTGAAACTGATGATAGACTGCAAGCTGAATAGAGATACCGATAAGGATCTACGGTAAAAAAGGTTGGATGATTGCAATGGAGAGGTTCTGGGCAGAGATAGACAATGGATGATTTCAAGATCGATGAGAAAAGCGGCGTTCCGGTTTGGGTGCAGTTACGCAACCGATTGTTGTTCCTGATTACCTCAGGTTACTACAGTTGCGGCAGCCAGCTGCCTACTGTCCACAATATGGCAATCAAGCTCAAGATCAACTACAACACCGTTGGTAAGGTCTATCAGAGCCTGGAGCGTGATGGGTATATCACCACCCGCCGGGGACAAGGTTCCTTTGTGGCGGACATCTCGCAAAAAGAGGATTCTTCACCCAGCTCAACAGCTGACTTGGTCACCGATGAGTATCTCCTGCGTATGCTTGACCTGGGTTTGATGCCTGCTGACATAAAAGATCTTATAGATGCCAGATTGGAGAGACTCAACAAACAGAAGGGAAACGGAGATGTTTAGAAACAATGAGGGAGCTGTTCCGCTTGGCAATCACATGTCTGGCTCTAATCGCTTCCCCGTGAACAACCACTCCCAATACTTGATCAAGAATGATTTCTCCTTAGAGGAACCGGCAACTCGACCCAGTCGCAGAACCAGTCGCAGAGGCATCTATCTGTTATCTATGGCAATCTTCCTCGTTGTGACGATTGTGGTTCTTGCTGTGTCCGTGCTGCTTGGTATCGGAGTCACATTGGCCAGTGTGGTTGTCGCCCTGATCATCGCTTTCCTGTCGATTGGTACGGTGCATTTCGCGATGGAATGGGAGAAGTGCATTGTAATGCGCTTTGGAAAATTCGCCAGGGTGTCGGGTCCCGGACTCATCTTCACTATCCCCCTTGTCGAGTTCGTTACCGCCTATGTTGATCAGCGCATCATCGCCACTCCCTTTGGAGCCGAGGAGACTTTGACATCAGATCTTGTGCCTGTAAATGTGGACGCTGTCTTGTTCTGGATGGTATGGGATCCCCAAAAAGCCTGCACAGAAGTCGAGAATTATCCCGCTGCAGTTGCCTGGGTTGCCCAGACAACGATGCGTAATGCAGTGGGTAGCCTGAGCTTGGCTGAATTGGCCACTCGCCGCGAGCAGCTTGACCGCGAACTGAAGGAGATCATCGAGCAGAAGACCGGCAACTGGGGTATTACGATCCTGTCGGTTGAGATACGCGATATCCTTGTTCCCAAGGAGCTACAGGATTCGATGTCGAAAGAGGCGCAGGCCGAGCGTGAACGCAACGCCCGCGTGATCCTAGCCGAGATAGAACGTGATATCTCTGAGATGTATGCCGGTGCCTCCGAGATCTATAGCAAAGATGAGACTGCCTTGCAGCTACGCATCATGAGCCTTGTCTATGAAAGCGTTCGCAACAACGGTGGATTGGTTGTGGTGCCCAGTTCTTTCAGCGACAGCTTCAATGGATCTGCAGCAGCAGATATCTTCAGCAAATTGAAGAGTTGATGCATTTCCCCTGCGTATAGCTTTATATCCTCAAGATAGGATAAATCATTTAATCGACTTTATTGATTTAACTACGAATATATGTTAATTTCCGCCTAAAGGCTGGCCAACCTGACCTCTATACATACTGTATGACTCGATTCGGACGCCATTGTCACAACAAGTGCTTATGGCGTTTGCAGCGCGTCAGCAGTGGATTCAAGGTAAGGAGGGTATATGTCAAGCACACTTTCGAGACGCAATTTCATCAAGAGTGGCGCTGCCGGAGCGGCTTTTCTGGGCCTGGCTTCGACAGGTATGCTCTCGGCCTGTAGTTGGATCGAACAGCAGGCCGTTGGTGAAGAGGAGCAGAGCGAAGAATACACCGCCTACACGTATCACAGCGTCAATTGTGGTGGTCGCTGCTCTCTCAAGTGTACGGTTCGTGACGGAAAACTAGTGAACATAGAACCAAATGACTGGCCGGACTCGCGTTATTCTCTCTGCTGCCTCAAGGGGCTGAGCGAGATTGAACGAGTCTACAGCGCGGATCGCATCCAAACACCGATGAAGCGTGTTGGTGAACGCGGGGCAGGGCAATGGGAGGCTATCAGCTGGGATGAAGCCATCCAGATGATTGTCGACGCAGCCGATAAAACTGGAGGCAAGGATTCAATCCTCTGCATTGGTTCCAGTGGTCTGGACTACAAGTTCCCCAGCCTACCTCGACTCATCGGAGCACAGCAAAGCCACTTCTTAGCCAAGGGTATCGTTGGTACTGGTATCGATAACGGCATTGGTAATGGCATCGATCAGGCTACGGGAGATGGAACATCGGGTGCCATGCAGACGGAGGTCACATCCTGGGTGGACTCCAAGGTCATACTGATGTTTGGTAACAACATGCTGGAGACGGGCATAGGCGATTCGCAGTTCTTCTTCGATGCCAAGGAAGCTGGCGCTCAGATCATCGTCTTCGATCCAAATTACTCTGTCACCGCAGCTAAGGCTAATCGCTGGATCCCCATCGAAGCCGCTACCGATCACGCCTTTCTGTTGGCGATGATCAGTCTTATCCTGGAGAATAAGTGGTACAACGAGGAGTATCTGGTCAAGAACACCAGCATGCCTTTCCTGATTGATACCAAAACCGGTAAATTGTTGCGTGGTGCGCTACCAGCACAAACCACCGATCCGGCTACGGGCAAGCCTGTTCAGCCGCCGGCACCATTCAAGGTCTGGGACGCAACCGCCAATGCCCCTGTCGATCATAACACAGCAGGTGCGATCGGCTTGCTCGAGGGCTCGTTCAAAACACCTGACGGCGTTGCCGTCACAACGGTATTCAGTCAGCTTTTAAAAACCCAAGAGCCATACAGCCCCGAGTGGGCAGCAGAGATCACTCACGTGCCAGCTGAGACCATCAAGGAGATTACCGAGCTCTATGCGACCAGCCATCCTGCACTGTTGGGGTTGGGCTGGGGCGGAACGGATAAGTATGCGATCTCTGATGTTACAGGCCATGCCGCCATCATCTTGGGCTCATTGACGGGTAACATCGGAGTCTCCGGTGGAGGCGCGGGTGTAGTCAACCACCACTTCTTGGCCGCAAACGGCGGATTGGGCGCTTGGCCGATTCCCGCCGAGTTCGTCAAAGCCGAGACCAAGGTGCACAACGGGTATCTCCCCCTTCAGGATAATCCCACCAAGATCATCCTCTGCCAAGGTAACGGACTACAGCAGATGTTCGCCTGGCAGCAGAAAACCAATGAATGGTTGGATACGCTTGAGCTTGTGGTTACTATCGACCCGTTCATGACGCCAAGCGCTGAGCTGTCCGATCTGATACTGCCAACCACAACCAATTTTGAGACTGAGGGTAAGTGCGGAACCATGCTCAGCAACCGAAACCATATCTTGTTGCAGGGACACGTCCTCGACCCCCTCTTCGAGAGCAAGAGTGACTTCCAGATAGAGAAGGAGCTGGCTGCTGCCTTTGGAGTGGATAAGTACCTGGCTGCCGACATGGCCGAGTACAACAACAAGCTGCTGTCAGCCGGCAAACCAACGGTAGCCGGTATCACTGTTGAGACGTTGTTGGAGAACCAATGCGTTCAACGCGCAAAGGTGCCAACAACACCGGCCGTAGGTCATCTAGATCAAAAGTACGGCACGCCGTCGGGCAAGCTCGAGCTCTACTATGAGAATCAAATCGAGTACGATCAAGCCCTGCCAACCTACGTTGAGGCCCTTGAGGCAAATGCAAACAACCCATTGGCAGCCAACTATCCGCTTAAATTCTCACAACCACACAGCAGGTTCCTTGTTCACTCGCAGTTCAGCAACTCCCAATGGATCCATCAGGTCTGTGATGGACCGCGCATGTCCATCAGCTCTGCTGACGCTCAGGCACGTGGACTTTCTACCGGGGACGTGGTCCTGGTGCGCAACGACCGAGGCAACTTTAAAGTTCCCTGTACGGTCTCGGAGTCGATAAGACCCGGCCATGTGATCATGAGTGAGGGCTGGTGGCCGGCGCAATTGGTCGATGGTAGTCTCCAGAATGTGACCAACAATCAGATGGTTGAGCGTCAGGCGAAGCTTAAATACAGCATGGTCATTGCCTACTACGATACCCGTGTCGAAGTCGAGAAGGCGTAAAGGAGACTGCGATGACTAAATACGGAATGGTAATCAACCTTAATCGCTGCATCGGCTGCAAAACCTGTGTCGTTGCCTGTAAAATGCAGAACAACGTACCTATGGATATGCTCTGGAACCGTGTAATCAACGCCGGAGCCAGATCGTATGATGATGCCGTGGGCAGCTATCCCAACCTCATCAAGCAATATACACCAGTGGCCTGCCAACACTGTGAGAATCCGCCCTGTCAGGCTGTCTGCCCGGTTGGAGCAACCCATACCGATGAATTTGGGAGAGTGCTCATCGATTACGATGTTTGCATCGGCTGCCGTATCTGCATGGCTGCCTGCCCCTACAATGCCCGTGTATTCAACTGGTCCGAGCCTGTCAGGGTTCCGGACTTCGATTACGGTCAAAAAGAGGTGGCGGTTCGTCCGGTAGGCGTTGTGGAGAAATGCACACTTTGCGCTGAACGCACCTCTGAGGGCAAAGACCCGATGTGCGTGAGCGCTTGCCCAAGCCGCGCGCGTACATATGGTGATTTAGACGATCCCGAAAGCGCGATATCGCTGTTGATCAGAGATGCTAAACCTGAGCATCTGTTGCCGGAGAAGGGTACTTCTCCCAAGATCTATTACATAACCTGACGAGAGGAGTAAGCATGAAGAAGAATGTTGGTTTCATAATCGCCTGCTCGGTGCTGGCGCTCCTCACGGCGATTGGTATTGGCACATGGATCTATCAGATCTCGGGGGGTCTTGGTGTCACTGGCATGAACAACTCTGTTTCCTGGGGTTTGTATACCTCGATGTTCATGTTGTTCGTTGGGCTTTCTGCTGGTGGCCTGATCGTCGCCTCGGCGGCCTCGATATTTGGTATCAGCAAGTACAAGAAAGTTGCACTACCGGCAGTAATACTCTCCACCGTCTGTATCGTTGCGGCAACCGGCTTTGTTCTGGTTGACCTAGGCGGAGTAGCCCGGGTATTCAACCTGTTCGTCTCACCGCAGTGGAATTCGCCCCTGATCTGGGATGTTTTTGTGATCCTCCTCTATCTCATCATCAACATTGTCTACCTGGTGTTGATGTCGCGATCTGAGAAGAACGAAAGGTCATTGAAGGTTATATCGGGCATCGCGCTACCTATTGCGATCCTAGTGCACTCCATCACTGCTTGGATCTTTGGCCTGGAAATCGCCAAAGAAGGCTGGTATTCGTCCTTGATGGCTCCGCTATTCGTGGTTTCCGCCATTGACTCTGGTCTGGCTCTGCTCTTGATCGTGTTGTCGGTGCTCAACAAACTTAAGATATTTGAGGTTGAGAAGAAATTGATGGCTAGCCTGGCTGGCTTACTGGCGACCGTGATCGCCATCGATGCGTTCCTCATCTTCTGCGAGTTGCTTACGCTGGGTTACCCTGGTGGAAGCGGTGCAGAGCTGCTATCTGTCATGCTTACTGGGCAGACTTCTTTCCTATTCTGGGGTGAGGTGTTCTGCCTGGTTGTTCCGTTCCTGATCCTGGTTTTCAGTGTCAATCGCGAAAGAACCGGGCTCGTTGTGGCGAGCTCAGCGCTGGTGGTGGTTGGCGTGTTCTTCAAGAGGCTCTGGTTGCTGCTGACCTCTTTTGTCATCTTCAACACTGCCGGGGCTCCGGGCGTGACAATAGGTAACAGTAATATCGCCGAGCAAACCTGGTTGATGCAGGGAATGTATATGCCCACCATCGTTGAGATCGTGATAGCCATAGGTATCATCTCGTTGGCGGCATTGCTATATCTGATCCTGGCAAATCGTCTTTTGCAAACACGGGAGCACGATATCGGTTTGGCCGCAACACCTTCTGTAGCCGTATAAGACGGCAGGTTTGAGGTTACTGTGGAGATGTCAAAGGACGATCAGGGTTGTAACGAGATTCGCACTGAGTCTCAAGAGGGGCTCTCGGATGAGGTTCGAGCCCAAGCCCTGAGCGAGGACTGGCGCGGTATTTGGCAGCTGAAAGCTCAGCTATACAGCTTCCTGGGCAACAGCCTTCTCAAGCCGCTATCTGAGGATGTCTCAACTGAGGTTCTCAATCCCTGTTTCTGGCAGAACTTCCCCCTTCTCCCTGCTAACAGGCAAATGGAAGAGGCCCTTGCGGACTTAGTTGATTGCACAGAAGAACTGCAGCAGCTTAGCCGCGCCGATGCTCAAACCACAGTTAACGTCGAGTTTACCCGGCTCTTCATAGGGCCGGGTAGACCCTCGGCACCACCATGGGAGTCGCTCTATCGTGAAGGAGCCGTGACCCTCTTTGGACGTCCCACCCAGGAGATGCGCGCTCTCTATCACAGCAAGGGTTTGAAGATCGAGCGACCGGGAAAGCAGCTTGAGGATCACTTAGGGCTGGAATTGTTGTTCCTAGCCCATTGCGCTGAAAACGTCGTTGATGCAGCCGAGCAACTCGGTTTTATCCGCAAACATCTGCTTTGGTGGATACCGCAACTATTAGATAAAGCTGCAGCAGCCAAAAGCGCTGGCTACTACCCTGCGCTGATCAAATTGACTTGGGGCATCCTGCTTTGGGATGAAGACTTGTTGACCGAATACCTTCAAAGCCTAGATCCAGTCCTCAGTTCTTCAAACTGTTGAGCGGTGCCGGGAATCGTCCTCCCCTGTGAGCCAATACAGAACCAGCATGCCTGTTGATTTCCATTACCGGAGTGCTGCCCAGTAGGCCGCCAAACTCCATATGGTCTCCGGCTTTCTTGCCTATCGCTGGGATGATACGCACGGCCGTGGTCTTGTTGTTGATAACACCAATGGCCATCTCATCGGCGATAATGCCGAATATCGTCTCAACATCCACATCACCGGGCACGGCGATCATATCCAAGCCAACGCTACAGACACAGGTCATGGCCTCCAGCTTCTCCAGCGTAAGCGCACCCTTCTCAACCGCAGCCACCATCCCCGCGTCTTCACTTACTGGGATAAAGGCTCCGGAGAGACCACCAACGCTTGAGCTGGCCATGACGCCACCTTTCTTCACAGCGTCGTTAAGCAGCGCGAGTGCCGCAGTAGTGCCTGGTCCACCGCAGGTTCCCACTCCAATCGCCTCAAGGATCTGTGCTACGCTATCACCAACAGCTGGAGTAGGCGCCAGCGAGAGGTCTAATATACCCATCTGCACGCCAAGGCGACGAGAAGCCTCTCGAGCCACCAGCTCGCCTGCTCGGGTTATCTTGAAGGCAGTCGCCTTGATTGCCTCGGCAACTGTTGTCAGGTCGGCATTCGTAGGCAGATCCGCCAATACTGCTCTTACTACACCTGGGCCAGATACACCAACGTTGATCACAGCTTCAGCTTCGCCGCTTCCGTGGAATGCACCTGCCATGAATGGATTGTCCTCCACGGCATTGGCGAAGACCACCAGTTTCGCGCAACCGATTGAATCCCTGTCAGCCGTGATCCTGGCCGTCTTCAGGATTGTCTCACACATCAACAGCAGAGCATCCATGTTGATGCCCGCACGGGTTGAGGCTACATTCACACTGGAACAGACGCGCTCTGTGTTAGCCAGCGCCGTAGGTATCGAGTCGATGAGTATCGCGTCGGCCCGACTCATACCCTTTTGCACCAGAGCCGAGAAACCGCCGACAAAATCAACGCCAACCTCGCGTCCAGCTCTGTCCATGGCCTCTGCTACCGGCAGATAGCTGTCGGTCTTTGCCGCTGCACAGACTTCAGCAATCGGTGTGACAGAGATACGTTTATTAACGATGGGGATACCATACTCACGAGCCAGTTGCTCTGCTGTTGGAACCAGGTTTTGCGCAGCTGAAGTCAAGCGATCGTAGAGCCGAGAAGCACATACGTTGATGTCTTCATGTCCACAGCTGCGAACCGATAAACCCAGTGTGATAGTACGAATATCCAGATTCTGCTGGGAAATCATCGCCAGAGTCTCTTTGACCTCGGCTGGTGTAATCTGCATGCTTTACTCTCTCCTGTTCGTAGCTGTTGATTGAATGTAGGTACCAACGATACCTTAGTCCTCTTTGATGACCTTGATTCCGCCCATATATGGCTGCAGCACATCGGGAACCAGCACGCTACCGTCTGATTGCTGATAATTCTCGATGATCGCCGCCATCGTCCTGCCTACAGCCAGTCCGGAACCATTGAGTGTGTGCACGTGACGGGTACCTTTGAAATCCTCTGCATCCCGATATCTGATATTAGCTCTTCGCGCCTGGAAATCGACACAGTTAGAACAGGAGCTGATCTCCTTGTAATCATTGTACGATGGCAGCCAAACCTCTAGATCATAGGTCTTCGCTGCCGAGAATCCAATGTCTCCTGTGCAAAGATTTATCACTCTGTACGGCAAGCCTAGGAGCTGAAGGATATTCTCGGCATCTGCCACCATGCCTTCCAGCTCATCGAATGAGGTTTCTGGCGTAGCGAATTTCACCATTTCCACCTTGTCAAACTGATGTACTCGAATCAGGCCGCGCGTGTCCCTGCCGGCGCTCCCCGCTTCCTCGCGAAAACAAGGCGTAAACGCACAGTAATGCAGGGGAAGCTGTGCAGCATCCAAAATCTCATCACGGTGGATGTTAGTGAGCATAACCTCTGCAGTTGGTATCAGATACATGCCATCAGTGGTTTTGAAAAGGTCCTCTTCAAATTTGGGCAACTGCCCGGTTCCGGTCAAGGTGTCGCCGTTACCGAGTATCGGGCACCACCACTCCTTATAACCGCGACCTACGTGCGTGTCAGCCATGAAATTGATCAGCGCACGTTCCAGGCGGGCGCCAAGACCAGCAAGCAGGATGAACCGCGATTTTGCCAGTTTGACTGCACGCTCAAAATCGATGATACCCAACTGGGGTCCCAGATCCCAGTGCGCCTGAGGACTAAAGTCGAATACGCGCGGCTCACCCCAACGACGAACCTCGATGTTGTCGTCTTCACTCTTGCCAAAAGGAGTGGTATCAGAAGGCAGATTTGGCAATGCCAGCATCATTTCCTCTAAAGCTTCCTCACTCGCAGTGCGCTCTTCCTCAAGCTGACCAAGTTGCTCATTGATTAAACGCACATCGTCCTTGGCTGCTTCGGCCTCTTGTTGCGATCCGGATCGCATGAGCTCGCCAATGCGCTTGGAGATCGCGTTTCTCTGTGCCTGCAGGCTCTCCACCTTGCTTATCGCCATCCGCCGTTGTGTATCAAGCTCCAGGAATCGCTCCTTGTCCCACATCTGCGAGCGCGATGCCATCGCCGACTCAACTGCATCGGGATTTTCGCGTACGAACCTAATATCGAGCATGTTTTCTCACAATCTTCAAGCAGAACACTGGATTTTTATAGCAAACTTCTTCTAGCTTACTTTTTTAAGCCAACTATCAGGTTACAGTATAAACAATTGCCCACCTTCATTCACCTCACGATGGGTTTGCTTAAACCTTCGTAATCATTTATCTTATAGTTGATGCCGAAAGAATCAATTGATTACCGCTCTTTAAGGCAGTGTTGGTAGAACATGGTCTTAAAGCAGCAGTATGAATTCGGATTCACGGCTAGATATCCTGTATACATTTGACTTATCTCTGTATAAGACGGCAATAAACTCTCGGGAGCGCGCATATGGATGACCTTTTCAACTGGTTGACCACCACACCTTGGGGACTTGCGGCAGTGGTCTTTGGTCTGATGATCCTCTTCGCACTCTACACTGTTTTATCAGAACGAAAGACAAGGCGACTCTATCCTGATCTGGATCGACGCGGCACCAAGGCCGTGGCGAAGAAAAAGGCTCAGGAAGCTGCCGGCAAAGGCAGCTCGAAGTCCAAGAAACCTGACGATGGCCAAACCCAGATTGAGAAAGCTGCAACAACCAAATCTGCGAGCTCCAAAAAAGCCAAATCAACCAAGAAAGCTGCTGTGAATCCTAGTTCCGCATCAACTGCTGACGATGACGATGACGAGAATATCTCCTTGGAAGGCTTCCTGGAGACGCTTTGGGGAGATGAGAAGTCCGGCAAGAAGGGTCTAATCGAATCACTTTGGCAAGATGATGAGGACACGCCTTCGACCAAGGCTGCAACTACAAGTAAAGCCAAGACCCCTGCTAAAACCAAGCAGTCTACCAAGACAACAACTGCAGACAAGACGGTTTCCAGTAAAACCTCTTCCGCCAAGACATCTTCAAATAAGATAGCATCAGCCAAAGCCTCGGCAGCGAAGACGTCAACAACCAAAGCAGCTGCAACAAAGACCTCATCACCAAAAGCCTCGGGAGCTAAGGCTTCATCTGAGAAGACGGCAGTCAAGAAAACAGCCGTAAAGAAGACTGAGAGCAATAAACCTTCAGATGACGATGCCTGAGAGCATCATCCATCCGAAGAATCGCAAGGCTTGCACATCAATTAGGTGGTGGACAAATCTCGTAGAGCTCGTCGATAGTAACAAAGCGGTAGCCTTGTTCAACGAGCTTGGGAAGGAATATCTGCAGAGCTTCTGCAGTCTTTCCCCTCTTGGCACCGCCGTCATGCAATAAAACTATCTTGCCTGATCCAGCGTTAGCCATGATCTCATCGGCAATCTGTTGAGCGCTTGGGGCATTCCAGTCACCAGAGTCGATGTTCCACCCCACCAACAGGCTAAGGGCATCAGCGGAAGCCTGCCATTCCCTTGAACCAAAGCTACCATAGGGGGCTCTGCCCACAGTCGTCTTCACACCGCAAGCAGCAAGTAGCGATGCCTCCGAACTTTGCCATTCCCACAGCACATCAGCTTCGGGGATAACAGTGAGATCGTTATGCCAATAGGAGTGCGTGGCGACCTGATGTCCGCGCGCAACCATCTCCTCAACCATCTCCGGTACCTTATCAGCATTCGTACCCAAGCAGAAGAATGTCGCTTTGGCTCCAACCGCATCAAGATTATCCAGAATCTGCTGTGTTGACGGGCCCGGCCCATCATCAAATGTCAGTGCGATGACTTTCTCGGTTGGCTGTGGATTGTAGTAGGTGACTATCGCATTGACAGGCGCCTCGACCTCAGAGGTGCTCTTACCAGATACTTTGCCAACCTTGTCACGGCTTATCCCATTGCTACCGGTCTGAGTGACGCAGGCTAGCGCACCGCTTCCCTGTTGTTCAAACTCAAAGGGAATGGCTGTTTCGACGATCTCACTGTCTTCTTCAACATCCAAGCCGTCAATGAAGACGATGTCATCACCATTGCTTGGTTTCGCACTTCCGCTTTTGCTCTGTTCACCATTGATTGTAACCGTGTATCTCTCACCGCCGCCTTGTTCGAGTAAGCTCCCATCCACGGCCAGCAAGTCACCCGCTGCCCTTACCTGAGCGAGCCCCTGATTCACTAGGTCTTCAGTGCTTGTTCCGGCAGGAAGGATTTGCTCGATGCCGTTTACGCGCACTTTAACGGGCAGCGATTTATAATAGGCGTAGCCACCCAAAGCAGCGACGATGATAACGGCGATAAGGGCAACCGTAGAGATCGTGCGCGTTCTTCTCTGTCTTTTTCGCTGTGCCTGTCTGGACTGCAGCCGCTTCTGTGACAGGCCGACTATGGAGGCTGCTGCTCCTGTCACCTGCTCCTGATAACATTGACTACGTCTATCCATCCTTGATCCCGATCGCCGGCGGTCTATTCCTTTTTCTTTATCTTACCGGTTTGTTTCTTGCCTTTATCGGTTTCCTTCTTGGCTTCCTTGTCGTATTCGTCCTTGAAGGCCGCGAACATGCCTTTACTCTTTCTCAATTGCTTGCCCAGCGCCAGAGCACCTTTATCAACAGCTTTCCCGGCAGCTTGGCCGGCCTTACCGGCTGCCTCACCGGTAGATCTGCTCAGCTGCCCCACACGATTACCTGCAGCCTTGCTGGCTTTTTCAACAACATTGCCAACAGCATCCGCTGCCTTGGCGCCCATGTCACTGACGCTCTTGGTGGCCAGAGCCACTCCTTCACCGGCTTTTGCCGCCAAACCACCTTCCGGACTCATCTTCATGGCTTTTGGCTGGACCATGAGGAAGCCATCACGATATCCGATCACATATTCTATGGGGATGGTACTCACGCCTAAGAGTGCCTTGGCGGTCATCCCATCTGTAACCTCAAGGCTCTCTGAGGCTCCGGTCCTCTCATCATAAGTGACTGCTTCAACATGACCGATATCGTCACCTTCACTGGTCTTGATTGGCATGCCCTCTAATATCAGGCAGCTGTCCCAATCCAAACCGAGTCTATTGCAGGCCGGCTGATCCCACGAGTCGCGATCGATAGTGCCTATGATCCGTCCATCCACTACCTTGAACGAGTCGTAGGCCAAGAACGCATCATCGCGCTTGACCATAAAGAGTAGATCCGGTCGCTTAACCAAATAGCCAACCAGACTTAAGTTATCGGGATTGAAGATCGCTCGCTGGATCTTGCCGATCTTGCGCGTGCCGCGCTTACCACCCAGCACGCGTGCGCCGCGCATCTCTTTTGTGCTGCGCATCTAAGCTTTCCTCATTGCCTATTGTTCTTTGCTTGTATCAGAAGCTGCTTCGACAAACGTTTCGACAGCATCCTCTGTTAGAGCGGCTGTTCCAGCGGCTGCTTCAGCAGTTCCCTCAACTGCAGATTCGACAACATCAGCAGCGGCTTCGGCGGCTGCCTTGACGCCTTGCGCTGCCTCGTCGACAACATCCTCTACAACCTCTGAGGCAGACCTCTCGCCTGTTCCCTCGCCGCTGATCCTGCTCTTGAACTTCTCGGAAACAACATCCAGCTTTCCTTGCACAACATCGACTGCCTGCGTGATCATCTCGGCGGCTGCCGGCACTTTCTCATTGATGGCATCCTGCGCAGCTGCGGCGTTCTTCACAACTTGATCGGCTATGATTGAACGGGCGGCATTGATCTTGTCGCGTAGCTCATCGTTGGTTTTATCGATTGTGGGCTGGAAGCCAGCTATGCCCTCTTGGACCTTATCCACTCCCTGGGAGCAGATAAGTTGACCCTCTCCCCAGATATCATCGATCTTATCGGCAACCAAGGCCCGGGATTCTGCGCCGGAACGTGGAGCGTACAAAACTCCCAGAACGGCTCCCGCGAGACCACCAAGCACGAACGTACCAATCGCAAATCCTCTGCCCATGATAGTCCTCCAAACTCTATCTCACTCCCACGCCTGACACCTTTTAATCAGTGTGGGAACCTACCTACTTTGGCACTATTGTAACGCTTCTATATCATACACTGCGCACGAGCCGAAAACTGACATTGTATGGAAAACTGCACACTGTCCATCTTGATTGGTGCCAAGAGTTCATACCAAGTCAATTATGGTAGAGTATTGCATTGCTTCAAGCCATGCACTCTGGTCAGCGGAATTCTTTTACCTGCCCGTGCTACTGGAAGGTCCTGCTTCATATGCAGAACATCAGCATTCGCAAGCTCATCATAGGTATAATCATCGTAATCGGGTTGATTGTCATCTTGTTGCGCGGTGACCAGTTTCTTGAGTTGGTCGCCACCATGCAAAGAGGTGCGATAATCCCTTTGGTGATCGCGGTTCTCAGTCAGCTTGGTAAATACATCGCTCAGGCATTCGCCTTCGCAGCAGCCTTTAAAACAGTGGGCGAACCAACCCGTCCCAGGGATACTCTGCCATTGGTCTTTGGCACCTTCTTCATGAACACAATCGCTCCTTCATTGAATACTGCCGGAACAATGCTGGTCATCGATGATTCGCGCTGTCGAGGTATCCCCGCAGGGAGAGCGACAAGCGCCGCTTTATTGATGCAGATGTCCATCGAGAGCGGCTTCTTGACCATCATGATCATCGGCTTCATTGTGCTTCAGTTCGCCGGACATCTCGATCCCATCTGGTTTCTGGTTGGTCTTTTCGTTGTGTTCTTGGTTGGAGCCATGGCTACCATCATGATCATCGGCCGAAAAAGCCCCGAGGTGATGATCGGTTTTCTCCGTCCCATAGAGAGCTTGGTTAACCGCATATCCCAACGGTTTAGGAAAGGCAAAGATGTCGAGCCGTGGGTGGACTCTGTTGTCGAGTCGTTTGGCGAGGCTGCCGGTCAGATTGCGCATAATCCAGGGAAAGCCTCACAGGTTTTCCTGTTCTCAATCCTAGCCAGCACCTGTGAGCTCATCTGCTTCTATCTGGTTGGCATAGCGTTTGGTCTCAGCATCCCCAGCTCGTTAGTTGGTGGTTACGTGGTGGCGACCCTGTTCGCGATGATCTCCATCACTCCTCAGGGCGTTGGCGTGGTAGAGGTCGCTGTCATCGCCTTATTGGCCGCCTACGGCGTCAATACGGCTACCGCGACAGCAATCGCCCTTACGTATCGCGGTTTGGTATTCTGGATGCCTTTTATAATTGGCGCGCTTTTCATCCATCGCACTAAGAGCTTCTCACAAACGCCCGAGGAACGGAAAAAACGCTTACGCGCAGGCAGAAGAGCCAAGGCTCTGCCGGGAGATGACAGATTGAGGAATGGATCCGCGCTCGGATCAGCGCCCGAGCCAAAGCCCGATTCAACGGATGACACGCTGCGGGACTAGCCTGTAAGCGTATGTGTTTATCAGTCTGTTGATTCTCAGACTCTAAGCTTGTCTGCCTGTCAGCTACGCTTGATAGCCACTTCCAATAAGCTCTCAAGGAACTCGGCGAACTCAATACCGGCTGTCTTGCATGCCATGGGAAACAGCGACTGTTCGGTCATACCCGGAGAGACATTGATCTCCAGTACCCGTGGTTTTTGGCCGTCCCAGATTAAGTCGACGCGACTAAGGTCTCGACAGTTGTGACTACGATGAACCTCCAGGGCTGCCTGCTCGATGATCTCAATGATGCGGGCAGCTTCTTTCTCATCAGCTGATAATGAAGCATGTCGCGGTGGTGAATAGTAATCAACCAGATCGGCGTCCAAGCGCACCTCGGTGCTGAAGAATTCACTTTTTGGACAAATCTCAATCGCTGGCAACACCTTGGCATCATCTCCGGTGCCAACCACGCAAACGGCAAGCTCTACCCCTTGCACCCAACTCTCGATAAGCACCTCATCATCAAAGGAAAGTGCATCAAGGATCGCGGGCGCCAGCTCTTCGAATCGTTCAACCTTGGTGATTCCCATAGCCGATCCTCCCGATGCCGGCTTCACTGCCAACGGAAACCCGCCCTCCACACGCTTCTCAACCAGGTCGAGTGCTGCTGCAGCGCCAAGATCCTTGAAGGCGACAGAAGGTAGGCAGATGGCTTCAGGCCAACTTGCATACCCCTGCGTGCCAGCCTCTCTGTGGGAAGCCACAACAAAGGGCAGCGTGCTCTTGTTCCAGGTGAAACGGCAGACATCGGATGGTGAACCAACATAGGGTATGTCCAAGAACTCCAATAGAGATTGAATCGTGCTGTCCTCACCGTGCTTGCCGTGCAGAGCGATGTAGGCGACATCTGGCTGTTCCCTGCGCAGGATGTCGACTAGGGACACAGTCGTGTCAAGAGGCAGCACCTCGTGACCCGCAGATTCAAGTGCCCGCAGTACGTTTCGACCACTTGCCAAAGAGAAATCACGTTCAAATGAGCTGCCACCCATCAGGACTGCTACTTTGTACGGCATTTGCAACTCCAATCCAGTAAAGATGAGACCTGTCTTGTGCACCTACTGCACATCGCGCCAGCTCTTGGAAAAGTACTGAGCGGTGCGACAGATTTTCTACAGCACCCCCGCCTTGATAAAGGCACGGTACAGGGACATGCGCTCTTCAATCACTACG
Organism: Eggerthellales bacterium UBA1419; assembly: GCA_002305585.1. Taxonomy (GTDB): domain Bacteria; phylum Actinomycetota; class Coriobacteriia; order Coriobacteriales; family UBA8131; genus UBA1419. The sequence goes on from DBPN01000034.1 coordinate 57,569, forward strand.
GAGAGACGTCGTATCGCCTCGCGGATCTTCTCTGGTTCCTCGTAGCAGAATGCTATACGCATCGCGTTGCGGCCCTTTCCGCTACCCGCAGGATAACAACCATCTCCTGGCACAAAGGTCACTCCGTTATCCAGAGCCACACTGAGCATTTGTGCCGTGTCAACATATTCTGGCAATGTGACCCAGACAAAGAAACCACCGGCCGGATGAGTCCACTTCGCTTCCGCTGGGAAGAATTCCTCTAAGGCGGCAAGCATCGCATCGCGACGTTCCCGATACTTGACATTGATATTCTCCAACGTCTCTTTCCACGGAGTATCGTTGAAGTAGTGCTCCACAATCACCTGGTTCAAGGCAGATCCACACAGATCTGTTCCCTGTTTCACCATCTTAATCTTCTGTAAAATCGGATGAGGCGCGATTATCCAACCCGTCCTCAATCCAGGAGCAAAGACCTTTGAGACTGTGCCCAGATAGATGACCTCAGTGTCCATCGCTCGCAGACAGGGTTCCGATTCTCCCTCGAAACGCAGGCGACCATAGGGATCGTCTTCGATAACCAGAACCTCATACTCGTGCGCAAGTTCCAGCAGGCGCTTACGACGCGCAAGGCTCATGGTTACGCCACCGGGGTTTTGGAAGGTAGGTATCGTGTAGATGAATTTTACTTTGCGCTTTCCGAGTTTCTTGAGCTCGGCCTCCAGCAGGTCCATACGCATACCTTCTTCATCGAACTCAATGGTATGGACATCGGGCTGATAGGCAGAGAACGCCTGCAATGCGCCCAGATAGGTGGGGCCTTCGGTGATAATGACGTCACCGGCATCGATGAAGGTCTTTCCAATCAGGTCCAATGCCTGCTGCGCACCGGTAGTCACCATCAGATCTTCTGTGTTTACGAAAATATCATTGTCCTTCATCAGGCCACAGATAATCTCCTTTGTCTGCTCGCGCCCGGTGGTGTCACCATATTGGAGACCAGCAATACCCTCTTTCTTCACCGCGTTTGCTGCGACTTCACTTACTTTATCCAAGGGCAGACGCGCAACGTCTGGCATTCCACCAGAGAGCGAGATGATGTCAGATCGAGAGGCTGCTGCAAACAAATCGCGCACTGCACTTGTTCGCATCGTCTCAACTCTCGATGCATAGATATCAGCCCAGTCATCGAATTGAATCAGTCCGGAGGCTACCATTGATCACTCCCTCTATTTGAGCGGTATCCCCATACATTACTCCACTTATTATAGATTTAAAGCACTTAATTTTTTCTGCGTGCCTGCAAATCCTGCAAGATGGCCATAATGCAAGGTGAGGGGTGATGACACACCGGGAAATCGTGATCCGGATTATCTTCTGTCATGATTTGGTTTATCAGTTCTGTCGCGGCATACAGAGCAGCCTCGGTTACCCAGGAGTCCTGGTAAGACACTCTCACGCTCATAAGGTTCACGCTTCTGTCCAACCAGACAGTGTTACCGGCAAAACCGATTTCCTCCGGCTGATAGGTTCTTACCAGAAGATCGATTGCCACGTGTTCGACAAGATGAGGCAAAGAAGTGCCCTTCATCTTGTCAGCAAAAACACCAATGCCACCACTTGCGCAGGCATGATCCGGCAGTGATGGCATTAGTTCAATAAGTAAATCCAGTAACTCATCAGATGCACGGAGGCATTCAGGGTTAACCCTGATATCGCATTGAACCGACTTGATGCCAATGCTCATGGAACTGATAAGAAGCGGCTTGTCCTTGTAATAAGCCTGTCTCACTTCAGGCAGCGATGCTTGGATCTCAGTCGATCCGTCAACCAACGACGCGCCAGCTGACAGTGCGAACTCCCCAATCATAAACACTGGAGAAGCCAAAGGCTTTCCACACTCCGGGCTGCAGATCAAGCGATCTGCCGTAGCGCAGGAATCCGCCTGTATCATTGACAGTTGCAGTCACCACAATGTCACCATAGGCAATCTCAACAGTCGATCCAAGCAGGTAACTCCATTCTGCCGGAACAGCGACGCCCATGCTGGAATCTGTGAGAATCGAGCCATTGGCAGTATAGGAATCCACACCAAAATCACCAAGACTGTAGGCCGATGCCTTTCCGGTAGACCAGCTTCCAGATACAGAAGATTGACCACTGGATGAACTTTCCACTACCGGAGCCACTACCTCGGGCTCAGGGGCTACAACTTCCCTTTCGGTGGGAGTCGCTATCAGCTCTGCGGTTTGGGCTTCTTCTGCTGTGCTGAGCATGAGTTTTGTTTGGGTGTCTGTTGGGCCATCCGGAGCAATACTCTGAATACGGCCAACCCCTAAGACCTTCGAGTTGCTAGACATAAACGCACCTAGAGCAACCGTTGATGTTCCAAGGACAAGCATAACCACAAGTAAAGCCAGAATGGCCGGTCTCGTTCTGCTGCCCCGTTTAGTACTATTTGAACCCACTACCATCTCCATAACTTGAATCAATGCACAGACCAGAAACAGGCATGGATGCCAGTTAGACAGCGGGTGGGTTTTGAGTGGATTTAAACTGTCGGTCAACCTTGGTAAGGATAAGGAACTACCTAGTACAAGGTTTCATATGCTCTTGACAAAAGTGACCGCTTCACACGGCCTGACGTATTTTAGCGTAAATTAACGCAAATGTGATGGAGTTTGAGTAAGAACTTTTTTGTATGTATATCTAAGCACTTTAATACATTACTCAAGCCATG
>DBPN01000034.1:60318-67436 GCA_002305585.1 Eggerthellales bacterium UBA1419
TCAGGCCTATTAACGCGTATCAACAGACAACAAGCAGTAAAAGAGAACCTGTTTTGCGCCTATACCCACCGATTATAGCTCTTCCGATCATCAACAGGGATTATCAGCCAGAATATGAAATAGAGAGGCACTATCACATACCATAGAGCGATACCCAACACTATTGTGATTATCCTCACAACGGCGGGATCAACACTGAGATACTCTGCTATTCCTCCACAGACTCCCGCAAGTTTCTTGCTGGTAACCGAACGATAGAGTTTCTTATTGGCCGGAAGATTGAGGCTGCCGCGTCGCGCTGCCACAACCAAGAAGACGCCAGCAGCAATCAGTATCAGCGGCCAAAGTATGCTCATGATTATACCGATGACACGCCAGAAGTCGCCGAGCCAATCGCCAAACAATCGTTCTGCCAACTGCCAGAGCCCCGCAAGCATCAACAGACAACCCACAATAACAGCCACTGTTGTCTTGTTCAGTTTCTTATCCATCTCAGTCTTCCCTATCGTCAGTCTGGGGTATCTTATCAATATATGCGGACATCAAGACTCGACATACCCTCCTGCTTTATCGTCCAGACAGGTACAGCTGTACCACGTCTGCTCCGAGTATCATCAAGGTAAGCATTAGAACACCAAGCTTTAAGTGAATCATTCCAGGTAAAGAATGCCTCATCAACTGTCACTGAGTTGAGTCCCTTACTGTAAATGACAACAGCACTGTTAGCGGGGACTTCAATCATTGTGGAAGTGATCCCTGCCTTGATATCAACCTCAGAATCTGCCGCTGTGGGCTGATCAAGACGAAGTTCGATATTGGATACACCAGAGTTGACGCTAACTCGCCCAATGCGTAGATCCTGCAGGTCAAGACTCAGATTTGAGGCTCCAGCATCGATATCGATCTGTCCCCAGCTAACATCACGTGGCAGCAGGATACTTTGTGAGCCGCCACTGATAACGTTGCCACTTTCTACGATTACCTGAGGTGTTGCTCCGTCAACCAGGTAAAGATTGGCAGTTGTCTGAGGATATTGAATCGAGTTCCCTCTCGATTCAAACGTCTCAAGCTCAACAGATGCGCTGCTGCCGGCACTGATCTGAGCTTCCGCAACACCACCCTTGTACTGTAGATTTGCCGTTTCAATCCCCGTCAGATCAAGCGTCATCTGGTTAGAGGGACTCATTTCCAGTTGCTGTCTGGGAGAAATTGGAACATTCAAGGTGAGCTCGCGTCCATCATCGAGCTGGAATACCAGCGGTTTGCTAAAATCGCCGTAATACCAGACACCAAAGATGAGAGCTGCCGAGAAAACCAGCGATGACATCAGCATGACAATATTCTTCTTCAGCGCTGTCCCAATCACGGCTAAGCCTATCACCACAAGCAAAACCGGCCAGAAGTGGAGGAAGCCTTGGACAAATGCACTGAAGGCGACAAAACCGAGCATCCAAGCCTGTAGAACCACGCCCAGTGAAATAGTGACGATACCGTCACCTGCCCGCTTCAAAGACCAGCCTTCCTTGCCAGGTGTGAACATCTGCACCAAGCCCGCAAGGATCAGTACCAGAGGCCAAAACCGCCAGATAGCGATACCGATGACCTTACCAACCAGAGCGAGGATACCAATCGCTACCAGTATGGTCCCGATGATGATTGCGGCGCTTACTGTTCCTCCCGGAGTCTTCTTCTCTGTTCCCTTGTCCGTATCATGGTTGACAGCCACATCGTATGCCACGGGGTTAGTAGCTGTATAGCAGGATCCCGGAGCGGAGCCTGATGAGATTGGACCAGAGCCACAGGCAGATGCTGCGCTTTGCACAGGAGGTACTTCCGGTGTAGGGGGAATTCCGTGCGTGTGCGGGGCACCTGATGCGCCAGCTACTCCCGGTGCAGGTGTGACTCCTGGTGTAGGAGGAACTTCCGGTGCGGAGGCAGGGTCCAACCCAGCGTTCCTACCCGGCTCAGGATAAGCGCCTTGGGCAAAGTTCACGCCCGGCCCAACGTTTCCAGAAGCTGATGTCCAGGCGGTACCGGAGCCAGAAGCACTTGTCGACGTTCCCGCATTAGCGGTCGCTGCCGCATAACGAGGGCCTGTGGCGCCTACAGGAGCTTCACTGCTATTGAAGGGCGCGCCATATTGCGGAGGTGGTGGCGCAACCGGCTGAACATCGATATAGGCAGAATAATCATCAGTCTGCTTTGGGACGGCTATCAGGCAGATGATGTAGATTATGATTGGGAAACCAGCACCTGCGAGCACTAAAACAACTGTGATGATACGCACAAGCGTAACGTCTACATCGAAATAATCTGCAATACCCGCGCACACTCCACCGATGATGGCGTCCTTACTTCGATAGAGTCTTTTATTCGCGTTGACAGCCATCACTACCTCACATTGATCGTGGAGTCTTTTTTCTGTTTAGTATGGTGGCACGAGCGTAGTTGGAAATACCCAGCTGTCGCTAATCTGTTTAATAATGGGGAATCGGATGTAAAGAAAAATGCCGGTGCTAGATTACTCCTCAGCCGGCTGGATGTCTTCTTTTGTTGAGTCTGATTCTTCTGGCTCATGGGCTGTCACAAGCAACTTGGAGATCCTGTTCCGTCGCATTGATTGCACCTTGAAGCTGAAGTTCTCCACTTCGAGCGTTTCTCCAACCTTTGGCATACCATCTATGGCATCGAGAAGCCAGCCGGCGATGGTCTCGTAGTCCTCCCCTTCCTCAACGGGGAAGCCGAGCTCTATAGCGTCATCGGTTGGAAAGCGCCCGTCGATCAACCACTCATTAGGCGAGAGCTGAGTCTGGTATTTGTTGTCTGGATCGAACTCGTCGCTGATGTCGCCAACGATCTCCTCGACGATGTCTTCGACGGTGATGACTCCCGCTGTTCCGCCATACTCATCGATGACGATGGCAATCTGGTGATGAGCAGTCTGCATCTCACTGAGCAAGGGCAGGATGTCCTTGGTCTCCGGTACGAACATCGGGTCACGCATATAATTGGTTATCGGCTCGCCTTCGCGATCCTCGATCAACGGCACCAGCAAGTCCTTGATCATCGCTATGCCCACGATCCTATCGGGACTGTCATGATAGATCGGCAGACGAGAGAAACCCGTGCCACGCATCCTCATCACGGCCTGTTGGACGCTAGCATCGTCTTCCACGCAGATCATATCAACACGCGGTGTCATTATCTCACGCGCTATTGTGTCCCCCAGATCGAAGATCTCGTGGATCATGCGCTTCTCTTCATCGAGTAGCGATGTCTGCTCGGTTACCAGATACTTGATCTCTTCCTCGCTGACTCCCTCACGATCTTCGGCTCGCTTGATGCCAAAGAGTCGCGATACGGCATTCGTTGAGGCCGAGAGCAGAGTGACCAGCGGTGAGGCGATGCGCTCGAAGACCTTTATTGGACCGGCAACCTGCATGGCAACATTCTCTGCATTTGAAAGCGCTATGCGCTTGGGCAACAACTCACCGAGTATCAAGGTTACGTAACTGATGACCAGAGTGATGATGAGCACGCTGAAACCAGGTGCTATTGTAGAAAGCCAACCGATATTAAAGCTTTGCAGCCAATTGATCAGTGGCTGCGAGAACGTAGTTGCCGCCACTGCCGAAGCACCAAATCCCACAAGTGTGATCGCAACTTGGATGGCCGCCAACAGTCGGTTGCTGTCTGCGGCAAGCTCGACAGCTGTTTGCGCCTTCTTTGATCCCTCGTCGATCTTCTGCTGCAGCACCGCTCGGCGCGCACTGATGAGAGCGAGTTCTGACATGGAGAAATAACCGTTGATGATAACGAGGATGAGAGTAAGTAGAACACTGAAGAGTATATCCATTGACGCTTCCGACTTGAGTGCCATTAAATGGTGAAACGATAGCGATTCTGGCTCCGCTACCAAGCATTACGCGATTCTTATTATATATGGTTATGAGTTTTTGTGCCTGTATAAAATGCAAGCATGGAAAGAGACCAGTACAGAGGGGGAGTACTGGTCTCTCATAAGTACCCAGTCTGGACGAGGGGGACCAAACTTGGTACCAGCACAAGAGAAAATCATTGCCCTTGTGTTTAGAGTTATGGTATCACATACTTAATGTGAGTTGAAGAGTTACATTAAGCAAATTATTGTTCCGAGAGGCTCCTCTTATAGGCCTGAATGGTCTCACGATAGACTTCGCTTGAGGTGGCCAATATCTGCAAGGCCAAAATCGCGGCGTTTGCAGCTCCATTGATTGCCACCGTAGCTACGGGGACGCCCGTTGGCATCTGAACCATGGAGAGCAGTGAGTCCAGTCCGCCCAAATCGCTTGTGCGCATGGGCACGGCGATGACGGGCAACGTTGTGTACGCCGCCACAACTCCAGCGAGATGAGCAGCCTTGCCGGCAGCAGCAATAATCACCTTGACGCCATTATCCGCAGCGGCCGCTGCGAAGTCATGGACCTTTGCCGGATTACGATGTGCGCTCGCCACAATCAGCTCGTAAGGTACATTGAATTCTTCAAGTTTTTTAGTACAGGGTTCCATCGCTTCCAAGTCGGACTTGGAACCAAGTATCACGCTTACCAGCGCCACAGCCTTCTCCTATCCTGACAGCTGAAACAGTGTTCCTCGCCAGCATACAAGTACAGATTATAACGCTTGTTGCCTGCTTGCCTGTGCTTGGTTATACTGATGACACAATATCTGTTCAGGGCGAGGTGTGATTCCTCACCGGCGGTGATGGGCGAAAGCCACAAGTGCCGCGAGCCACGCAAGTGGTTGACCTGGTGTGACTCCAGGACCGACGGTTACAGTCCGGATGAGAGAACAGTGCGCCAGCAGTGCGATTGCTTATGTGCAATTACCCGTGTGATTGTATCCGCAATGATGGTAGCTAAAGCCCGCAGATTAATTTGCGGGCATTTTTATTGCCCGCCCAAGGCAGGTACAGCAAGCTGTGCCAAGAAGGGAGAAAGATGTTGGAGCAGGAACGCAAGGAGAAGATCGAGGGCGCTGCAGCAGAAAGTGGCAGACAGGTAGTACCCGGCCGAAAAGGGCGCTGGTCCACTCGTCAGCTGGTAACCATGGCGTTATTCATTGCCATTGGTGTAATACTGAGCTTCATTGAGTTCCCCTTGATCCCGGGAACCGATTTCCTGAAATATGACGCCTCAGCAGTGCCTGCCATGATCATGGCTTTTGCCTACGGCCCCGCCTCCGGTTGCCTAGTTGGAATCCTGACAGCAGGTATCCATGCTTTTGATGGCAATATCTGGGGCGGCATCATGAACATGGCTATCGTGGTTGCGTATGTGCTGCCGGCTTCGCTGCTTTATCGGTATAGGAAGACTACTGTCAGCCTTGTCATCGGGCTCATTATCAGCTGTATCACGATGGTGATTGTGGCCATTCTGATGAACCTGGTGGTAACCCCGATATATGCCGGCATACCGGTCCAAGCGGTAATCTCGCTAATCATCCCTGTTTTGCTGCCATTCAATATCCTCAAGGCTTTGATCAACAGCGTCTTGGCATTCCTTGTTCAGAAAAGCCTGGCGAGTTTCCTTAAGTAGCGGCTGTTGGGCAAATACGTTGACGGATGCAGGTGGTAGCAGGCGGCAATTGGGTGGTAGCCAAGTGGCAATTGGGTGGTAGCCAGATAGCAGCCAAGTGGAAGAGCGTTTCTCGAGTAATTTTACTCAACGGGAGTGAGAAGCCGGCTTTATGAAATAGCTGGCAGGTATCGGGTTGCGCTTGCCGTTCTCGGCTGCGGGCTTCAATCCTCAAGCAACAGCCCTCAGGCTGAGCACTCGCCAAAGAGTAGCTCGCGCTCCTCGGCCGGCAAAGCACTTCGAGCCTGATCGCGCACACTGTTCACGCCTATGAAGAACTGTCGCATCAGTGCGACCATCAGATAGCGACCTTTGACGGTAAGTTCTATTGCCTCATCATCTTCTGAGGCAATAGCGCCTGCCAGCCTGAAGAAGGCATATTCAGCAGGCACGCCGGCTTTGACGCTGCAGCCAAAGTCGCGCTGCCAACGCTTCTTGTCCAGCTTCAAACCAAAGAGCTCCATCATGAAGCGATAACGCATCCTATCCAGCTTCGAAAACGTTGTCTTGCCCATGATGCTCATACGACCCGCAGAGATCCTCTCGTTATATTCTCTCAGTGAGAAGGTATTCACATACAGGGAGCCGTCTAGATACGAGAACCCTCCTGAACCGATGGCAGGGTATTCCTCATAGTCGACGATGTACTCGTCGATCATCGCGTCCTTCTTTGTGTTGAAGGTCCAAGCGCTTCCGTGCGTAAAGGCCGAATCGCTTCCACCCGTCAGGGTCTCGCTGATAATTTGATAGTACTTTGCCTCACGACTGTAATCAACTTGGCCAACGGTTCTCGCCAAGGATCGCTCAACAGAAGGTGAGGCCATAAGTGGATAGAATGTGGTCTGGTTGGCCCCGCTGGCTAAGACGCACGCCAGGTCATGTTGAAGCATGGCTTCAGTCTGGCTGGGGAAGTTGAATATCATATCCACGTTGAGGTTATCGAACATCCCTTTAATACCTTGGATACGTGTGAGTATCTCTGCCGCAGAGCCGTATTTGTCATAGCGATCCATCTGCCGCAGAAGACCATCGTCAAAGCTCTGAACCCCCACACTCAGGCGCTGCACCCTACCCTGCAGCTTGTCGAGATACTCGGGTATCAAATGGTTGGGATTGGTCTCGCTCGAAACCTCTTTTACACCAAATATCTCGCGGGAGTAGTCAATTATCCTGCAGAGCTCATCGATCATGACAGTTGGAGTGCCCCCGCCCACATACAGCGATTCGAAGCGATAGCCCATTTCGCGCAGCATCTCCATCTCCTTGCGAAGGCTGGCAAAATAGTCCAACGCCCGCTGCTCCCTGAAGGGAAACCTGTTGAAGGAGCAATAGGGGCAAAGCCGCTCACAGAAAGGAATGTGGACATAGAGCATATAGTCCTGCCCTGGCTTTGGTGCAGGCAGGAATCCCTCATCTGTCGGCTTCAGATTGAGATATCTCTGGTTCAAGGTTCTAACCATAAAGGATTGTATACGTTCAGAAATCATGGAAATCAGTATACTG
>DBPN01000034.1:67451-68424 GCA_002305585.1 Eggerthellales bacterium UBA1419
TGTTACCGGTTGGTTCGCCAACTGCCGCATCGGTTCTCTCGCGTGTTACACATATATATACCGATCTGGACGGAACGCTTCTGGCTCCGGGTGGCAGGCTACTCACCAATCACGCTGGCAAACCCTCATCGATGTTAGCTCAAGCTCTAACCGCGCTGAAAGTTGCTGGTATCGAGGTGATCTTGGTAACAGGTCGTAACAGGATTCAGGCCACAGAGATCCTTCGACTGCTTGACCTGAACAGTTTCATTGGTGAGATGGGCACAGTACTCCAAGTTGGCTATGGCGCAGACGCAGAAATCTCCTACGCCTTGGGTCATTGGTCAGAAGTTGTGCTACAGGAGGGTCTGGCTCCCGGGGAAATACCAGATGGCTTGACTCCGTTCGAGGTTATCGCGCAGAGTGGTGCGATTGACCGCCTTTTCGATGCATTCCCCAACAAGCTGGAACACCATAGACCCTACGGAGATTCCCGTGAGGTCACGCAGATGTTGCGGGGCTCGGTTGATATGGCTGTGGCAAAAACCCTACTTGCAGAGGAGACCTTGCCCTTAGAGCTGCTTGACAATGGTGTTATCCATCCAAAGATCCACACTCTAAAGGACGTTGATGAGATCCACGCCTATCATCTGGTTCCTCGCGGCACATCAAAAGCCAGTGCCGTCGCGGCAGATATCACTCGACGAGGACTTATGCCGGAGCAGACCCTCGCCATTGGTGACGCAGTAAGCGATGTCTGGATGGGCAAGCACACCGGCAGCCTCGTTGTTGTTAAGAACGCCTTGAAGAACCTGTCGGTTGTCTCTGCCATAGCCGAGCGCTGCAGAGAAGATGCAGATGTGCCAACAGACAATAGCCTTTTGCCACTGAGTGGACATGATCAGAAAACAGGCCGTGTTCAGAACTGGAGCGTCATGTCCAATCCCACTTTTGCTACCAACAATCCAACGGCCGATGGCTGGGTGGAGTTTGC
>DBPN01000034.1:68431-80574 GCA_002305585.1 Eggerthellales bacterium UBA1419
CCATCAGTTGTTCGGTAAAACTATGCCCCTTTGGTCGAGCAAGCGCTGGCTCGATAGTCGTATATCGTTTCAATAGCCTTCAAAGCTTATAATGATTACAATCTTTAGGCAGATTTATTGCGAGAATTTGCCAGTCACCCCACGATATCTACCACATAATTCAACCTAAAAATATAAAAGTTGACATTGTAATTGTTACAAGCCTGATTATTCGGAAGTCCTAACAGGCTTTTATCGGACATCTCCCATAAGAAAGGGGGGACCATCATGACCAGATGGAAGAACATGAACCACAAGAGGACTATGACCTGCCTGAAAGACATCGACTCAGCATCACAGACAAGTCAGTCGCTCTTGTATGAGGTCTGTACGCAGAGCCCGTTTGAAGATGCTCGGCACGCAGCGATAAGCAGTCTTAAGAATCCGAATCTGTTGGTGCGAGTAGCGCGCAGTGAGACCGATCAGGAGATTTGCAGGGCTGCGATTGAGAAGCTCGCCGACGATGCCAGCCTGTTGCAGGTTGCTGAGCACATCTTTGACGATAGGTATTTCTGCTTCATGGCAATCAACAGGATCAACGATCAGCAGATGCTCTATCGTATAGCGCAACAGCATGCATATGCAGAGTGCCGTGTAGCCGCGATCAAGCGGTTGGATGATCAGAGCTTCCTGTTGAAGATTGCTCAGCAGAACAGCGATCCGGAAGCGAGAAAAGCAGCTATCGCCGGACTCAAGAACCAAAACGAGCTTGCTCTGATAGCGTTGCGTGACCCAAGCTCATGGGTAAGACGTGCTGCAATCGCAAAGCTCACTGATCAGGAATTGCTTGCAGATGTAGCGCTGTGCAACAGCCTGTCCTGTATTCGTCATAGCGCCCTCCTGCGTCTTAAAGAACTTGCTTCCACAAGAAGCCTCTCTCCCCAGGTTATCACTCCCCTATTGGGATTGCTTAACAACAGCTCGACCGTTATCGCTGTAATCGAGTTGGCCGAAGAGGTTGGCGTGGATTGGATATCAAAGAGTAGCGATGCCACGGTCCAAGCTATCAACGAATCGTTCAACGAGGCGCGGGGATGGCGGGTATGCAATCCCCTAGACACTTCTATCAAGATGCTGTACAAGGCGCGCCCCGATCTGCAGGACGGCTTCGACGCACTTACTTGGACCAATCCCTACACAAATTGCTCGATTGTCTTCTCACAGGAATAGCAGACAACAAAGCGACTTCTTTAGGCATCGAAACCTGGAAACTCGACAACAACCGGCTGGGCAACGCTTCGCTCCTCAGTAGCCAACTGGACAGCCACCAGCCCAACGACAACCCGAAAGGGGTAATCATGAGCAGACTGACAGAGACATATATCGATAACCTGATGGTTAATGAGAGCATCCTGAGTCCTTCGGATGAGTTCAGCTTCAACGCGAACATCAAGAGTAGACACGAGCGCGACAGGATGTATCGACGATCTATCGAGGAACCAGAATCCTTCTGGGCAGAGATGGCTGAGAAGTATCTTGATTGGTTCCAAAAATGGGATGCAGTTGAAGAATTCGACTTCTACTCCGATAAACCTTACGTGAAATACTTCCGTGGAGCGAAACTCAATGTCTCCTACAACTGCCTGGACAGACATCTCAAGGGAGCTCGTCGCAACAAGGCCGCGATCATCTGGCAAGGTGAGCCGGACGAGGATTCCAGGACCATCACCTATGCTCAGTTGCATAGAGAGGTTTGCAAGGCAGCGAACATGCTTAAGCATCTGGGTGTTGAAAAGGGCGATCGCGTGGTCATCTACATGCCGATGATTCCCGAGTTGGCCATTAGCATGTTAGCTTGTTCTCGTATTGGCGCCATCCACTGTGTGGTCTTTGGTGGTCTGAGCGCAGACTCACTGAGGGATAGGATCCAAGACTCTGGAGCGAAGGTTGTGCTCACGGCCAATTATGGACATCGTGCGGGCAAGCTGCTCAAGACTAAGGCCATCTGCGACGAAGCTCTAGATGAGTGCCCCGATGTCAATTCGTGTGTTGTTGTGCGCAGGGTCAAGGATAGATCTCCCGAGATGATCCACCATCGCGACCATTGGTGGGAAGATCTGATGGACCGCGCTTCTTACGATTGTGAACCCGAGCATGTGGATGCCGAAGACCCGCTTTTCATCCTTTATACCAGCGGAAGCACCGCAAAACCCAAAGGCATCCTGCACACCAGTGGCGGATACCTGCTATACGCCACGATGACCACAAAGTACGTCTTCGACCTCAAAGAGGATGATGTCTACTGGTGCACAGCTGACGCAGGCTGGATCACCGGACACACCTACCTTGTCTATGGGCCTCTCTCCAACGGCGCAACAGCGTTGATGTTCGAGGGCGTGCCTAGTTATCCTGAGCCGGACAGGTTCTGGGAAGTGGTTGAGAAATATGGCGTAAACATCCTCTATACCGCTCCTACAACCATCAGGTCTATGATGAAAGAGGGAGACCAATGGCCTCTTGGTCGTGATTTGAGCAGCCTGCGCCTGTTGGGAACAGTGGGAGAACCCATTACCTCCAAGGCTTGGCTCTGGTATTACACGGTTATTGGAAAACGCAGGAGCCCGATAGTGGACACCTGGTGGCAGACAGAGACAGGCGGCGTGCTGATTACCACGATTCCTGGAGCCGTCGACATGAAGCCTGGATCGGCAGCGCTACCATTCTTTGGCGTGTCGCCTAAGGTGATCAACAACGAAGGCCAGGAAACCGGTGTCAACGAAGGTGGCAATCTGGTATTGACTAGGCCATGGCCGGGTATGATGCGTGGAGTGTATGGGAACGAAGAGGCCTTCAAGAACATCTACTTCCCTGAGCCGGGCTACTATGTCAGTGGTGACGGCGCCTACAAGGACGAAGACGGATACTACTGGCTGTTGGGTCGTGTTGACGACGTCATCAAGGTCTCTGCACATAGGATTGGAGCGGCAGAGGTTGAAAGCGCCCTGGTCTCGCACGAGAAAGTCGCTGAAGCTGCAGTGGTTGGTTATCCTCACTGCGTGAAGGGTGAAGGAATCTATGCCTATGTGACTGTCACTGACGGAACACATGTCGATGATACGCTGCGCAGAGAGCTGATTGCCCACGTGAGGCATAGGGTTGGCCCTATCGCGACACCGGATGTCATCCATTTCGCCGACGCGCTGCCAAAGACTCGAAGTGGAAAGATCATGCGACGTATCCTGCGCAAGATCGCTGCGGATGATACCGAGGAGCTGGGCGACACCTCCACTCTCACAGATCCCTCGGTGGTCGACTCCCTGATCGTTGGTCACATCCTCTTCAAGTCCTCGTCGTAATGTGACAGAAAGACAAGGCTTACGCTGAGAAGGACCCCCGCTCAAGAGGCAGGGGCCCTTCTTTATGTCCGAATATCCTGATAACTAATGTGGCCGGATGGACGGCTGACTTATTTAATGATTTGCCCTGTTGAGCTGATGGCAGCTCATTCAACAAGTATCGAGATATGGATGAGGAAGTCCTCTTCTGACTTCGATACCAGATATGTGTTCATATCAAGCTCATAAGCGGGGCCGTGAGCAACAAGCTTGTTCTCATGGATATAGTCAAAGAGCTTTGTATAGGATTCGGCTATGTTGTCCCATCCGCCCTGATGTAGGATAACCGCGTAGTTCCCCTTCTTCTTTATTGCCAGTCGGTCGCCTAACAATTCATCATCTTGTGGCGGAGAGATCCAAGTCATGATCTGCTGGCCAATCACCCTACCCTCTTTTGGCACGTTCAGATTCTTCACGATCCTGCCAATCGGGAACTTGGAAACCCGTGCTACCTCGCGGCAGAACTCCGAATGATCGGACATCGCCTTGATGTAGGCTTCCTCACTCACCGCTGGGATATCAGTGACGATCATATACAGCTCATCCCAAAATGATAAGCGCGGTTCGTCCTTGGGAAACAACAGCGATCGCTCCGTGATATACCTGAGCTTCTCCATCATGCCTATCTTTGCGTCAAGTATCGCTCGTTGCTCCCTAAGGTTTCCAACTAAATCGTTGATGCTCTCGAGGAATACCTCAGTGGTACGTGTGGACAAGTACTCCTTGACATCCTTGGTACTCATTCCTGCGTCGAGCAGGAATCGAATGGCATCAAAGAGATAGAGCTGCTTGATGGAGTAGTAACGATATCCGTTACTTTTAATCTCCTTGGGCTTGAGTAAGCCAATCCTGTCGTAATGGATAAGCAGCTCTCTGCTGATATGACAGATCTTCGCAAACTCTCCCGAGGAGAGCATCAAGGGTCTACTCATGGCTGCACCTTCCTTTACCTTGTAACTATTACATGTATTATTACGTAATGTTGCTTACTGTTACAAGTTTTTAAGCGTGAGTGAGAGGTATTTACACATAAATGATTTACTTTTTTAGGCGTCCACACAACCTACACTTATTACTTAGCACTGACTGTAGCTGCAAATCAATTCGCTTGGCTGGTCTAAAAGGTTCCCGCGATCCAGACTGCTTGTTCAGTTGCGCTGTCGAGGACGGATCCAATCCAAATAGGCATCGGCCTCCTCCTCATTCAAATCGCGCAGGCGCGTGGTTGTTCCGGAGGTACCGGCTGCTGTAACAGCAGAGATGCTCGCCAGTTTGTTCCAGCGCTGAAGCGGATTTTGACGCGATGCCGCCCATTGGATCTTCTTGCGCAACAACACTGTGGTCCTCTGCCCAAAGACTCCTGTACGAACTACCAGGATATTCGCATTGTAGGCATATGCCGCGCGCTTGTACCACCAGAGACTGGCAAGCAGGCAGATTGTCATGACTATCACTGCAAGAACAGGTGCGTGATAGGGTGAGATGATAGTGAATCCAGTCTTCATAAGTGCCGGCAACATTATTGAATCAAAGACAGCGACGATGAAGATGCAAGCCAGTGAAGGCCAGACAAACCATCGTACAATCGAGCGCCGGCGTGCTCGGCGGGGCAAACCATGGTAATCCGTCACTTGAGGGCGTGAGACAAACTCGGGCACCATCTGAGCGATGATCTCATCAACCTTCTCCAGTTTTACAAACGGATGGAGGATAAGACCTGAACCCTGTGTCATCGCATCGCTTTGAGAGCCACCTGAAGTATCAGCGCTCTCAACGACCTCCAGCTTTATCTCTGCGTAACCCATCAGCTTTCGCACAAGACCCTGTGTAACCACTACTCCTTGCACACGTGAAAGGGCAACACCCTTATAATGCCGCTGCAAAATGCCACGTTCAACCTCGATACGCCCTCCCCTGCGTCTGGCCTTGAAACCACCATAAGAGAGAAGTGCCGCTGCAACCGATAACAACCAGAGAAGAACAATCATGGATATCGTTGCCAGCATTGCTGCGATAATGCCAAACTCCGCCCATACCCAAACTGCCGTCTCCTCAATCTGCTCAGAAGCACCGATAAAGGACAACGCCTCACTAATCTGTGACATGATGCCTATTAGCACCAAAGCCATCAACCATGTCCTGTTGTTTGCCAAGGCAGAGAGCAATAGCTCCTTGATACTCAAACCGTATTCATACTCGATAGGAGCGGCCTCATCATAGTTTCCCGCCAGCACACCTCTGAAGTCGGATGCTGTTTGAGTCACCTGCTCATAGAAGCTTTCCGCATGCAGAGAAACAGGGCCCTGCGTAGGCTCAAGAACTCGAGTTAGTTGGCTCTGCTCCTCGCGCTTACGCTTGAAGACCTCTGCCCTGAAGGCTTCGGCTGTGCTCAATTTGAGCGCAGGTATCTCAACTCCTTTGTTGATAGCCCCGCCGGCAGTCTCTATCTTGAGGTTCACAATGCCTAACAGGCGAGCAATAATCGGAGCAGCGTAATCGATGGATTGCACCTTGGCAAAAGGGATGTGCACCTGTTTCTTGATGATGATACCCGAGTAAACATGGATATCAGTGCTGGTAAGCTCCCAAGAGAACCGTTTATAGTAGACAGTGCTGCTGATAACAGCCAATGAGATTAGTAGGGCCACAAGCACGATGAGAAGAACGGTTGCCGGAATCGCTCCATTGGCACCCGAACCGCTGAGCGCGGCAAGGATAGAACCATAGCTCACGATTAAGGCGAAGAGCAGACCTGCAAGGATCCTTAATGACGCGAGGGCTATATAGGCAATCTCCATACGATGACGACCGGGAGCTATCCTTCCCTCAGCATCGAGCGTAGGCGTGATGAGTGCTATTTGGTCGCTCTGATGATTATCACGACCACCGGGTAGGTCCCCAGAGGGCACATCTTTTAAGTTCGCCGAAGATCCTTGCTTCGGATCAGACATCTTCTTGCGCCAGCCTTGCCAGATATGCCACGCGATCACGTAGAGCATCTGCCTCTTCAAAGGCAAGTCCCGGTATCTCGTGTTCTCCGGCAGCAGTGGCCACGGTAAACGATGCCAGACCATTGGCGCGCATGAGCGGGCCTTGCTTGGTGTCCACATTCTGCACGCGTACCAGAGGCACGATGATGCGTTCACGCCAGATGATGCCCTTGAGAATGTCGATCTCTTCTGGATTAACCTGATAGCGCCAGCGCAGATGACGCAACTTTGGCATGATGCCAACAAATAGAACAGCAAACAGTACGGCCCCAACAAGCAGCACAATGAAAGCGATTGTGAGCGCTGGCGCGGCGGTTGTAAGGCCTGAATCTGTCTGCATGGTTCCTGCCAACCAGAGTGCACCCACGATACCAAGGGATAATACGCTCCAAATTGTCACGTTAATCACAGCGCTGATGCGCCACACTCGGATTATGCGTCTGTCGAGCCTGTTCTCTGGGATGGGTCTCATGCTCTACCTTCTTTGATTTCCCTCCGCCTCACCTGTTCTCTTTGACTGTCAATCCTGATTGACAGGCTAAGCCCATCGATTGCAGCATTGGAACAATGCGCTTTTCTCTGTTTGTAGCGTATCCAAGTACCAGTCCCGCTTGCGCCAAGGTTAGAATTCCTCCATCACAAAGGCTAGCGAGAGTCTCCATATCTTCTTCGAGGTCTCCATCATACTCAGTATTGCTCGGGCTCTCAAGACGAAGCACCGCCTCGTCCAGCTCTGAGGAGTCTGCCAACAACAGGAAGACGGGCTTATCCATTACGTTCTCGAGTATAGGCCCAGCACTTCTGATCTGCTTTTCGGACGTGATAGCGAGATAACCTACAGCTGTTTCCATGATTGGCCAAATAGCCTTATTATCCTTCGTCGTAAGCTGGAATCGAGCCATTCTTCTTTCTAGCGCCAGACTGATGTGCACGCAGACCGTATTGTTCTGAGCTGCCGTAGCTTCAGCCAGTTCGCGCGTCCCTATCACTCCGCCTGTCAGCAGCCTTTCACCTAACGTTCCTATGCCGTCAGCGCTCTTAGTCAAGACTTCCTTCAGCTCGTCACTCGAAAGCGCTCCCTTCATCAGGAGGAAGTCACCATAACGACGGCGGTATCGTTGCAATACGTCTTTTGGCAGGAACTCGTGCTCAGTTTTTGCCCACTCCTGTTTTGGCGCATCATCTTGATTTGAATCATGCTTTTGGCTCAAACCGTCGACATGGCTGGACTCATCGACATAACTCGAAACGACTTCCGCATATTTCGAAGCAGCTTCCCCATGGCTGGAAACGGCCTGTGCGGCCAGGCGCGAGCTCTCCTTTTCTCTATTTGCACGAACAAGACGATTGAGGCCACACTTCTGCCTCCAAGCTCGGACAGTGGCCCAGAAATTGATGACGTTTCCCCATATCAAACGGATAGGGAACAGCGGAGGCAGCAGGCACGAGAAGAACAACATCCGTGCGCCGTAGACTTTTAAGATAGCCTTGCCTCTCAAGAACTGCCGCTCAATCATCATGAAGGCCAATACAACACAGAGCCACCAGCCTAGGCTCCAATAGGGATACATGATTGGCAGCTCAGGAAAGAACAGAGCGATGAGAAAGTAGAGGAAAACCAAGTACCCGGGCAGTAAGATAAGGTTTGCGAACTTAGCCTTCAGATCCTTATAGAGAAGTGTGCGATCGCGAAAGTTCAATTCATTCTTCGCAAACACATCCCTCAATCTGGCGCTCTGCATAGTTATTCCATAGATCCAACGCGTCTTCTGGCGCACTGCCTTTGTGAAGCTCTTGGGAAACATCGATCGTGTGGCGATATAGTCATGGAAATACCTGCCATTTGAATCAACTCGCAGCACGCTTTCCAGTACGTAATGTACACGGTACCCCTGTTTGTTCATCGTCAAGGAAAGATCGTAGTCCTCAGTGAGGCTGTCCTCTTTCATGATGATGCCCGTGCCGTCTCCATGGCTGTCAAGAAATGATCGATTCAGGCAGAATCCGGTACCCGCAGAGGGTACAAAGCCCAGCTGGTCACGAATGGATAGCGTTCGATAATGATGCTCTGCGAATTCATCGGTATATGTTCCAACAGTAAGTGTTTTAAAGTAGTTGCTAAAACGTGGCATCCGCATTAGCGGAAATACCGGGAACTGCAAAGCGTCGTACGTATCAATGAGATGGCTTGTGATCTTGAGCTCCAGAGGATGGACAACATCCTCTGAATCATGGATGGTGATACCGGCAAAGCGAATCTCTCGCTCCTTTTCATAAGCCATGATCCCACCCATCATGTGGTTGAGGTTGTTGGCCTTGCTGGTTGGTCCTTCCTTGGCATTGACGATCTTCACGACATTTGAGTGCCTGGCAGCGAGCTTATCAACGGCGCTGTTAGTAGCTGAGTCGTTAGGATATACGCCGATGAAAACACAGTACATATCTTTGGGGTAGCTTACGGATTCAATCAGGTTGTCAACAACATCCCCAATGACTTTGTCTTCCTGCCATGCCGCTATAGCTATCGCAAGCATCTTTGGAGGTTCCTGATCTAACACGGCAAGGTCGACGTTCTTGGCTTTCGTACCGCGAAGCAAGGCAAAGATATCCCAGAGCAGATCGTCTATCCCAAGGATGATGAATGCAAACACAACCACAATCCCGATGATTTGCACTACTGATTCAAGCATTATGCCCCCTTGAAAGTACAAAGAACCTACTAATCTAACACCTAAACGGTAGCATTACATTCTAACACTAAGTCGGGCTAGGCACTTTATCATCAGTCTCAGAACGTGTCCTGCAGCAGCTTTTTTATTCTCAAGCAGCAGACCTGTCTCTCAAATAAGTGAAGAGATGATCAGCTGCCGAATATCGGAATATATCTTTTTGTAAGAGTTCTGCTGAAGAAGTGAGATTTTTGTTTACAGTCTATTGATCGTTAGAATAATACTTCCTCAAATTCAGAATTTCACATATTTCCGATAAAAGCAGACATCTGGATGCTTGCGTAAAATTTCTGAACATGATATCCCGAAATCATTGAATCTTGATATCTGAATCACAGCGCGATACCGGAAAGGAGTGGCATGAGTAATTATCAGGAATACATGGATAAGCTCGATAAGTCAGCCTACCATGAGGGTGAATGGCAGTGGCAAGAAGGTGAGTTCACGGTCACGCGAACTACCCATTGGTCACCTCCTGGTTGCCACATGGGTTGTGGCGTTCTCCTTTACACCAAGGACAACAAGCTCTGCAAAGTTGAGGGTGACCCCCTTAACGCTGTTGCCAATGGCAAACTATGCATGCGTTGCTTGGCAATGCCAGAGGCTGTCGATCATCCAGATCGTCTCAAATATCCAATGAAGCGAGCTGGCGAGCGCGGAGAGAACAAGTGGGAGCGAATCAGCTGGGACGAAGCTCTGGACACAATCACCGAGAATGTGCTTAGGATCAAGAAGGAATACGGTTCTGAAAGCATCGTGGTTGTACACGGTACAGGCAGGAATATCGGCTGGCAGGTTCCCTACTTTGCCAGCGCATGTATGGAGACCCCCAACGTCTCAACGTTTGGTTTTGGTGGCTTTGCCTGCTATCTGCCTCGAATGATCGGTACGTCGGCAAAGTACGGCGACATGATCATCGTCGATGCCTCTCAGGCACACTATAATCGTTACAGCAATCCCGAATAGCAAGTACCGGGTGTCATACTCCTCTGGGGTAACGAACCAATCAAATCAAACGCTGACGGCTTTTTGGGGCACTGGCTAGTAGAGTGCGTTCAGCTTGGCAGTAAGATCATCGATGTCGACTCTAGGCTGACCTGGTGGGGAGCACGTGCTGATTATTGGTTGCCCGTGCGACCGGGAACTGATGCCATCGTCGCCATGGCGATGCTAAATGTAATCATCGCCGAGGATCTCTATGATCATGAGTTCGTTGATAAGTGGACCTACGGTTTTGATGTTATGGCCGAACGAGTTGCGGATAAGACACCCGAATGGGCCAGCCCTCTTTGTGACGTTGATCCAGAGCTGATACGTGGTGCCGCACGGCTGATTGCAACTTCTTCCAGTTGCGCCTGCCAGTGGGGTCTGGCCTTTGAGCAGCAAATCGCCGCGCTTGGTGTGACCGAGACTGTCGCAGATATCATGGCAATCACGGCAAACATCGATAATCCGGGCGGCAACGCTCTTTATCGTTGTGCCTTCTTGATTGAGAAACGCTATGGTCTGGGCGATAATTATATCGACAAGGACACCTATGCCCGCAAACTGATACCCGCAGTATCTGGTATCAATGAGTCCAACATCGTCTCCTGCGCTGACTCTGACGCCATCCTTTCGGCACTTGAGACAGGTGAACCGTATATGCTCCAAATGTTCTGGATTAAGAGCTCCAACACTCTGGCATGCGCCTCAATGGATCCAGCTCGTACGTATAATGCCTTGATGAAGGTTCCTTTCATAGTTGTGGCTGACCCGTTTATGACACCGACTGCTCAGGCTCTGGCAGATATAGTGCTTCCCGTCGCCATGAGCTGCGAGCGTAATTCCTGTAGAACATGGTGGACGCCTGTTCGCACGATGGTCAAGGTCACTGACTACTATGAAGCCAAGTCCGACGAATGGATTGTCCTGCAACTTGGCAAGCGCATTAAGCCAGAGCATTGGCCGTGGGCTGACGACACTGAGTTCTGCACTTGGTACCTTACTGACCAGTTGGCTGCTAATGGCACTCTTTACGACCGCACGTGGAGAGAGACCGTGGAGAATCCGGGCACCAACAGCTGCAATGGTACTGAATACTGGGACTGGGACGCGACCTATCATAAATATGCCAAGGGAATGTTGCGTCCGGACGGTCAAGTTGGCTTCAATACTCCAACAGGGCGCATTGAGCTCTGGTCGTTTGGCTACAATCACTGGGGTGTTGATCCCCTGCCCTTCCATGTTGAGCCACCTGAAAGCCCGCTTTCCACTCCCGAGACCTACAAAGATTTCCCTCTCATCCTCTCTGGAGGTGGCCGCTCATTTGAGTTCTTCCATTCCGAGCACCGTCAACTTCCTACCATGCGTGAATTCCATCCCTGGCCTTTAATCATGGTGAATCCCGAAGACTGTGAGAGATACGGGGTCCAGGATGGCGATTGGATTTGGGTTGAGAATAGTCGTGGGGCTCGCTTCCGTCAAAAGGTCAAGATGACCATTGAGGTGCTACCGGGACGCGTCCATGCTGAGCACGGCTGGTGGTTCCCCGAACAGGACGGTGCGGGCCCAAATTATTATGGTACCTATGAGTCGAACCTGAACAATATGACACAGGCCTTTGTCACTGGTCAGGGCGGTATTGGTACTCCTATCAAGAGTATGCTCTGCAAGATATATCCCTATACAGAAGGTGATGTACTGCCGCATGATGTCATAGCTAAACGCGGTAACTTTGCTGAATATGAACCAGGCAAAGCGTACCCGTACATCGAGAAGCCAGTTGTTACGACGGTCATTTAAAGAAGGGACAACCATGAAAGGCATTCTCATCAATTATGAATATTGCACCGGCTGTCACTCCTGCGAGGTTGCGTGTCGTAATGAGCTTGGGCTGACTAAAGGCGAATTTGGAATCAAAGTCACTGAGATTGGACCATACAAATATCAGACTAACATCAACGCGAAGACACCTTACGAGTGGGTTTATAATCCGACCATCACCAAGGCCTGCAACATGTGCGAACCACGAGCAGAACAGGGCAAGATGCCAGCTTGCGTACAGGCTT
>DBPN01000034.1:80651-81922 GCA_002305585.1 Eggerthellales bacterium UBA1419
ATAGGCACAATCAAAGGAGCAGCAATGGATGTCAATGTTTCAATTCAAGGCGAGGCTAAATTTCAAGCTTTTATCGAAGAATTCGCCTCCATAGATCTGGAGACGGCTAAAAAAGAACTTGAAACACAGTTTCTGGCTGACGAGAAGGCTAATAGGTTTGTCTTGCATGCTAAGAATAGCAAAGATGGCCAGGAGCATTCCAAGAGCTACATGGGCATTGCAATGTCTTACGATGCCCAGGGGACACAGCTGGGCGGAGGCAAAGCCTATCTGGATAAGGGTCAGGAAGTAGCCCGTAAAGATATCACTATCGTCTATATGTAAGAGAGGCGCGGAGAACGTCAGACAACTCTGCCTTCAGGATGAGCTGAATACCCGAACAAGTCCATGAAGCAGAACGCATCAAGGTTGGATATAGAAAGCCCGATATGCAGCGCATAATAAAATCTGCCTCTGGCAAATTATCGAAGCCAGAGGCAGATTTGTTATTTTTGGCGCTATCGACTTAAGGCATCATCGCTCTGCCTCTGCCAACATCTTACTTTAAATCTTTCGAGCAGTAAGATTTCCTGCCGAAATAGCTTCAGCGATATTAAAGGGAATATCACAATCGCCAATTGCGTAGCTTTCTATGCTCAAGCCTTCAATGAGGCTCTTGTTGGGGAGCATGTCACTGACGTCAACTAAAGCATCGCAGGCAATAATTGCCTTTTCGCCACTGACACTAGTTATCTCGATAAATCCATCGCCTACGGAGTCGATCTTAGCGCTTGCCCATATACGACAGCCTGCGCCGGTGAGCGCGGGAATGAGGAATTCTCTCATGTTGGCAGAATGGCCTTTGTCAAACACCTTGAGGCGATCAGTTCCTGGGGGGAAGCCAAACATTGCTGGCACAATCATATCGTCAGGAGCTACCATAGTAACCTTATGGCCTTGGCCGGTAAGATAAACGGCAACATCAACAGCCTGACAGTTTCCGCCCCAAACAACAACTCTCTCACCGAGGTCTGCTCCGATGAAGTTAGCATAGTCGTAAACTTGCGTTGCGCCAGTGGCCGTAAGTCCTAATGTGGCGCGCTGGCCACCGGTAGCCAAGATCACAACTTCAGGGGATTCATTGGCAATAAAGTCAGCATCAACCTCTTGGCCGGTGACAACCGTGACGCCGTTGAGTTCCTGCTGCTTAGTCAGATAAGCGGCTAAACGGCCAAGGTTCTCATGCGGGCCCTTAATTGCTTCGGCGCTACCGAGTAGTCCGCCGAGCTTTG
>DBPN01000034.1:81945-83978 GCA_002305585.1 Eggerthellales bacterium UBA1419
GCTGGGCCTCCACCGATAACCATAACCTTTTTGGATGTAGCCGCAGGAGTCGGCGTATAGCCCTCAGGCATATTGGGGCCGAAGGCACGCCAGTTAGCGGCGTTAACACGACAATGCTCCATCATGGCTGTCCCATGCAGATCTGCATCATAGAAACAGTGCAGGCAGCGGGTGCAGGGTGCGATCTCGTCAATTTTGCCTTCTTGCAATTTTCCAACGTAACCAGGGTCTACGCAGAAAGGACGGTTCATGACCAAGAAGTCAATTTTGCCTTCTTGCAAAGCCGCTTCAAACATATCGGGAGCTTGTGCTGGGTCCATGTAAGAGGCAGCGCCTACGGGAATGCTCACGGCCTCTTTAACTGCTGCAGCCATGTTGATGTTCAAGCCACAGCCAGAGTTCTCAGATCGAAGCATGCCTTGGAAGTGTTGCGAGAAGTCAAAGCGTGAACCAAAGCCGCTTTGGCCTTCCAGGCCACGAGGAGCAAAGTAGAGCTCGCTGGCAAACTGAGCAATGTGCATATAACTAGGACCAATACGCAAGTGAATGCTGTCCACACCAGCAACCTCAGCAACTTTGCAAATGGCCTTAGTGTCTTCAATGGTTGCGCATTCAGAACTGTCGCCCAAGTGCATGTCGTTTTCTTCAATACCGTTGATAAGCAGCTGTATAACAAAGTCTTTGCCGCAGGCAGCCTTGACACCCTCAACACACTCCACCATGAACTTTGAGCGGCTTTCAATGGTTTGAGGGCCGTACTCGTCGGTGCGGTTGTTTCGGGCACGTGAGAAGAAGGACTGCCCCACGTTGTTGGCTGCGAAGTTAAACTCAATGCCATCAAAACTGGCCTCTTTGAGCTTCTTAGCGATGCCGATAATAGCTTGAACCCATTCCTTAACTTCTTCTGTGGTGTAATTGCCGATGAAAGGCGCCTCAAAGGCCAACGGACCAATGGGCGAACCCATGGTGTCAAACTGATAACCAACTTTGGCACCAGCTTCGTGAAGCTCTTTCACCAGGCCAACCATGTCATAGTTTTCGAAAGGCTGCTTCATGGGGCTTGCAGTGAAGTCCCAGAGATTTGCACAGTCTTCAATCCAAATCATGCCTACGCCGCCTTCGGCCATGCGCTTATAGTACGTTACATACTCATCGCGATTGCCATTCATAAAGGCAAGCTGGAAGGCGGCTGATTTGACCATACGATTAGGAATGGTGTGGGGGCCAAGCTGCCACTCAGAAAATAGCATTGTCTGGCTAAAGTCGCTTATTGAATTGGAAGTGTAATCCTGGTTCTGCGGATTTAGTACACCCTGTGGCGTTACAGTTGAACTTGCATTGTTAGCAGCGTCTCCAGCAGTCGCGCCGCCACCACTGCTCGCTGGAGCACATGCGGCAAGTGAACTAACTGCCGCAAGTCCTGCTGCTCCTACCGCGCCAGCAAGAAAGGCTCTTCGGCTCAGGCCCTCACTCTCTTTACTGATTACTTCTTTGTTTTCTTTCATCTCTTTCTCCTTCTCCCTATCGGAGTGCCCTTATGGACACAATTTCGTGCTTATAGCGAATAAGTAGCTCTCTGCATAAAAATCTTTGCCAATATTGCAGTGGACTTTTCGTCGAAACACGAACCTCCTGACATTATCTTGTACTAGAAGTCAGATAATCGCTTCCCTGAATCTCAGGTATATGTTGATTTTTCGAGGTTTACAGAGCTGAAGTAGCGTGCGGAATTGCACCAATTCCGCACGCTGGTAAGATTGTTTCGCGGATTTAAACTACGGACTAGAGAGTTTAGTGCTTATTTACTTAGCTTCTTAACAGCATCAACCATTGCCTGCCTGCTATGCACCCCAAGACGTCGATAAATACTCTTTACATGTGTCTCAATAGTATGCTTTGACAGACACAATGCATCAGCAATATAAGGCACGTTTCTTCCACCAAGCAAGAGCTCGAGTATCTCTGATTCTCGGGTTGAAAGGTTATAGTTGCTTTTGGCTATCGAAACGAGGTCACCGAGCTGCTTGTTGCCA
>DBPN01000011.1 GCA_002305585.1 Eggerthellales bacterium UBA1419
TGGCAGTGCCCACACAGGACATGATCATCGGGCTGTATTACCTCACAGCCGCGCGCGATGGTTTCCCGGGCGAGGGTCGCTCCTTCATCGATTTCCGCGATGCCCTTACAGCCTATGATTCACGGGCTGATGTAGACCTGCAAGCTAAGATCTTCGTACGGCTCTCGCGTGACAGCCAGATCCAGACCAGCTATGGCGTCTACGAGGACAAGAGGGCTGGCGAGCGCATTGAGACCACAGTAGGTCGTATCACCTTCAACTCGGTGCTGCCCAAGGAGCACCCGTTCGTAAATTTCGAGATGAACAAGAAGGAAATCGCCCGCCTGGTGGAGGATTGCACTAACCGTTACGAAATCTCTCAGATGCCGGCCATCCTCGATGGTCTCAAGGCGATGGGCTTCCACTACGCCACGCGCGCTGGAGTCACCGTCTCTGTCTACGACGCTACTGTACCGCCAGAGAAGGAAGCACTATTGGCTGCCGCTGATGCTAAGGTTGCCGCCATCGATGAGGACTATGAGTTTGGTCTGATGAGCAACGATGAACGTCATCGTCAGGTTGTCGACATCTGGAACCAGGCCAATGACGCCGTTGGTGAGGCCATGGCCAAGAACTTCGATAAGTTCAACCCCATCTACATGATGGCTTTCTCGGGCGCTCGTGGTGACATCAAGCAGATCCGCCAGTTGGCAGGTATGCGCGGTCTGATGTCAGACCCAAAGGGTGAGATCATCGACCGTCCAATCAAGGCGAACTTCCGCGAGGGCCTCAGTGTCCTCGAGTACTTCATCTCAACGCATGGTGCCCGTAAGGGTCTCGCTGACACAGCGCTGAGAACGGCGGACTCCGGTTATCTGACCCGTCGTCTGGTCGATGTCGCTCAGGATGTCATCGTACGCGAGACCGATTGTAGTACTGTTGATGGCATTGATTACAAACTGCGCAATGCTAAGGGCGAACCCGATCGCAATCTCGTAGGCCGCTGCCTGCTCGACGCGAGCGTTGACCCGGCGACCGGCGAGATACTGATGGACAAGAACGAGTACATCAGCTCGACAGAGGACGTCAAGCGGTTGATTGACGCTGGATTGGATCACATCAGGGTTCGCACTATCATGACCTGCCACGCGCGCAGGGGTGTTTGCCAGAAGTGCTATGGTTGGGATCTTGCTACCTCACGTCCGGTTAATATCGGCACGGCCGTGGGAATCATTGCCGCTCAGTCGATCGGCGAACCCGGCACCCAGCTGNNACCTTCCATACCGGTGGTGTTGCTGGCGAGGACATCACACACGGTCTGCCTCGTGTCACCGAGTTGTTCGAGGCTCGTAAGCCAAAGGGTCAGGCCATACTGGCCGAGATCTCGGGAACGCTGCAGATCAGTGGCGACAAGAACCAACGCACCCTGGTCATCTCGGATACGGAGGGTAACTTCCGTGAATACCAGATCAGCGTGCGGGCGCAGCTGATGCCGAACGTCACCGACGGAGCTCAGGTTGAGATCGGTCAACAGCTTACCAAGGGCTCGATCAACCCACACGATCTGTTGCGCCTTACGGATTCCAACACTACCTTACGTTACATCGTCTCGCAGGTGCAGGATGTCTATGTCAGTCAGGGTGTTGACATCAACGACAAGCACATCGAGGTGATTGCCCGTCAGATGTTGCGCAAGGTTGCTGTTACCGATCCCGGTGATTCCGCATACTTGCCGGCCAAACAGGTCGACTCCCATGAGTTCGCCAAGGAAGCGGAGCGTATCCGCCTCGATGGCGGCGAGGTTCCGGTAGGATCGCCTCTGCTACTCGGTATAACTAAGGCTTCCCTGGCTACAGATTCCTTCCTCTCGGCAGCCTCATTCCAAGAGACCACCAAGGTACTCACTGATGCCGCTATCGAGGGTAAGGCAGATGACCTTCTGGGATTGAAGGAGAACGTCATCATCGGCAAGCCTATCCCTGCTGGTACCGGGCTCAAGCGTTATCGCTCGGTCAACTTGACGTATAAGGGTGTACCGGTGGAAGGCCGCAAGGCTGCTACTGAGACCCTACCTGAATGGGCGCCAAGCGAACTACGTGAATTGGAGACTCTGCTCCCGCAACCCCAGGAGTGGTCGCTGGATACAGAGGATTACATCGGATTGTCCGGCGGTCTGGCCGATTACATCGGTGGCATCATAGCGAGCAAGCGTTCGCTGGCGATCTCGCCGGAGTCTGCGCGTCTCTACATCTTCGATGATCTGGGCGTCTCGCAGCGTTGGGCTAACAAATTCACCGATGCCGGTATCGAGACGGTAGGTGATCTGATCGGGAAAAGCGAAGATGATCTGCTACGGATCGAGGGTATTGGCGTCAAAGCCATCGAGGAGCTCAAATCCGGTCTGGAAGATAGGGACCTCCTGCACATCCTTGACAACAAGCCTGCAGATGAGGAGCCGGATGTCTCACAGCTACTCGAGATGGTCTTCTCACCCGATGACAGCGACCTTTTGCTTGGTGGTGAAGTGCCACTTACTTACAGCGCTGATCCAGACGATCTGCTTGGGGCACCGTTGACGGTGCGCAACAACATGAACGATGTGGCTGAGTTGGATGAACTGCTGGGTATCGTCGGTGGTATCGGTCTAGAGGACGACGACGAAGACAGTGACGACGATTTCTCAGACTACGATGAGGCCAGCTTCGACGATGATGAAGACGACGAAGACTGAGCTTACCGAGCTTTTGCACAGATAGGTTACGCGACAAGGCAGTCATCACCAGGATGGCTGCCTTGCTTTATCATATGTGAGGTGCTGGTGATGATGTCACAAATGCAGGTTTTCCTCTACGATATATGATATTGTTTGAACAGCACTTCAATCTATCGAAGAAGACTTATCGATATCTCGGCCGAGAGGAGACCTATCATGTCAGACGATCTCAGAGAGCCGCAGGCACCCGCACCATTGACTCCACCAGAAACCGACCATCGACTTACCACTGCTGCCGGAGCGCCCGTACCAAACAACACCGATGCACTTACTGCAGGGCCGCGCGGCCCGATGTTGCTCCAGGATGTCTGGTATCTGGAGAAGCTCGCTCATTTCGATCGCGAGGTGATTCCCGAGCGCCGCATGCACGCCAAGGGCTCGGGAGCATTTGGCACCTTTACCGTCACGCACGACATCAGCAAGTACAGCTGTGCCAGTGTTTTTGATGGAATAGGCAAACAGACAGCGGTATTCGTGCGCTTCTCCACTGTCGCGGGTGAGAGGGGAGCGGCAGACGCCGAACGTGATATCCGTGGCTTCGCAACAAAATTCTATTCCGATCAGGGTAACTGGGATCTGGTGGGGAACAACACACCGGTGTTCTTCATCCGTGACCCACACAAGTTTCCCGACCTTAATCGTGCCGTGAAACGTGACCCGCAGACGAACCTGCGCAGTGCCCAGAATAACTGGGATTACTGGAGTAGCCTGCCTGAGGCTCTTCATCAGGTAACCATCACGATGAGCGATCGTGGTATCCCGGTTGGCTATCGCAACATGCACGGCTTTAGCAGCCATACCTATAGTTTCATCAACCGTGACAAGCAGCGCTTCTGGGTCAAGTTCCATTGGGTTTGCCAGCAGGAGATCAAGTGCCTGAGCGATCAGGAGGCGGCAGAGGTGCTCGCCTGCAACCGCGAGAGCTCACAAAGCGATCTTTTTGATGCCATTGCTGCCGGTGACTTCCCTAGGTGGGAGCTTAATGTCCAGATCATGACCGAAGAGCAGGCAGCGACCCACTTTGAGAACCCCTTCGACATCACTAAGGTTTGGAGCCACAAGCTGTATCCCTTGATTCCCGTAGGTGTAATGGAACTGAACCGGAATCCACAGAATTACTTCGTTGATGTTGAGCAGGCAGCCTTCAATCCGGCTCACGTTGTGCCGGGTATCAGTTTCTCTCCAGACAAGCTACTCCAGGGTCGACTATTCTCCTACGGTGACGCTCACCGCTATCGTCTGGGCGTCAACCATGACCTGATACCGGTGAACAAGGCAATCGTCCCGGTTCACGCCTATCATCGTGACGGCCAGATGCGTGTTGACAGCAACTACGGCGCAGCGGCCGGATACACACCGAACAGTGTTGGCGAATGGTTGGAACAGCCAGAGTTCGCCGATTACGTGGATCTGCCTTTGCCTTCTGCTGATGAGCTCGCACGTTATACAGCCTATACAAACGATGACGATCCCTTCCATCAGCCCGGTGATCTGTGGCGTCTGATGACAGCGGATAAGAGGCAGTTGCTGGTTGAGAACACAGCGCGCAACATCATGGCGGCAACCAGCAATATCAAGCTGCGTCATGCTGCACACTGCTATCTGGCCGATGAGGCGTATGGTACCGCCATTGCAGCTGCCTGCGAACTGGATCTGGACAAGGTTAGGGAGCTGGCCGCCATGCCGTTGGCTGATCGTCTGGCAGCAACAGTGACCTGCAAGGGCTGATCTTCTCGCAGGATAGACAGGTTGGTTGTCAAAGTATATGATGCATCCAAAGCAGGCCACATGCGGTTTCCCGTGTGTGGTCTGCCGTTTCTCTATTGTGCGCTCCTAACAGCAACTCAATTGCTATAATACTCACTTGATGATAATGTTTCCATTCGCAATCGAACGTGATTATCGTGCGCAGAACAGGGAGGATCGATGGGTATCACGATGGATTTTGACTGGCGAGAAGCATGGCATATACGCGACAGTAAGCGGCGAGAGCGAAATGGTCAAGAATATTGGAATAACCGGGCGGTGGATTTCGTCAAAAAAGTTGAGCGCGCGGATTATAGTCAGTACAGTCAAATCTTTCTGGAGTTCCTTGCCTTGCAGCCGAGCGATAGCGTCTTGGATATGGGCTGTGGCAATGGCATCCTTACTTTGCCTTTAGCTCGAGCCGGACACGATGTCATCGCGGCCGATTTCTCTGACGCCATGCTCGATGCCCTGACAAGAAGAGTACAGGATGAGAAACTGGCCAACGTATCTGTGAAGAAGCTGGACTGGGATGAGGACTGGCTGGCGGCTGGTATACAGCCTAAATCAGTGGACGTCGCACTGGCATCCCGTTCCATAATGGTTCGCGATCTGCATGACGCGCTTGAGAAGCTGAATATGGTGGCTCGAGACAGGGTCTGTGTCACCATGGCAACCAGCCTTGGTCCAAGAAGCGTGTCAGAGATAGTGGAATACATTGGGCGGCCAATAGCCAGGATCGCCGATTTCACCTACGGTTTCAATATGCTCATTCAGATGGGCTACTATCCAGAGGTCCGCTACATCGACTCATACAAACGCGATAGATTCGACAGTTTTGAACAGGCTTTAGATTATTTCAGAGAGAATATCGAAGACCTGACCTCGGACGAGGAAAAGCTTCTCAACGAATACCTCAGGGAGCATCTGCATGTAAATAGCAAAGACTCTTCTTTGGCGATGGATTACGAACGACTCATCCGCTGGGCATTCATTGCCTGGGAACCGCGCTGATGATTTCAACCTGGATACTTTCAACTGCGCTTATGGCTCAAACAAGAATACAGGGCTTCTGTAACGTACAGAAGCCCTGTCGGTATCTAGAGTCTGTGTTGATGAACTGGATTTCACCTTATCGAGCTGAGGAAACCGCCTCGACATCTATCAGAGCTGGGCTCACATATGTCAGTTCACCATAGGCATTCTTGACATACTCAACAGCATTTCTGCCTGCCAGGCGACCACTGGTCCATAGCCAGCCTTGTGCTACACCGCCAAAACCAACATAGTTTCGATTGGGATTCAACAAAACACCCATAGAATCCACACCGGTGGCGTAAAGACCCTCGATTGGTGTGACGTGATCGTCTTTCAGCACACGGATCTGGGTGTCAACATCAAGCCCTCCCGCTGTTGAGAATGAGGTATTGAACATTTGTACCGCATAATATGGACCACTGGTGAATTTGACCAGATATTTGGGATCCTTGCCAAAGGCAGTGTCTTGTCCAGATTCTACGAGCGCATTGTAGTCATCTACAGTCTTTTGAAGAGTGGCGGCATCGACATTGATCTGCTTGGCAAGGTCTGCCAAGCTATCGCCTTTCCAGGCGATGCCCTCCTCGACAGAAAGATCTAGACCTTCATAGACCTCTGGTACCGGCATGTCTGCGGGTATATCTCCCTGGGCGCAGTAACCTTCCCATTTGAATATATTGTTGAATCCCTCAGTTGCGATGATCTTCAGGATATCTTCAGACAGGATGGTGTAATAGTAGTTTCCTGAAGCAAAGCAGGGCCAAGACTCATGATCGAGATCATCCGCAAAGCTCTCATACTTCGCCTCGTTCATATAACGTTCACCATTCTTGTTGATACAGATCGTGTTTGCGCTGATACCACAGGCTAGAGGTATATTGTTCAGCGTCCATGCCTTATAACGCCCAGTACGACCGTCAAGTACGTTGTCATAGAAATTGATTGGGTATTTATTCAACCAATGGTCGATACTGACATGCATGACATTGGGAGACATGTTGATATTCCATGTGCCGGCACCGATATCCAGGGCTGCCTTGATCATCAATCCTGTATCCTGATCGGTACCAATGCGCTTGCGTTCACCGCGCCATCTCTCATCGAGCAGCGTGTCCACCATTTCCTGATTCGCACTAAATCCGCCGGTATTCATGATCACGGCTTTAGCATTGATGATATATTCTTGGCCGGAAACCACATTGCGCGCCTTGATGCCAGTGACTTTGTTACCCTCTGTGAGGATCTCATAACCCTCGGTTTCAAGGAGGTACTTCCCGCCTTGGGCTATGACCTCTGACAACATCTGCTTGTAGTAGGTATCCAGTACTGCCCTGCGATCCTCATATGTACCCGTCTCGACATTTGAGAGGAAAACCACGTTGAAGGCGGTCAAGCCTCCGGTGAACACATTCTTTTTACCCATCCCACCATATTTCCAACCAATGTCTGTGAGCCAGTCGATTGTGGCCCCTGATTCCGAGAAGTACAGATCGATCATATCTTCTTTCGCGAATTGTTTTCCGTCGGTTGTGGTGAAAGCCTTCCAGGTATCTTTGAATGCATTGGCATCGACGAATGGCTCACCGTTGTTGTGCGACTCGAGATATCTGGGTGGATTGATGGCACACCCTTCATGAGTCATGGCTGATTTACCGCCATATTTCCCTGCCCGGTCAATAGCCATCAGGCTTACGCGTTGGCCACCGTTAAGCTCCTGCATGGTTTCGCAGGCACTCTTCATGGCCATTATTCCACCGCTGCCCATACCCACAACAAGGACGTCAACGTCGATCGTCTCCGGCTCACCGACTTCGACCTTTTCTGGGACCTTCTGGAAAGAGGCTACGGCGGCTGCGCTGGATCCACCTGCGACTAAAGCCTCCTGGAGCGCTTGTTTGACAGCTGATTTAACCGCATTGCTTGATACTGTCGCACCCGCAATGGAGTCTACAGCCAAAGATTGGTTCTCTATGATACGAGGGAATAGGAGATCTTTTACGCTCTGGAGGATAACCTCGGTTTCTCCATGAGCGAATCTGTCTGTAGGAGTCTCGATCTTGAGGATTGATGTTTCGTTCACTGTGATGGTAACGGGCAGATCCCATATTTGCCAATAGCCTTTCGCCTTGCCGGTGTATTTTCCTGGCTGCATCTTCACTGCCATCGATGCCGATGAGCCCATGGCGGCGTTATATGCTGCCGTAGACGCATCGGCTATAGCCCCAGAGGTAATCGTTGCACCTGCTACTGCATCCACCTGGATACTTTTGCTATCGATCATAGCTTGTTGCATATTTGTGACCGCACGACCGCCCCGGCTTGGCGTCTCAAAGGGGCCCTCAATAACGGAATCCGTGACTAAGCCATTCGAAGTGTCCACGGTCAGGGTGACCGTCACATCACCACCGAAACCTGGTGCGGTTGCCGATTTCGTTTGGATGCCACTAGCTGCAGCGCTACCGGAAGAGCAACCAGCAAGTGGCAGAATGCTCGAACCGACAACCCCGGCTCCGGCGATACCAAGCGCGGCGCCTTTTAAGAAACTTCGTCTCGACAAACCTTCCTTCTCATCCTCTTCTTGCATACCTTTTCCTCCAATTCTGTGTCGAATATCTTTAACAACAGAACAAAGATAGGTGTCTGAGGAGCGTAGGGCATCTACAGACCAAGTCGATTTATGCGATTATGTTTGGGATGGCAATAGACTAATCTGGTCTATTGTGGTTTTCGACCAGTTCGATGAGCTCTTGTTGCCCATGCACATCGAGCTTTTGGTAAATGTGGCTGATATGTGCGTGGGCTGTACCTTTCGCTATGTGTAGCCGAGCGGCAATCACCGAAAGACTACGACCCTGTACGAGTAATTTGAACACATCGGTCTCGCGCGGGGTCAGTTTTCTCTCTTCCGCCAGCTCAAGCGCGTTGCGTTCTATTGTATTTCGATGTGAGGGAGCTTTCCCAGTGGGTGGCGATACGTTGAAAAGTGCATCCAGGGTGCGTTCCGGGAATATCCAGAAGAAGCAGACGATCAAAGCGAGCAGAAGAATCGGCACAAAAGTCACAATGTGGATAACCTCATCGTTCAACGCTCCCAGTGCGACTGAAGCAAGCATAAGACCAATAGCGTAACCCGCATTCTTGCCTGCTATCAACAGACCGAAGAATCTCTCCGGCAGAAGACGATACAATTGCACGGCTCGTGCAATCAGTATCCAAGTGAGGATGTCAAAGAACTTGCGTCCACAGCTCGATATGGTTAGAGCTACCGTTCCAAGGTTCTCTGGAGAAATCAGATAGATCACGAAACCTACTGCAGTTATCGGCAGAATCAGTCTGAAAAGCGCTATCGGTCCAATAGGCCTGAATAATGCGAGTGCAAATATCAATAATAATAAAGCTGTGACAAAATTTGCCCAGAAACGTATCTGAGACGCAGTAGCAGGAGGGATGGAGTCATAGGTTAGTGCGATTACCAGATTGTAGATCAGAGAGAAGATCAGATAGGCAACCAAGATGTTAACCAGAGCCCTCTTGCATCGCTTTTGCGTAGCAGCGTCCACTATGATAGATGAGGCAAGCTGGTGATTTTCATTGACGTCATCGGAGTCGAGCTCCATTGCAGGCCTTAACAGAAAGAATACAGTAAATAGAACGAGAAGCAGGATGGAGGCAAGATGGAAACCCGATTCAGGTAGCATGCCCAAAAAGATGCCAATCAGAGATGAGGCTGCCATGGCAAAGAGCGTATATACTTGGATGCCAGATGATGGCAGACTCGTGAACTTCGTTCCCCAGACCGTCTCGTAGAAGCCACCGCAGATGCCAGCTAAGGCAAAACCCGCAATCATGAAGACCCCGTTGCCTTCTACTTGCCCAAGGATCAGGCAGGTAGTACCGATTAAGCCCATGAAGGAGAAGATTAGCGCTCGGATCCTATATGCCGTTTCGGAAAAGATCGCTTTATGCTTTCTGGCAAGCAGCGCGATGAAAAGGGCGACTATCGCTCCTGTAGTGTAGAGTATGATCTGTTGGACAATGGGAGTTTTGAAAGTCCAGGCAAGATTCGCTGAGTAGGCCAGTAGTCCGGTAAACCAAGCCCTGCTAAAGGCAAAACCGAGCAAATCCCACCTGAAAGGCGTGATTATACGCATAATGGATTGTTTGGCCATCGCAGCAGATAAAATTATCCTCATTTTGTTTGGGGCTCCTCAGCGAAATAGTATCACATTTCAAGTAGATGTGAAACGACGGAGTCTGATCATCTGAAACAATGCAGTGGCAGTATCTGTTCCTGAATGCGTGGCGTGGCGAGCCATTCAGCGCAATCAAGTTAGGTAGACACGCCCGGAGCCGTGGCAT
>DBPN01000029.1:0-11243 GCA_002305585.1 Eggerthellales bacterium UBA1419
GCTTCATGCGAACAAGCTTCTCTTCAGGCATAGTCGGAAGTGCCGCATGGACTAGGTGTTCTTCGAAGTCGGGAGTTGCCTGCGCAAAATAGATGTTCACGACCGCCAATCCCTACGCCGTAGCCGCTTCCAGATAACGCACTATATCGTCAATCGTTAAAAACCCGCGGATGTCTTTCTCGGGAATATCGATATCGAATTCCATCTCGAACGCGCATACCAATTCTACGAGTTCGAGTGAGTTGATTCCCAAGTCCCCGAGCACGTCAGTATCGGGTGTTATCTCCAGATCGTCGCGCTGTATGTATCCCTCGATTATCGCTTTGACGCGATCAAACATATCTCATACCCTCCAAGTTCCCCACCAACAAAAACCTTTTCACCTTGCGCGTCGTCGTCTTCTCGAACGGCTTCGCATGAAGGATGTCNNCAGCCACTCTCTTATAGTACACAAGGTTACGGTTCGACTCCTTGATTTCATTGCGAATTCTCTCCTCTGCAATCACAAGGGCCTCTGATTCGTCAACCGACAGACCGAGCGACTCAAAGTCAGGCACGATATGCGCCACAAGGTGCTCGGATCCATTACCCGTCTCGGCACCGGCGACCACAACGGCCTCCGCTATTGATTCGCAGGAAACCAATGCGCGCTCGACCTCCTGTGGCATGATATTCTTTCCATTGCTTAACACGATGACATCCTTACAGCGCCCGGTGATATAGAGGAATCCATCGTCGTCGATTCTTCCCAGATCCCCTGTAGGAAACCACCCGTCGACGAGTACATCGTTTTCCTCGTCGAGGTAACCAGACATCACTGAAGCACCCTTGACCCATATCTGACCGTCGTCATCAATACGGACTTCAGCACAGGAGACAATCCGACCGATTGAATCGTCTTTGTACTCGTTGTTCCTGTTCACCGAAACGATGGGAGAACATTCCGACACCCCATAGCCTTGGATGAGGTTGATACCAAGCGACCGATAAAACGGCGCGTATGCCGGATCGAGTGATGCGCCGCCGCAGATGATGAGCTCTAATCGCCCGCCAAATGCGGCACGTGGTTCAGCGAGCAACTTGCCGGCGACATCGATCCCGATACGCTGTAGAAGGGTAGAGAGCTTTTGTGCGAATACGAACTGCTTTTGACGACCGGATTCCTTAACAGCGCGCATGATCCTGCCGTGGAAGGTTTCCACATAGAGTGGAACCAGACACAGAACCGTTGGTTTGAGCACTTCAAGGCACTTTGGCAGCTTCTTGATACTTGGGCAAAAGCCTATTGTGCAGCCATAGAATAACGGGCAGAAGATACCAGCCATGTCCTCGTAGGCATGATGGATGGGCAGCACCGAGACGAACACATCCTCCGGTCGATAGAGCACCAATTCGGATGCGCCCTTGATATTGGCAGTGAAGTTACCATGGCCGAGCAGCACACCTTTACTGGTGCCGGTTGTTCCCGAGGTGAACAGGATGGAGCACGTTTCATCAGGATCGATCACAACATGGTCGTAGCAATCGTTTCCACGAGCGAGCTCATCACGCCCAACAGAAAGAAGGTCGGGCGCGAGCCGATCAGAAGCGAGTGAGCCTAAGTCGATTGTATCGACCACGCGACCCGTTTGCGCTCTGAGAGCCTCAGCGGCTGCGTGAGCCTCTACGTTGTAAGCAGCTGTATAGCACAGCGCGTCAACATCTGCGCGATCCATCAGATCAACGATCTCGGCGCAGGAAAGCTCCTTGTCGAAGGGGACAACCGTGATACCGCTGTTGACAATGGAGAAATAGGCAAGCACCCAAGCATAGGAATTCTCGCCGATGAGAGCTATGCGTTTGCCGGCATAGCCTCTGCACAGCAAGGCAGTGCCCATGGCACGCACATCGTCATTGAGACGACTATAACTCACCTCCACTGTCTGGCTCGAATGTAACAGCTCGATGAAGGCCGTCTTACCTTGAAAAATCTGCGCTCCCCGCTCAAGCAGACAACGCAGATCACTAAGTGGTTCGATATTGTTGAGAGGAGCAGGTCTCATGCGCGCGCACACTACCTTTCTGCGGTCGGTTCTTCAGCGAGACAAAACAAAAGCCCTTATCGAAAGGCTTTGAACCTGACATCTTATGTTATATATTCTAGCAGCATATTCTTCTTCATCCAGCGGCGAAAACCGCAATGTTACGAAAGAACCCCAGCCGTTGGCTCATGGCTGCTGCCTTGTGACTGTTACCGCAAAGCCACCCCCTTCCTGCTTGCGCATTCCCGTGAGCATTCTGGCCGTTGCCTCATGGCTATTGCGCTCTAGCTGTTGCCTTCTGGCTTCTGACGTTATACGCTTAAGCAGCGCCAGACCGGACTTCCATTCTGAAGGGAGGCGGCCATTATGGCTATTGTCTCTGCGTATGTAGTACCTCATCCACCGATCCTGATAGCCGGTATCGGAAAAGGAGAGGAACATGGCGCCCAGTCCACCCTTGATGCCTACCATGATATCGCTCGAGCGATTGGCGAACTGGCCCCCAAGACAGTGGTGATAGCCACTCCTCATGGACGTATCTTCCGCGACAGCATCCACGTTACGGCGGGAACCGTCGCTAAAGGTGATTTCAGGGACTTTCGCTATTCGGGTGACCAGCTGCAGGTTGAACTGGACAGCGAATTCTCTGAAACACTGGTAAAGCGGGCTCTGAACCTGGGCATCCCCTGCGAAAGCTCGCACGATCCAAGTGGTTCGCTTGATCATGGCTGTATGGTCCCATTACATTTCATCTCACACTATCTCAGAACCCCTTATAGGCTGGTTCGTATCTCAATATCGTTGCTTGATGAGATTCAGCATTATCGTTTTGGTGAATGCGTTGCCCAGGTATCCGAAGAACTGGAACGGAGCACGGTCTTCATCGCTAGTGGAGACCTCTCGCATCACCTCAAGGATGATGGTCCTTATGGATTCAATAACGCCGGTCCGCGTTTTGATTCTCAGATCACTGCAGCCCTTGCCAGCGCCAACTTCATGCGTCTGATGGAGTTCGATGCGGACTTCAGGGAGGACGCCGGTGAATGTGGCCTTAATTCGTGCATCATGATGGCCGGTACGCTCGATGGCAAGGCAGTCAGGCCGAGATTGCATTCCTATGAGGGTCCATGGGGCGTAGGCTACGCCGTTGCCAGCTTCAAGCCCTTGATAGATGATCCCAGCAGACGATTCGCGTCGATCCGCCAAAGGCAACTCGAATTCCAGGATTCTCGCAAGAGAGCAGCTACCGCTACAGAACGGCATGAGGTCTCACACAGCCTGCCAGTGCGACTGGCATTCGCTGCGCTGCGTGATTATCTGCAACATGGCAGTGTGCCAACTCGAAACACCCCGCACGTACAGCAGCTGTTGGATACTATCCGCAGCGAGAACTCGCGTAAAGAGCTACGATTGCTCAATGATCTCAGCGATCGCAGAGCAGGCGTCTTCGTCTCCTTCAAGACCAGAGGGGAATTGCGTGGCTGTATAGGCACTATCGAACATACAGCCGCATCGATCTTAGATGAGATCTTGCAAAACACCGTGAGTGCCGCCGCCAATGATCCACGCTTCCCACCCATTAGCGAAGGAGAGATCGCTTTGTTGGAATGCAATGTCGATGTGCTGGGTAACGCTGAGCCAGTCGATAACCTGCGCGAACTTGACACCAAGCGGTATGGTGTCATAGTCACGCATGGTTTAAGACGGGGTCTGCTCCTGCCGGATATAGAAGGTATCGATACAGCTGAGGAACAGGTTGATATCGCTTTGAGAAAGGCTGGTATTCGCGCGGACAAACCCTATAGATTGGAGCGTTTCGAAGTGGTTAGGTATACATAGACCCGGCCTCTGAGGGAGGTATCGATAGCATGGAAGCAACAGATGATCTGGCTGAACAAGCCAGCTCAAACGATGGCGAGAGGGTTCTGTGCCCTATCTGTCCGCATGCCTGTCTCCTGAAACCCGGCCAGATAGGCATCTGCGGTGCCCGTCATGCCGTTGATGGCGTTGTGGTTCCCGCGAATTATGGCAAGATATCCGCTGTCTCACTCGACCCGATAGAGAAGAAGCCCTTAGCGCGTTATCTGCCAGGCAGTATGATACTTAGTGTTGGCAGCTACGGCTGCAACCTCAACTGCCCGTTTTGCCAGAACAGCACGATTGCCAGGGCACGTTTTGATCGACTCGATATCCAGGTCGAATCCATCTCGCCCCAGGAGCTGGTGGAAATGGCAAGCAGACAGCAGACTTATGGCAACATCGGTCTCGCCTATACTTATAATGAACCCTTGGTCTGCCCGGAATTCGTGCTTGATTGCTCAAAGCTCATACATGAGGCTAACATGAAGAACATCCTAGTGAGCAACGGATACATCAACGCTGAACCTTTTACCGAGTTGTTGCCCTGGCTCGATGCAGCGA
Organism: Eggerthellales bacterium UBA1419; assembly: GCA_002305585.1. Taxonomy (GTDB): domain Bacteria; phylum Actinomycetota; class Coriobacteriia; order Coriobacteriales; family UBA8131; genus UBA1419. The sequence goes on from DBPN01000029.1 coordinate 4,443, forward strand.
ACATCGACTTGAAGGCCTTTGATCAGGACTTCTATGACTGGATCGGCGCTCCAAAGGGGCTGGAAACAGTCAAGCAAACCATAGCTGCTGCGGCGAACAGGATCCATGTCGAAGTCACCACGCTGGTCATCCCTGGCAAGAATGACTCTCCCGAGCAGCTGGACAGCATGGCTCGCTGGCTGGCAAGCGTAAATCCTGATATCACCTTGCACCTCACCCGCTTCTTCCCCACATATAGGATGCTCGATGCCAGTCCCACACCAGTGGAGACCCTCTACGAGCTGGGCATCGTGGTTAGGCAGCATCTGAGATATGTTGAGATAGGTAACGTCTGATCAGGTAGGATCTATGGAACAAGGATCATTAGCCGGAATACCCATCGTCTACCCGACGATCATCGATGCTCCCTGGTTGATCGCCTTTACGGCTATCGCCAGTTCTGTTGAGCAGAGTTTTGGGCATTGCTTCGATTACAAAGTAACGACCCCCGCCATGAACAGCAAGGGCGCTGCACGCGAGACGACTGATCGGGCTCGGCTGGAGCAGGCTCTGAATCCACTGCGCGTTATCTGGTTGAACCTAGATCACGGCAATAGCGTCAGCGTAATCCCCGACCAGCTATCAGATCTCAACCTGGTGGCGGAGGAAAACCTGGAATCGGCTCCTGGCCTGCGCCACAGCGACACAATCGACAATCTGACCTCAGCCGTTGTCTCAGGGCAGGAAGTTCCGTCAACAATAAAAACTACTCCAGTAACATCAGCAGCAAGAACAACCGATGCGGCGCTGGTCACCACACCGGGATTTGCCGCCGCGCTGACCACAGCTGATTGCCTGCCGATAATCGTTGTCTGCCCAAGCAACCGCGTCGCGGCCGTCATACATGCTGGCTGGCGGGGTTTGGCTCGCGGAGTCATCGAGAATACCTTAGGGCAGATCGAGCTGCGTCTTGGTCAACTTCCTAAAGACGTAGTCGCCTGGATAGGCCCATCGATACAACAGGATGATTTTGAGATCGAGGACATCGTGAGGTTAAAGCTACTGGAGAACGATCACATCGGCAGACAGCGATTCAGGCTACAGCCAAACAACCGCTATCTGGCCAACCTGCAGGGTATGGCGGCAGACATCCTCACTAACCTTGGTGTGCAGCGTAGCGCCATCGAGGTCTGTCCGCTTTCAACGCGAAGTGACCCTCGCCTACATTCTGCTCGGCGAGATGGATCCGCCTCCGGACGTATGGCAACTGTCGTCGGCATACTCCCAGTGTGCTGAGAAATCGCTTATTCTGCAGTCAGAATCAAGGGACCATCGTCAGTGACAGCCACTGTCTTCTCAAAATGTGCCGACAAAGAACCATCGGCTGTATAGACTGTCCAGCGGTCACTGAACGGACCGCGCGTCTGATGGGTTCCAACGTTTATCATCGGCTCTATTGCCAAGACCATACCAGCCTCCAGCCTGACCCCCTTGCCAGCTTTACCAAAATTTGGGACATTGGGATCCTCGTGCATATTCCTGCCGATGCCGTGGCCAACATATTCACGCACGACGCCAAAACCAGCTGCTTCGGCGATCTGTTGCACAGCGTGACCGATGTCACCAAGATGATTGCCCTTCAGAGCAGCTGCTATACCAGCCCACATCGACTCTTCGGTGACCTTAAGCAACTGCTGAGCCTGCTCGCTGATCTGACCAACCGCAAATGTTGCCGCGTTGTCGCCGTACCAGCCACCAACGATAGCGCCGGTGTCGATGGAGACGATATCGCCTTCCCGCAACACAACATCTTGCGCTGGGATGCCATGAACGATCTGGTCGTTGACTGAAGAGCAGATGCTACCGCGAAAGCCACCATAACCAAGGAAGGCGGGGGTGCCGCCTTCCATTCTGATCAGATTCTCGGCAAATCGGTCCAATTCAAGTGTAGAGATCCCGGGGCGGACAAGTTCACCGGTCTTGCGCAGAACCTTTGCGCTGACGCGTCCGGCCTCCTTCATCGCCTCAATCTCGGCGAGTGTCTTGATAATGATCATTGAATTCTGCTATGCCATTCAGTTAAGGGTATCAAGCATGCTCTTGATATCGGCGTAGACCTCTTCGACCGGTCGATCGCCATCAACCTCGGCCAGCAGATCACAACCGCGATAATACTCGACCAAAGGAGCGGTTGCTTTCTCGTAGACATCGAGGCGGTTTCGCACTGTTTGTGCCCTGTCATCGTCGCGCTGATACATCTCTCCGCTGCAGACCGGGCACGAGGCGTCACTCGCGGTACCGATATACCCGCAGTTCCGGCAGAGTCGACGTGAAGCCAGTCGCTCAACGATAACCTCGGAATCCACTGCGACGGCAATGGCGATATCGATGTCGCGTCCAAGCGCAGACAACTCAGTGGCCAAGGCGACTGCTTGCGTGGCGGTACGCGGGAATCCATCGAGGATGAAGCCCTTCTCGGTATCCTTCTCCTTCAAGCGCTCCTTGACCAGTTCGATGACCACGGAGTCCGGAACAAGCTCGCCGGCGTCCATGAATGATTTTGCCTCCAGGCCAAGTGGCGTCTGAGCCTTAACCGCGGCGCGCAGGATGTCACCGGTTGAGATATGTGCAACGTCGTACTCCGCGACGATCTTTGCTGCCTGTGTGCCCTTGCCGGCTCCAGGAGCCCCCAACAGTACTATATTCATGTACTACCTCCCTGCCTTATTTGAAGAAACCGTCATAATGGTGCATCTTGAGCTGACTCTCCACCTTGCTCATGGTATCGAGAGCCACGCCAACCATGATGAGGATAGATGTTCCCCCAAATGCCTGGATCAGCGAATCGCCGGTCACGGTGAACAGTATGCTCGGCACCACTGCTATCAGCGCGATATATATCGCACCGGGAAGGGTGATCCGATTGATGACATTCTTGATATAGGTCATAGTCGCCGTACCCGGACGCACTCCGGGGATGAAGCCGCCCTGGCGTCGCAGGTTATCTGCCGTGTCCTCGGGATTGAAGACCATCGAGGTGTAGAAGAAACCGAAGAACACGATGAGGATGAAGTTCAACAACCAGTTGATCCAACCGCTGGCCAACGCGTTGGACATCGTGGTTAGCCACTCGACATTGAAGAACGCTGCCAGTTGAGCCGGGAAATAGAGGATGGCGCTGGCGAAGATGATGGGAATAACGCCGGCTCCATTTACCTTGAGCGGGATGTAGGTTGACGATCCGCCCATCACACGACGGCCTTGGATGCGCTTGGCATAATTCACTGGGATCCTGCGTTGGGCGCGCTCGATCAAGACGATACCGGGAATCACCAACAAAACCACCACGATGATCAGCACCGTGAGCACAACGCTCTGCGTGATGGCTGATTGCAGGATGGCACCGGGAAAGCCAGCTATGATATTCGCAAAGATGATCAGCGACATACCATTACCAACACCGCGCTGCGTGATCAGTTCGCCCATCCACATGATGAATCCAGTACCGGCAACCAGCGTGGCGACGATAACCAGACTTGTGAACCAGCCCGGTACCTCGGGGCTGAGCACTACTCCATATTGAGGACTCTGGAAAAGGAACAGATAGCCGATGGCGTTAATCAAACCAAGGGCTAACGTCAGGTAGCGAGTGATCTGAGTGATCTTCTTCTGCCCTGATTCGCCTTCTCTAGCCCAACGCTGAAGTGAGGGGATTACACCCTGCATCAACTGCATGATGATAGATGCGGTGATGTATGGCATGATACCCAACGAGAAGACTGAGAAGTTGGATAGAGCGCCACCTGAGAACAGATTCAAGAACACCATCGCGCCGTTGCTTGGGTCGTTGAACGCCTCAGACAAAGCCTGGACGGGGATACCGGGAACCGGTATGAACGAGCCAAGACGATACAGCGCGATGATCGACAAAGTGAAGATGATCTTCTTGCGCAGGTCGGGTACCCTGAACGCGTTGATGATCGCACTTAGCAAGGCGATTCTACCTTTCCACCCGCTGCCTCGATCTTGGCAGCTGCACTGCCGGACACCTTATCCACCTTGACGGTGAGTTTCTTGCTCAGTTCGCCATCGCCAAGAATTTTAACCAGAGCGTTGGCATTCTTGATTATACCCTTCTCGACCAGAGACGCGCCATCTACGACGTCACCATCCAGATAGGCTGCATCCAGTCGACAAACATTGACGGGTATGTACTCGACATGATTGATGTTCGTGAAGCCCGGGAGCTTGGGAAGCCTGCGCGCCAGCGGGGTTTGACCACCCTCGAAACCATTGGACTTAGTGCCGCCAGCTCTTGATCCCTGACCATTACTACCGCGACCGGAAGTCTTGCCATGTCCAGAACCATGCCCGCGACCTACACGCTTACGGTCTTTCTTAGCACCGGGAGCCGGAGCCAAATCGTGAAGCTGCATTTAAATCTCCTCCACCTTAACCAGATGCTTGACCTTGAAAATCATACCACGCACTGCGGGGTTATCAACCTGATCGACACTGCGGTTGATCTTGCCCAGACCCAACGCCTTCAGCGTCCTCAATTGATCAGACGAAAAACCAATGCTGGATTTGACCTGAGTGACACGCAGCGTTTTAACTGCTTTCTCTGTTTCTGCCATTGTGGTCACTCCTTCCAACCGTAGAGCTTTGCCACGGTTGTATCGCGCCTGCTGGCAACCTCTTCTGGGCTGGAAAGCGCCTTGAGGCCAGCGGCGGTTGCCTTGACGATGTTCATGGCGTTATTGGTGCCTAGGGACTTTGAGAGTACGTTTTTCACTCCAGCAAGTTCCAGCACGGCACGTACTGGTCCTCCGGCGATAACGCCGGTACCGGGGGTAGCCGGCTTGAGCAGCACCTTGCCTGCACCGAATATGCCTGTGATCTCGTGAGGCAGGGTGCCTTCCTTGGTCAACGGCACGGTGAACAGGTTCTTCTTGGCATCTTCAACGCCCTTTTTGATGGCGATGGGCACTTCCTGACTCTTGCCCATGCCTACGCCTACCCTGCCGTTGCCATCGCCGACCACGACAAGCGCGGTAAGCGCGAACCTGCGTCCGCCCTTGACAACCTTGGATACACGGTTGATATAAACGACCTTCTCCTGAAGCTCAGGTACCGGTGCTTTGATGCGAGCCATCTCTCTCCTTCCCTAGAACTTCAGCCCGGCGCCACGCGCGCCGTCTGCCAACGCTTTGATCCTGCCATGGTACAGGTGCCCACCACGGTCGAATACAACGGTCTCGATCTTGGCGTCCTTGGCTCGTTTCCCAACCAGCTCACCAACAACCGCGGCACCTTCAACAGTGGCACCGTTCTTGTCCAGTTGCTTGAACTCCGCGTCAAGCGAGCTAGCTGAACACAAGGTCTTTCCGGCGACATCGTCGATGACCTGTGCGTAGATATTCTGATTCGAACGGGTTACGCGCAATCTTGGGCATTCCGGTGTACCGGTGATCTTACCGCGTACACGACGCTGACGGCGCTTGAGACCCGCTGCTTTTGCCTTGAGTTTATCCATCTCTTCCTCCTGCGGTCACTACTTACCGGCAGCTTTGCCGAGCTTCCTGCGTACATATTCGCCTTCGTAACGTATGCCCTTGCCCTTGTATGGTTCAGGTTTGCGCCACTTACGGATGTCGGCGGCCACTTGACCGACGACTTGTTTGTCGATACCAAGAACCTTGATCTGAGTGGGTGTGGGCACCTCGAATGAGATACCTTCCCGCGGCTCGATGACGACCGGGTGAGAGTAACCCAGCTGCAACTCGAGCGTCTGTCCCTTGAGTGCGGCACGATAACCAACGCCGATGATCTCCAGTGACTTGCTAAACCCTTCGCTCACACCAACCACCATGTTGCTGATCAGAGTGCGCGATAGTCCGTGGAACGCTCCGGCCTCACGCGAATCATCCGCAGTCTGTACCAGGATCTGTCCGTCTTCGAGCGTGACGCTGACATGATCTGAGAACTTCTGCGAGAGCTCGCCCTTGGGTCCTTTGACCTTGACTGAGGTGCCTTCGATGGTCACCTCTACTCCGGCAGGTACCGGAATGGGTTGTTTGCCTATACGAGACATCTGTATCCTCCCTTTCCTTCTCTACCAGATGTAGGCGATGACTTCGCCGCCAACGCCAGCCTTGCGGGCATCGCGGTCTGTCATCATTCCCTTTGAAGTGGAGATTACAGCGGTTCCCAGGCCACCCAACACCCTGGGCAGATCATCTTTACCGGCATAGACACGCAAGCCGGGTTTGGAGATCCGCTTCAGACCACGGATGGTCTTCTCCTTCTTCGGTCCGTACTTCAGGACTATCTCCAGCGTTGCACGCGGCTCGCCTTCGATTACCTGATAGTCGATGATGTAACCCTCTTCTTTGAGGATCCGTGCGATCTCGACAAGCTTATTACTTGTGGGAATCGCCACTTTGTCTTTTGCCGCAGAGTTAGCATTACGCACACGCGTGAGCATATCTGCGATGGGGTCTGTCATGGACATGGTAACCTCCTATGGTTCCTCTGGATGAACCAGCTCGTCGGTTCGCCGTCACCCTTGATGGCGGCGCCTGCTCGATCCGGCCTTCCTTGTCTGCGTCGTGGCATCCTTACCAACTAGACTTGCGCACACCGGGAAGTTCGCCGCGGCTGGCAAGTTCTCGCACGCATACCCTGCACAGACCAAACTGACGGTAGAATGCCCGAGGGCGTCCGCAGCGGCTGCAGCGATTGTGCTGACGTGTGGAGAACTTCGGTTCTCTCTTTGCCTTGGCTATCATCGATTTCTTTGCCAACGTTTCCTCCTAGTTG
>DBPN01000029.1:11254-14521 GCA_002305585.1 Eggerthellales bacterium UBA1419
TCCATACCGCGGGTACGGTCCACCTTGTCATATTCGATCTCAGTGAATATCATCTGCTCCGTGATGCCCAGTGAGTAATTCCCACGTCCGTCGAAACTGGTGGCAGGAATGCCCCTGAAGTCCCTGATACGCGGGATCGCTGTGGAGAGCAGGCGATCGAGGAACTCCCACATCCGATCGCCTCTGAGCGTGACCTTGGCACCGATGGCCATTCCAGCACGCAGCTTGAAGTTGGCGATGGATTTCTTCGCTCGGCAGATCATTGGTTGCTGACCGGTGATCGCGCGCAAATCGGCGATAGCCGCATCCAGTTGCTTACCGTCTTGGACTGCAGCACCAACGCCCATGTTCACGACGATCTTCTCGATGGTCGGCACCTTGTTGATGTTAGAGATGCCAAGCTGCTCTTGCAAGCTCGGAACGATCTCTGTAAGGTACTTCTCTTTCAATCTTGCTGTCATTTACGTTCCTTCCGTGGTTTACGCACATGGTTTCCAAGCATGTGCCACCCTATCTTAGGGAGCCAATAAAACTTGAGACCTAATCGATGTCCTTGCCGCACTTCTTGCAGGTACGGACCTTCTTACCGGCCTCTACACGCATACCAAGACGCGTTGGCTGATCGCATTTGGGACAAACCAGCATCACAGTGGATACGTGGATGGGCTTCTCGATGTTCATGATACCGCCAGAAGGATTCTCCCTGGTGGGACGCTGAGCCTTCTTGGCGATGGCAACCTTCTCCACTACCACTCTCTGGGCTTGGGGCAATGAACGCATGACTACGCTCACGACACCTTTGTCCTTACCGCTGATAACCTTGACTTTGTCACCTTTTTTAATTCGCATGATCTCTTCCTTTACAAAGTCTCCGGAGCCAGCGATACGATCTTCATGTAGCGCTTGTCGCGCAGCTCGCGGGCAACCGGACCGAAGATACGGGTCCCGCGCGGGGCTCCGGCGTTGTCAATCACCACAGCGGCGTTTTGATCGAACTTGATGTAGCTGCCATCCTTGCGACGGATTTCCTTCTTGACCCGCACGACGACGCAGCGCACTACCTCGCCCTTCTTGACGTTTCCGTTTGGTGTCGCTTCCTTCACTGCACAGATGATCACGTCGCCCAGGCCGGCATAACGACGCTTGGAGCCGCCGAGTACCTTGATGCACTGGACCTTACGCGCACCTGAGTTATCTGCCACATGCAGCATGGTTTCCTGTTGTATCATGGCTGCTCCCTACTTGGCCTTCTCGATGATCTGGATCAGGCGCCATCTCTTCAAACGTGAGATGGGTCGTGTCTCCATGATCTGAACCTTATCGCCTACGCTGGCCGAGTTGGTCTCGTCGTGAGCGTGCAGCTTCTTGGTCTTGGTCATCATCTTTCCATAAATCGGGTGCGGTTTGCGATCCTTGATCTCTACGACGCAGGTCTTATCACCGGCTGCAGAGACCACCACCCCTTGGCGCACCTTGCGAGAATTACGCTCTTCACTCATTGCTGGTCCACCTCTAATTCGCAACGTCGGTGGCGACGTTGATCTGTCGGGCACGTATCTCGGTTTGAATACGCGCGATGTTCTTCTTCACTACATTGATACGAGCCGTGTTATCCAACTGGCTGGTAGCCATCTGGAATCTGAGATTGAACAGTTCGGCACGTCCATCTTTGAGCTGTTGAGTCAAATCATCGTTTGACAGCTCACGGATCTCTTTGGCTTTCATTTATTCCTCCCCGCCTGTCTCACGGGTGACAATCTTGCACTTGATCGGCAGTTTCTGGATTGCCAGACGCAGTGCCTCTATGGCAACCTCATGATCGACATCGGCGATCTCGAACATGATACGACCCGGCTTGACTACAGCTACCCACTCTTCCGGATTGCCCTTACCGGAACCCATGCGGGTCTCAGCCGGCTTCTTGGTGATGGGCTTGTCTGGGAAGATCGTGATCCAGACCCTACCACCACGTTTCATATGACGAGTCATCGCGATACGAGCAGCCTCGATTTGGCGGTTGGTGATCCAATGGGCTTCGAGCGCCTGTATACCGTAGGTACCGAAAGCCAGTTCGGTTCCACCCTTGGCGCTACCTTTCATCGAACCGCGCTGCACCTTACGGTGCTTGACGCGTTTGGGTATCAACATGATTACTTTCTCCCTTCACCGCGGCGCGGACGCTGCGGACGCGAAGAGCCTTCAAGAGCAGGTGCTGGCGTGGGTTGTCCGGGCAGTCTCTCGCCGTGATAGACCCAGACCTTCACACCGATGCTGCCCATAGTGGTGGCAGCAGTGGCAAAACCATAGTCGATCTTCGCGCGCAGTGTGTGCAAGGGCACGCGACCCTCGCGATACCACTCGCGGCGGCTCATCTCGGCTCCACCCAAACGTCCTGAACACTGGATACGGATGCCCTTAGCGCCACTCTTCTCTGCGCTTTGGACTGCCTTGCGCATCGCTCTTCTGAAAGCAACACGACCTTCCAGCTGCTCTGCGATGGATTGGGCGATGAGCACAGCATCGAGCTCGGGGCGCTTGATCTCAACAACATCCACGCTGATGTGGCCGTTGGCGATCTTCTCAAGGTCCTTTTTCAGCTCGTCGATCTCAGAACCCTTCTTGCCAATCACGATACCCGGACGTGCGGTGGTGATGATGACCTTGATCTTGTCACCAGCACGCTCAATCTCAACCTTGGAGATAGCAGCACGAGAGAGACGGGCTTCAAGGTACTTGCGCAGGGCCAGATCGTTGGCGAGGGTTTCTGCGTAGTTCTTGCCGGCGAACCAGCGGCTACGCCACTCCTCGGTGATTCCCAGACGGAATCCTGTGGGATATACCTTCTGTCCCATGTGTTATGCCTCCTCTCTCGGGGCTACTATGATGGTGATGTGGCAGCTGCGCTTGCGGATGCGCGATGCCGAACCCTTGGCGCGGGGACGGAAGCGCTTCAGTGTTGGACCCTCATCTGCATAGGTCGACTTGACCACGAGGTTCTCGGCCCGCATGCCCTCACGCTCAGCATTGGCTACCGCACTGTTCAGACATTTCTCAATCACTTCAGCGACGTTACGGTCCGAGAACTGCAGAATCTCACGGGCGCGCTGTACCTTCTTGCCCCTGATGAGATCAATGACCATCCTCGCTTTACGCGGAGAGACCCGAACATATCGGGCTATGGCTCTTGCTTCCATCGATTACTTGCCTTTCTTGTCAGCCGCGTGTCCGCGGAAGGTTCGGGTTACGGCGAATTCACCCAGTTTATGA
>DBPN01000052.1 GCA_002305585.1 Eggerthellales bacterium UBA1419
AACTGCAAGCCAAGGAGTATGAGTCTATGTATGTTGAGTTCGTGCGCAAGCTCCAAGAAAACCAACTCGGGAGATGCCACTCTGCAGTGGTCTTTGGTAACCACCGCTCCAATAGGAAGCGCCACCCCACAATAATGGGCTTTTCGCTTTTTGTTGGGAAGTCGAGCTTCACGTGTGGCGTATGTTACATCGACAGGACTGGAGTCATAGCCTTTTTCACCTATGATGGACTCAAGGCAGGGTATGTCCCACATGCGTGCGGCAGTTATATGGCTGAAGAATTCCCTCATACTACGAATATAGTATATATTTATGCTATTGTCATTATGCTAGCATAATGTTTTCACCTCAAGTCTCTTACTGATTTAGAGCCTCTAACTAATCTTGAGTCTCTTGCTCCCCTTGAGCGTTGCCGAGGTTTCTGCGGCCACGCCTTACATTCTCATAGTTCTGACTTATACAACTCTCCGAGCTTTAATCTTCATATCGTGTGCAAATATGCAAGTAGTGCGAAGATTTTTGATTCTTCCCGAGTTATATGTGCAAATATGCAAGTAGTGTGAAGATTGATGGTGTGGGTTGATGTGTATTGCTCAAATATGCAAGTAGTGCGAAGATTTTCACCACTTTCAAGAATAAAAACGGTCACTACTTGCTTTTTTGAGCCCAGGTCGATGGGACTAGACGTCTCTGCGGGCGTTTTGCCCCATCGCAAGCCGCGAAGAGCAGGTTATACACAGATGGCGATACAATCTGAACAAAAATACGAGGGACCACTCCCATGGAGCCATACCTCGATTACCCTCATAACCAATCACTTTGGCCATCTACCTCTTTGGTGCTCTTCCTGCCACCTCATCCTTCACGATTGCACAATTTCGCGCAAGGATGTCATCGTGCAAGGTTGAGCTACCCTCTACCACAACCGTACGATTCCACAATCGTACGGTCATACCATCTCGCACCTCGCAAGCGTGATACTCAATTGCCTAATCCTAGCGGATGACGTACTCGCAGCGGTCGTTGAGGTCGATAGTGACCTTGTCGCCATCGCCAACGGTTCCGGCCACAAAGGCATTCGCCAACAGATCGACGATGTGCCGTTGGATCAGACGCTTCAAGGGTCGCGCTCCATACACCGGATTGAAGCCATCGATCGACAACTGTTCGACTGCGGCCTGAGTGACCTCCAGCTCGATGCGGCGATCTTCCAGTCGTTTGCGCACATCCGCCAATTGCAACTCAACGATAGCGTCTATATTCTCCATCTTCAGGGCATGGAAGATGATGATGTCATCGATACGGTTGAGGAACTCCGGCCTGAAGGTCGCCCGCAGCGCTTCGTCAATGGCGCGCTCTAGCTTCCTCTCGTCCAGCTCGCCAAACTCATCAACACCGCTGGTACCGCTTCCGGTCATTTCCCTCATCATGCCTTCGACGCCACCTTTGGCGCTCATCGTTGCAGCGAAATCGCCCTTATCACTACCGAGGGCTGGCGACAAACCGCCCATACCACCCATGCCATGCTGCGCGTACTCGCGGATGAACTGGGAACCTACGTTGCTGGTCATGATCACGACGGTGTTCTTGAAACTGACCACTCGTCCCTGACCATCGGTCAGACGACCGTCATCCAAGACCTGCAGCAGGATGTTGAAGACATCTGGGTGCGCCTTCTCAATCTCGTCGAGCAGGATCACGCTGTACGGGCGACGGCGCACAGCCTCGGTGAGTTGACCACCTTCGTCGTAACCGACGTATCCTGGAGGAGCACCGATCAGCCTCTGAACGCTGAACTTCTCCATGTATTCGCTCATGTCGATACGCACCAGAGCTCGTTCGCTGTCAAACAAGAACTCGGCTAAAGTCTTTGCCAATTCTGTCTTGCCAACACCGGTGGGACCGAGGAACAGGAATGATCCCAGCGGTTTACCCGGATCGGACAAGCCGGCGCGCGACCGACGGATTGCTCCGGCAACAGCGCTTACGGCTTCGTCCTGACCTACCACACGTCTATGCAACACATCTTCCAGATGTACGAGTTTTTCCAGCTCGCCCTGCATCATCTTATTCACAGGTATGCCGGTCCACGTGCTGACAACCGTGGCAATCTCCTCTTCAGTGACCTCTTCCTTAAGCAGGCCGCCCTGCTCTTGGCGCAGCTCAAGCTGTCGGGTTGCCTCTTCAAGACTGGTCTCAATCTGCGGAATGGTACCGTAGCGCAGCTCTGACGCTTTTTGCAAGTCGCCCTCTCGAGTGGCTCGCTCATAGTCACTTTGCGCTTGGTCAAGATCGGCCTTGTACTGCTGGACTTTGTTGATGTTGTCTTTCTCGTTAGCCCAGCTAGCTTTCATCGAGTCAAGTTCCTGGCGAACCTCAGCCATGTCGCGGCGCAGAGTCTCCAGACGGTCTTTCGAGGCCTGATCGGTCTCCTTGATCAAGGCCTGCTCCTCGATCTGCATCTGCACGAGCTGACGATCCTTGAGGTCGATCTCTTCCGGCATGGAGTCGATCTCAATGCGCAGGCGGCTGGCCGCTTCATCCATCAAGTCGATAGCTTTATCGGGTAGGAATCGATCGGAGATATAGCGATTGGACAGCTCGGCGGCTGCAACGATAGCAGCGTCAGTGATACGCACGCCGTGGTGGATCTCGTATTTCTCCTTCAGGCCACGTAGTATGGAGATGGTATCCTCAACGCTCGGCTCGCCAACAAAGACCGGCTGGAAACGTCGTTCCAGTGCGGCATCCTTCTCGATATATTTTCGATACTCATCTAGGGTCGTGGCTCCGATGGCATGCAGCTCGCCTCGACTGAGGGCTGGTTTGAGCATGTTGCCTGCATCCAGAGCGCCCTCGCTGCCGGCGCCAGCACCCACGATGGTATGCAGCTCGTCGATGAACAGGATCACGCGACCTTCAGCTTCACTCACCTCGCGCAACACTGCCTTGAAGCGGTCCTCGAACTCACCGCGATACTTGGCACCTGCTAACATGGCGGCCAAATCAAGCGCTACGATCTCGCGATCCTTGAGCGAAGACGGTACATCCCCAGCAACTATGCGCTGAGCCAATCCTTCGACAATAGCGGTCTTGCCGGTTCCTGGCTCGCCGATGAGCACGGGGTTATTCTTGGTCCTACGACTCAGGACCTGAATCGTGCGCCGTATCTCCTCGCTCCGGCCTATCACCGGGTCAAGTTTACCGGCACGAGCCGCAGCAGTAAGATTACGGCCATAGTGTTCCAGGGATTCGAACTGCGTCTTTGAAGTCGCGTCGGTGACGCGAGTTGAACCACGCAGCTGCTCGTATGCTTCCTCGATACGCTTGGGCGTCACACCAGCTACATCCAGAGCCTTACCCGCGGCACCCTTGTCACCCGCCAGAGCGATTAAAAGATGCTCGGTGGTGACAAACGAATCCTCCATCTTAGCAGCGATCTTCTCCGCTTGATTGATAACACCAAGCAGCCTTTGTGAAGGGATCGCCATTGGCTGACCGCTGACTTTTGGTGCAGCCTCGATCTCCTTGGTGATGGTGTTGTTGATTGCGTTAGGATCCGCGCCGACTCGCTCGATAATCGAATTGAGGTTGCCTTCATGAGAGTCGAGCAGTGCCTTGAGCAGATGCTCGGGTTCAACCATCGAACTCTCCAAATCGCTGGCGATTCCCATTGCCTCCTGAAACGCCTCCTGAGAGGAAACGGCCAATTTATCTAATCTCATACCACTCACTCCTCCCACAGACGGATCGCGCGACTGTCAACGCGAGCCAATGCGGTGATGTGTTGTCTCATCTCTAATTCGTGCAGCATATCCTCCAGCCGAGCAACGCGACGCTGCATCTTCTCGATTTCCTCTTCGCGTCGAGCCAGACGTTTTTGTAGGTCGATGATGCGGAATACACCCGCTAGATTGATGCCTTCATCGGTGAGCTGACCAATGAGCTCCAACTGCTCGATGTCGGCCTGAGAATACAGGCGTGTGTTACCGGCAGAGCGCTGCGGTGTCACCAGTCCCTTTGCCTCATAGATGCGCAGGGTCTGAGGGTGTACACCAGCCAGTTCTGCCGCTACGCTGATCATGTAAAGCGGTCTGTTATGGTCATTGGGAGTCATCAGTTACCTGCACCTCACTTTCCTGTGGAGTTCTGGCCATCATCGTCAACCAAAGCGCTGATCAGAGGCCTTATGTCGCTGGCGCTGGTATCGCTGGCCTGGGCAAAGTCTTCGAGAGCCTGCTTCTGCTTATCATTCAGGTGCTTTGGCACAACCAATTGAAGCTTGACGTTCAAGTCGCCGTGGCCTTCGCCTTTGACGCGCGGCGCACCTTTACCTTTGACTACCAGCGTCTTGCCATCCTGGGTACCGGTTGGCACGCGCAACCTCACCCTGCTGCCATCAGGCGCAGGCACCACTACTTGCGTACCGAGCATTGCCTCAATAACCGATATCGGCAGCGTCATGTTAACGTCGGCACCTTTGCGACTATATAGATCATGCGGCTTGATAGAGGTAACGATGACCAAATCGCCTCGCTGTCCTCCGCCGCTGCCAGCACCACCCTTTCCCTTGTAGCGCAACTTGCCACCCTCAACGGCACCAGCTGGGATCTTGACGTCGATCTCCTGCTTCTCGCCATCGCCAGTTTTGATGGTCACGTGCTTCTCGGCACCTTTGAACGCCTCTTCGAATGTGACCTCGAGAGTGACTTGGACCTCACGTCCTTTGGCCGCTGGCTGCGGAAAATCCCACTCGGTACCAAACGCGCCTTCGCCACGCCTGATCTGCTCGAGGATATCGCCCCAGCCATCAGCACTCGTCGCTGTACGCCAGCCGCCCTGACCGGCAGCGCCACCCCAACCAAAGGGACTGCCGCCGCGCTGGCTATAGCCACGGGAACCAGCACCGGCAGCACCAGTGAACGCTCCGTATTTGATCAACTGGTCGTACTCCTTGCGTTTCTCTTTATCTGAGAGCACCTCGTAGGCTTCGCTGATCTCCTTGAACTTTGTCTCATCTCCGCCAGCATCGGGATGATGCTTGCGTGCCAGTTTCTTGAAAGCTTTCTTTATCTCGTCGGTGGAAGCAGTATCCTTCACACCTAATACTTCATAGAAGTTCTTCTCTGCTGCGACCATACCTGCTTCGCACCTCCTTTGCTTTCCCTCGATCGGTTGGAATCAGCAGCACCTGCCGATTTAGCGTCTACTGTCTGCCGGTTTCACGTCTACTGTGTTCCGAGTTTCCACATACGGTCCATCGTTTTCACGGACTATTCGGTCTCGCTGCGATCTGGTCCGCCCGTAGATACCACGACCATGGCTGTGCGCAGGACCCTATCGCTCATCTCATAGCCCTTCTGGTAGACTTCTGTGACCGTCTCATTTGGTATCGTGGGATCCTCAGACCTACCCACTGCCTGATGCTTCATGGCATCAAATGGTTGGCCTTGCGGGTCAATGACCCTGCAGCCTTCGCGCTCTAAAATATCGCTGAGTTTAGCCTGGATTGCCACGATGCCCTCTTTGAGCGC
>DBPN01000022.1:0-10979 GCA_002305585.1 Eggerthellales bacterium UBA1419
AACACAAGTGATTGACCACAGATTGCAGCCCAGACGAAATCCTGGACTTTTGGACCTTACTTTCCATAGTTAACGAAACACACAACGAAACCTACCAGACTTAGCGAAACGCGTTCGGATAAGTCTTGAAGCCACTGTTCCAGTAGAATCCCCTTTGCCGCTATTTCAGGTACACGCCCTGCTTTCAAAGAAAGCGAGGTGGCAAGATGGGTGGTTACAAGAGATTGGATCTAGATGATAGGAGAAACATCGAGGAAGGTCTGGGAAAGGGTCTGTCGTTTAGGAGGATAGCTTCCCTGATCGGACATTCGCCGTCTGCAGTGGCAGCCGAGGTGAAGACCAATCGCGACCTGCTCCGCACCAAGGTTGCCAAGATACCATGCCGGCAGGCCAAGACCTGCAAGAGGACCGATGTCTGTTCGACATGCCCGCATCCCCACACTGTCTGCGCACGCTGTGCGGATGTGCTTTGCCTTTCGGTCTGCGCTGAGCATCTGGCACTGGTTGGTTGCAAGAGGACCGCATCGGCCCCATGGGTATGCAACGGTTGCGCCAAGAAGCGCTATGGTTGCAATCGGCCCGGACGTTATCTGTATCGCGCCATCGTGGCCGACGAGATGGCGAAGGTGCGTCGGTCTGCCTCGCGTCGTGGCGTCAACATGGATGCGACACGCTTCGAGGAGGTATTGTCGGTGATCCGCCCGGCGCTTGCCCGCAACCTCTCCCCCTACGAGATAGCCACGCTTTACTCAGCCGACATCAGAGTCTCATCATCGACGCTTTACAGATGGGTGGAGCACGGCTACGGCGGGATGGCCAACATAGACCTTGAGCGCAAGGTCGGCTTCCGCCCCAGGAAGGTGCACGCACCACGCAAGATCACCCACCACGGGTACGAGCGCAGCTTCGAGGCATTCCTGGCACTTGACCAAGACGAACGGGACGGATGCTTGGAGATGGATACGGTGTTGGGCAAGAAAAGCGATACCAGATGCCTGCTGACGCTGTATCTCAGGAGCTGTCACTTCCAGCTCTATATCCTTTTAAAGGAGAAGACGTCCAAGGAGGTGGCAGCTGCCTTCGATGCGATCGAATCAGCGGACAAGACGCTGTTCGACTCACTGTTCAAGGTGATACTCACAGACAACGGCCCGGAGTTCGAAGACCCCACAGCACTGGAGCGCTCCGTGACAGCGGGATCTGCACCCCGCTGCAGGGTCTTCTACTGCGATCCCCGGGCATCCCAGCAAAAGGGACGCTGCGAGAAGAACCACAGTGAGCTTAGACAGATGTTGCCTAAAATGCAAACGGCGATGGATGCCCTGACGCAAGGGGACCTGGCCTTGATCAACGCCAACATCAACTCTACGCCACGCAGATCGCTATTGGGGCTCTCCCCTATGGAGATGTTGGTGCGCGTCTGGGGAGAACAGGCAATGGGGTTCTTGGATCTATTCTCCATAGCTATACCGAAACCTGACGATATCGATCTGTGCCCGATAGATACATCCGGCATTGATGAGGATGACCCGTCACTCTAAGACAGGCAAAGGTCTTCAACCAGGGCGTGTGACTGATAGGCGGCTACAACACCATAGGTTTTTATACAGCTGTTGCGTTAGGTCTGAAACCCTGCTGACAACGGTTCAGACATCTACACCTCCATACCCATTGCAACACCTGGCGACAAGTGAAACAACGGCAGAAGTAGCTGTTGCTTCACCAGTAACCTTGAAGGCATGTTGCGTTGTCCCTGAAAGAACTGTGTATCAAGAAGAGTGTTCAGCTAACTTTGGAAATTAACCTCATGTACTATTATCGTGCCACTTCTCGGCATCGACGATCACACTACTGCTGCTTTATGGGAAATCGCATGGACTTTCAATCTATCGGATTATTATTCATTGTCCATATTCTGCACGATTCGGACGATTGACTTCTTTAACTGCGCGGAAGCTCAGGTAGCTTTGACCCTCAGTCTTCACTCTGTCGAATACCTCTCCGTGATAGACGATGATAAAAGCACGTTGATCATCATCAGGAGTTGTCTCAGCGGTCCAATAATAGATGACTTTCGAGTGCACATCCCAAAGTGGTGTTTCATTATCTGGTGTCTTCATATAACTGGCATTCTCATTCTCCGCGTCCCATGTTCCTCCAGAACCCTCACCATGTATCATCATGGCATCGACTGCTTCCTCTACAGTGGGCAGCCGCCAGATGTTCTGTTCTGTATCCATGATTGTTAATCCATCGTCGGACAGATGGCGGCAGATCTCATTTGCCTCATACCAGGATGTACCCGCGTCCGGCCACCCCGGTCCCCGTGGTGCCCAAGCTAAAGTGGTTGTCCGACCTTCGACGATCCTGATGCCAAAATCGTTATCGTTAACCCGTTGCGATACTTTAATTCCCTGTGGAATGGAGATAGCAATGATGATGATCAGAGGAAGAGCTACCAACAGCCGATATGCCCACTTCTTAGGCTCAGGTTTACCAAGGTAATAGATGATGCCAAGAGAGATTATCGGTGTCACGATCATCAGACCTAAGATCATGAAGCTGGCACCCGAGAAGAACCAAAAGCAGAAAGCCGCGGCAGCAACATGCAGAGCCAATCCGAGCTTCTTCCATCTAAGCGCGATGACCGCTAAGAGAACGAACAGGAATGTCATCAGCAGGTACTGGAAGACAAACATGAGTAGATTCTCCCAAAGGGAATCTGAATACCAACCCTCGTGGAAGTTCTCCATGGCTCCCCAGTAGGCCCAGAGGCAGGAGAGGATCAGAGAGATAGAAACGCCAAACCAGCCAAGATACTTTCTCAGGTTTCCTTCAAGGCGCTACCTCGAATCTACCTAGAATGAAGTATGCCATCAGAATAGCAATTACCAAGAGGTAATTCCAATCGCTATCGAGGATAGATGCTGATTAACAATAGCTCTCGAGGATAGATGCTGATTGCCGAGGGCAGTTGAAGTTAAATGCCGGTGATAATTGGTACGCGTGTAGTAGAATATCCGCAGGATCGATTTGCTGACCAGACTCGATAATGGCAGCGTAAACGCATATTCTGATTGCATGTTCCGGGTTTGGTTCCGATACCCTCGATGCGCTGGAAAGGCATAACAGTGAGGTATGATGCGATCATCATAGGTGGGGGATTGTCGGGGCTAACCGCGGCAAGTCTGCTGGCTAAGCGCGGGCTTAGCGTGGCTGTCATCGAGAAGAGCTACAACCCCGGTGGATCATGCGGTGTCTTCAAGCGCGGTCATGTCACATTCGATATCGGTGCTGCCATGCTCTATGGTTTTGGTGAAAAGGGATTCAACGCGCATCGCTTTGTCTTCAATTCTCTCGAGGAACCGATAGACATGATTCGCCATGACCTGCTCTATTGTGTGAACTTCAAGGGTAATCGCATCCGCTTCTATGCCGACGTGCAGCAGTATGCTGACGAGCTCTCAACTATCTTCCCAGCAGAGAAAGCCAATATCCAACGTTTCTATTCCGATATGTATACCTTGTATCAGCATGTTATGGTTGAAACCCCCACATATACCACTGCAGATGAAACCGATCGGGATGCAGCACTCAGAAGCATAGCGAAACATCCTGTATCCTACCTTCGCTTTTTGGGTATGTTGAATAAAAGCGCCAAGAAGCTGCTGCAAAAGTATTTCAGCGATGCCGAGATCTTCAAGTTCTTTGACAAGCTAACCTCAACCTATTGCTATGCGACAGTTGAAGAAGCTCCGGCTGTGATGGCTGCAGTGATGTTCATCGACAATCATGTTGGCGGTAGCTACTATCCCGCTGGCTCAACTTTGTTCGTACCGGGCAAGTTGGAGAAAGTCATCGAGGAGAATGGTGGCGAGATGTTCCTGGAACGTGAGGCGATCTCGATCCTCTTCGATGGTAGCAGGCCTATTGGTGTAGAACTTGACGACGGCAGTCAGCTCGAGGCAGCGGATATCATCTACTCTGGAACCGTTTGGAGCCTCTATGGCAAACTTATAGATGCCAAATACTCCACAAAGCAGCGCCGCGACTGGGCGGTTCGGCAGGTCCCAACCTATCCCAGTGTTGTCCTCTATTCCGTGGTGGATAAGGATGTGATACCGCAGGATACCTCGCCGATAGAGATGCTCGTGGGTAATCCTGATTTGCTTGATGAGAGCGAGGTCACTGCCTATATCCTTAGCATCGATGATAGGACACTGTGTTCTGAAGATGAGCATACGGTGTTAGCCATCGGCCCAAGTTTTGATACGTGGGATTTTAAGGACGAGCAGGATTATCAGTGCAGGAAGAACCTTGAAGAACAACGTTTACTCGCGGTGTTGGAGCGACGTTTCCCGGGCTTCAGCAAAGCTGTGCGCTATGTTGAGGTAGCTACACCAAGAACGATAGAGCGTTACACATTGAAGAACGGCGGAGCGGTTGCCGGTCCCAAGCAGATGCTGGGCCAGCATATGTTCAAACGTTTGCATACGCGTAGCGAATGGGACAATCTGTTCTGTTGTGGCGAGTCTACGGTGATGGGCACAGGCACGCCTAGTGTTACGACATCGGGCCTGACAGCGGCAAATGTCTTGTTGAGGAAGCTTGGCAAGGAGCCATATGTCTATCGCGATGGCATGCGCGATTATGTCCGCATTGTCGAGAAGCCATTCACTGAAGACAGATTAAACGAAGGCTATGAACCATTACAGCGCTCCATAATGAGAGTGGCGTCACACTGTAGATTCTGTGAGATACCTCTATGCAATGCGGGACAAGGAGCTGATATCCGCGGAATCATGCGTCGTGTTGCGGTAGGGAACCTGATTGGCGCAAAGAAGTGCTGGCTCAAGTCCCCTGTCGATGATATGGCGCTTCTGGATTACGAGCAAAGGTGCATCTGTGCTCAAGAGGATCAAGAACCCGTGAGGATTAGAGAGGTCATCTCGTTCCTTGGATCGATGGACTCATGAATAGGGATTATGACGCGATAGTGGTTGGTGGGGGGATTGCGGGGTTGACCGCTGCCGCCTATCTCTGTCGTTCTGGTTTTCGCACATTGCTTAGCGAGAGGAGTGACCACACGGGTGGATTGGTGAACACATTCTGGCATCAGGGTTTCGCCTTTGATGCTGGTATCAGGGCCTTTGAGGACTCAGGAATCATTTTTCCGATGTTGAGGAATCTGGGAATTGATCTTCAGATAGAGAAGAATCCGGTTTCTGTGGGGATTGCTGATAGATGGGTTCGCTTGGAGTCTCGTGCCAGTTTGCGGGATTATGCAGCCATGCTTTCGACGATATTTCCTGAGAATAGCGGGGATATCGACCTGATCTGCAAGGAAATCGAGAGAGTCATGGGTTACATGGATGTTATATATGGCATCGATAACCCGCTTTTTCGCGATGACATGCGTGATAGTCACTATCTGCTCAAGACGTTATTGCCTTGGCTGTTGAAGTATCAGGTCAACATCTCAAAGGCCAATAAGCTTTCTGCCCCCGTGGTCGAGTATTTACATAGATTCACAGACAATGGCGAGTTGATCGATATGATCACCCAACATTTCTTCAAGGACACTCCAACATCCTTCGCTTTGAGCTACTTCTCACTCTATCTTGATTATAGTTACCCATTAGGTGGTACCGGCATACTTGCTCAGAAGCTGAGTGAGTTCATAGAGACATCCGGTGGAGAGATCCTAACAAACACAACCGTCTGCTCAATTGATCCAGATAAGAACGAGATCACAACTTTTCAAGGTGATAGATATTGTTATCGAAAACTGGTTTGGGCAGCGGATCAAACAACGCTCTATACTGCTCTAAATGATAATCAAACCAAAGCCGCTAAAGATCGCAGCCAAAAAGCAATACAGAGCCAACACCGCTTGGCAAGTCGCAGTGAGGGCGGGGATTCGGTGTTGAGTCTATACGTTGGCACAAAGCTGGAAAATGATTATTTCAATGGAATCTGCGGCGCGCATGCCTTCTATACGCCAACGACTAAGGGGCTTTCCGCTTTGCCTTCGTGGCAGGAAATGCTCTCACAGGGTGATGAGGCTTTGATGAGCTGGCTTGGAGATTACATCGACAGTACAACCTATGAGTTGTCATGTCCTGCCTTGAGGGATCATTCGCTTGCGCCTCAAGGCAAGACCGGGATGATAATCAGCACCTTGATTGATTATCGATTAGTACGACATATTGATGAGAATGGAGACTATCAGGCATTCAAACGGTTCTGTATCGGGCGGATATTACAAGTGCTCGAGACAACAGCCTTTCCGGGACTTAGCGCAAACGTTGAATTTGCCATCTGCTCAACTCCACTAACGATTGAACGGGAAACCGGTAACAAACACGGAGCTATAACAGGGTGGGCCTTTACTAATGCTCAGATGCCTGCCGAGAACCGATTCAAGAGCATTGGCAATGCAATCCAAACGCCAATTAGAAATGTGTACCAATGTGGTCAATGGAGCTTTAGCCCGTCTGGGTTGCCGGTTTCGATATTGACCGGAAAACTTGCGGCTGACGCTATTAAGAAAGCCCTAGATGGATGAGACAATGACTGCAGAGTTGGTTGGATTCACCTTCATAGTGCTAGGCTTGGGCTTTACCTCCCTTCTATTCTATCGACTACCCATAATTCCATCGAATCAAAGTAACTTAGGCGATAACCCGACTCTTACAGTGATAATACCAGCGCGCAATGAAGAGGAGACGCTACCATTATTGCTCGGTGACTTGAGATCACAAAGCATTACGGATTTCGAGATCATCTGTGTGGATGACAATAGCGAGGATGGAACAGCTCGAGTCGCCTCGACATCCGGCGTTGAATTGATCTCATTGGCAGGGAAGCCAGATGGGTGGATAGGTAAATCATGGGCCTGTCACAATGGGGCAGTTGCGGCGAAAGGTGACGTTTTATTGTTTTTGGACGCTGACGTGAGGCTTAGCCCAGATGGCCTGTTCAAGCTGTTGCGGACATTCGTCGATGCGGGTTGCGCCATCTCTGTCCAACCGTTTCATGTGACCAAGGCCAAGTACGAGCAGTTCTCATTGTTCTTCAATCTCGTACAGATTGCGGCTAACGGTATCGCTTTGCCCAAACCATTAAATGTTGGCCTATTTGGCCCGATGATCATGATTTCTCGTCAAGAATACTTTTCTGTTGGCGGTCACAATGCTATCAAGTCAAGCGTGATTGAGGATATTGTCTTAGGCATTAAACTTAGGCAGGCAGGTGTTGCGTATCGGCTTTTCATTGGAGATGAGTCATTGACTTTCCGTATGTACGCGGGAGGTATTGGCGACTTAATGCAAGGCTGGACGAAGAACTTAGCCTCTGGAGCAGCGAAAACACCTTTCCTGCTCTTTATCATGGTGTTCTTGTGGGTAACATCCCTGACTTCTGTTCCAGTGCACTTGATTGGCGCCATCGCGTCGTTCTCCATTACGAGGATGGCAATCCATGTGGGGCTGTATATCATCTGGGTTATCATCTTGATGCGCCTTTCCCGCAGGATAGGTCGTTTCCAGCGATGGGCGCTACTGCTTTACCCGGTGCCGTTGTGTGTTTTCCTGGCGATTTTCGCTGTGTCGATGTTCAAGAAGATATTCAAGCAAAAAGTTATCTGGAAGGGTCGCCAGATAGAGACGGCGGATAGAAGATGAGGCTGATATTCCTTTCTGATGGATGGACGGTCGTACTCTGTTTTGTCAGTTGGGGATTCCTTCAGATAACGGCAGCTTTGATATGCCTTAACATCCCCGACAGATACTATTCGACAGACTCCTGGTTCTATCGTTCTCACCGTTTTGAACAGGGCGGTAAGATCTATGCGCGAGTGTTCAAGGTGCATCGCTGGAAGCATTTGTTGCCGGATGGCGGTGCTATCTTTAAGAAGAGGGGATTCAAGAAGCGCTCTTTAGAGAATTTCTCGAAAGAGAATCTCAATCGTTTCCTCATTGAATCGTCACGCGGAGAGATGACGCATTGGTTGGCCATCTTCCCATTTTGGCTATTTGCTTTCTTCACTCCACCACACGTTGTATGGATCATGCTTGCGTATGCTTTGGCAGTAAATATGCCCTGTATAATTGCTCAGCGCTACAATCGACCACGTGTGAAGCGACTGCTCGAGAGCATGAAGTGAAAGCTGTGCCGAGCGTATACCAGACATGTAGATCAAGCTACATAAGCAGAATGTGGATTCTGGCAAACCGCGCTGGCTCTATAACCGGGGTGTTTTCTCTCAAGTGGGGCTTTTAGACTGGACATGACATCCATGATGCCCCCACGCATAAGCACCTATCACACAGACAAGACCCAACAGAGCTCCTCCGATGAGGGCGACTTTCATTCTCCTGGTCATAGCTCCACCTTTCTGTCTATATACCCTTGTTAGCCAATCCCAAAAGTCTGTCGTAGGCTCTATCACCGATAATGGCCTTTGCAAACACAAGGGGTTTGGCCATGAATCCGACAAGGTAGCGTGTTTTAGGTTTTCTAGCGGTTACCGCTTTCCGGATAACCTGTGCAATGAGTTTTGGACTGGAGAGATGAGCGCTACTGTAGAGTTTAGCCATGCTGTCTGAGACGATTCCTGCCGTTTTCGCGTAGGCTCCATTGGCAGAGACATTCTTGAGATTATCAGCAGCGATGATACCCCAGTCAGTTTTGATGCCACCTGGCTCGATGATAATTACATCGATTCCCATTGGCTTAAGTTCAAGCCGCAAGGAATCCGAGAAGCCCTCAAGCGCGAATTTCGTAGCGTGATACCAGCCGCCAAAGGGCATCCAAACCTTACCGGCCATTGATGAGATGTTGACGATCTTGCCATAGCGATTTTTGCGCATTTCAGGGACCACGAGTTGGATAAGTCGGGCTAATCCAAACAGATTCACTTCGAATTGCTTGCGGGCTTCATCTAGTGGGACATCTTCGATTGCACCAAAGCAGCCATATCCAGCCGCATTGACCAAGATGTCGATACGACCCTGTTCTTCAGTGATCTTTGAGACGCATTGAAGAATCGATTCCTCATCGGTGACATCAAGCGCAATGGGCTGGATCCCCTTTTCGGCAAGATCCTGCATCAAATTGACCCTACGCGCGGCGGCATAGACAATGAAGCCGCTGTTGCTGAGCTCTAGTGCCGTATCCTTGCCAATGCCGCTAGAAGCTCCCGTAACGAGAGCAATCGATCTTTGCATGCCGATGACCTTTCTGCAATCTTTTCGTTTTCAGTCTTCGCGTTTGTGGGCATACATGTTGGCGTCGGCTATCTTGAGTAATTCCTCGATTGAGCAATATTCATTCAAAGCTGTCGCGTAACCGATGGAGACTGATAGATTAGCCCGTATATCCTCATTCTCCTGATTGAGGGCATTAATCGATTGTTTGATTCTATCGATGATCTTCAGCGCCTCCAGCTCTCCCGTGTCTGGTAGAGTGGCAACGAATTCATCACCACCTAAACGAGCCAAGAAGTCGCCTCTACGTAGAGTCGCTTGGATCGCGAGGGCACATAATTTGATGGCCTCATCACCTTTGGCATGACCTTGAGAGTCGTTGATAGACTTGAGGTCGTCAATATCGCAAACCAAGATGCTAAGAGGATATTTCTTGCTCTTGAATTGTTTCTCGAAGTACGTGTCGAAGAATCTTCGATTATACGTTCCAGTCAATTGATCGTGGGTACTGAGATATTCTAGCTTGTGCTCGTATTCTTTTCTCTCATCGATGTTCAGAGCATGCAAGATGAATATCTTATTGCCATCGATATCAAGCGAGGGGGCAAAGCTTACGTGATACCAATGCTCAGAACTGTCTTTATGTATCACTGGCAGATCAAAGGAGGTGGGGGAGTTGGAATCAAGACTTGTATTCAGCGTGGTCTTTATCCTTTCGAATACCTCAGGCGTGATGAAGTCGGTTATCTGCCTACCTTGAATCTCAGCTGGTAGGTAGCCGGTAAGACCCTCACAGTTGGAGGATACGTATTCGATTATTGAGTCTTCAGTCATGGAAAGGACGATCTCCATAGAATTCTCCACCAGATTCCGGTATCTGAATTCGCTTAACTCAAGCTTTCGTTGCATTTCAACGAATTCGGTAATATCCCGACATACGCAAATCGAAGCGTTATATGCTTTCCCGTTGCCTTCTAGCAGTGCGCCATATGCATTGATGTCCACTAAGTACGTCGAGCCATCCTTACGGCGATGTTGCGTTACAAATGATGCTTCCAAGCCGGATAGATCCTTAAATGATTCTCGTATCTCGGCTTCAGACATATCTGCATCCCAATCCCAGATATGCAGGTCATACATCTCATCAATGGTGTAGCCGAGCATCTCGGCAAAGCGAGCATTGGTGTCGATGACTTGATGCTCCTGATTAAGGATCACGATTCCTATGCCAACATTGTTGACCAGATCACGGAGCCTTCTGTCACGTTCCTCAAATGAATCAGTGGCATCTGTGATATCGATGATCATTACATAACC
This sequence comes from Eggerthellales bacterium UBA1419, assembly GCA_002305585.1. Classification (GTDB taxonomy): domain Bacteria; phylum Actinomycetota; class Coriobacteriia; order Coriobacteriales; family UBA8131; genus UBA1419. Next base: position 10,527 of record DBPN01000022.1, read on the forward strand.
ACCAAGTAAGTCTCCTTCAAAGACCAATGGTCCAAATCTTTCTATCGTCTTCCTTCGAACATCTTCAATGGTTATTGTCAGGGGGCGTTCGATGTCGCTTTGCGAAAAGGCTTCAGCAGGTAGTCCCTTTTTATCTCCCAACAAAGCTAATAGTTCATTGATATCCTTTGAAGTGGTAATGATCTCTAAGGACTCCTGTAACCTGACAAGTGCCTTATTCAGAACTAATACCTCTCCTTTGGTGTTGAAGAGAGCTATTGGCTCGCTTAACCCCATGAACATCGCACAGAGCGCTTCATTCAGCTTCAGATCCGATACTTCCCGAANNGTATGCAATAAATCCTGCTCCGCTATGTCTCTCTGTGCCAAATAGTCATTCAAAATCAAAAATAATGTAAATCAGCCGGAAGTTTTATCATGGCAAACAATACCATGTCATATAATATCTGTACC
>DBPN01000022.1:11039-40676 GCA_002305585.1 Eggerthellales bacterium UBA1419
CCTGATACGATCAAAACCCGACTGTGTGCTTGGCCTTGCGACCGGGAGTACTCCGATAGGCACGTATAAAGAGCTCGTGAGAATGCATAAGGAAGAGGGTCTGGACTTCTCTCAGGTGAGAACATTCAATCTTGATGAATATCATGGGGTTGGCTTGGATTTGAATAAGCCGTACGAGCAGGATCAGAGTTATGCGAGATTCATGTACGAAGAACTCTTCAAACATATAAATATCAAGAAAGAGAACATACGCATACCGGATGGGTTGACAAAAGAACCAGAGGTATTCTGCGCTTGGTACGAAGAAGAGATCAGAAAGGCCGGCGGTATAGACCTTCAGCTTTTAGGTATCGGCGGAGACGGGCACTGGGCTTTCAACGAACCGGGATCATCGCTTGCATCAAGAACCAGGATCCAGGTTCTCAACCAACAAACTCTCGATGACAATTATCAGAGTTTCTATAAGAAGGCCGGGATCGATAGGACAAAAATGCCACATTTTGCCATCACGATGGGCATTGCCACCATTCTTGAAGCCAGGAGCATCATCATGATTGCCAGTGGAGAGAATAAGTCTGAAGTGGTAGCGAAAAGCATCGAAGGGCCAATTACTTCCCAAATTACTGCTTCGGCGATCCAGCTGCATGCTGGTGGCGTTACGGTTATCCTTGATAAGGGCGCCGCTTCGAAACTCAGCAACCTCGAGCATTACATTCATGTTGAGAGAATCAAAGCAGAATCTTGACTCAATTTTGCCAAACAAAGATCAGAAGAACTCTTCTCTTTCTTCTTTGGTGAAGAATAGCTTTGCGCTCTCTTCATCGGCTAGGTCTCCCTCATATTCCAAAAGACGAGCTATGGCCTCATCCCTGCTGAGGGCAGCTTTTTCTTGCAGGATGTGGATTTTTTCAGGTATAGCAGCAACATTGAGCATCTCCTTGATCTGCGCGAACAGCCCAATGTTGCCATAAAGGAATTTTCCTTCGAGGAGTATCTTTGAAGCGACCATGGACTCAAAGTCATCGAATTCAAGTTGATCCTCGATCTTGGCGATATCCTTGATCAGATAGTCGATCTCTTCGTTATAACTGGGATTCCTCAGCAGAAAACTCTTTTGCCTATGGATAGCTCTGTCCAGCGCTTCGATGCTTGTGGCCGACAGACCATCAGCGACCACCACGATATCAAGATCTGATCCCCTGACTAATTCTCCAGTGGATGATTCCGGTCGCGGTTCCAGATGGGACATCTCATAGGCAACATCCCCAGCGATGATGAAACAGGCGCTATCCTTTATCGCTTGCGGGTCAATCTGTGATTCGACGATGTTCGAGATTACTTCCTGTGACAGATCGAACTTCCGCTTGCTTATCCGGATTATCTCCTTACGCAGTGCTTCGGCTTTCCTCTGTGCTGCCTCCCGGTTCTGTTCGGTTGAGATAACTGTATAACCGTGGAACTCTCTGATTATCGATGGTGAGAGTCGGGCAAAGCCCTCCACTTGTCTGTCGAGCCGCAGATATCGTGTACCTATAGTCTCAGTGATTATCCGCTTATCATTTGAACAGATCTTCCAGGCAGTGAATTCATCTAACTGGCTTTTCTCAAGCAATTCCTTACCGGTTAGAGGTCCTTCGCTGTTCAATAGCCCAATTACCTTGCTGGTGACTTGTTCTCTTGAAGAAGTTGAGCGTTCTATGATTCTGCCCCCTCATCCGTTTCCATCATCCGTATGAATAACTCAGCAATCTGGGGATCGAATTGAGTACCAGAACCATTTTTCAAGACATTAAGCGCAGCTTGCTTTCTTTCGATCCAAGGCAAATCGCCCCTATTCACGACACGGTCGAAGGTTTCTGCTATTGCGATGATCCGTGAAAGCTGTGAGATCTGCTCACCTTTCAATCCACGCGGATATCCGGCGCCATCCCAACGCTCATGATGGCCATAAACATATTCTGCTAAGTCCAAGGTATCGTCGAACAGAGTCAGGATACGATATCCTACCGCTGGGTGTTGTTGGATTTGCGCACGGTCTTCATCTGTTAGATCCTCCTTGGTCAGGATGCTCTCATCCAGCACTATCTTCCCGATATCATGCAGATATCCTGCTCGCTTCAATTTGTTGATCTTTGTCTCGGCAAGCTGTAGCGCAACTCCTAAATCAGCGCACATCTCGCTGACGTTGACCGAGTGTTGCTTCTCGCGGGAATTAGTCGAATGTAAGGCCTGAATGGTTGTATCGATGATGTCCTTATTAATGGATGTGCGATTCATCGTTTTGTCTTTATACATGGCATTTTCAGCATTTGCCATGATCTCCTCAAATAATTGGCCTGGATTATCCTTTGTGTCAATCCCAAGTGAGATGCTGCCCTTAATGGCTCTCACGGTGACGTTCTTGAATCCTGCTTTGATTCTTTCCAGAGTCTTCTCTGCGTCATCTTTGGTTGTCTTTGGCAACACGATAACAAACTCATCGCCGCCGATACGGGCGACAATATCTTCTGCCCTGCAGGAAGATCTGAGTATCTCTGCCGATTTCTTGATCAGTTCGTCTCCGGCGATATGACCAAAGATATCATTGGTCATCTTCAGGCCGTTTATGTCAGCGAAGATAACTGAAAGCGGAAGATTCTCCGGGTTATCAATTCTTTCGAGATTCTCCTCAAAGCACCTTCTGTTCTGCAGTCCAGTGAGAATATCGTAACAACTTAGAAATTGGATCTCTGCTTCTTTCTGCTTGCGCTCACTGATATCAGTGAAAGTGACTACTGCGCCGGTTAACACCCCGTTTTTGATCTGAGGGTATGAATAGTACTCAACATCGAACGACGTGCCATCAGCTCGCCAGAAGACCTCATCATCAACATGGGAGCCCTCACAATTGATAAGTGATTGGATGATCTTGCACTCATCGATAGGGAAGGGGGTGCCATCTCTGCGAGTATGATGCACTTGCCAATGCATGTTTTTGCCAAGCAGCTCAGATTCATCGCTATAGCCAAGAATGTCAATGCAACTCTGATTGCAGAACATACAGTTGCCTTTAGTATCTGTACCGTAAATCGCCTCAGCTGCCGAATCAAGGATCAGCCGTAAATCGTCTTTGCTGTCCACCAATTCCAGGATCGTCCCATTGAGAGCAGCCCAAGCCTCATTTCTGCTTTTCTCGTAATATGCCATCAGCGCGATAATACATACAGTTGCTCCAGTGATGTTGAAAAGCGATTGAGTATCAAATGCTGCTGGGCTCCAACTGGAACTATTGATAAGGATGAAGATCAGCACGTATACACTGAATGCAGCAGTAACGATCCTTGCCGGTCTCCTCTCTAATAAGATAAAGGTGATAGGAGGCATAATGCATAACCAATAGAAGCCATAGTGCTGGTTTCCTGTGACCGCGAAGAAGGATGTCAGTGTTAGTATCAGTGTAGCGACTGAGATGTATGCTGCAGGCTTGTAATTGTCAGTCTTCTTGAAGTAGATCAAGGTTGATAATGCCAATATGGCCGCAAAAGCATTGATGAGGGCAGCGATAAACATCTCAAAAAGCACAATATCTACCACAACGAAAACCGAGCAAGTGATTATCATTATGGTGAGTATCGCGTTTAATAAGTAGATTTGTCTGTATGGTGCATCCGATATCGCATACTCATTGTTGTTTGTCAGATATCTATTAATCCAGTCAACTTTTATGCTTATCACCTTGCCGATCCATTGGAGTATTCATTATCGGAGTAAGTCAACTGTAGCTATTCGCTATTTAATCGTAAATAATACCGTTTCTTTAAGTGTTTTTGGTCAGGATTGAAAACAACTTTTATGTATCAGGACTCAATCACACTTCAATCAGGATTCTAATCGAGGCTCATTCACGGCGATTCTCATCCCAGCGGTATTTTCTATTACCGACCAGAACATCAATATCGCAATTTAGGCACAAGCCGTTGTGGCAACATATCTTTCCGCCGCAATTGGGGCACTTCCATTTTGCTTCTTCGTTCTTCAGGAACCGTTCCATACCATTTGCTTGGATATAATCTAGGTTCTCAATCATGCTCATATGATATTTAGAGCTGTAACGCTTATCCAAGGCTTTTAAGCGTCTGCAAGGATAGGAGCTGCATTCGAAACAGAGTCGCAGCTTTCCTCCTCCTATCATTTCGCAGGTAGAGGCCATATGGACGCAATGTTCACCTCTGGGAATGCAGCCTAGGCAGTATTTCTTTTGGAACCCTTTTTTGTTCAGGTCCAGTTCCTTGAACTGAAAGGCAATACATAAACCGCAATTCATGCCGCAGGGAGCAATAAGGTCCTCATTCATCGCGGAACGCATCCTTACGCTTTCTCAATGGAATTATTTCTCGGTTTCTCAATATTTCCCTCAGAGTTCAGCGAGCGACTTGACCTCACAGCCCTTACTTGCGTAATAGCCAAGCATTTCGTTTATCTTCTTCAGATCATAGCTGGTGACACAGTCGGAAATAACATGTACGGAGTAGCCGGCCTTGGTCATGTTGAAGCAGGTGGATTTTACGCAAGCTGTGGCATCCGCACCGGTGATATAGAACTCGTTTATGCCGTTTGCCTCGATAAACGTGGCAAACTCCTCACTTGTAAGAGCGTTGCCCTTGGTTTTTAGGAAGATGTTCTCCGATAGGATCTTCATCTCGGGAACAAGCTCTGCGCCTTTTGTGTTCGGCTTGAAGGTCCGTGTACCTGAGGAAAGATTGTTGTGTTTGATGTAAACAACGTGCATTCCCTTACTCGAAGCCCAATCTATAGCGGCGTTAATGTTATCTATGATTTCCTTGTAGTGCTTCGTGATGTCGTTTTGGATATCGATGATAACAAGCGCTTTTGTATCCATATCTTTTCTCTCCCAATGTTTATCAAACTAGGATGTCTCACTGGCAATTGTTTTGTAGCTTCAAACTAAGTCTGTGTCATCAATGCCACCGTCTCAACGTGGTAGCTTTGTGGGAATAAGTCGACTGGTATCACCTCGATTAGCCGATAGCCGGATTCGTTGAGATATTTGATATCGCGCGCAAGCGTAACGGGATCGCAGGAGACATAGACGATTGCCTTCAGGCCGGATTCTGCCAGTGCCAAACGAGCCTGTTCGCTTAATCCCGAGCGGGGAGGGTCGATGACTGCGTAATCAGCAGGGAGTAGGTCTGGCAATTCGCGCGCAACATCACCACCGATTATTTCCGCGTATAATCCAGCAGATTCCAGATTGCGTCGCAAGTCAGCCAAACTGCTACCAACCGATTCAACCGCGCAGACATCTTCGAAACGTTCAGCCAGAGGGAGAGTGAAGGTTCCTGCACCGCAGTAAAGATCCAGGATCCTGTCAACGTCTTTTGCGCCGAGCTTCTCCAATGCGGTAAGGACAAGTGATACCAGCATCTCGGCGCCATGAGTATTAACTTGGAAGAACGATGGAGCGCTGAAACTCATCTCAAAATCATCAATACGCTCTCGCCAGAAACCTTTACCACTGAGGACTTCAACCTTCTTAACGGCACGAGCGACTTGCTCACCATCGAACAACACCCGCACCAGACTGGTACTCTTCAACGCCTGGGAAATCACTTTGCTAACCATCGCGCGGGGAAATTCCTGCGGCTTTGTCCAAAGCGCGATTTCTGTATCCTTGGTTCTTTTTGAGCAACGAATGCCAATACGTGTTGGAGCAAGATCAAGGTCTTTAATTGAATAGCGCAAGGCACCTTGAAGAGCCGAGGGAATAGTTTGATGGCTCTCTGGCAGCATCAGGCAACGCTTGATTGGGATAATAGCAGAGGATTCTCTCGAGTGAAGACCAAGGTCAAGTCGCTTGTTCAGAGAACTGACCTCGAATTCGACCTTATTACGATAACCCCATTGCTCACCTGGAGCTTGACACGACACGACAACATCCTCGCTGTCGCTAATGCCACTGAAACGCGATAGCGCATCTACGATGAGCTTGCGCTTCCAGAAAAGCTGCTGATCGTAAGCGAGAATCTGCCATGGACAGCCACCGCAGCTTCCCGCATAGGCGCAGGGAGCCTTGATTCGGTACGGAGAAGCCTCTAAGACTTGCTCAACACGGGCGAAAGAACAGCTCTTTTTCTGCTTAATTATTCTGGCAGTGACCTTTTCTCCAGGCAATGCATCTGTAACGAACACCGCCTTACCATCGGGAAGGTGTGCGAAGCCATGGCCTTGATTGACTAGTGATTCGATAGTCAGTTCAACGGTGTCATTCATGAATGTGGATTCCTCGCCGTTTGCCGAAATGGATTATCTGAAGAGCACCGCTCACGGGTGGATATGACCGAATCAGCAAAGAGCGGAGTGCATAGCATCCTCGTATACGTATAGTTTAGCAGGACTTAAATCCATTACATAGGATAGACAAAAGTGAAAGCCGCCGGGAGGCGGTGATGAATGGAATGTGGGTTTTGCTTATGGCTATTACTATTGATAAGGACTCCTGTATCGCATGTGGAGCTTGCGTATCCGCTTGTCCGCTTAATCTTATCGACGTTGAGGATGTTGCAGTCATAAACGATCCGGATTCCTGTATCGAGTGCGGTGCCTGTGTCGACGCATGTCCCCTTAGAGTCATTTCCCTGTAATCCTAATCCGATAGAGTCGACTTGAAGAGTTGAGTCTATTCGACTAAATAATCACCAACCTAGTGCACCTGCCAGTTGTCTTATGGTATCGTGCACTTTGCTTGTGCGCCCCATTAGCTCAGGGGATAGAGCGTCTGCCTCCGGAGCAGAAGGCCGCAGGTTCGAATCCTGCATGGGGCACCAATTCTCACAAATCATCGCTGTAAGATCGGGGCAGCTCAAGCAACGGCTCTTTGTTTTTTATGTTCCGAGATGCCAGTTGTTATCATTCCTGCTAAAATCGTCAGGTTGAGGAAAGTTTATTACTAGGAGGTCCCATGAGTATTTATACACCTGAATACAAGCCTAACGGCAAAGAAGTCGCCGTTATCACAACAAATAAGGGTGTCATCAAGGTCAAGTTAGCCGGAAACGATGCACCGATTCACGTGGGTAATTTTGTGGAATTGGCAGAGAAGGGCTTCTACAACGGCCTCAAGTTCCACCGTCATGAGCCGAATTTCGTGATTCAGGGTGGTTGCCCTAACACCAGGGATCTTACTCCCGAGCAGGTAAAGAACGGTTATCCCGGATTGGGCACAGGAAATCCCGGCTATTCGATTAAGGGCGAATGGACAACTAATCCTAATAATCGTCACCAGGATGGTACCTTGGCGATGGCGCGTTCTTCAAGTCCCGATTCGGCCGGCTCTCAATTCTACTTCTGCCTTGGCTCACAAGCTTTCCTGGACGGTAACTACACTGTCTTTGGTGATCCCGTAGATCAGGAGAGCATGGATGTCATACATAGCCTGAGGAAGGGCGACGAGATACTCTCTATTGAAATCGAGAACAAAGACTGAAGGGGTTCACCTTGAAGAGCGCACAGTTTGATCAGGCACAGATCGCTTACGAATCGGGTGATTACGCAAAAGCGCTTCGTGGCTTCTATTCCTGTCTGAAAGAGGATTCTGCTACGTTTGAACCTGGCGATGCCGGTCTTGTCTATCACAGGCTGGGCAACTGTCTGATCAAGTTGCGAAGCTATAATGAGGCGGCTGCTACATACAGGAAAGCCCTGGAAGATCCGGATTACGGCGAAAAAGCCGCTATCTCAGCTAATCTGGGTATGGCACTTGTTGGTCTGGGTGCATATGAAGAGGCGGTTGAGAGGTTCAAGGCTGCCTTGGCAGACTCAGACTATGAGACGCCTTACAGAGCGCAAATGGGTCTTGGCGGCGCGTACACGAAGCTGGGCATGATCGTCGATGCCGGTACTGCCTACCGCAATGCCGCTCTAGACGAGAATAATCCCAATCCAGTCAAGGCTCTGCTCAGTTTGGGTGTTTGCTTCATGACCCTTGATCGGCCAAAGGATGCCATTGAAGCTTATCTAGCCGCACTTGAATTCAAGGCAACTGGTTCAACACTGTATAAGACTTATGCAAACTTGGGACAGGCATACGTTGCCATGGGGCGCTATCAAGAGGCGCTTAACGTCTTCCAGGATGCAATACGAGATGGCAGCTACTCGCTTTCAACTGCTGCGCAGGCAGACTATGAGATGGCAAAGAAGATGCTCAATGGCGAAAAGGTATCTTCTGCGGTGCCTGCCGTTGGAATGGATCTACGCGATTACCCTCTGGTAGGACTTGATACTCCTGCTGCAGATAACCTTTTTGGCGGTTATTCTTCCACAAACTACGATGATCAGGATACTTACACCGATTCTCGCGTTTCCTATGGTGGCGGAAATGTGCCCTTGGCTTCAGATACCGGTTTTTTCACGGCTACTGACACCGATCTCATTGCGATGGGAAAAAGCCAGATGCGCACAGAACGCAAGATGCGTCATACGGGACTCAAGGTCTTCCTGGTTTTCGCCGTACTCCTAGTCTTGATCTTGGGCGCTGCGGTATTCGCTTATACGCAGGGAATGGGGTATCCCTCCCAGGAGACTGTGATCGAAGGATTGTTCGATGCGCACGCTGCAGGTGAGGATATATCTCCCTACTGGATAGCCAGCGATGAGGATGGAATTCGGACAATAAACCGGATCATGGATATGGTCGCACGTACTGATTCGATCAACTTTGATTATGTTGGCCGTGCGATGACAGAGTCGGAGGCTGTGGTTACTGCTCGTTTGCCCGAAGGTGGCTCTGTTCGCTATAACATACAACTAACGCGCGATATGTTGGGATGGAAGATCAGCGGTATCGAGATGGCCTTTGCCTCTCAGCAGTGATCGTCATCGCAAGCGATAGAGAATACACCTATTGACTATATTGAACAGAAAGATTGAACAGAAGGGAAGGATATGTCACAACAGACATACGTAATGCTTAAACCCGATGCGGTAGCCAACAGGCACATCGGTGAGATCGTAGCTCGATTTGAAAGGGCAGGCTTGATGATCAAACGCATGGAGTTGACCAACGTCACTTCAGAGCAAGCGGCTGCCAACTATGCCGAGCATCAGGGAAAGCCCTTCTATGATGGACTTATAAGTTATATTACCTCCGGTCCAGTGGTCAAGATGATACTCGAGGGTCCCGACGCCGTTGCGATCGCGCGAAAGCTCATGGGGGCAACGAATCCCAGGGACGCTGCTCCTGGTACCATACGAGGTGATTTTGGCCTCGTAATGGATGCAAACGTAATCCATGGCTCTGACTCTCCGGAGTCAGCGCAGCGTGAGATAGCGATATTCTTCTCGGAATAAGAAGGGCAGATTATCCACCGTCACCCTTCGGAATATCGTCAAATCCAACAGAGTTTTGCGCGCGAGATATCTGATATCGACACCGTCAGGGCAACGATATGTTGCCAGATAGTTGTTTAATGGAGAGCAATTTATTGTGCTACACTTATACGTCGACGTCCGGCGGGCGAGTTGGCATTGCTGTGCTTGCCATCAGGAGAGTTACCGCTTTTTAGGAGAAATGGGCGACAATGTCGTTTTTGGATAATCTTTTCAGCCAATGGAGCTGTGACATGGCTATCGACTTGGGTACCGCAAATACCTTAGTTGCGATTGCCGGTGAAGGTATTGTACTTAACGAGCCTTCGGTTGTGGCGATAGATACAGAGGCAAATCGCGTGCTTGCTGTGGGTACGGAAGCGCGCGAGATGATTGGTCGCAATCCCGGTAATATCTCCGTCGAGCGACCTTTGTCCGATGGTGTTATCGCAGATTATGATGTCACCGAGGCGATGCTTTCCTACTTCATCAATAAAGCGAACCCCAAGACACGTATCTGGCAACCCAAGCCAAGGATCGTCATCTGCATCCCTTGCGGCGTCACATCTGTTGAGAAGCGCGCTGTTTTCGAGGCGACCATTCAGGCGGGGGCGCGTCAGGCATTCCTGATCGAAGAGCCGATGGCAGCTGCCATCGGAGCTGGATTGCCTGTCGAGGAACCTACTGGCTCAATGGTCGTGGACATAGGCGGTGGTACAACAGAGATCGCCGTGATATCACTGGGCGGCATTGTGACATCGCGTTCACTGCGCATCGCCGGTAACGAGTTCGACGAATCGGTCGCGCGTCACATCAGGGAAGTCTATGGCTTAAGTATCGGCGCTCGAACAGCAGAAGATATCAAGATAGCTATCGGCTCGGCAATGCCAATAGCAACGGGAGAATTGGATATGGAGATAAGTGGTCGTGATCTCTCAACCAATCTGCCTCGAAGTGAGACCATACAATCAGAAGATGTGCGCGAAGGTATCAAGGCGCCCTTGCAGGAAGTGTTGATAGCCATTAAGGAGACTTTCCTGGAGACCGACCCAGATTTGGCTGCCGACATCATCCGCAATGGCGTATTACTTACTGGTGGCGGTGGCTTGCTTAAGATGCTAGATATCTTCTTGGCTAAAGAACTTGAGGTACCAGTCTATGTCTCCGATACGGCTTTCACAAATGTTGTAGTGGGTTGTGCTCGCGCTCTTGAGAATCCTGCAGCTCTGCAACGATCCTACACTCAGCGATAGGGGGGTCGCATCTAAGCGATGGCACTCTCGCCCAAAAAGCCCAAAAAGCTTTCAGGGGGCTTGCTCCTGATTCTATTTGTTGTGATCTCCGTGGTGTTGATGACTGTCTGGATCCGAGAGGGTGTCAACGGTCCTCTGCATGCAGTTCGCTCAGGAGTAGCCACATTAACCATGCCCTTCCAGTACACAGGTGCCTTACTCAGTCGTCCTTTTCAGGCTGTGGGGAACATGACTACAAACCTTACTGCCAGTCAAGAGGATATCAGTACATTAACCGCTGAGAATGAGGAGTTGCGCGCGTTGGTCATGCAGCTCGAGGAATATCGGCAGGAGAACGAACGGCTTTCGAAGATGCTCGAGTTAGCCGATACCTATAGTCTGGACTCCACAGGAGCCCGAGTGATCAGCCGCAGCGCTGATACATGGAATCGTGTGCTAACTATCGACAAGGGTTCGAGTTTGGGTTTGCGGGTTGGCATGCCGGTCTTGAGTGCAAATGGGTTATTAGGCCAGATTGAAAGCGTTAGCCAGTTTAGTTCCACAGTACGATTGATCACTGATTCACAAAGTGGTGTCGCGGCGTTCTTGCAATCCAGTCGAATTGAAGGGATTGTCACCGGCTCCGCAGAAGGACTTGTCTATCTCAGCTATATACCCTTAACGGCCACTGTACAACCTGGGGATGTCGTGGTTACATCCGGCGCCGGAGGAGTGTATCCCAAAGGTATCGCCATTGGTGAGGTGGTCAGTGTCGATTACTCACCAACAGACGTCTATCAAACCATTATCATCAAGCCGATAACCCGGGTTTCCACCTACGAAGAGGTACTGGTATTGGTGGGTAATCAAAGTGAAGTACAAATAAACGTCAACGTGCAGAGTCAATCCGACGAATATGCTTCTGATACAGAGGATTCTTCCTCAACGGATGGACTCGATGGTAACGAAGACGATGGATCAGGCGCTGCTGGTTCATCCACTACTGGAGGCACTGATGGACAGTAGCAGCCCAAGCCTCCGACCTACGGTATTGGGTGCGTTGATAGCGATAGCCTTGCAGGTCATCATCGCTCCCAACATCGCCATCAATGATGTGGTCCCCAACTTTGTCTTGCTTTTCACAGTGATAACAGCCATACGTTATGGGGCCGTCAGGGCTTCTAGCGTTGGTTTCATACTCGGGCTCGTCTATGACCTGATCGCACAGGGTCCGATCGGTGTGATGTCCCTGGTTTTGGCGTTACTCGGATACAGTGCAGGATCGCTGAATAAGAGCACGCTCACGGGAAGCTTAGCCGTGCAAATGGTGATTATCCTGGCTGCGGCCTTCTTTGGGGAACTGTTGCATAGCGTGATACTGGCCATTATCGGTTATGACGCGAATTTTACGATGTCATTACTGATGCGGGTCCTACCCGGGACTATCTATGACTCCGTGATCGGACTGATTTTGCTGCCGCTACTGAATCGAGATGGTAACGCGCACAAAAGGCGCACCGACAGCTCATTGAAAACGATGGACCCGCGCAGGAGACGGCGTTGATATGAGTGCGTCAATCTTTGCGATACTTCTTGGACTCTTAGTATTCTTCGTTTTAATCGCGGCTTTTTTCATCATTCGAAATCTCAGTCGTAAACATGGCAAGCAGTCCTTTAACCGTGAATTCAAACGGGTAAGTGAGATGCAGGCCCCTGGTTCTGATAGCATCAAGCGTTCAGGTCGGCACAGGCAGCCTGAGAAATACGAGGGTAAGGGACGACTGGTATCCTTTGGTATCCTGATAGCGGGTATACTCGGCACTTTATCGGTCAAGCTCTGGACACTGCAGATCCTTGGTAGCGATGACTATACGCAAATGGCAGCCGAGAACATGACTTCGAAAGCTTCGGTCGCAGCGATACGCGGACGTATCCTCGATCGAAATGGCGAGGAGATCGTTGGCAATCGACCATCACTAGTTGTAGTAGGGAAGAAGTCTGTAGCAGATGACGCAAGTGTCGTTCATCGACTTTCGTTGATATTGGGCATTCCAAAAGCGGTTATCCGCAGAAAACTACTTGATGACACACAGGGAGTGCAAGCAGATCGTGAAATCGCCCGTGATGTCGATATGAGGGCTGTGGCCTTCATCAAGGAGCATCCGGCTCTGTTTATAGGCGCGAACGTTGAGACGCGTACGCTTCGTTCGTATCCACATGGGTCGATGGCAGCGCATGTCCTCGGTTATACGGGACTTGCAACTGAGGACGACTTGAAACGCACAGATGGGCCAATCAAATATCAAAGTGGTGACATCGTCGGCAAAGACGGTGTTGAGTTGGCTTTCGAGAATGTGCTACAAGGTACTCGGGGTACGCGAACCTATAAGGTCGATGTGAATGGTCAGCCTACTGCGCTACTCAGTGAAGAAGATCCGCTCAGCGGGAATGATGTGCGATTGACTCTGGATCTTAAGGTGCAGAAGGCAACCGATAAGATTCTCAGGCAAGCTATCGCGTCTTCGCGAGAGCGAGGATTCCCCGACGCAAACGCTGGCGCCTTGATTTGCATCGATGTAGAAGATGGCGGCATTTTGGCTGCATCTTCGTTTCCAACCTATAATCCAGACGACTTCACGGGCGGCATTTCCACAGAACTCTGGGAGCAACTCACTGGCAAGGATTCTGGATACCCGCTCACCAACAGGGTGATCGCTGGGCTCTATCCCGCGGCATCGACCTTCAAGGCCTTCATCAGCCTTGCCGGATTGGAAAAGGGCATTGTCGAGAAAGATACCGAGCACACTTGCCTGGGCGAATGGTTCCCCTACGAAGAAGGCAAATGGGGACAACGTTGTTGGACATATCCCGATGGCCATGGGAAGCTTGGGTTGGAGGAGGCCATCAATCACTCCTGTGACGTATATTTCTACAATATCGGTCGAGATTTTTACGACATCTGGGATGCGCTTCCAGCGGATGCTAAGATTGATGAATTGCAGGATTATCTGCGTAGCTGGGGATTTGGCTCATTGACCGGTATAGATATCCCTGGCGAGTTGTCGGGTCGGGTTCCAGATGAGCTGTGGAAGAAAGCAACATTCGTCGACACCCCAGAAGAAGCACTCTGGCAACCCGGCGACATGAGCAATATGTGCATTGGTCAGGGTGATATCCTCATAACACCACTTCAATTAGCCTATGGCTTCGCGGGTATTGCCGGAAAGAGACTGGTCACACCGCATATCTTCAATCAGGTGACTGATGAGAACGGAGAGGTTGTTGTCGCATATGAGCCAAAGATCCCGCAATCGCAACCATTCTTCAAACCCGAGCATATAGCAAGGGTTGAGGATGGATTGCGGCGTGTGGTTGTGCGCAATGGCAGTTTTGACGTGTTGCCCGTTGAAGTGGCAGGAAAGACCGGAACCGCTGAAGTCAAATCGGCAAAGGCCGATTTCTCTTGGTTTGTCGGTTATGCTCCCTACGACAAACCAAAGTATTGTGTTGCCTGCCTTGTCGAACAGGCGGGAATGGGTTCCTCTGCGGCGATTCTTGCTGTATTGCACACACTCGCGAGTATCTATGACACAGATATCGGTGAGATCCAGGTAAGTGAAGGAGCTCATGAGCGATGAATGATCTGCATCAATCAACCATTTGGAGGACACGGATCCTCATACGGCAGAGAGGGTGTCCTCCATGCCGGTGACACCAAGGATTGAGACTCAGGCACAGTCCACACTCTCGCCACGTAGAGGTCTGAAGCGCATTGTCGCAGTTGCTAACATACCACTGTTGGCTATCGTCATCGCACTGGTGTCTCTTGGTCTGCTGGTTGTGTGGAGCGCGACGATTGGCAGTGAGAAATACTCATTCTCCCATCAATTACTCGGTGTCCTTGTTGGTGTGATTTGCATGCTGGCCCTTTGGCGTCTCGATTATCGACGGTTTGCGTTATTAACCGTACCCCTGTTGATATTCGATGTTCTGCTAGTCTTGCTTCCTCATTTTCCGGTCATCGGTGTCACCGTAAATGGCGCAAGTTCCTGGGTTTTATTATTCGGGATCCAGTTCCAGCCGGGCGAGCTGGCAAAGATCGTTACGATACTATTGCTAGCTGCGTTGGTATCAAAGTACCGTGGACGCTTGGATTCGGGCAGCGAATACCTGAAGGTCGTTGGCATGTTGGTAGTACTGATCTTGTGTATCATGTCCCAACCGGATATGGGTACAGGCTTGGTATTTGTGGCTATTGGGGCTGCTATCCTCTATGCCGGCGGAGCCAACAGGAGATGGTTGCTAATCACGGTTTTAGTGATACTCGCCGGTATCATCACTGCCTTCCTAGTGGATCCATTGTTGGATCAAGTTGTGGGTCATGATGTTTTCCTCAAGGAATACCAGAAGAACAGGTTGTTGGTGTTCCTGAATGAAGACCTTGATCCAACCGGAGTCAGTTACAATCTCAAGCAGGCTAAGATAGCTATCGGCTCGGGTGGCCTGATTGGTAAAGGATTGAGCAACGCTACGCAGTCAGGTTTGGGTTTCTTACCGGAAGCACCAACAGACTTCATCTTCTGCGTCTTAGCCGAGGAGTTCGGTTTCCTGGGCAGCATAGGCTTGCTCGCCCTGTACGGCCTGCTGTTCTACGCGATATTCCGTATTGCGTTGAGAACGGTGGATCCATTTGGTAGCCTGGTGATTATGGGTATCGCGGGAATGTGGGCGTTCCAGATATTACAGAATATCGGTATGACCTGCGGACTGATGCCTATCACAGGCATACCTTTGCCCTTTATCAGTTATGGTTCTTCATTCATGTTGGCAAACTTCCTGGCTCTGGGTTTGATATTATCAATATGGGCGCATGGTTCTGCAAAAGGCAACAGACAACAGTTGAATATCAGAGATGCCTGAAACACTGTAAAGGACAATTGAACGAGAGGAAGGCGAGAGAACAATGGCTATTCCAAAGATTCCCCAGCTTCCCATCGATATCGGGGCACTTCTTGATGCAGGTAATATCTTCTCCAAACAAAGCGAACGTGAACTCTATCTTACTGTAATGCTTGATACCAGTATCCAGCAGGAGTTGGCTGAATATGCCAAGCAGGCACTGTATCCTGATACCAGTAGCGTTCATCTGCATATCGAACCATTCTCGCATACAGCACCACGGCTTAACACAATGTCTGATCTTTGTCTGATCTTTGCCGGCAAATCGCAGGTTGTTGGCGAGATCGTCTCACAGGCAACGAAACACAATCTGGCTATAGCCGTGATCACGCTCGATGGCGATGAATTGGCCGCGATCGCAAAGACGGTCGGTCATGTGGTGCCAAAGGAAGTGATCATCGCGCCTAAATCAGAAATGGCCAAGGATGATAANNCAGGGCTTTCGGTTTCATCAGAGTCCCGTTAGCCCGAGAATTGAGTCGTGCCACTGCATTCCAGAATGGCGCCATTGGCGCGGCGGTCTTCATCCCCGGAGCCGATATGCCTCTGATGACCTTGAATCAAGCGAAGATGTTGCTGCAGATTGCAGCAGCCTTTGGATTCTCTTTAGGCAGAGAGCGCTTGAAGGAGCTGGTTGTGGTGTTGCTTAGCGCTCTTGGCTTCAGAGCGATATCAAGGACGCTTGCAGGCTATGTACCATTGATGGGATGGGCGATTAAGGGTGGGATAGGCTACAGCTCAACGCTGGCACTGGGCTATGCGGCAACTGAGTACTTCGCCAACGGGGGAGAACTGGCGGGATTAAGCGATTACCTGCGCAAACAGATCAGCGCACAGCTTACCAAGAGGAAAGCGCGGCGCAAGGACAGCTCGACACCTTCGGCTGTGTTGAATATCAAGAAGTTGGAAGCGGGCGATAACATGCGGATCGGAGAACCAAACTGATGCAATCCCTTTCTTTATGGCATCGCGTTGAACCCCTGTTGCGCTTTGTAGAACGTCCGTCACGCTATATCAACCACGAATATAATGCAGCGCAATCGTCAGAGTCTGCTGATTACAAGGTTACTCTTCTTTACCCGGATACCTACGAGATCGGTCAGGCGAATCAGGCTCTGATCATCCTGTATCAGATCATCAGGGACCTGCAAGGATGCTCAGTTGAGCGTAGCTACCTTCCCTGGGTGGACATGATGGCCCTGATGCGCGAGAAGTCGATACCTCTGTTTAGTCTTGAAAGCTGTTCGCCGGTCGCTGCGTTTGATCTGGTGGGTATCACCCTGCCTCATGAAATGGCAGCTACGAATATCCTTGAAGCCTTGGATCTGGCTGGAATACCCCTGCACTCAACACAAAGAGGTGATAGCGATCCCCTGGTATTGGCCGGTGGACCCGGGGCTTTCAATCCAGAACCAATCGCGTGCTTCTTCGATGCCATAGCTATTGGTGAGGGCGAAGAGTTGATCGTTGAGGTTGTTGAGATGCATCGACAGCTCAAGGCTCAAGGTGCGAATCGCCAGCAGATACTTGAAGCTCTGTCTTCAATCGAGGGAATCTATGTACCGCAATTCTATGCGTATGATCGGTTGAGCGGACGACTGGAGCCACAACGTGATTGTGCTGCGTCTGCGATCCGCAAGCGGATAGTAAAGGATCTCGATGCAGTTCCAGTGCCAACCTGCCCCATAGTACCGTACGTGGATGTAGCCCACGACCGCCTTACCGTTGAGATCCTGCGTGGTTGCACACGTGGTTGTCGCTTTTGTCAGGCAGGGATGATCTACAGACCGGTCAGAGAACGTAAAGCCGACACTATCATCAATGCGATTGCCAATGGCATCGCGTGTACTGGTTTTGAGGAAGTCTCGCTCACTTCACTTTCGAGTACAGACCATTCGCAGATAGCCGAGATCCTCCGGCGAGCTAATAACCTGCTATCCGGTACGGCAGTGGGTGTCAGCTTGCCATCTCAACGCCTCGACGCCTTTGGTGTAGAGATGGCTCAGCTCATAGCCGGAGAGAAGAAAGCCGGCCTGACCTTTGCGCCGGAAGCCGGTACGCAGAGATTGAGGGATATCATCAACAAGAACGTCACAGAGAGCGATCTGCTCTCTGCTGTCTATCATGCCTATACAGCAGGCTGGCGTCGCTGCAAACTGTATTTCATGATTGGATTGCCCGGTGAGACAGATGAGGATATCCAGGGTATAGCCAACCTTGCCAATGCAGCTTATCTGGCCGCCAAGGACGCAGTACCTGACGAGCAACGTGGATCTGTTCGGATGAGCGTCAGTGTAGCGGTCTTCGTGCCAAAGCCACAGACACCTTTCCAGTGGATGGGGCAGATAGCTTTATCAGAGATACAGCGTCGAATAGAGTTGTTGAAGAAGAGCAAGCTACATAAGGGTATCGATCTGCACTGGCACGATCCGGCAACATCTTTGCTGGAGGCGGCATTGTCACGCGGAGGTCGAGAGACGTCGCAATTGATTGAAGCCGCTTGGCGAGGAGGCGCAACATTCGATGCTTGGACAGAGAGATTCAATCTGGATATCTGGTTGGACGCCGCAAGAAACTGCGGAGTCGACCTACAGGCACTCGCCAGCAGAGATTACGACTGCTCTGGACCTTTGCCTTGGGATCACATCGAATGTGGTGTAGAGAAGGAGTACCTGTTCAAAGAATGGCAGAATGCTCAGGCAGGCGTTACCACCGAGGATTGCTCGTTTGCCTCCTGTACGGCATGCGGAGTTTGTCAAGATCTGGATGTGCAGATCGCATTGGCAGGTGATTATCGTGGCTGATCAACCCTTCCGGCTAAGGATCTGCTATCAGAAGATCGATCGCCTGACCCATCTATCGCACCTGGAGGTCGTTCGCGCGATGGAGCGGGTTGTGCGACGCTCACAGCTACCGTATGTCATCACGGCGGGATTCTCCGCTCATATGAAACATGCCTTTGGGCCAGCCCTACCGGTTGGTACCGGTGGATTGGCCGAACTTCTCGATGTTTGGATCTCGGATTACATCCCGGTATCCCAAGCCCTTCAGTCTCTTGAAGAGGTCGCTCCTGTTAGCCTACCTGTTATCGCAGTGAGCTATATTGAGAAAAGCACTCCCTCCTTACAGGTTTCCCATCGCTACTCTACCTATGAGGTGCTGTTGCGGGCTGATGCCAGAAAGCAAGCGGATATCGAGCGTGCTTGCACTGGATTGCTGGCTTCAGGCAGTCTCGCTGTACAGCGAAAAGGCAAGATGAAGAATTTTGACCTGAGCCGCTATCTGGGAAGCAAGCCAAAGACCGAGTTGATGGAAGATGATCTATTGCGATTGGGATTCGTGCTGATTGCAGACGAGAATGGTTCACTGCGCCCCGAGAATCTGCTTGACGCTCTTTCTGGCTATCCTGACAGATTGGATGTGGTTTCGATCACACGGGTGAGACTGAGTGACTCTCTTTGATCCTCCCTGATGGCTCCCTGAGTGACCAGTCGCTGAGATCGCACTGACTCAGCACCTTTAGACTAGGCAATATGTATAGTTTTATGGTATAAATTACCCTGCAGCCCAAAAGGCTGTTTTGTCATGTCTTGTTTCTGACAAACAACGTACTGTTTCCTTGGAGAAAGTGGGGCTGCCCCGCTTTCTTTTGTTACTAGCCGATAAGGGGACGACAGTCGCAGCATATTGTTTTTCTATGACGAAGGATACTGGGCAGGAGGAACACTGTGGGAACGAAGAAGGTGGAGACGCTGATAACGGCTTTGGAACCCGTTGCTGATTCCCATGGTTTCGAATTGGTGGATGTTGAGGTTATCGCACAGGGGTCTGCTCCCACGATCCGTGTGTATATCGATAAAGCTGAGGGTTTGGATATCGACAGCATAGCTGCGGCAAATGCTTGGATTGGAGCTGAGATCGAACGGATTGACCCCTTCTCGGGCACCTATATCCTTGAGGTATCATCACCGGGGATCGACAGACCATTACGAAAACCCGAGCATTTCATGCGTTATATCGGAGAGTCGGTGATACTGCAGACCAATCCGCTCGATGGGCGGCGAAAATGGACCGGGACGCTGGGGGGCATGGATGGTGATGACGTTTTGTTAGAGGTAGATGGACGCACTGAGAGACTGGCCTTCTCGGCAATAAGGAAAGCCAGGATCAAGGGTAGCGTAGATTTCAAAGGAAGAAAGGACGATTGATGTCTTCTGAATTAATGGTAGCCCTCGAGGCATTGGCCCAGGAAAAGAATATCGATGAGATGTATCTTCTCGAGCGATTGGAGCAGTCGCTGGCTAAGAGTTATCAGACCATCCTCGATCTTGAATGGGATGCCCGGGTGACCATCAACAGGGAAACCGGTAGTATCTATGTGCATGAACTGGTTCCGGTTGGTGAACCGGACGAGGAAACCGGCGAGTATTCTGAGTTTGAGGAGCGCGATGTTACTCCTCAGGATGTCAGTCGTATAGCAGCGATCAATGCCAAGAACGTCATCATGTCCATTGTCAGAGATGCAGGCAGACAGGCGATCTTCCAGGAATTCATCGATCGCAAGGGCGAGTTAGTCAACGGAACCGTTTTGCAGACGACTTCCGATTTCACCATCATCAAGATCCGCGAAGGCGTTGAGGCAGAATTGCCTCACTTCGATACTAAGCGTCATCCCAACGAGCGCAATGAGAAGCCGGCGAATGAGCACTATCGCCACAACCAACGCTTGAAGTCGCTGATCATCGAGGTCCGTGATCCCAACACCATCGAGACCAACACACGCGGAGAGAATACCAGACCGGCAATCGTCGTTAGTCGCACCCATCCCGACCTTATCCGCAGATTGTTTGAAATCGAGGTGCCGGAGATATATGACGGGATAGTCGAGATAAAATCCATAGCCCGCGAGGCGGGAGCGCGCTCGAAAGTCGCGGTTTGGTCGCGGGAGAGCAACCTCGATCCGGTTGGTGCCTGCGTTGGGCCAAAGGGCTCTCGTGTGCGCATGGTGGTTGAGGAGCTGCGCAATGAACGGGTGGACGTAATCCAGTGGGACGAGAATCCCAGTGTCTATGTGGCGAATGCCTTGAGTCCCGCCAAGGTCACTAACGTGATAGTTGACGATGACACCCATTACGCTACGGTTATCGTACCTGATGATCAGTTATCGCTGGCAATCGGCAAAGAAGGCCAGAATGCGCGTCTGGCTGCCAGGTTGACTGGCTGGCATATCGACATCAAGAGCGCATCGTTGATGGGCGAGATGCCATCGATGATCACTTCCCTTATCGATGAGGATGACGGTGGCGATGATGACGGTCGTTGTGAATTCGTCTTATCAGATGGCGTGCGTTGTCGCAATCACGCCAGACCGGGTTCACGCTTTTGCGGAATCCATGAGGCAATGCCTCAAGATGGCAGCGATATCGCAGTTGGCATAATCGGGGGATCCCTCGATGAAGGTGAGGAATTGATCTGAAGATGTCACAACAACGCAAGCAACCGATTAGAACCTGCATAGCTTGTCGAAACACTTCCGACAAGCGGCAGTTGCTGCGTATCGTGAAGGGTCCTGACGGTCGGGTTGAATGTGATGTCACTGGCAAGCATGCTGGCAGGGGTGCGTATCTTTGCCCTACCATGAGCTGCTTTGAGACAGCTTGGAAGAAAAGATCGCTCGACAGAGCGTTGAGGACAAACTTGAACAACGATGATTACCAGAGGCTACAAGATCAGTTCGGTACACTGATCGAAAGTGGAGTAACTGGTTTAGGGACGGTGAACTGATGGCCAGTATGCGTGTACATGAGCTAGCAAAAGAATTTGGCATGGACTCAAAGGAATTCCTCGAGCGCCTGCATGAGATGAAGATCCCCGCCAAGAGCCATTCTTCCACTTTGGTCGATGCTTACGTTGACAGGATAAGGAAACGTCTGGCTCCCGAGATGGCCGAACGTGCCGCATTGGCGGAAACACAGAAAGCCCAGGAAGTGGCCCAGCGTGAAGCAGCCGAGCAGGAAGCTCGTGCCGCCGAGGAGGCTGCCCATCGAGAGGCCGTCGAGAAGGAAAGAGCTCTGCGTGAGCAAGAGAAGGCCCAGCGTGAAGCAGCTCGTAGTCAAGAGGAAGAATCATTAGAACATGTTGGTAGAGGACACGAAGGTGGCAGCGGTGACGTGACGGCAGTCAAATCCCGTGTCGAAACGCTGAAGAAGGAAGAACGAGTGCCTACGCGGTTCAGTGGATTGCTCTCTCAGATCGAGGCCGAGAAGGCTCGTCTTGAGGCAGAGAAGCAGGCTGCGCGGGTAAAACGTGAAGAGGCCGCCCAAAAAGCCGCCCAAAAAGCCGCTGCGGAGAAAGTCAAGGCTCAAGAGCAACCTACGATAACGCAATCTGCTGCCAAGCCAGAGACTGCGGCTGGGGTAGAGGATCAGCATAAACCCGCGAAACCAGCTAAGGCTTCCAGTGCCAAGAGAGCTGGTGCCGCTGCTGAGGAAAGCGAGACGACAGGCGATAGAAGCGGTAAATCTAAGGGACGCGGAAAAGGAGCAAGGAAGCAAACAGAGGTTCGCATGGTGGACTCTCTCGGACTCGGTATGGATGAAAGTGATGACGACCGCTATCGGCAGATGGCGATTCAGGCCGAACAGCTCCAGCGTGATCGCGTGTTAGCTGATGCCAGGGCCGCTGTGGAAGCAGCTTCAGGCGAAGGTGAAGGTCGCCGTAAGAAGCGCAAGGAGAAGCGTGTAGCCGAAGCAAAACAGAAGGCGGAGCAGCAGGCCATAGAGCATGGCATCGATCCCAAGTTGGTCTTAGATGACTCCGTAGTCCAGATTACCACCGGTGTGACGGTAGCAGAATTCGCTGAGGCCATGGAGGTGCCCTCCAAGGACATCATCAAGCGTCTTTTCCTGTTGGGAGCACCGTTGACGGTGACCCAGACGATGACCGATGAATTAGTTGAGCTGATAGCAGATGATATGGATCGGAAAGTACGTATCGTCTCACCCGAGGAGGAGTACGCGGTCAGTTTCCATGATAGCCCCGAGGACCTCAAACCTCGTCCACCCGTTGTAACAGTCATGGGTCATGTCGATCACGGCAAGACCTCCTTGTTGGACGCGATCCGATCCACCGGTGTGGTGGCTACCGAGGCCGGCGGGATCACTCAGCATATCGGCGCTTCTGTGGCCGAGATCAACGGTAACCCAATCACCTTCATCGATACACCAGGTCACGAAGCGTTCACCGCTATGCGAGCGCGAGGCGCGAAAGTGACAGATGTAGTTGTCTTGGTTGTAGCTGCTGATGATGGTGTGATGCCACAGACCGTTGAGGCCATACATCATGCCAAGGCAGCCGGTGTTCCCATTGTTGTTGCTGTCAATAAGATCGACAAGCCCAGTGCGACCCCTGAGCGCGTACGTCAGGAGCTGACCGAACACGGCATCATTCCCGAGGAATGGGGCGGCCAGAACATGTTCGTCGATGTATCGGCCAAACAGCGTATAGGCATCGATGACTTGCTGGAGACTATTATCTTACAGGCGGATGTCCTTGAGCTGAAGGCGAACCCCTCGGCTTTGGCATCTGGTTTNNTGAACGTTGGCGACGCGGTAGTAGTCGGCACCTCCTATGGACGTGTTCGCGCGTTGGTTAATCCAAAAGGCGAGACAGTAGACTCTGCCAAACCCGCCGATCCTGTTGAGATACTCGGTCTAGGCAGTGTTCCTGCGGCGGGTGACGAGTTCAGGGTCTTCGCAGACGAACGCGATGCCAGGAACCTGGCAGAGGATCGCGCATTGAGGCAGCGTCTGGCAGAACAGCAGAAGAAATCACGCGTATCGCTCGATGACCTCTTCGCCCGTATCGAAGAGGGTAAGATGAGCGAATTGAACTTGGTGGTTAAAGCCGATGTCCAGGGTTCCATCGAGGCGTTGCAGGACGCATTGGATAAGATGGATCAGTCTGAGGTCCGTATCAATGTCATCCATTCCGCGGTAGGAGGTATCACAGAGACAGACGTGATCCTCGCTGCGGCATCTGATGCCATCATCATCGGCTTCGGTGTACGCCCACAACCTAAGGCTAAGACCATGGCCGAGAAGGAGAAAGTGGATATCCGCACGTACCGTATCATCTATCAGGCCATCGAGGATATCAACGCAGCTCGTGTGGGCTTACTCTCTCCAGATATAGTTGAGACCGACACTGGATCTGCTGAGGTTCGCGAGACATTCAAGGTACCAAAGGCCGGTACCGTAGCTGGCTGTCTGGTGCTTGAGGGCGAGATCACGCGTGACGATAAGATCAGGCTCGTGCGAAACGGCACAATCATCCACGAGGGAGATATCTCATCACTCAGACGCTTCAAAGACGATGTCAAGAGCGTGAAAGCCGGCTATGAATGCGGCATCAGTATCAGTGGTTACCAAGATATCAAGGTTGGTGACATCCTCGAAGGATATCGTGTGACAGAGGTAGCTCGGGAGGCATAACATCATGAAGCAAACCGCAGGTTCAAGGAAAATCAATGAGGCTGCCCGTGCAGCTATAGCGCAATTGCTGTTGATAGAGATTTCCGATCCCCGTCTGGATTTTGTTACTGTTACGGGAGTCGAGGTCTCAAGGGATCGCAGCGTTGCCAACGTCTTCGTCTCTGCTGGTCCAAGTAGCTACGAGGAAGTTGAACGTGGCTTGGAAAGTGCCAAGGGTAAGCTTCGGTCATTGTTGGGAAGAGAACTGGGTTGGCGAGTGACGCCAGAACTGCGGTTCATGATCGACACTAGTGTAGATGAGGCCGCACGTATCTCTGATGTGCTCAAGGTAGTGCCACCAACATTGGCTATTCCCAAGGATGAAGAAGGAAATCCGTTGTGAGCGATCAAGCGATAACTCGTTCGGAAGTACTCGAGCTGTTCAAAGAAGCCGATGAGATTGTTATTTGCGGTCATGTCAATCCAGATGGTGACGCATTGGGTTCCGGTCTGGCGCTGGCAAGTCTTTTAAGGGCAACCGGGCATACCGTTACCTGTTTACTGGCGCAGGATACCCCTCCGCCAGAGCTCTATGCCTTCATTGAAGACTATCGGTTTGTTGCTGCCAGTGAATACACGGGACAACCGGACCTGTTCATCGCAGTGGACAGCCCGGCACTGAGTAGGTTGGGTTGTGCAGAGCAGGTCTTTAAACGCGCGGCTAAAACCCTGGTCATTGACCATCATCCCGATTATGAGGGTTATGGCAATTATTACCATGGAAGTGTCTCCTCTGCGGCCACAGGTTTATTGGTCTGGGACATACTCAGGGAATCAAGCATCACGATCACTAGACAGGCTGCCGAGTGCTGCTATGTCGCTTTGATGACTGATACCGGTCGTTTCGCGTTCCAGAACACAAAGGCGGAGGTATTCCGTGCCGCTGCTCAGATGGTGGAAGTTGGAGTATCGCCATCAAGAATCAGTAGTCTGGTTTACCAGAANNTTTTCCCAGAATGGACAGATAGCCTATTCTTGGATCACTGAGGACGACTTCGCAGAGCTGGGACTGAGCAGGGATGACACAGAGGGCTTGCCAGACATCCTGCGCGCGATCAAAGGTGTGGAGATAGCGGTGTTATTACGTGCCGAGGGAAATGGTGTGCGTGTGAATATGCGCGCGAAAAACGAGTGTGATGTGGGCAGCATTGCTCGTCGGTTAGGCGGGGGAGGCCATGCCGCAGCTGCTGGATTCAGTTTGGATAGCAGTATTGAAGAGGTACTCGATAAAATATTGCCGCTGATGAGCGGGCTCGAATGTGTAAATCCACAAACGGCCGATTGATAAGATGGCACGGATAAGACGCGGGGCAACAGGAATATCCGGAATCGTGGCGATTGACAAACCGCTGCAGGCCAGTTCACACGATATCGTCAACCGTATCCGAAGTCTCACGGGTGAGGGTAGAGTGGGCCATGCTGGAACGCTTGACCCACTCGCAAGTGGTCTGCTGTTGGTCTGCGTCGGTCCCGCGACCAGACTGACACACTACCTGATCAAACACGATAAGGTATATTTGGCGAGGATTGTCTTTGGAAGCGCCACGACTACCGATGACGCAGAGGGCGAGGTTATCGACAGATCTCTGCCACCAGAAGAAGTGCGTGACGCATTTTATGTAGCTTCGTTTCTAAAGACTTTGCATGGACAGCAGGTGCAGCTACCCCCTGCCTATTCTGCGATCAAGAAGAACGGGCAAACTGCCTACAAACTGGCTCGGAAAGGCGAGGCACTTGAGCTGGAACCCCGTAGCATCATAGTCGAGGAAGCAACTTTAGAGGGTATCAGCGAACAGTGTTGGGATGTTAGGTTCAGCGTATCCGCCGGAACATACATCAGAGCATTGGCGCGTGATATCGGCCGTGCGATGGGCACTCACGCACACCTGGGTTCGCTACGGAGGATACGCAGCGGTAATGTGGATATCTCACAGGCATTCAGCTTAGATCAGCTCCAAGATTGCAACATCGAAGACTTTTTCATCGACCCTGCCAGTGCTTTGGGTTTGCCAGTGACCACGGTAGCCGGACATCAGGCCGAACAGGTGAGATTGGGTAAGGCTCTCAGTTGGGACGAGTTGGGAGCTGTAAATCGCAAACAGATGCCTGCAAGAACGGACGTGCAGCAGAAATCGCAGCTTATCTCAGTGGTTGAAGATAACGAATTATTGGCAATCTATCGTGCTGACAGTGGATCTGAGTTACTGTTAGCGGAAATTGTCTTATCTGGAGGTGTGAGGGGTGTTCGATAGTGACATGTTGTTAGATTCGACGATTTACTCTGCTGGTACGACCAAAACGATCTTCTATGAATCAGATATGAAGGAGATTGGTGAGGTAATCTGCGCCGTAGGCGTTTTCGATGGGATGCATCAGGGTCATCAATATCTTATCGGACAGACAATCGATGAGGCGCAAATGCGTGGCCTTCCCTCGATGGTAGTTACCTTTGACTGTGACCCCGACGAACTGTTCCTTCCCGTCGAGAAGGTGCGTAAGTTGTTCAGCAACAGCGATCGACTGGCTTGGTTGGCAACTATGCCAGTCGACTACGTACTGGTCTTGCCATTCAAGGACGAGTTGGCCAGAACCGAAGCCCGACAGTTCATGGACCGGATCTTCACAACGGTAGTTCGACCAAAAGGGATACATGTCGGCCAGGATTTCCGTTATGGCCACAAAGCCATGGGTAAGGTTGACGACTTGCAGAGATGGGCCCAACAGCATGATTGTGCTGTCCACGCTCATATACTCGTCTGCGATAATGGACTGCCGATAACCGCAACACGCATCAGGGATGCCCTGTCTGAAGGAAGGCTCGCAGAAGCCAATGCGCTCTTGACCCGACCTTACTACCTGCGGTCAACGGTAGTACGTGGTCGTGAGGTGGGTAGGGAACTCGGCTTTCCCACAGCCAACATCGCCACATCAACACCCTATGCGCACTTGGCGGATGGTGTTTATGGTGGATATGTCTATGTTGATGATGTGCCGTATCGGGCAGCTATCTCGGTAGGTGTGCCTAAAACCTTCATGGAATCTGGTTCAACGATAGAGGCGCACCTGATCGGTTTTGAGGGAGATATCTATCTTCAGGATATCAAAGTCGTCTTCATCGAGAGGATCAGGGAGATGCGTAGCTTTGAATCTGTCGAGCAGTTGAAGAGCACTGTGATGGATAATATCGCTTGGGTCAGGGACAATCTGTAGCGCCCTGGAGATCTCAACTTTACCCACACTTTCGCCTGTTCACAGCTTAATGTGCCCTTTCCCCTTGATTCACGTTGGCAGAGCAGCGAAGTTGCACTAGAATTAGGCGGGTTGTGTCCTTGTAGGGCACTTTGATTTTCTATGAACAAGCCATTTTGAGAGGAGAGCGTTAATGAGCCAATGGTTAGCCTGGACCGCGCCAATTGCAGCCGTCATCGGCTTGGTGGTTGCCGCTTATCTCGCTGTCTGGGTGCTTAGGCAGGACCCTGGCAATGAGAAGATGCAGAAGATATCCGGTGAGATCCAGAAGGGTGCCCAAGCCTTCTTGACTGCCGAGTATCGCAGTCTCGTCGTATTCGCCCTCATCGTAGCAGTCATCCTTGCCTTTGCGGTTAGTCCTCTTACCGCTTTGGCGTTCTTAACCGGTGGTATTCTGTCCGTCATCGCCGGTTATGTAGGTATGTATGTTGCGACACGCGCTAATACCCGTACAACGTTCGCAGCTACCAAGGGCATCGGTGGCGCTCTGAAGATCGCCTATCGTTCAGGTTTGACGATGGGTCTCGTCGTAGCCTCTCTCGGTTTGATGGGTCTTTCGCTTTGGGCCATCTTCTTCTTGGTATTTCACGAGACACCCGAGCCAGAGATCGTCGACGGTTTTGTCATGGGTGCATCATCTATCGCGTTGTTTGCCCGTGTTGGTGGCGGTATCTATACCAAGGCTGCCGATGTGGGTGCCGACCTGGTAGGTAAGGTTGAAGCTGGTATCCCCGAAGATGACCCCCGCAATCCCGCGGTTATCGCTGACAACGTCGGTGACAATGTCGGTGACGTTGCTGGTATGGGTGCCGACCTGTACGAATCCTATGCCGGTGCTATCCTTGCACCGATGGTACTTGCGGTTGCGATGTCGGTCAGCGGCGCACTTACCGGTGCTGATGCTACGATAGCGATTGTCATTCCTCTGGTTTTGGCCGCAGGTGGAATCATCGCCTCTATCATCGGTCTCTTTGCTGTGAACACCAATGATGGCTCGAAGATCCATAAGGCGCTCGATCGCGGAACCTATCTGACATCTGGTCTGGTCTTCGTCCTGATAGCAGTCGTCATGATCGTCTGGCAGATGAGCACTGGCCTGATGGCGTTCTGGTTCTTCCTCTCCGTTGCCGCCGGTCTTGCCGCTGGTCTGGCGATAGGCAAGATCACCGAATACTACACCTCCTATCATAACAAGCCGGTTAAGAAGATCGCGACGGCTTCCGAATCGGGCGCAGCCACCAATATCATTGAGGGCCTGAGCACTGGTATGCTCTCCACCGTCTCACCGACCATCGTATTGGTAGTTGCTGTAGCTATAGCCTATATCGCCGGATCGCAGGTTGGTGGAATGGAGTTCGGCGTCTACGGAATCGGTCTTGCGGCTCTTGGTATGCTTACCACCACCGCGACAACAGTTGGCGTAGATGCTTACGGTCCCGTAGCCGACAATGCCGGAGGAATCGCTGAGATGGCCGGGCTGCCGCATGAGGTCCGCGAGCGCACCGACCAACTGGACACAGTGGGCAACACCACTGCCGCAGTTGCCAAGGGTTTCGCCGTCTCATCTGCCGCGCTCACTGCCCTCGCGCTATTCGTCGCCTTCAAGACGAACCTTGAAGCTGGTTCGGCAGGGCATGCTGGCGTAACGCTGGATATCACACTGGCCAATCCATTCGTCATCGTCGGAGTCCTAATCGGTGCCATGATGCCGTTCTTCTTCGGCGCGATGACAATGGGCGCCGTGAGTCGTGCGGCTAATGCCATGATCATCGAGGTCAGACGTCAATTCCGCGAGATCAAGGGTCTTTTGCAGGGTGAGGCTGAGCCTGACACCAAGGCTTGTGTGTCCATCTCCACAAAGGCAGCTTTGAGGGAGATGATGCTCCCAGGTATCTTGGCAGTGGCAATTCCCGTAATACTGGGTGTCTTAGATGTCAACATCCTCTCGGGCTTCCTAGTTGGTGTTCTCTCCTCCGGCTTCTTGATGTCGGTATATATGGCCAACACCGGTGGCGCGTGGGATAATGCCAAGAAGTACATTNNGGTTCTGAAGCCCACAAGGCTGCTGTTGTCGGCGATACTGTCGGTGATCCATTCAAGGATACATCGGGTCCTTCGATCAACATCTTGATCAAGGTCGTCACCGTTGTCTCATTGGTATTCGTACCTTTCTTCCTCAGTCTGGGCGGCGGTCTGCTCCACGGGATGCTGTTCTAGCTATCGGAAGTCTGTATTGTATGGGGTTGCCATCAGGCAGCCCCATATTCCATACCTTCGGTCATGACAGGGAGAACCAGATTCAA
>DBPN01000013.1 GCA_002305585.1 Eggerthellales bacterium UBA1419
GGAAGATGTTGTCGATGAACAACAACACGTCCTGACCCTGGTCACGGAAGTACTCAGCGACAGTCAAACCGGCGAGTCCAACGCGCAGACGTGCTCCAGGAGGCTCGTTCATCTGGCCATAGACCAGACAGGCCTTGTTGATGACGCCGGATTCGGTCATCTCACCGTAGAGGGCGGTGCCCTCACGGGTACGCTCGCCTACGCCGGTGAATACCGAGGTTCCACCGTGCTCCTGCGCGAGGTTATTGATTAACTCCATGATGATAACGGTCTTACCAACACCAGCGCCGCCGAACAGACCAGTCTTACCACCCTTGATGTAGGGCTCGAGCAGGTCGACTACCTTGATACCGGTCTCGAAGATCTCGGTTGAAGTCGTAAGATCCTCGAATTTCGGCGCGGGACGATGGATGGGATACCAGGCATCTATCTCGGGCATCTCACCACCATCGATCAGGTCTCCGGTAACGTTCCAGATACGACCGAGTGTGGCACTGCCTACCGGCATCTGGATGGGAGCTCCCGTGTCTACGGCTTCAACGCCACGCTGCAAACCATCGGTCGATGACATTGCAACCGTACGTACCTGATTGCCAGGTAGATGGGTCTCAACCTCTAAGACGACATTGATGTGCCCGATAGGGGTTTCAGCGTCGACTGTGAGGGCATTGTATATCGCCGGTATCGAATCCGCCGGGAACTCGATGTCCACGACCGGACCGACCACGCGGACGATCTGTCCAACATTCATGGTTGTGTCCTTCTTCTCAGTAGCCATTAATCCTCCAATGCCGCAGCGCCGCCGACGATCTCGGTGATCTCAGTGGTGATGGCGCCCTGACGTGCACGGTTATACACCCTGTTGAGCGTGGTCACCATCTCAGTCGCGTTGTCGGTTGCCGACTTCATGGCCTTGCGACGTGCCCCCTGCTCCCCTGCCGCTGAGTCAAGCAACGCATGGAAGATGCGTGTCTCGACGTAGGTGGGAAGCAGCTCGTTGAGCACTGCTGCCGGTGACGGCTCGTATTCAAATTCCCCGGCCATTTCCTCTGCCGAAGAGACCTTCTCTGCCGAAGCCCTGGCTTCGGACATCTTGGCGGCAGCACCGGCTGCGGCAGCCTTGGCGCTTTCGTCCATATAGACCGCAGTGGCCTCGCCTTCGCCAACCTCGTGGAAGGCAACCTTATCGATTGGCAGTATCACCTCGGAGGTGAGTACCTGATCGGCAACGTTCTTGGCGTGATTGTAAAAGATCACCACTTGGTCGATCCGATTGTTGACATAACCATCGATGACCATGCTCGCGATCTCGCGTGCCTGATCGTAATCGGGGTCGGCCGAACGATCACGGAAGGCCAAGGTGACCGGCATGTTGCGATAATTGAAGTATGCGGCGGCCTTCTTACCACAGGTGATGAGGTCGCACTCGATACCCTCGGCTTTCTGGGCAGTGATGAATTTGTCAACGGCTCGCAGGACGTTGCTGTTGAATCCACCAGCCAGACCACGGTCAGATACCACGGCGATGACTGCTACGCGCTTGATCTGTTCATGATGCGCAAGCAGCGGGCTCTCCTGCCCGGACGTCCGGGATGCGACGCTTTCCAGAACCTCGACCATCGCCATGGCGTAAGGCGTAGCCGCTACGATGCGGTCTGTCGCTCGCCTGATCTTGGCAGTAGCCACCATTTCCATGGTGCGTGTGATCTGCTTGGTGGATTGTACCGAGGTAATCCGCTTTTTTATGTCGCGCAGACTGGGCATCAGACAACCCCTACCCTTCGACCGCGAACTGGTTCTTGAAAGCAGCGATGGCCTCTTTTAACAACTCCGCTGTCTCGTCGGAGATCTTCTGCTCGGCAAGGATAGCCGTACCGATCTCGGGACGGGTGACGCGCATGTACTGCAGCAGCTCTTCGCGGAAGCGGATGACGGCGCTAACAGGCAGGCTGTCCAAGAAACCGTTGTTACCGGCGAAGATGGCGATAACCTGCTCCTCAACCGGCATGGGCAGATGCAGACCCTGCTTGAGTAGCTCGGTCATACGTGCTCCACGAGCCAGCTGGTTCTGGGTTGCCTTATCCAAGTCACTGCCAAACTGAGCGAAACTCTGCAGCTCACGATATGCGGCCAGGTCCAGACGCAGCGAACCCGCAACCTGCTTCATGGCCTTGATCTGCGCACTGGAACCTACGCGTGAAACGCTGATACCAACGTTGACGGCGGGGCGCTGACCTTGGAAGAACAGGTCGGACTGCAAGAAGATCTGACCATCGGTGATGGAGATGACGTTGGTGGGGATGTAGGCAGAGACGTCGCCAGCCTGAGTCTCGATGACCGGCAACGCCGTGAGCGAACCGGCGCCGTTCTTATCGGAGAGCTTGACAGCGCGCTCCAAGAGGCGTGAGTGCAGATAGAAGACGTCGCCCGGATAGGCCTCGCGTCCAGGAGGACGACGCAAGGTCAGCGACATCTGACGATATGCGACTGCCTGCTTGGAAAGGTCGTCGTAGATGCAGAGTACGTGACGACCGGGGTTATCTTGGCTGGCGGGCTTGCCATCCTCACCGTTGTACATGAAGAACTCGCCGATAGCCGCGCCGGCCATGGGAGCGATGTACTGCAGTGGTGCAGAATCGGAGGCTGTCGCCGAGACCACGATGGTGTAATCCATGGCGCCATAACGCTCCAGCGTCTCAACAACCGTAGCCACCGTTGAGGCCTTCTGGCCTATGGCTACGTAGATGCAGATGAGGTTCTTCCCCTTGGAGTTGATGATGGTGTCAACGGCGATAGCCGTTTTACCGGTTTGACGGTCACCGATGATCAACTCGCGCTGTCCACGACCGATGGGGATCATCGAGTCAATGGCCAAGATACCGGTTTGCACCGGCTCATTCACACCCTGGCGCTCGATAACACCCGGGGCCCTGAACTCGACCGGACGGTAGCCATCCGCCTTGATTGGGCCCTTGCCATCGATGGGCAGACCCAGTGGATTGACAACGCGGCCGAGGAATTCCTTGCCCGAGGGCACCTCGACGATACGTCCCGTTGTGCGCACCTGGTCGTTTTCCTTGATGGAGGTCACGTCGCCCAAAAGCACGGCACCGACCTCATCTTCTTCAAGGTTCTGAGCAAGACCGTATACCGTCTTGCCTCCTTCTCCAATGAATTCGAGTAGCTCGCCGGCCATGGCCCCTTTAAGGCCGTCAACGCGGGCGATACCGTCACCAACCTGGATAACGGTGCCAACCTCACGGGACTCGACGCTGGTCTTGATGGCATCCAGCTGCTTGCGCAGCACGGCATCAATCGAGCTAGCGGTAATCTCCGCCATTTACCTTTCACCTCCGCTAGTAACGGTCGAAAGCACGACGCGTGCGTTCTCGAGCTGCGAGATGACACTCGCGTCTATGCGCCTGCCGTGCGTACTCAATACAATACCGCCGATGATGTTCGGATCAACATGTTCGCGCAAGAGCACGTCTTTGTTGAATGCAGCGGCATACTTCGTCTTGATCTTATCCCTGAGCGCGTCATCCAACTCAACCGCAGTAACGACATCGATGATCACGGCGCCAAGGGCTTCCTCTGCGAGGTCTGCGTACGCCTCATTGACCTTTGGTAACAAAGCGACATCGTCTCGTTCCACCATTACCTGTAACGCGCTGAGCAAAGCTGGATCATAGCCCGCGAATACCTCTTGTGCTATGGCACCACGAATGCCCGCGTCGATGGTATGGTCGGACAATGTGGTGCGCAGGTCGATGCTGCCTCTGACGGTCTTGAGCATCTGCTCCAGTTGACCGCCAAGTTCAAACACCATATTCGAGGCCTTAGCAGCCCCCAACAGCACCTCGGCGTAAACCGTCGACTCCTTCTTTGTAAGCGCGCGATCAGTTGGCATTGAGGCTCCCCGCTTCCGCCAGATACCGCTCGATGATCTTGCGGTGTTCAGCATCACTGAGATCCTGACCGATAAGACGTCCGGCTACTGATACCGAGAGGTCTGCGACACTGCTCTGGAGCTCTGCGATCGCAGCCTTCTTCTCGGCTTCGATGGCGGCTGTCGCCTTGACTATCATGGCCTCGGCCTGCTCCTGAGCCTGCGTGGTTATCTCGGCTTTCACGGCTTCACCCGAGGCCTTGGCCTGGGCGATGATGTCCGCTGCCTGCTTGCGGGATGAGTCGAGCTGTGCCTTCTGCTCTTCCAGCAGTCGCTCACTTTCGATCTTGGCCTGCTCGGCCTTCTCCAGTGAGTCCTTGATGGTGGTAACCCTTTTATCGAGCATGCCGGTGATCATCGGCCAGCCGAACTTCGCCAGCACCACCCAGATGATGATGAAGCCGACAAGCATCGGGATGAACTCACCGGGGTTGGGCAGCAGAAGCGCAAGGCCGCTCGAGCCACCCTCGGCGCCTTCGGATGCGAAGGCAACAGTTGGCAGCGCCACAAGCGACCCGCCGGCTACTACAGCGCAGGCGGCAGCTCTTTTTTTGGCTGCTTCAAATACTTTCACGATAACTACCTCCAGTTGGCCAAACGGTACAGTAATCCGCAGAGCCCAACTGTCAGGCGCTCATCAGGGCAAGCACGAAACCGATGAGTGCGAGTGCCTCAGAGAACGCGGCTCCCAGAATGAACGTCGTGAAGATCTTGGGTTGCATCTCGGGCTGACGGGCAGTTGCTGTGGCTCCACCATAAGCAGCAAGACCGACACCGATACCTGCACCGATAACGGCAAGACCATAACCTATAACTGTCACGATTCCTCCTTCTTGAACAAGGTATCCGAAACCTCGTCCAGTTGCTCTTACGACCCGATCATTTGGATGGGGTCACATATCTATGTTACCGGGCATCTGCCCGGAGTAACACCTTCTCAGTGCTCGCTGGTTGCCAGCTGGATGTAAACCGCCGACAGCAGCGTGAAGACATAGGCTTGGATAAACGCCACCAGGATCTCCATACCGTACATCAATACCAACAACAGCATCCAGCCGATCGCAGGGGCTGCTCCGCCCAGATTGGCAAGAGTGAAATCCTGGATCATGGGGAAGACGAATAGTGTGGTAAGGATGGAGAACGCACCTATCACGATATGCCCGGCGTACATATTGGCGAAAAGACGGACGGAGAGCGTGACGATGCGCAGGAAAAGCGAGAGTAGCTCGATGAGCCAGACAAGGATATTCAAGCCGGGCATGATGCCTTTGGGGGCGATGTTGACGATGTAGTGGCCAAGACCCGAATGCTTGATACCGTAGTAATTGAAGTAGACGAAACTTACAACCGCGAGGGTCAATGTAGCGCTGAATGTTCCCGTTGCTGCTTTGGCGCCGGGAATCAATCCCACGAGATTGGCAGCCAGTATGAAGAAGAAGATGGTGAACAGGAAGGGCATGTGCTTATCTACCGCTTCCTTGTGCCCTAAGACGCCATAACCCACCTCGCGTCTGATGTAATCGACGGTAGCCTCAATGGCAGCAACCGGTCCCTTCTTGGGAATGAGGGAAACCCGGGATTTCACAACCCAGATCACCGCAAATACCAAGAGCAGCACAATGATGATCCAGACGCTGTAGGTGGTTATCGAACCCCAGCCGAAGTTCCAGATATCCCTGCCGCTCAGTTCTTCGATCAGG
Organism: Eggerthellales bacterium UBA1419; assembly: GCA_002305585.1. Classification (GTDB taxonomy): domain Bacteria; phylum Actinomycetota; class Coriobacteriia; order Coriobacteriales; family UBA8131; genus UBA1419. The sequence continues at coordinate 5,650 of DBPN01000013.1, forward strand.
TGTGCTATCTCGCCGCTCAGATGCTCAAGTGGTCCCACAAACATCTCCTTCAATCGGTTCTTTAACAGTCGATCCCTCAAAGCTGGGTCGATAATCAGGCTGCGTATCGGTTAGCTGCGTATCTCCATGATCGCTATGCTCAGGCATCCAACCAGAAACGTCACGACTAGGGCCAGCGCAAACTCCAGCAGCGATCCCGGCATGATCTGGAAGCAGGCGAAAAGGGCTGCCAGCAGCAAGATGAAGCTCAAGCCCACACCTAATAACCCGATGGCCGTCGCATGTCTCCTGAAAGGAGCGGCACCACCTCGGACTGCTCTCCAGACAAATAACAGGGGGGTAAACCCCACAACACCCGCCAAGACCCCGAGAGCTACCGATGCCAACATGAAAGCGTCTCCTCTGACCCTGCGGTTGCAGCTAAGGCCGACCTCCCCGTTCATGCTGCGTTCAAACGCCCGTATCTTATCAGAATGGCGTAAGGCAATACTGACGCTTCGCGCCCAATCCCCTGAGTGTCGCTATGGCAAGGGTTAACGGGTGTACCTTTTTAGGTAATGCTGGGTCATTTTAATCTGATTGCGAATCGCCTGATCTCTATCTCGGCGCGCCACCGCGCTTAGAGGTATTGTCTCAGTGCGACACCAGACTCAGCGATCATCTCCTGTGCAAGGTCATCGGGATAGGCCTCCATGAAGACGATCTCCTTGATGCCTGCATTAATCAGTATCTTAGCGCAGAGAACACAGGGTTGAGCTGTGCAATAGGCTGTAGAGCCCTCGATGGGTATACCGTGCCGCGCTGCCTGGATGATGGCGTTCTGCTCGGCATGCAGTCCGCGACAGAGTTCATGCTGTTGCCCACTTGGAATGCCCAGCTGCTCGCGCAGGCAACCTCGCTCAAAACAATGGACGATACCGGCAGGAACACCGTTATAGCCGGTAGCCAGGATGCGCTTGTCCTTGACAAGTAAGGCACCCACCTGACGCCGGCTGCAGGTGGCACGTTTGGCAACCTGTTGCGTTATCTCCATGAAGTAGGCATCCCAGCTGGGTCTGGTGTCCACTGCGTTTCCTTCCTGAAAGTCGCCTGAGCAATGCAGGCGGGTAATCTGATCAGACACTGTTGAGTGGATCAAATCCTGTGGCTGAACGCTCTGGGATTAGTTTCAAGGCTCCTGAAGTAATCCGCTACTGAATGATAACCTATAGCATAGCGTTTTTCTGCTGGAGCCCATTTTCGATATGAGTCGATAGCTTTTTGCAACCGTTTCTTGATTGCCTCATCTTCTGTATCCAGTTCATGCTCATATAAGGTGATGCCTGGATTAGCTTCTCTGAAGTCATCGACATAATATGGTTCGCAGAACAGCTCCAGATCCTTTATAACGCCTTCCCCATACAACTCAACAGCAGCAAGGCCAAGGGCTTTGTGGTCTGGATGCTGTCTGACACCAGCATAGGGGGTCAATGTCTTCACACATGCACCGGGGAATCTTCCCACATACTCCATCATAACCTTTTTAGCGGTTTTCACGTCGATGATACCGTCTGTAGGCCTCAGGGAGTCGATGTGGATATTGCTGTCGCTGATCCCAAGGGCTACGCAACTGTCTCTGAATTCGCTATCACGAGCTGAGACGAAAGAGCTGATCGTGAGTGGATAGAGATGCCAATTGTCGTGCCAGGCACATCTCCTGCCATTACGGAGGATCCTTTTCACTCCCGATTGAGCACCATCGACGAATAGCACCACATGACTGTCACATCCGCCATGCTTCAGGATGCTGATACCCATGGTCAACAGCTCATCGTCTTGATGAGGTGAGAAGAAGATGGCCTGCTGTTCTTTCATTGGCTGATCCCCCACATAAAAATGCTATTCAAGTACTATCAAACGCGATAGTTGCGAGATGATGTCATATCCATCCCAGAAGATATCGATGTCCAATCCGCTACCTATCGGTACCACACGATCGATACCCTTGAGATTCAGGCCTGCTATCGTCTCGCCCACAAGTCTGAAATCAATACCATGGCAGGTCAAAGTCTGCCAGTCCTCATTGACCATCGATTTAAGCTGTTCGAGCGATTCGAGTCGAACCTCATAGAAGAATCCGCCAGCCCCACGCAATCTGAAAGCTTCTTCTGGTATGGTCTTCAGCGAAACGCGATACAGTATGCTGTCATAACGTTTCACTGCAAGGATATCGAGTCCATTGAGTATGTCTTCACAGAGGTGGACGTACTTATCCACAGCGATTGCATCCTGGAGTTGATATTGCCTTTCGGCACAATCTCTGACAGCCTGCCAGAATCGCTCAATACCAGTATCCGAACCCCCCCCTTCTTCTGCATTCAACCACAGAACCATATGAGGAGAGGAACAGGCATTCTGATCCATGAGATAGGTGTCGTTATAGAAACCCTGTGCGATCCTTTTGATTTTCCCAGCATCAGCATTGGCCATCACATCAGCATCGATAAGAGCAGCCGAGTAGCGATCGGGAAAGACCACATCCACACAGCGGGGTTTACACGGCTTCGCTCGAAGTGTCGCGATCGTCTCGTTGCCTCCCCATACCATACGCGCATCCGCTTTTCTGCTCAGCCTGTCGGTGATATCCGAATCCGAGGGATATCTGACAAACAGGTTGGTCTTGAGCAACGCTGGATATTCATGGAGCAGCCGCTCTATCGCTGCGCATATCACCTCTATCTGCTCAAATGGCTTCGATGGTACTCGGACGATATTCGAGTTCCCGGCCAGCAGCGAGAAGGCGAAGGAGAAAGCGAAATTGACTGGCACGTTTGCCGGCGCGATATGGAGCACCAGACCGCGCCCCATCTGCAATCGACCGCCAGACCTTCTGATCCATTCATCCCTGAGCCTGCCTATGTGAGCTCCCCTGCACCAATAGGCGAAGGAGATGACATCAGCGAACCGCTTCGCTTCGGGGGTATGCATGAGTATCTTTGACAAGTCATCAAGGAAACCACACGCCGCATCGGAAAACGGTTGGGTAGGACACGCCGTGATTTGCTCGATACTACCAGCAAGCATCTGGAGCTGCTCATTGCTTTCTTTCATACGTGTCGCTACACCCCCTCAACTCCGCGCCGGGAATTCGTCCCAACACAGAGAAATAGCGGCCCATTCGCCCGCAGGGACAATCATCCTCACCCAAAAGCAAACCCATGTCCTCAGTAAGAAGGATATGACCTGGGTAGCTGGTGGGTAACAGGGAGATGGAAACTATCAGACCCGGCTTGCCAGTCACTTCTACAAAGGTCGAGGGGTCGACTATCCGCACATTGTTGTAATGTGAAGTGTGCAGGTTGCCGCATTCGCACTCCATGTAGATTGAACCTGCCTGCTCGACCATGCCGTAATAATCATGGATATGTGTAATGCCGCAAGCGTCTGTGACCTCTGCTTTGAACTGATTACTATCGACAGCTATCTCTGCGAGCTTCTTCCAACCACCGCCATGGATCATGTACCCATCGAGTGCCATATGCCGCTTGAGTTTCTTCAGCTGCAGGCAGAAATGGCTGAAGATGATATACGTAAAACCAAAGACCAGCACCTGCTGCCCCGCATACTTCTGCTCAAAGACCTCAAGGGCGTCGAGGTCAAGCTCCATGTTCTCGTCGAGAGCATACGTCACATCCCGACCCAGCATTGAAAAGCCCAATATCCCAGCGCCACGAGCCGAGAACATGTTCCTGTTCTTCAGCACCGCTTTCGAGTCAATGACGAGTAATGGCAGGCGCTTGCGCCCGATGTATGCCGCTACGGTATTCGCCAACGCCTTCGTCTGACGGGCAGATGTGCTCTTGTCCAGATAGATCCGTGAGACACTTTGTCCTGTTGTACCAGAAGAGGTCATCGTTTTCGCGACCTCATCACTACCGATACTCCTCAAATCGAATTCCTTGAAGAGCCGCACAGGTAACGGAAAGCCATGCCCCAGATGATTCGCCAGCTTGGCATAAGGAGGGCAATTGGCCTCATGATGCTCGTTGAGTTCTTCGAGCCATTGCCTTTGTATGGCGTCCTTCTGTGCGACATCATGGCCGAACAGATCGTCAGAGAGTAGTTGATCGTAATCAAGCTTCATGTGTCTCGCCGTCTGTCTCGTCAAATTGAGCGCCGTCTGTCCCATCAAGTCGAGAGTAAAGTATCTTCCCGGCCGAATTCCGAGGAATCCTCTCTATGAGTATAACCGAGAAAGCATTGCTGTTGATACCGAGCTCGGATGTCAACAATGGCGGAATGGTATCTATCGTCGAAAGATCAGCTGTACTTTCTCCCCCGCTCTCTACATACGCGACAAGACCATCATCCTTACCTGAGCAGGCAGCCGTAAAGCCACGTCGCATTAATAATTGCTCAACCTCATCAAGACTCACCCTGTTGCCAAAAAGCTTGAGGAAACGCTTCTTCCTCCCAGTGATATACAGGTAACCTTCATCATCGAAGCAGGCCAGATCGCCGGTTTCCAATTTCCCTGCCAACAAATCACCCGCTCTAAGATCATCGCGAGAGATTGCACGGCCCATTGAAACGTTATCACCCGTATAGATAAGTTCACCTTCAACGTGCGCCGCTGACACCGGATTGCCCTGTTCATCGATAATCTGGAATCTGCCTCCCGGGATGGCAATACCAACACTACCGATTTTAGTCAGTGACATCTCTGCGGGCAGATAGGCCATCCTGGCCGTAGCCTCGGTCTGCCCATACATAACAACGAAATCAATTCCCTTATCCATGCAAACCTGAGCGAACCAACCATGCAGTTCGTCTCCCAGACGTCCACCCGCTTGAGTGATATAACGCAGTGAGTCTGTATCCATGCGTTCAAAATGGAGTTGCTTCAATAACGTGTAGTGATAGGGTACTCCACCAAATGTCGTTGCCGATTTCTGCCGCAGAAGATCCCAAAAACCTCTGTTCACCAATGATTCTTCTGTCAGGATAATAGATGCTCCTGCCAGCAGGTGGCTGTTGAGGATTGAAAGTCCATACGAATATGAGAAAGGCAGTGTCGTGATCGCCCGATCCCGGCTTGTTATCGCCAGGGATGCAATGATTGAACGGGCGTTCGCTTCGATATTCCCATAGGATAATCGTACGAGTTTTGGTGAGCCCGTGCTCCCTGAAGTGGTAAGTAGAGCAGCAAGATCAGGATGGAGCCCATTGGCCGTTAATCGGTTGTAATGGATCAACCTGTATGACAGCCCTTTTTCCTCAGTACCCGGATAATCATATAAGTCATATTGCTGCCCGGGCATATCTGCAGGTATCCACGCGTAGTCAGGTTGATACAGATCGACCAGACCCGCAATCTGCTCCGGTGTGGTCTTTGCGCCGACCAACAGTGGCACGATTCCCTTTTCCAGAAAACCGACGTAGCCTGCAACCGCCTCAATCGTATTCGTCGCAACCAGAAGCACAAGACTTCTGGCAGGTATGGGATCGGTTATCTTCGAGGCGAGTCGGCGAAGCTCCTCATGGCTCAATTCTCGAGATCGGGTGATCAGCGCAACGCCTTTGGTATCTCCAAGTAAATCCAACATCTGGAAGCAGCCCTGTCCTTTTGATGGTTGAATCAGGATCTTCAGATCACGATATCGTACTTTGAAAGGATCTCCTTGCCCACTTCATAGGATGAGAAATCTATGATGTCATCTGTGTCCAACATGATATCGAAAGCCTCTTCGATTCCGGCAATCAATTGCATATGGCCAACCGAATCCCAATTGGGAACCGACTGATATTGGAGCTCCTTGCCGAGTTGGTCAGAGCTGAGATCGAGAGAGTCGACGAAGACTTTATCATAGGTAGTAAGGTGGCTCATGCTTTTCCCTTCTTGCCACGTTTGATTCCTGTTCTTTCTTGGCTAACGATTATAGCGGAATACACTGCTTTCGCATCCTGTATCTACGGTCGAATGGCTACATGTCGTGAACGATCAAAGCATCAAAGAGCTTATGGACTGATACAATGCGTAGGTGCCAAGCCAATCGGATTGTTCTCATATGACCCGATCATCCATGATTGCAGGCTTGGGTCATTGTCGGTAGTCGTTGGCGGAGTCAGGGAAACGTAATGGATGGAACAATTATTGATGACGTCAGATTCGTTGATCCGGGTTCAGATCAGGGAATCAGCGAACACGAACTGATGCTCGCTCGTGAGTCTGCTCACATCTTCTCGGAGATCTGGCGGCCAGTAACTGTCGATACGGTCATTTACAAGAATTACGCAAACCCTGAACGGATCGATAATCCGATTTACATCGAACATGTTGAGGACATGCCTGCGATGCAGAATAATCTGATGGGTTGTTGGATTATCGCCGACGGGCAAAGACTCAGAGCTCTGCAAACCAATGACACCGCCATCCTCCCTGCTTATCGTGGTCCTGGCAGACTGATGAAACTTTACAGAAGCTCTTATCGCGATATCGAGGGCGTGGACCTGATCTTCGGTCTACCTAATACCCAAAGTTACCCCACCCTGAAAGTGATGCGTTGGGATCAGGTGATTGATTACCTTGATTTCTCGCTTCCGCTTTCAGCAGTGAAGATCCTGGGACAGAAAGCCGGCATTCACCTGCCCGATTTCTTGAACTCCTTAGCCAAGCGTTATCTCGGCCATAAGCTGAGAAGGATGTCCGGCTCGGCCTATCTCGTCAGACGATTCGAGTCCTGTCCCTTCTCGCCAGAGGATTTGCAGGTGATTAACCAGGTTCAAGGGATAGCGATAGCCAGGTCCTCAGAATATTTCAAGTGGAAGATCGACAACAATAAAGCCGGTGATTTCTTCTACCTTACAGCAAGCAGGAACGGTAAGCTAGCCGGCTATCTCGTAGTCCAGACGATCCTGGTGCCATACGGAACGGTAAACAGAGTCGTCGATTGGTGGATAACGCGCGATCTGTCAGGAGGCCTCGAAAAGACTGCCCTGTACACCCTGCTATCGGAGCTTGCCGATTTATCGGATGCCCTGCAGGTGCCCTATGTAAACAGCAAAGGACCAGAAGCCATATTGTTCAGGGAAGCGGGATTCCGCGAGAATACCATGAGCTCGCCGCTCATGTTGCTGCAGATCAGCGAACGATCGAAGTCGCTGGATACAACAGGCGAGCAGTGGTCATTCAGGGCAATCGATACCGACCTGATCCTGAATGCCTGACGGATGCCGCCGTCTACTTAACGGATACCACCATCAACGCGGATAATCTGTCCAGTGATGTATGAGGACTCATCAGAGGCAAGGAACGCAACGAGGTTGGCTATCTCCTCAGGTGTACCCATTCGCTGGATTGCCGCTAAAGACAGGATCTTCAGCTGTTGTTCCTCTTCCAGGTCCCAGGCCATGGCAGTATCCACGAGTCCAGGCGCTATTGCATTCACGCGGATGTTGTATTGAGCAAGCTCTGCGGCTAAGGTCTTCGTAGCAGAGGCTATGGCACCCTTAGACGCCGAATACGCCAACTGGCCAGCGTTGCCATCCAGTCCGACGAAAGAGGAAGTCTGTATGACGCTTCCACCGCCACCGCGCATCATGAGCCTGGTTACGAACTGCGTAATCCGCATCTGAGAGAAGAAATTGACATCGAAGACATCGCGCAACATGCTGTCACTTGTCATGTGAAAAAGCGCATTCAGTGTGATTCCGGCGATATTGGCTAAGACGTCTACGGGCTCCTTCTGGGCAGCGATACTCCGCAGGGTCTTATCGATCTGTGCGGCATCTTTGAGGTCAAAGTACAGAGGCTTGATCCATACTCCCGTCTCATCTGCAAGATGCCGCATATCATCTTCAAATTCCTGCGATTGCTTACGGGAGCAGGCCCAGATATTCGCTCCGCGCTGAGCGAATGCCTCGACAGTTGCCCTTCCAATCCCACGATTGGCTCCAGTGATGATTGCGTTCTTCCCCGCGAGCAACATGCCTTACCCCTTATTTACCTAGTGCCGAATATGCGGTCGCCGGCATCGCCAAGACCGGGGACGATATAGGCGCGCTCGTCGAGGCACTCATCGATTGCACAGGTGAATATGGTGACATCGGGATCGGTGTCCAAAACAGTCTGGATCCCCTCGGGTGCAGCTATGATCACCAGCAAGCGGATGCGATTGGATGGCACGCCCTCTTTCTTGAGGAATTCTATCGCTGCTGCGGCGCTACCACCGGTAGCCAGCATCGGATCGATGATCAATACCTCGCGGGTGCCTATGTCATCTGGCAGTTTGCAGTAGTACTCCACCGGTTCGTGCGTGTTGGGATCGCGGTACAATCCAACGTGACCAACACGGGCTGCCGGCACCAGCTCGAGTATGCCGTCCACCATACCCAGGCCGGCACGGAGAATGGGCACTATGGCAACTTTCCTACCCTTGAGTGTATAGGCGACTGTCTCGCAGATTGGTGTTGTGACTTTGACCGGTTCAAGCTGGAAGTGCCGTGTAGCCTCATAGGCTTCGAACATAGCGAGCTCTTTTATCAGCTCACGGAACTGCTTTGGGCCGGTTTCCCTGTTGCGCAATAGAGTGAGTTTATGCTGAACCATCGGGTGATCGATGACTACCACCCGTTTTGAGAAACCCTGTATCTCGATTGGACTACCATACGTCTCTGTGATTCCATTGCCTGTCATCAAGCGCCCCCTCATAGCTCCGGATACAATGGGTGTGCCTTGAGGAGCTCCGCGATCTCCTGTGATATCGCCTGTGTGGCAAGCGGATCGCGGTGATCGAAGACCGAACGCGCAACAAGGGTTCCCACTTGGGCAGCATCCATTTCATCGAAGCCACGGGTTGTCATGGCGGCACTACCAACGCGGATGCCACTGGTCACGAATGGTGAGCGGGTCTCGTTGGGTATCGTGTTCTTGTTGACGGTGATACCAACCTCGTCAAGTATATGTTCAGCTTCCTTGCCGGTGATGTCTGCCGCAGTGAGGTCGACTAGGGCCAGGTGGTTTTCGGTGCCTCCCGAGACCAGCCTCAGGCCACCTTGGGTCATGGCATCGCCCATAGCTTTCATGTTCGCCACCACCTGATGCGCATAATCGCGGTATTCCTGGGTTAGAGCCTCGCCAAAAGCTACCGCCTTACCAGCTATGACATGCATCAGAGGCCCACCTTGCGCACCGGGGAAGATCGCCTTGTCGATCTTGGCGGCCAGCTCTTCGCTGTTGGTGAGGATGAATCCTCCGCGCGGGCCGCGCAGAGTCTTGTGTGATGTCGAGGTGACTATATCGGCATAGGGCACGGGGCTTGGGTGTGAGCCACCGGCAACCAGACCGGCAATGTGTGCGATATCCACTATCAGATAGGCGCCAACAGCTTTAGCTATCTGCGAGAAACGCTCGAAATCGATTATGCGTGGATAAGCGCTAGCTCCCGCCCAGATTGCCTTTGGTTGGCACTCCTTAGCGATTCGCTCCACCTCATCGTAATCTATCAGCTCTGTCTCTGGGTCGAGACCATAGGACACCATGTTGTAGAACAGGCCGCTGAAGTTAACCGGTGAACCATGGGTGAGGTGGCCGCCATGCGCCAGGCTCATGCCCATCACCGTGTCGCCCGGTTTGACCGTAGCCAGATAAGCAGCATAGTTTGCCTGGGCACCGCTGTGCGGCTGAACGTTAGCGAACTGCGCGCCAAAGAGGGTCTTGGCACGATCACGCGCCAGATCCTCGACTTTGTCGACCACGTGGCATCCGCCGTAGTAGCGCTTATTGGGGTAGCCTTCGGCGTATTTATTGGTGAGGACGCTTCCCACTGCTTGCAGAACTGCCATGGAAGTGAAATTCTCTGAAGCAATCAGCTCTATCTGCGTGCGCTGACGGTTGAGTTCGTCGTTGATGATACTGGCTACAAGCGGATCTTGCTTGCTTAGATGTTCGAGAGACATGACGTGCCTTTCCTATTGAGCTTCCCTTATTGTGAAACATGCCGCTAAGCATAGTACCGCAGATGAAGCTTACTGTGACCGCAAAGCTGATAAAAACCGCGGACGAGAACCTGAATCAAGAGCCGATTAAGAGCTAGCTGGGAGCCTCAGCCCAGCGCGTCGATCTTCTCCACGCGCAGGCCATGACGCCCACCCTCGAAATCGGTGGAGAGGAACGTAATCACGATGTGCTCATTAACCTCGGACTCGACGAATCGGCCGCTGAGTGATACCACGTTGGCGTCATTGTGCTGGCGGGCGAGTGCGGCCATCTGCGCTGTAGTGACATTGGCAGCCCTGATCCCAGCGATCTTGTTGGCTGCAATCGCCATGCCGATACCTGTTCCGCATACCAAGACACCTTTATCCGCCTGGCCACTGGCAACTGTACCAGCAACCTTGGCTGCAAAATCGGGGTAATCGACGCGACTGTCGTCATCGGGTCCCAGATCAACCACTGTATAGCCCTGTTGGCGTAAGAATGTCACCAACCTTGACTTCTGCTCATAGCCTGCGTGATCTGAGGCAATCGCCACGCTGGGTTTCCCGCACTCCGCCTCATCTGTTGTTGTCTGGGTCATCTACGCCTCTTCTCATTATCCGGATTCGACACAGTTGTCGATGGTCATTGTCGCGAATGGAATCCAAGCCAGCGTCGATTTGCTGCGCTCGCTGGTTACAGACATCAGTTTAGCACCGCCATCAATTTAGCGCTGTGGCTATCTGCTCTGCGCTCAAAGCTGCCAGGCGGATGAACCGCGGTTCGTCCTCCAGGCAGGAGACGATGGTGGAAGCTTGCCTTACGGGAACCACTCCGCCATCAAGCACCAATCCCGCTCCAGCGATCAGATCGGGGTCAAGCGAAGCGAGCTCGACGGCTGGGGACTCTCCCTGTCGATTTGCGCTGGAGGTGGCGATCGGTGAACCGAGCGCCGCGAGGAGCGCCAATGCCACGGGGCTGTTTGGTACGCGCAAGGCGATACTGCCATCGTTGGCGCGATACTGTAGCGGCACCTTATCCGCAGCTCTTACCACCAGAGTGAGTGGACCCGGCCAGAATCTCTGCGCAAGCTGCAGCGCATACTCCGGCAGCTCGCTGGCGAAGTCCTCCAGCTGTCGTGAGTCGGCTATCAGCCAGGGGATCGCCTTGTCGATATCACGCTGCTTGAGCGCGTAGAGCCTGCTGCTGTCGGCCTGCTCGCATACTGCAACGCCCGCGCCATAGACAGTGTCGGTGGGAAAGATTATCGGCTCGCCAGCCCGCAGGACGGCTACAGCTTGGGCGATGATCTGTGGCTGTGGCGTTTTTGGGTTGATGGCGATGATGGGTGTGGATTGTCTTGTGCTCATCTTAGTCCTCACCTGCGATTGCCACACTGATGTCGCAGCCCGCGCGCTCAGCCGTGATGAAACGCGGTCTACCAACCAGGTCGTTATGGATGGCGATGTGATTGTAGCGCTGATCGAGGCAGGCAGCAGCCTCGTCAAGGCTGGTCTCATACAGTTCGCAGGCCAGTAGACCACCTGGTTTCAATAGCACTGCTGCCTGCTCGATGATGCGCCTGAAGATCTCCAGGCCATCTGCTCCGCCATCCAATGCCAACACGGGTTCAAAGTCTGCGACTTCACGCGGCAACCGCTCAAGCTCGACTGTGGGGATATACGGCGGGTTGGAGATGATCACGTCAAAGCCGCCGTGCATCCCGATATCATCGATGAGGCTTCCCGCGAGGTCATCCTGTATCACTTTTAAGGCTGCTTCATCCAGCTTAAGCAGCCTGGCGTTCTCCTCTGCAACTAACACCGCCTCAGGGCTGATATCGGTTGCCAGCACCTGCGCGTCTGGATACTCCTGCAACAACGAGAGCGCGATACAACCCGAACCGGTGGCGATATCCAAGATGCATGGATGATCGCAGCCTTGCTGAGTTGCCCGTTGCCGTTGATTAAGCCAGTCCAGCACCAGCTGCACCAGCGTTTCGGTTTCAGGTCGTGGGATCAACACCTTGGGAGAGACCCTGAGCTCCAGATGCCTGAAGGCTGCCAGACCTCTGATGTACTGTAGTGGTTCGCCCGCACCACGGCGCTTCACCGCCTCGCGAAGGCAGGACAACTCATTGGGGGTAAGCAAACGGTCGAAGCAGGTGTAGAGCTCTAAGCGACTCAGGCCGGTAGCATGGCACAGCAACCACTGGGCACTGAGCCGAGGATTCTCGTCCCCTTTGCGCTCAAGATAGCCCTGCGTCCAGTCCAACGCTGCCTTGGTCGTCCAGACCGGTGCGGTTTCACCCGCAGCCGTCATACCGCTTCTTCCAGACGACGGGCACGATCGGCGGTCACCAGTGCTGTTGTAAGCTCTTCCAAACCGCTGCCTCCGGCACCGAGGAGGATACCGTTATAGGTACCGTTATAGCCGATGCGATGATCGGTGACCCTGTCCTGCGGCCCGTTGTAGGTGCGAATCTTCTCGCTGCGATCGCCGCTGCCAATCTGTCCACGTCGCTGAGCCCCCAGCTCTTCCTGCTGATCGGCCAACATCTTGTCGTAGAGGCGAGCGCGCAGTACTTCCATAGCAGCGATCTTGTTCTGCAGCTGCGATTTCTGATCTTGGGACTGCACCACCAGGCCACTGGGCAGATGGGTGATGCGCACAGCGGAATCGGTGGTGTTCACGCTCTGGCCGCCGGGGCCGCTGGAACGATAGATGTCGATACGCAGGTCATTGGGGCTGATATCAACCTCGACCTCATCGGCCTCGGGCAGAACTGCCACAGTAGCCGTGGATGTATGGATCCTGCCCTGTGATTCTGTCTTGGGCACTCGCTGCACACGATGCACGCCGCTTTCGAATTTCATCACCGAATAGACCTTGTTACCAGAGACCTTGAACTGGACTTCCTTGAAGCCACCGGCTTCCGAGGTCGAAGCGCCCAGAAGTTCAACTTTCCAGCCCTTCTCATCGGCGAATCTCAGGTACATCTTATAAAGATCACCTGCGAAGATCGCCGCCTCATCACCGCCCGCTCCAGCCCTGATCTCGATGATGATGTCCTTCTCATCATTTGGGTCGCCGGGAACGAGCATCACCTTGATGCTCTCCTCCAATGCCTCAATCTGTTGCGTGAGCGAGGCGATCTCCTGTTGGGCGAACTCCTTCATCTCCGCATCACTCTCGGTATGTAGCATCTCACGGGCAGCAGCGAGTTCGTCACAGGCCGTGACGTAGGTGCGCGCGCTGCGTGCCAGCTCGCTCTGGCTGGAGTGCGCCTTTGCCAGACGGGTGTATTCCTTCTGATCCGACAAGATAGCCGGATCACTCAGTTTGCGCTCCAGCTCGGTATAGACATCGATTATCTGTTGTAGTTTCTCACGCATAGATGACTTCCTCATTTGTGGCATTCGTTTAACCGCAAGATGATAGCACAGATGCCCTTGCTCCGCCTTAGTTTCCGGTTACGCTTCCCTACCCCAGCAACCAGCCAAGCAGAACTGCCAGCAGCAGCGCCGGCAGCATATTGCCCACTTTCATCTTCTTGATGCCGATGATATCGATACCCAAAGCTATGAGCATGGTCCCACCGGTAAGGTTGATTGAGGCCATGATAGCCGGTGTGAAGAAGTCACCCAAAAAGCCGGCGAACAAGGCCAGACCACCCTGGATGATGAGCACCGAGAATGCCGAGAAGCCCACGCCTATGCCCAGTGCGGTTGTGAGGAAGATGGCCGATACGCCATCCAAGAGCGACTTGAGGTACAAAGTCGAAGGATCGCCAAGCCCGGCTTGGATGGAGCCCATGACTGTCATGGCTCCCACGCAGAAGAAGATCGAGGCGGTCATAAAGCCTTCCGCGAAAGTTGACGGTGAAGCATCTACCCGATCGCCGCGCTTGAAACGTTTTCCCAGCAAACCATGCAGCCAATTACCCAGGCCTTCAATGCGTTGCTCTATCCGCAACAGTTCTCCCAGAAGCGATCCCGTCACCAGAGAAGTCACTAACACCAAAGCAGCGAAGGAACCCACTCGGCTCGCGCTAAGATCGCTGAATCCGCCAACGGTGGTGATTGCGCCAAAGGCGATGGTGCACGATCCAATAGCAGAGAAGGCGATCTGCCTGAATCGCTCAGGTATCAACTTGCCAAAGAGCAAGCCAAACGCAGTGCCAAGTATCACGGTTATGATGTTCAGGAAAACGCCAGTCATCGGATTATCGTACTCCTTGTCTGCTGAGATGATCGCGCACTAACCAACTTTGACCACTTGGACTTCTGCAACACCAGAGTCCTCGATCTTGACGAGCATCACTGTTGGATCATTACCCGCTCGAGGGCTCACGGGAGAACCTGGGCATAGCACGAGAACTGCTCCTTGGCGCTCATTGCGCGTGATATGCGTGTGCCCGTGCACACAGACGTGAGGCAAAGGTTGCTGCGGGGCGATGAAGCCATGACCATGCAACGAAGCCTGCGCGTCTAACGGTGTGTGGGTGACAAAGAAGCGCACGCCATCAAGGACCACAGTCGCGAACCGCTTCAAATCCAAACCGAGTGCCAAGCTGTCACAATTGCCCCTGACTGCCGTAATCGGCGCAATTGAGCGCAACCTTTCAATCACGGATGAAGCGCCCACATCCCCAGCATGGATGATATGGGCGCAATCCTCAAACGTGGTCAGAATAGAGGGCGGTAGAGAGCCGTGAGTATCAGAGATGATACCTACCAACATTGCGATACGCCTCTCTTTGAGATCGGGGAGTGATCCCTCACCGTTCCCTACCCCTACATCCTACAAGCGATAAGGTGATCAGAACACCGGTACAACGACGCCTTGATAGCGGTCGGCGATGAAGTCACGGGTATGCTGCGAGGTAAGCGCTTCGATCAACGCCTTGATAGCCGCATTATCCTCGTTACCCTCTTTGACCACCAGACAGTTGGCGTAGGTCGTCGCGGCCAGCGAATCGGGATCCTCGGTAGCAAGTACCAGCGATGTGGGCAGATCGGCGGCCAATGCGAAGTTGCCGTTGATCACCGCAAGGTCGACTTCCTCCAGCTCGCGTGGTAAAGCAGCTGCTTCGACCTCAAGGAACTCCAGATCCTTGGGGTTATCGACGATATCACGTGGTGTGACGGTGAGGTCGGCGTTGGCCGGTAAGGTTATGAGACCCTGATCCTGCAACAAGAGCAAGGCGCGCGCCTCATTGGTCGTATCGTTGGGCACGGCGATTCTAGCGCCATCCGGAAGAGCGCTTACAGATGCGCTCTTGCCGGCATAGATCGCCAGAGGCTCGAAGTGGACGGCTGCCACAGAGACGAGCGTGCTTTTATGCTCGGCATTGAAATCGTCCAGATAAGGTTTGTGCTGGAAGTAATTCGCATCGATGTCGCCGTCCTGCAGGGCAGTGTTGGGCAAGACGTAATCTGAGTACTCGATGATCTGGAGTTCTATGCCCTGCTCGGCCAGCGTGTCCTTCACTGACTCAAGGATCTCGGCATGTGGCGCTGGTGAGGCACCAACCTTTAGTACTGTGGTTTTAGCGTTGTCAGCAGTGCCGGCAGTCTTCGCATCCGACCCTGACTGACTGTTGGCGCCACAACCCCACAGCAGCCCCAGTGTTGCCACCAGAGCCGCGCCGAGCGCCAATGATGCTAGTACCCTTAATCTGCTCCTCTTCATGTTGTCCCTTCCTTTCGTTACCACCCGTTGGTGGTTGATATCCATTTCATGTCGTCACTCGCTGCCACTCTCGGACAGGACTGACGCCCTTAACTCCTACGGTATTGCTGGTTATCTTTTGTCGATCTTCTTGCTGAGGATGTCGCTTGCGCTCTGGATGATCTGGACCACGATAATCAACAGCACTATCGTGGCGATCATCACCTCATCCTGATAGCGGTAGTAGCCAAAACGTATGGCGATATCGCCTAGACCACCGGCACCAACAGCCCCGGCGATCGCTGAGTAACCGATCAGAGTGATATAGGTGATCGCAGCGCCTCTGATCAACGAAGGCAGACTCTCCCAGAGCAGCACCTTGGTGATTATCTGCAGTGTGGAAGCTCCAAACGCCTGAGCCGCTTCAATGCGACCTGGCCCTATCTCGGCGAGTGAACCTTCAACCATACGCGCAACAAAGGGGATAGCGCCGATGGTCAGCGGTACTATCGCTCCAGTGGTTCCCAGTGATGTCCCGGCGATGAATCGCGAGACCGGTATCAAGGCCACCAACAGGATGATAAAAGGTATCGAACGGCCGATATTCACTATCCAGCCCAGAACCGCATTGACAGCCGGATGTGGCCGCAGCGATCCGGGAGCAGTTATCGTGACGATGACACCAATCGGGATGCCTATCAGATAGGCTATCAAGGTTGACGCCGTGGTCATGATCAGCGTGGCGACGGTACCCTCGACAAGCAGGTTACCGTACTCGGCGAAGAACGCCTGCAGAGTCTCAATCATGGTCACCTGCCGTCTTGAGCAGACGCTCGGTGATTGCAGCCTTCGGTCGCGCGAAGACCTCTTCGGTCGTCCCCTGCTCAACGATACGGGAATCGTCTATCACCGCCACCTTGTTGCAGATGGAACGCACAACATCCATGGAATGCGTGATGACGACTATGGTCACACCAAAGCGCTGGTTGATATCCCTGAGCAGCTCAAGTATCGACTCCGTTGTGAGCGAGTCCAGGGCACTGGTCGCCTCATCACAGAGGATGATATGTGGACTGTTGGCCAACGCCCGAGCTATGGCAACCCGTTGCTGCTGTCCGCCCGAGAGTTGCGATGGATAGTTCCTAGCTTTATCTGCCAATCCAACCAGCTCAAGTAGCTCCTGAGCGCGCTTGTATGACTCCTGCTTGTCTTGGTGTCTGACGGCCAGCGGGAACCTGACGTTTTCCAACACGGTGCGTTGGGCGAAGAGGCTGAAATCCTGGAAAATCATCCCTATCCTACTGCGAAGCTCAAGCAATTGGCGACCTTTGAAGTCGGTGACGTCATCACCATCGATGAGGACACGACCGGTTGTTGGTCGCTCAAGCAGGTTGATGCAGCGTACGAGCGTCGACTTACCGGCCCCCGACACTCCAATGATTCCGAAGATATCACCGTCGTCGATGGTCAGATTGATGTCGCACAATGCCTCGTGCTGGATATGCTTGGCGTCGTATGTCTTAGAGAGATTGCGTATCTCTATCATGGGAACCTGTATCAGTATGGGAGAATTACGTCAGAGAAGTCGTAGGATAACGACATTGTTTAACGCCCGAGCTCGGCAGAGCCGCTTACAAGCCCGGGCTCGAGCATCATCATGGTATGTTTCCTATATGTCGTCTCCATGGCAAGGAATCCTAGCCCAAGCAGTTGTTTTAGTCAATGGCGAGTCGAGAAGCTGATTGTGCCGAAGACCATCCGCAGGCATCGAGGGCATCGATTCTTCAGGCATCGAAAAGGCGCCTACTGGCGAATGGTATCAAGGATCCCGGGATCTCTCTCGAGCAAAGTGAGAAGTCGGCTCACCACATCCGGATCGAATTGCGTACCCGAACCATCACGTAACTGTTGGATTGCGTCCTCAAATGACAGATGTGAACGATACTGCCTGTCAGACATCATGGCATCGAAGGCATCGGCTACAGCGATGATGCGGGCATTGAACTCGATATCCAGGCCAGAAAGCCCATCCGGATAACCCGAGCCGTCCCAACGTTCATGATGGTGCTTGATCACCGGTACGATGCTCTCAAACATCGAGACGGCCGATAGGATCATCGCCCCCTTGGTTGGATGGCGCTTGATCTGTTCGTACTCCTCATCGGTGAGGGATTCGGCCTTAAGCAGTATGTCGTCGGCCGTACCGATCTTGCCGATGTCATGGAACAGCCCCGCAACGCGTAGTTCCTCGAGTTCGGCTTCGCTTAAGCCGTAATCGCGACCGATCTGCAAAGAAAGGCCTACCACGCGATCAGAATGCCCTCGCGTGTACTCGTCCTTAGCGTCGACCGCCAGACGCAGCACCTCGACGGTGTCCATGTAGCGCTGCTTGAGTTGCGCGTAGGTTTCATATAGTTCCTCGTTCTTGATATTGACGAGTGAATGCAGGAAGGCATTGCTGATGGAGGAAGCTGCCTGATGCGCATAGATCTCGAGCAGCTTGATGCCGTATTCGCTTGAGACGTTACGCGCGTATATCACGCCAAGCGATTGGCCCTTCTCATCATGAAGCGGCAAGACGACGCCCTCGGGAGCATAGGTAAGCTTGCAATCGGTACGTGCGCGACCAACCGCCTCCATCAACCCATGGTCGAGCATACTCGTGAACGAATCAACCGAACCGCGATACATACCTATGCCGCAGAAGATGCTCTTGCGTTCTACGGGCTCAACGCCCATAGACGCAGTGACATCAAGTAATTCGGGCAGTTCGTCAACCAGGATGAACGCATCCTCACCTCTCACGAGAGGAAGGATCTGCCGCAGGATCTCCTCAAGGATGTTCCCGATTGGTTGCAGCTGATAGATCTTCGGCACAGCGCCGAGGATGCTGTTGAGTCCATCCTGGAACTGCTTTATGGTGCGCATCTGACCGATGGACTTTATCCCTGACTCAACCAGCAGCTGCAGCTGGTCGGTTCGATCACTCTTCTCGCAGTACGCCTGGATGGCCAGTGACTTGAGCGTACTCACCGGTGGCGCGAGCTCCTTATGCCCGGTGAGCAGCAGGATATAGAGCTCGTAGTCCCTTTTGCGGATGCGCTCAACCACTTCGTCGCCATGGATAGGCTGCATGAAGTAGTCGAGTATAAGTAGGTCATAGTGCTCGCTCTCAAGCTCCTCAAGTGCCTCAAGGGGATCGGTGAATCCCTTGCACCAATAGCCGCTGCGCGTCAACAAAGCCGTAACGGTGTCGATGATGCCCTCTTCATCATCCACAACCATGATCTTGTACTCTTGCGAAATCTCTTGGCTTCGCTGTTTACGCATACGAGCCGCCCTACTCTCCCGTCAGAGGAATCTGTATGAAGAACGTTGTGCCCTCACCGGGCTTCGTCTCAAACCACATATTGCCACGGAACATGCCCTTCACAGTACTGTAGGACATATAAAGACCAAGTCCCGTACCGTGCTTGCCCTTAGTCGTCACCATCTCTTTGAAAAGCAGTTTCTCGATCTCGGGCGGGATACCATCACCTTGATCGGAAACAGAGAATCTGACATCATCGCCTATCTGCTCCACTTTCAGTTGGATCTTCCCACTGCGCCCATTATACGCTTGAATGGCGTTATCTATGACGTTATCAAGAATCTGAACGAGACTGTTCACGTCGCCAACGATCACCTGTTCGCGGTCGACGAGCACCTCAGATTCCAGAACACAGTTGTTCTTCACCAAAGGATGCTTCATCAGTATCTGTGTGCGCTTGAGCAGTTCACCGATGGTGAAAGGATAATGCCGCTGTTCGCTGAACTGGGCTGCCTGACCTTTAACCGTTGAGATGATGTCTGACATATAGGCCAGTTGCGCCTTCATCTTGCGCAGCCATTCCTCCATATCGCTGGCAATCTCTCGGTGATCATCATCGGTGACATCGTCGTCACCCACTGATTCACGGTATTCACTGACAAGGTCCTGCACTTGATCGATACCCCCCGAGATGGAGAGGATCGGACTCTTGAGGTTGTGGGCGATGCCACCTATCATCTGGCCAAGTGAGGCCAATCGCTCCTTCTCGAGCAGGATGTCCTGATTCTCACGTAATATCTGCAGGTCGAGTACATGCTGCGTCACATCCTTGAACAGCAGGACAAGAGCGGGATACGACGATCTTTCCAGCAGGGGTGTGTACTCGACCGAGTAGAAGCGAGGATTGTCGCCGGGTACGGCGAGATCGGCCGCCTGCACGGTATTGCTCTCGAAGGCATTGGTGATACTCTCGCTCACCGACGCCATCTGTTCCTCGTCCAACCCCGTACCTGCCAGCACCTCATCAAGACACTTTTTCTGCTTTGCCACAGAGACACTGTAGAAGTGACGATTGAAGGCCTCATTGGAATCGAGGATGCGCAGATCACGGTCGATGACCACGAAGCAATCGGAGATGCGGTTGATAACCGTGCGCGTGGCGATGGGAACCACCTTGAGGAAGCTGAAGCGGAACATCGACACGATATAGAGCAGTATGGTGATGGTGAACGCGATTGGCGTAGTGTAGACGTGGAAGCCAGGGATGTGCAGCGTATATCCGATGTTCGTAACCGTGGGGATGAGCGCGGCAACGAAGTTGAGTAGAGCCTGAAGAGAGAGCACACCCGATGTCTTAACTGCCGTGTAACAGAGTAGGATCATACCGATGAACAGACACGCGTATGAATAGATTGCGTATACGATGAAATAGGGGCCTTGTGTGTAGCCTATACCCGGCTGATAGGAGAGGTAGAATAGGTGGTGATAATCGTTAGTGAAGATCAGTATCATCGTGATGATGGGCAATACGAGTAACAGGGCATACATCCTCGACAGACCCCGGAAGTTCTTCTGGTATGTCAGTCCCAGCAGCAACATCGTCACGGGGACGAATGCTGCCCCGAAATAGGCGAAGTTATCCACAAACACCGATAGCTGAGGGTCGAACGCAAGATAATTGCCAATCAACACCGCCGTATTCCAGATGATCAGCTCAATGATGATCATGATGAACAGGTAGTGGATCGTCTTCTTCTCCTTTGCGAAGAAGACATAACAGAGCATTGCCACCAGCATGATCAGAACCAAGGTCAAGATGATGGAAGCAGTGGTATCCATGATCAACTCCTCTCCAGCGTGGGCGTCGACGCTTCGACTACAGCCGCAATATGGGCGAAGTAACGAGTGAAGTAATCTTGGTCCGTCGATGGCCATGAGAACCCATGACACCTAAGGGCATCGGATGTAGCTTTCGCGGACACCTTGGTCGCCAAGGCTTCGGACCCCTCGACGATATCTCTAATTACCCCAAACAGACTCGAGAACTCCGATTCTGTGCGCGCGATGGCCTGGTTGGAGAATTCTTCGGCCGAAACCTGCTCAAGTGGGTAGCCGCAACTGCACATCAATGCAGCGAGGGCCTTTGCATTGTGCTGGTAGTCGTTTTGCAGGTGGGATATCCGCGCTGATTCGCTGGCGGATAGCGACACGATGGCCTGCGCGCAGGCATCCACTGGTGTCATCTCGAAGCTGGTGAAGCGGTCTGCTGGGTAGCACCCGAGACGAGCGAACGCGGCAAGTCTCATCGCAAAGGCGTTGCGCCGCACATCGCGCTGGAACATACCATCTGAAGCTCGGCCGGTAAGGTTGCCAACCCGGAAGATGCGACCCGGTAATCCTTTTCCGAAGGCTTCGAGCACGATACTCTCAGCCAGGTACTTGCTGCGAGTGTACTCGTTGAAGGAGACATCCTGTCCAACATCGAAAGAACTCTCGTCGAAAAGCGCCCCACCAGTGCCGGCGACGCTCATCGTCGATACATGCATCAGCTGAGCCGAGAGCAGCTTAGCCAATTCAACCATCCGATGTGTACCCTCGACATTGATCCGCTCATAGTCCTCGCGCTTTCCCACATGCTCAGTGATCGCCGCGCAATGGATGATCGCATCGACCGCCGGGAGTTTGTTGGCAAGCTCTGTCGCACTGTCGGATACATCACCTCGCAGCGAGATCACCGCATCGGGTATTCCGATATCGTAGGCCAGAAGCGCATCGTTCAGGCGAGCGCGAGCCTGCTCGTCATCGACACCCCGCACCAGGCAATGCACCTGATGTGCGCCGGCTTCACACAGGGCAGAAACCACATGAGCGCCAAGATATCCAGTCGCTCCCGTCACGAGTACGCGATCGAGTGAGGCCGCTTGTACTTTATCCGGTGCTGCTGCTACCTCATTGCATATACGCAACCTCACGCTATCAAGCGGTACCGAGCGCTCGTCTTCTCCACTCTCGTGTACGGCTGCACCTCGCCGCTGGGGCTTCTGCTGCCGTGAGTTGCCTGTGCTCACTTCCTCGCCGTCAGCGGTATGTACAAGGGCGAACAATTCCCCGATAGTCGCTGTATCGTAGAAGTCCTGTGTGCGCAATGTCCAACCAAAACGTACCAACTGTGCCTGGATGGAGATGACTGCGAGCGAATCACCGCCCAGATCGAATATGTTGTCCGAGAAGCTGATATCGGACGCACCGATCACCTTCTCGATTGTGCGCAGGAAGCGACGCTCCTCGGCAGTCATACGCGTCCTCTTCTGCCCGCGCTGCGTGGCGTTATTGCCGCTGGTCGTTTCCAGAGCATGGTCGTTGGACCTGTTAGGAATCCTAGGGTCGGGCAAGAGAGCGCGGTCAACCTTGCCATTAGCTGTCATGGGTAATACATCGAGACGGATGAAGTGGACCGGAACCATATAGGAGGGCAAACGCTCAGCGAGCGTCTTGCGCAGTCGGGTGGGTTCTGGCACCGCTTTACCGGTAACATAGGCGATTAGCTGCTTGCGCTCATCTTCGCCGCACACTGTGACAATCGCCTCCTCAATACCTTCAATCGCGCAAAGCTGTGACTCGATCTCACCCGGCTCGATGCGTAAACCGCGTATCTTAACCTGATGATCGGCACGGCCAGCGATGAAGATCTCCCCCTTCTCATCGAAGCAGCAGATATCACCCGATCGATACATCATCGAGCCCGGACGGAAGGGGTCGGGCAGGAAGCGAGTTCTATTCAACTCATCGCGGCCGATATAGCCAGGAGACACACCATCACCACTGATATACGCTTCGGCGGAAGTACCAAGGGGTACCGGCATCAGCCCTTCGTCAAGAAGATACACGCGTGTATTGGCGATGGGATGGCCAATACTCACATGGTCTGATTCGCTCATATCCTGAAACGATGTGTACACCGTCACCTCGGTTGGACCATAGCCATTCTTGATCCGCGCATTTGGCATCAGCCGCTTCATGGCACGCACAAGCGAAAGTGGGGGCTTCTCTCCTGCGAGGACGACCGTCGAAAGCCGCTTCGCTGCTTGCCTGAAGTCGTCATCACGAACCATGATCTGCATACGCGAAGGCGTCGTTTGCAGATAATCGATGTTTTCGCGTTGTATGAGATCGGCGAGTAGATGCGGTTGTCGAAGCTCGTCATCATCGGCTAGAACGGTGCGGCAGCCGTAGGTTAGTGGCAATAGAGCATCAGTGACGAAGATATCGAACGACATCGTTGTCACCGATGCCGCTGTCCATGATGGGTCATAGCCAATACACTCAGCCATCGCATCACGGAGATTCGCAACGCCCTTACGTGTGACGCGGCTGCCTTTTGGTGTCCCTGTCGAGCCGCTCGTATAGATCACATAGGCAAGATCGTCTCCGCTCGCTTCAACGCATCTGGTACATCTCTTGGCTCGTAGGGCTGCAGCATCCAACGCGGCATATGATGAAAGCAGATCCTCAACCAAGAGTATCCGTGCTCCCGCGAACCCCTCGCTCGGAGCATGCCCTGCCACCTTCTGCTCTGTGGTTGTCTCACTCGGGATAGACCATCCGTTTGCATCGATGACCTTGGCATCGGCCACTATCAAATCCGCACCGCTGTCAGAGACCATGAACGATATGCGTTCGGCGGGATATGTTGGGTCCACCGGCAGGTAGGCGGCTCCCGATTTAATGATAGCGAATAACGTGGGGAGCAGTGCCGCGCTCCGGCTCATCATCACCGCGACGAGCTTGCCGGGGGTCGCACCCGCTTCAGCGAGTGCGCAGGCTATGCGATCGGCTGCCTGATCGAACTCGGCGAAGCTGAGCCGCCCATCGGCTGCCACAACGGCTTCCTCGTCACCTCGTGTATCGGCCAGCTCCTCAATCCATTCGGATAGGGGCCTTAAGCGGTACGGTGCGCTGGTGTCCGAGAAGACTCGCGTGACAAGATCGTACTCATCGGGCGGCAAGACGCAGGCTTGGTCAAGCCCGCTTTCAGGCAGGGCATACAGTGTCTCAACCGTATGGGCGAATCGATCGAGCAATCGGCGAGCTCGCTTGCTCGAATAGAGGTTCTGGTCATATTCAAGCCGGCATTCGAGACCCGTGGGTGTCTCGTAGACGAACAGGGTCATATCCAGCTTCGATGTTCCCGTCCTCACAAATCGAGGCGTTGCAACCAGCCCGTCAAGTACAAGCTCGAGGTCGTTTTTGCCAAATACGAGCATCACATCGAATAATGGGTTTCGACCCCATTCACGATTAACTGATGAATCTGTGACGATGCGGTCAAAAGGATACTCCTGATGCGATACCGCTTCTCCCAATGAACGGTTCACGGCCTCGAAGCAGGCGCGGATACTGTGACCAGCGTCAAAGTGGCAGCGAACAGGAAGTGTGTTGATAAAGGCTCCTGCTACGTGTTGCAGCATGGTTTGGCTCCTGCCTGAAACAGGGATCCCTACCACAACCTCATCTTGAGCGGCCATACGTGATAACACAAGACCAAAGGCAGTCATCAGCGCGCCGGTGACCGTAGCCTTCTCCGTATGGACGAACGCGCTGAATGTATCGAGTCTGTCGCGCGGGATGCGCAACTCGCAAACCGCGCCTTTGCGTTTACCCGTACGCGGATGATCACTGGGAAGCGAAAGCGGAGGTACCGTGTCTGCCAATTGTTCGCGCCAATACGCTGCGTGACCATCCATTGCCCCCGAGGCGAAACGGCTTTCGTCCCAAGTGGCATAATCCTTATAGTCGATGGCAAGAGCAGGGAGCGTTTCGCCTCGATACAGCGCGGAGAAGTCCTTTATCACGATCTCGAAGCCAGCTTGATCGCAAACTGCATGATGGAAATCGAAGAGCAGCGCATGGCGTTTGGGAGTGCGAATGGACACCAGCCTCATCAATGGAG
Organism: Eggerthellales bacterium UBA1419; assembly: GCA_002305585.1. Lineage (GTDB taxonomy): Bacteria > Actinomycetota > Coriobacteriia > Coriobacteriales > UBA8131 > UBA1419. Next base: position 30,538 of record DBPN01000013.1, read on the forward strand.
CCTCGCTGACATCAAAAGGTCGAACGTGCTCTTTCGCACAAGTGGCTATCCTATTGTCCGGGCAGGTGACAGATTCGAATGGAAGAGATGTCTTGCGGTGAACCTGCTGTACCACACTTCCCTTGTGCACAAGCAGCGAGGTGCGCAACACACCATGACGTTCGATAAGGGCGCGCAGGGCTTCCCGCAGGCGATTCTCGTCAAGTGATCCCTCGAAAACGAACAGCGAGGGTACGTTGTAGGCAACCGATTCGCTATCCGCGCTCGTCGTTACCACCATGCGCTTCTGCGTCGCTGAGGCGGGATAGTACTTGCGTGGCGCAGCTGGTCTGATCTGCTTGCGATAGCCTGCCTCTGCCTGGTCGATAAGTGCCGCGCAGGCGAACAGGGTTGGATCGCGATAAACATCAGCGAGGTCGATATCCACATCGAAGACATCCGCCACCTCGGCGATCATCCGTACGATGGACAGCGAGTCGCCACCTATCTCGAAGAAATGGTCGCTGCGACCCACAGCCGAGATGCCGAGCAGTCTTTGCCACAGCTGGGCAAGCTTTCGCTCCGTAGCTGTCTCAAGCAAGGAAACGGTAGTTTGCTCGCGTTGGGGTTTGGGCAACCGATGGGTATCGAGCTTCTCACTCGCTGTCAATGGCAGCTCGTCGAGTTTGACGAAATAGGTTGGAACCATATAGAAGGGCAGCGTCTGGGAAAGACGCGCCCTGAGCTCGGCTGCAGACGGAACATCGTCACCCACCACATAGCCACAGAGATATTTTCGGCCGTCGGTCTCCTCGAAGGCGACAACTGCGGCAGACCTCACTCCTTCAACCTGCAACAGTTGGTTCTGGATCTCGCCAAGCTCAACGCGATATCCGCGGATCTTCACCTGTCGGTCGATCCTGCCAAGGAACTGGATCTCACCGCGCGGATACCAACGGCCAAGGTCGCCCGTACGATACAGGCGATCGCCCTCGACAAACGGTGACGGTATGAAACGCTCCGCAGTCAACTTCTCCTGCGCTATATAACCGCGACCAACCCCAGCACCGCCAATATACAGTTCGCCCGGCACGCTGATGGGCGCGGGATTCATGTGCGGATCGAGGATGTAGACGTGTGTGCCATTCATCGGCCGACCGATATTCACATCAACACAATCTGTGACATCACAACAGGTTGCGGCGATAGTAGCCTCGGTAGGTCCGTAGAAGTTCGTGATATGCGCTGATGTCGCTTGTCGAATCCTCTGCAGCAGCTGAGGCGGCAGGATATCGGCGCCAAGGCCGATCTCCCTCAATCCTCGTAAAGAGCATTCACTCGCCGGTGCTGACAGGATCATCTCCATACGTCCAGGAGTGACCATCATCAGATCGACACCCTCGCTCTCGATCAGAGCACATAATTCCTGCGGGTAATCTGCCTGCTGCTCATTGGCTACCACGAGCGTTCGCCCTGAGAACAACCCGATTGCTGCCTCCATTACGTTGATGTCGAACGATATCGGACCAACGCTGAGCATCCTACCACCAGCAGAACGCTGCCAGGCACTACGCAGGGTAAGTACGAAATGAGCGATACTGCCATGCTCGATAGCCACGCCCTTAGGCGTTCCTGTCGATCCTGACGTGTAGATGATGTAGGCTAACTGTTTCGGGTTGGGCAGCTGAAGCTCTGCCGGATCATGCGTTTGTAGCTCTGCCGAATCATGCGCTTCTCGCGCTGCCGGATCGCCGGATGAGACCTGGCGATCGCTGCCGCATGACAAACCCGATTCCCCAGCTGAAAGCCAGCGATCAACCTGCTTGGGGCCTACGGTTATGAGCGAAACCTCCTCTGGCAGGGTTTCAAGCTCCAGGCCCGTGAGTTCTCCCTCTCCCACTATCGCGAAACGCGCGCCCGACTCGGCTAACATGAAGCGCACCCGCTCTTCGGGAAGCGCTTCATCGAGGGGCATGAAGGCCGCCCCAACCTTGAGGATACCGAGCATTGCTACGAAGTAGGCATCGCTGCGAGGTAATGCGAGCGCAACCACGTCACCGGCTGTTGCCTCCACATTCCTGAGCTTCAGCGCGACATCGTTTGCCGCAGCGTCCAGCTGGGCAACCGTCCATCTCCTATCCTGGAAAACCAGGGCGTCGGAGTCTGGCGCCTCACGCAGGCGTTGGCTCCACAAGCTCACCAGATTGGTACGGGCGAATCCATCATCGGTGTCGTTGAATGTGAACAGCACCTTCTCGCGCTCTTCGGGCGAGAGCATATCGAGCTCATGCAGGCGCTTGTCCGGATGATTGATCGCATCCAACACAAGATTGCACAGGTGCTCGTGGATGAAGTCGACTTCCTTGGCAGCGAGAAGTGGACTCAGGTAATCGTAATCGAGCACAAACCTTCCGTCATTCTCGCGATCATTCCAGTGGATGTTCAGTGATGAAGTCTGGTGACCGCTAAAATGCCAGCGTCCCTCATAGCTGAAGCAACGCTTGCTCGTCTCAAACGTCCCAACCTGATAGGACAGCGAGATGTCGTACAGCTGTGTGATATCGTCGCGCTTCTCATGTATCTTCTGCATCAGCAGGTCGTATGGGTAGTGATGATGTTTGAGCACTGAGAACCATTCGTTGGCAATCGCTTTGGCGAATTCGAGGAATGTCTGCTCATTATCCACAGTCATGCGAACCGGCACGGTACTCACATACATGCCAAACCGCTCACTTGATCCCGCGAATGTGCGGTTGGAGACTGGCGCGCTCACAACCAGATCGTCCTTCGCCAGCACGCGGTTGAGATAGACCAAAAAGGTAGCCAACAGCAGCGTGAAGACCGAAACGCGTTGTTCGGAACAGAAACGTCGCACAGCCGCGGAGAGATCCGCGGGAAGTACGCAGGCCTTACGCTTCGCCTTGGTACTGAAGTAATCTGCTGTCCTGGGCTTGAGTACAGTGGCTTCTGGCAGGTCAGAGAATTTTTTCAACCAATACGCCTCATCGTACTCACGGCGCCTCGACTCCATATAGTGACGTTCCTCTGCGACATAAGTAAGGTACGAGACAGGCGACCGACGAATCGGTTCCTCTTTGCACAGCAGGCGGTCATAGTTCTCCATGATCTCATTCGCAAGCAGGACGAACGAGACACCATCAGAGACTATATGGTGCATCTTGGCATACAGATAGCCTTCATCAGCGGCGGTCTTCGCTAAGGTGAAATAGTACAGCGGACTGTCAATCAGTGGCATGGGTGCCTGTGTCTGGCGCACATCCCATTCGTACAGCCCCTTAACTCCCACGGCAGTGAAGTCGAGTTGATCTATGTGTACTGGATGATAAGGGGTAACGTATTGAACGGGTTCGCCATCGACAAGACCGATGCGGATTCGCAATGAGTCATTGGCCTCAAGGTACAGCTGGATGGCTTGATCAAGCAAATCGAAATCGAGTTTACCGCGGATCTTTAGTGTGCCGGCGTTGTTCCACATGCTCGTGCCTGGGTGGGATTGCTCAACGTGCCAAATGCGATACTGGGGATGCGTAAGAGGATACAGACCCGCTGCGTAGGCCTGTTCGGGCTCCCCCGAGTCACTCGCCACCGCATCTTCTGTCAGGGCCTCAGCCACACTCCCACACTCGCTCATAACGCCTCCTGTCTTAGCTCAACCCATGCGAACAGAATTGTGATTGTTGTTTTCGTTCGACCAGTGCGAGCAACACTTCAACATCTATCTCCTGTGCGTTCAGGGCACCAAGACTTCTCGATAACTGGCCGCATACGGCTGCAGAGTAGCCCTGCGTAACGGTAACCGGATGAACGCTGACGCAGTCCGGCAGCAAAACGCTACCCTCTCCCAAACCGGCGATGCCGTCACCTTGCCACTTGAGCCTGCTCTCGGTGCGTGTCCAAAAGTCGTAGAAGTCCACCTTTTTGTTTGGCGATTGAACCCAATCGCTATATTCCCCTGGCAACATGATCTTGCGGGCTACCCGGTCATCATCTCGCCCCCATTGCTGGATATCAACTCCCAGTGGATGTTCATCGATACCAACCAGTACGAATGAACCCGAATGGCTAATGTTGAAATCGATGGTCTCAGTGTCGACGCGGAACATCGGCTTACCATGCTCCCCCACTACACGATGGTCCTTGCTTAATGTGAGACCATGAACCTCTTGCACTGCCCACGCGAGCAACACCTCAGATAGCGCCATGCAGGTACGTTGCTGCGCGACTCGACAGCGCTTCATTCGATCGAGCTTCTCTTTGGGTATGACAGGCAGAGCTGCTCGTGTCAGACGATCCTCGAAAATGGGTGTAGCCTGCGCAAGGAAGAGGTTCACAACTGCAGATCCCTACGCCGCATCCGCTTCCAGATAGCGCACGATATCCTCAACTGTCATAAACCCACGAATATCCTTCTCGGGGATATCGATATCGAATTCCATCTCAAATGCGCATACCAGCTCTACGAGTTCCAGGGAGTTGATCCCCAGATCGCTGAGGACGTCGGTACTTGGCTTTATCTCCAAGTCGTCACGCTTGAGGTATTCCTCGATTATCGCCTTTACGCGATCAAACATATGTCATTCCTTCCAGATTACCCACTAACAGGAAACGCTTCACCTTACGCGTAGTTGTTTTCTCAAATGGTTCCAGATGAAGCATATAGGCTGCCACCCTCTTATGATAGACGAGCTCCCGATTCGCCTGCTTTATCTCACTGCGGATCTTCTGCTCGATAATCGCCAATGACTCGGGATCATCCGCAGTCAAGCCCAAGGTCTCAAAATCAGGTACGACATGAGCAACGAGATGCTCTGGACCGTTACCTGTCTCAACACCGGCAACCACGACAGCCTCGGCTATCGATTCACAGGCGACAAGTGAGCGCTCGACCTCCTGCGGCATGATGTTCTTACCATTACTCAAGACGATGACATCCTTGCAGCGACCAGTGATATAGAGGTATCCGTCGTCATCGATCCTGCCCAGATCGCCCGTTGGAAACCATCCGTCAACGAGCGCATCGTCTTCTTCGTCAAGATAGCCAGACATCACCGAAGCGCCTCTGACCCATT
>DBPN01000037.1:0-13408 GCA_002305585.1 Eggerthellales bacterium UBA1419
TCTCAGTTATGCGGGAATGTTGGTAACCTCCAGTCGTTTTGAGACAAAGCTCCCCTCAGTGGTGCGAACTTTTTACTTCTCTGTAACCGAATTCATACTTGCGGCAGTCTTCTCATTTTCGCATTTGACCACGAGCCTGGCTGACTTGGGTGCCTGGGCATACGCTTTGCCTATCGGATTGGTTTCAGTGGTGATCCCTTGTCTGCTCATCATGAAGGGAGCCCCTCAGGTTCCCATGGGTATCACCACGATCATGACCGGTTTGGAGCTCCCGGCCACGATAGTTTTCGCGCAAATCATCTTAGGGAAGATGCATGGCTCATTGGAGATCATTGGAGTAGTCGTAATCTGCGTGGGTATAGTTGTGGCTAATTGGGATGGCATTCAAGAGATGCGAAGACAAACGAAGCCTGTCTGAGGTCTGCGCGAAGACATCTGCCAAGGAGCGCATACTTCTTTGCTTAACTCCCGGCACGATGTTGTCAGAGGTAGTCTAGGAACTGACCGATAAACCAATCCAGCTGATAGTCACCCATGCTAATCGAGATCATAACGGAGCACAAAGCGGAACGAATTTCTCTGAAGATGAGGCTCGCCTAGTGCTTAAGGCGCACTTGGCTACGCTAAAACGCTGGACAGCGAAATAGAGCATCCCCACCGTCTGAATAGCTCTGCCGGCAACCGTAGGCAGACTTCGAATATTCGTACTCATTGCGGTATTCTAGCTGCATACACGTGAACCAAACGAGAGGAACGAACATGTTCAAACTCCGTATGATTGGCAAGATTGTGAAAACAGCCGGTCTAGCGCATACGAGCGCTGTCTTCCTTATTGTCTTCTTTGTCTGTTCGTTATTAGTGCGTCTGGTTGAGCCAGGCATGAATCACCCGGGTGACGCTCTTTGGTTCTGCTTTCAAGCTGTGACTACAATAGGTTTTGGCGACATCGTGGCGGTGACGGCAGCCGGCCGCATCATCACGGTTGTGCTCTGTTTGATAAGTATCTTCTTTCTGGCCGTGCTCACAGGATCGGTAGTCAGCTATTGCCAAGAGGTCATGCGTGCGCGAAACAATGAGAGCATCGCTCAATTCATAGTGCAACTGGAGAATCTGCCCAAACTCAGTTCTGCTGAGTTGGCAGAGCTTTCCGAAAAGGTCAAACGCTATCATCGTTAAAGGTCATACGCTGTCGCCGCTAACGGCCAAGCGCAACACAGACCGCTGACACAACCCAAGCGTTAACACCGCGTTAACAATCGCCTGCTAAGCTGAAAGAGTCTCTTCTCGACGAGGGAAAGGAGCTCTGATGGCGGCGTTTGAAAGAGTCAAATGCGGCATCGATGGGCTCGATACCGTGTTCGACTACATACGCATGGGCGATAACGTTGTGTGGCAACTAACCACCCTTGCCGACTTCTCCCAGTTCGTCGACCCCTTTGTGGCTCAGGCGCTTGCTGATGGCCGCACTATGATCTACATCCGCTTTGCCAATCACGAGCCACTGGTTCAGCCGCGAAACGGAGTAAAGATATACGAGCTCAATCCGCATCATGGTTTTGAGACGTTCACTGTAGATGTCCGCGACATCATCACCAAGGAAGGACATGAGGCACTTTATGTCTTCGACTGCCTCAGCGAGCTGCAGGCGGCTTGGTCGGCCGACATGATGATGGGAAATTTCTTCCGCGTTACCTGCCCTTACCTGTTTGAGCTGGACACTATTGCCTATTTCCCCGTAATTCGCGGGATGCACTCCTTTGAGACCATCGCCAAGATCCGTGAGACCACACAATTGCTGATAGATGTAGTTCATGACGATGATTGCCTGTTCATCCATCCGCTCAAAGTTTGGAATCGCTATTCGCAATCGATGTTCTTAGCCCATCGCTTTGACCCGGTAACCGGTGGCGTAACTGCTCTACGCGACAGCGTTGAGACCAGTCGTTTCTACACGCTTCTCAATCGCGAGGAGCTAGCGACTCCAGATCGCAACAGCGACAGCTGGGATCGCTTCTTCACGGGCACTCATATGGCATACGACCAAGGAGTTCTCCCTGGCGATGCCTGCTCAAAGATGTGCAATATGATGATGACCAAGGATAAGGCGATGCGGGAGATGGTGCTGAATTACTTCGATCCTCAAGACTTCTTCGAAGTACGCAATCGCATGGTTGGCACCGGACTGATTGGCGGCAAGGCCTGCGGCATGCTGCTTGCACGCAAGATCGTAGAACACTCGCTTCCCTGCTATGGAGACCAACTTGAGCCACATGACTCATTCTATATCGGTTCCGATGTCTTCTACTCATACATCGTAGCCAGCGATCTTTGGAAACTGAGGATACAGCAGCGCAGCATTGAGGGCTTCTTTGAGTTTGCGCCTATTCTGCGGCAAGGCCTGATGGAAGGTACCTTCCCGGAAGACATCCGTGAGCGTTTTCGTAGGATGCTGGAGTACTTTGGCCAAAGTCCCATCATCGTAAGGTCCAGTAGCTTCCTCGAGGATGGTTTTGGCAATGCTTTCGCCGGCAAATATGAATCGGTGTTCTGTGTGAACGTAGGTACTCCCAGTGAGAGACTTGCAGCTTTCGAGGACGCAGTGCGAACTGTCTACGCCTCAACAATGGATGAATCGGCACTGGAATACCGACAGCGTAATGGCTTGGATAAACAGGAAGAGCAGATGGCATTGCTAGTTCAACGCGTTAGCGGATCGCATCAGGGGCAAAGCCTGTTCATGCCTACTGCTGCCGGTGTTGGCTACTCTTACAGCTTCTATCGCCTGTCAGAGGACATCGACCCGCAAGCTGGCATGCTACGCCTGGTTATGGGCCTGGGAACCAGAGCGGTGGAGCGGACCACATTGGACTATCCGAGAATAGTTGGCCTTGATAGACCATTGGCCAATCCTCACGTGACCTATGCGGAGAAGCACCGCTTCTCCCAACACTATGCCGATGTGCTGGACTTGGAGCAACGGAAGCTGCGTGAGATTAGCGTGCAGGAGTTGATTGAGACTCTTTCTCCAAACGTACTTCAAACGGTGTATGAGCACGATATGGATGCCGAATATCGCCTACGCGAGACAGGTCATTATCGGCCCGTGTTATTCGCCTCATGTCTGGGTTTGGTGCAAAACACCCTGTTCACCACCATGATGCGTGACATCTTGCAAGCGCTACATAAGGCTTATCAACATGCGGTAGACATTGAATTCACCGTAAACGTAGGCGATAGCGATAACTTCATGGTAAACCTACTGCAATGTCGCCCATTGCAAGCGCTAGGTGATGACGAAGACCTCGAGTTGCCCAAACTGTCTCAATCCAAGACTTATTTCCACCTCAAAGGGTCGACTATGGGCAAGTCACGCAAGACGACAATCGATACACTGATTGTTGTTGATCCACGTTATTACTACAACTGTCAGCACACAAAGAAGCCCTCGATAGCGCGAATGATTGGAGCTGTGAATCTCTATTGTAAGAAAACTGAGCGCCATTGTCTGTTCGTAACACCTGGACGTATTGGCACCAGCTCGCCCGAGCTGGGAGTACCTGTTTCGTTTGCAGATATCAGCGTTCTCAAAGGAGTATGTGAGGTGTCGTATTCGGCAGCAGGTTATTCACCCGAACTGTCATTTGGCAGCCACCTGTTTCAGGATCTGGTTGAGGCCGACATCTATTACGGCGCGATCTTGGAGAACTCCAATACCCTATACTTTGATAGTGGATTCCCCTCACGGTTCACCGATATCACCCAGACCGTGCTTAATGACTTCCTCGGCGATCCGGAAACTAAGGACATTGTGAAGCTGTATGATGCCAGCGATAGCGGCCTTACCCTCTGGCACGATTTGACAGGAAACGAGAGTATCTGCGGTCTAGCGCAATCCTAGCGCCTCAGCTTTCCAGGTTCCGTTGTTTCGCCCGCTTTTTTCGGAATCCCAACGCTGCTAGTACGAAGAAGAGAGCAATAAACCCCCAAATCACTAATAGATCAACGCCAATTGCTTCCAGCTCAGCTCCACGTAGCATGATTCCGCGTAGCGCGTCGACCCCATAGGTAAGGGGAAAACACCTACTCAAGAACTGAAGCCACCCGGGTGAGCTTGAAAGATCGAACAATCCCGATAAAAGGATCTGCGGCACCACAAAGATCAGCATTAACTGGATTACCTGGAAGGCGTTGTTGGCCAAGCCGGAAACCAATAAACCCAGCGTGACGGAAGCTAGGGCCAAAGATACCGCTGTGAATATAACCAGTGCCAGATTACCTTCATTTGGGAAACCAATAAGCGTCAAGGCGATCCAAAGGATCACTGCCGACTGAACCAAGGCCAGAACGCCAAAGCCCAATGAGTAACCACCTAAGATCTGCAGCGGGCGCACGGGAGTAGCCAGGAATCGTGTCATTGTGCCGGCACTGCGCTCATTCACCAAGGACATACCGCTGGTGATGAACGTGAAGACAAACAAGAATATGCCTATGTACACCGGTCCATAGAATTCAAAGGCGCGATATCACCATAGAGAGCGTCCTCCTGAGGCATGNNAGTGATGCCCATGATCAGGTTCACCATGGTTGTTTTACCGCAGCCAGAGGGACCCAGGAGACAGACGATCTCGCCTTTGTCTATCTGTATACTTACATTATCGAGAACGATTCTGCGCTCATCTTTTATTGGCGTCTTGTGGCCAAAACCCTGTCTGACGCCTGAGAACTCGATCATCGTTTCCAAGGTAATCCTCTCCTGAACATTAAACTGGTCGAGAATCATGCTAATTATGCTGGCAGCTTAATACTACGCTTTTCTTGCTAACGTGCAGAGAATCCAATCGAAGGAATAAAAAACAGAGCCCAGGCTTCATTGCCCGAGCTCTGTCTTTGGCCTATTTGATATTGTCAGCGTTTAACTGGTGTGTTCCTTGATCGATCTACGTCTTGATTAATCGTACTTAAACAAGAATGCGCTTAGATCGCGGTGTAACCACCATCGATGGGAATAGCCGCTCCCGAGATGAAGCGCGAATCATCACAAGCGAGGAAATTGATGAGCTTAGCGACCTCGTCAGCGGTTCCCAATCGACCCATTGGATGGCGTTTGGAGAACAATACCTTTGCCTCCTCTGGGATAAGCGGGGTATCGATAACGCCAGGGCAGACCGCGTTCACACGAATGCCTTGCTCAGCATATTCGGTGCCAGCAGCACGCGTCAGATTCACCACTCCGCCCTTTGATGCAGAATAGGAGATGTTGTCCGGCACGGCGACAAGGCCGAACATCGAGGCCAGGTTGATGACCGACCCGCCATTGCCCTGTTTGAGCATCTGAGTGATAGTGTACTTGTCGGTAAGGAAGACGCCTGTATAGTCAACAGCGTTTACGCGCTCCCAGTTCTGAAGTGAAGAATTGACGATTCCATGCTGGTCACCGCCAATTCCGGCACTGGCAACAGTGATATCAATCTTACCAAACTTCTCGACTGCACGATCGACCATTGCGATGATATCCTCTTCCTTGGTCACATCGGTCTTGATGAACTCGCAACCAAGCTCATCGGCAATCGCCTGACCTGCATCACTGTAATCGGCAATAAGTACCTGAGCGCCGTTCTCGATGAAATTCTTTGCAGTCGCGAGACCAAGACCACTCGCTCCGCCGGTTATGACAGCTGCTTTACCTACAAGATTCATGGGATCTCCTTTACTGGTGGCCTACTTCCAACAATGCTACAACAACTGATTGAAGCGACTATCTAGATGTCTGACTTGTGCTTAGTCTGGAATGTGAACGGAGGTTTTTTTGATTTCTCGTGCGTTTACTACCGTTCGCCGGGATAGTATTTCTTGCTACGCCCCTATTCAGTGCCTTCCTCAACTAGTCTTGCCGCGAATTCAGCCAATACGCCCGAGATATCGATCTGCTGAGGACAGACCGCCTCACAGCTACTACAATCGATACAGGCATCTGGCCTCTTATCCTCGGGTAAAGTTGACAGCACTCTTGGTGCGATGAAGTCTTCTTTAGTAGAAGAGTATTGATTATAGAGTTCTAATAGTAAGGGGATGTCGAGATCCTGTGGGCAATAATCCGTACAGTATCGACAAGCGGTACAGGGTACCGCAAATTCCTTCATCATCTTATCGGCGATGTCGAATAAGACTTCCTGCTCACGTTCCGTCGACGGTTCAGCAGTCTGATATGTATGGATATTATCCTGCAACTGTTGCATGTTGGACATGCCAGACAAGGTTGTTACAACACTGGGAATATTTTGCAGGAAGCGGAATGCCCAGGCGGGCGTGTCTTCCTCGGGACGCAGTGCCTTAAGTGTAGCAGTTTCCTCTACAGGGAGCTTTGCCAACTTGCCTCCACGCAGCGGCTCCATCACCCAGATTGGCAGGTGATGCTCGTTAAGCAACTCGACTTTCTCCTTGGCACCCTGTAATTTCCAATCCAGCCAGTTCAGCTGTATCTGACAAAACTCGATAATCTCGCCGTACGAATCGATAAAGCGTTCCATCACATCGCAGCGGCCATGAGCGGAGAATCCCAAGTGCCCAATATGGCCGAGGCTCCGCTGCTCAACCAGATAGCTCATAATGCCATATTTCTCCTCATCTAGATAGGCATCGATATTGTCCTCGGTTACATCATGGATCAAATAGAAATCGAAACGATCGACCTTACACTTCTCAAGCTGACGCTGGAAGATCTCCTCAACCTTGCTCATGTTCTTGATATCGTAACCTGGAAACTTGCTGGCCAAGTAGAAACTTCCTCGGGGATACTTACCAAGAGCAGCTCCCATCACGATCTCAGAGTTTCCGCCGTGGTAGCCCCAAGCGGTATCGTAGTAGTTGATGCCATGCTGCATGGCATAGGCAACCATCTGCTCTGTAGCTTTAATGTCGATGTTCTTATTGTCACCCTCGAGGACCGGTAGGCGCATACACCCGAAAGCCAGAGCCGAGAGTTGTTTGTCCTTGAACTTGTTGTAGATCATCTGAGCGGTACCTCCAGTCATTGCTTATGAGTATTTCACAACTGCGGGCAGCTCCAGTCCATGAGAGATCATAAGCACTTCATCAGCGAGAAGTTCCCTGGTGGGTCCATCGGCCACTACCTGACCACCGTCGATGATGATAGTTCGTGGCAGCAGCTCCCAGGCCATATCGAGATCATGAGTTGCAATCAAAACCGTCGACGGGATGCTACGGATCAGCTCCATCATCTGCCGTCTCCCCCGCGGGTCGAGATTGCTTGATGGCTCATCGAGGATGAGGAAATCCGGTTGCATCGCTAGGACGGTTGCCAGAGCTATGCGTTTCTTCTGCCCAAAACTCAAATCATGTGGGGCTTTTGCGGAGAGGTGAGTCAGCGAAACCGCCTCAAGCGCATCAGCAACCCGCTGCTCGACTTCCCCGGCAGACAGGCCACGATTGAGAGGACCAAAGGCGATGTCGTCATGAACCGTTGTCATGAAGAGCTGGTCATCGGGGTCTTGGAACACGAGCCCGACGCGCTGCCTGATTGGTTTCAGTGTATCTGCTGTCAAAGTCAAATCACCAACAACGATTCTTCCCTGATTTGGCTTGAGTATGCCGTTCGAGAGCAGCATTATCGTGCTTTTACCGGCGCCATTTGGCCCAAGTAAAGCCACGTGCTCTCCGTGACGGAGGGTAAGATTCACCTGATGGAGGGCATCGGTGCCATTTGGATAAGTAAAACTGACATCTTCATAGATTATCGAGCAGGACATGGGCCATCCTTCAGTCGCAGGTTGAACAAGACAAGCTTCAATGGTACAAAAGCAATCCGCAGGCAAACACTATCGTGCAGACAAGGAAGATGGCATCTGGCACAGCCATTCGTTCGCTCCGCAGACGTGGCAAGATTCCGGTGTAGCCCCGGGAAAGCATCGCCGCATGTATCCGCTCTCCCTGATCATAGGCTCGGATCAGCATTGAGCCAGCCAGATTGCCATAAAGCATAACCTGACGACGCGCCGATAACCCTGGTGCACGCGAAACGAGCGCTCGTCGTGACGCACGAAGTTGATAACGCATGACGTCTACGTAGCGGAACATGAAAGTAAGCAGCAACACGAGGATGTGCGGCAGATGCAAGCACTCCATGGCATAGAGGATATCTTCCTGAGTACAAATCTCCATCAGGAACATCATCACCAGAACACAAAGCCATGGTGTGACGATAAGCGCAAGCATCGGTTGCCAGTAGGTTGCGTATGCCGTGACGAAGGCTGCGGGAGTCAGTTCTGCAACGAAGCGTAGTGGATAGAACAATGAGAGCATACCGGCAACCGGAAGAACAACTAAACTCCTGAGCAGCATCTGACCAATTCGCGCTTCCGCGATTATCGCTAACGCACTGACCAGGAGCACGACTGCACCTGCCGAGAATGCGGTATGCGGCGCAGACACCACGATACCCACCACCATAATGACGGCGCCAAGTAGCTTGCTTTGCGGCGTGAGCGAATTGAAGGGATTCATCGACCCTACTGTGGTTTACGCTTGCGTGTTAAGAGCGCCGATAACGCCCACAACAACACACCTGTTGTTATTGCGCCGATGATGCCTGCTCCGATTGTCCCGATTGCCTCATTTTCAACTCCGGGAACCAAGTAGTCTGCCATTGGAGACGCGACAGTGGACTCAGGAATTGGAGCAGAGCCGATGCCCATCTCGAAGTATACATATTCCAAGCCATCAGGGAAGGATGAGGCCAGGAAAGATAGCCCGGCCGCCAGAATGGCTAAAACGGCGAGAACCAAGGTTACGCTCTTCAGAGATGAATGCGTTGATTGCTCACCCTGCTCAAGAATCTGCGGACGAACCTTGGCAATGTACGCGACGATTCCGCCGGTTATGATTCCTTCTCCGATGCCAATCAGTACATGCCAGAAGACCATAGCCGAGAGTGCCGCTGTGAATTGCGCTGACCCGGATGTCCAAAGCTCGATCGCAACTGCAATCGATGAGAGCACCACAGCAAAAAAGGAACCCACCGCAGCTCCAACTACTTTGCTGATATAAGAAGTATTGACGCGCTGGAATATCTGATACACCAGCGGAGCAACAAAGCAACCGATGACCCCCATGTTGATTATATTGGCGCCGAGAACGGTGATACCGCCATCACCAAAGAACACTGCCTGAACAAGAAGCACGGCAGTCATGACTATGACTCCGGGCCACGATCCAAGCAGTAGGCCAGCAAGAGAGCTACCACCAAAGTGTCCGCTCGTTCCCCCGGCAATGGGAAAGTTAAGCATTTGCAGACCAAAGATCAGGGCGGCCAGCACAGCCATGAGTACTATCTTGCCGCTGTCAAAATTCTTGCGTATCCAATAACCCGCATAGCTGACGGTTCCAGCAGCACCCGCTAATAAGGTGGTATATGTCTTGGTGTCGAGCATACCATCCGGAATATGCATAAGATTCCCCTCACAAACCCGCGTAAGTCCGCTGCTATGTGTTACGTATTTATGACATGTAACACTTTACATCACTGTTCGAATCTTGCAAGTCTTTGGGCATGGAATAGGCCATCGAACCGAGGAGCGGTAGTTTCTCCGGATGATAGGAGCCAGGGGATCCTGTCCTGCAAAGCCGGCTGTGTAATCCGGTTGTAAGTCGCTACTATCTGGTATATTTAGTCCCTGTGGTTCATAGCGGGCCCCTGTGGTTCCGAACAAGGAGATTTTGACTTATGACTAAAATGCGTCTTGTGGTCCTTGTCTGATACCGGAGGGTAATGACTGCACGATAGCACCCCTCCGATATGTATTCATATGATCGATTATCTGGAGGTAAAGTTGAATATCAGACAAGAAGCCAAAGAAGACTTTGGTACTATCCACGCACTCGTAAAGAGCGCGTTTGAAACTGCGCTCATGTCACAAGGCGATGAGCAGGATTACGTAGACCACATACGCGCGGGAGACACCTACATCCCAGAGCTGTCTCTAATTGCCGAAAAAGACGGTCTCATAGTTGGTCACATCATGCTCGCTACAACCAAGGTACATGATGGCGACAAAACGCATGATTTCTTAGTGCTGGCGATTTTAAGCGTCGCCGAACAACATCGTTGCAGCGGCTTGGGTGCTGCATTAGTATATGTCGCTTTGGATAGAGCCAGACGCATGGGCTATACTGCAGTGTTCTTGGCTGGCAATCGCGACTACTACAGTCGTTTTGGCTTTGTTCCCGCTTCTCGCTTTGGCATCAGATACAAGGAAGATGTACCGGCAGATTTGTTGGATAACATCATGGCGTTGGAATTGGTTCCAGGTGCTCTGGATGGTATCTCCGGCATCGTCGACCTGTAGAGGTTCGTAATGCACTAGGGTCTAGAAATCCACTTGCGGCAGATGCTGGGCAAACTTTTTGGGCAGGTTGAGACTAGCGAACCTGCTTGACGAACCAGTATCTGCCGTAAACTCTACGGAGCGTTTATTGTCTTATTGCAAGCCAACTATCACAATGCCTCTGGAGGTAATTTATGGATAATGCGAAAACCGGCGCCGTGATACGAACCTTGCGTACAAACAGCGGCTTAACTCAAGTCGCGCTAGCGTCTCGATTGGGAGTAAGCGATAAAGCAGTATCTAAATGGGAGCGTGGTTATGGCTGCCCGGATGTTTCGCTTCTCCCCGAGCTTGCTCAAGTGTTGGGTGTGAGTACCGATACCTTGCTCTGTGGAGAGCTTGGCTCAAATGATGATCAAGGAGGAAATATGCGGCATACAAGATTCTATGTCTGCTCAGATTGCGGAAACATATTAACTTCGACTACCCAGGCCAGCATTTCTTGCTGTGGCATGGCACTGCAGCCGCTTGAGCCTCAAAAGGCAGAGGGCGATGACTTGTTAAGAACGGAGAAGATCGAGACGGAGCTCTTCATCTCCTCGGACCATGAGATGAGCAAAAGTCACCACGTTGCATTCGTGGCATTTCTGACAGGTGATACGCTGGTCCTGAGAAGGCTTTATCCAGAATGGGATCTGCAGATCAGACTGCCGTTGTTGGGACATGGCAAGCTGTTCCATTACTGCAAGGAACACGGGTTATTCTATCAAGTCGTGTAAACAGAGACGAGCTAACAGGTGCTTGTCTCAATCAAGAATCAATAGTCGATTATCCTATTCATCAGGGTCGTCAAGGAACCATTGAATGTGGCTGCAATTCTTGCAGACGTAGACGCTTGCACTGCGATTCGCCCAATCAAGACCGAGGAATGTTAACCCTGTTGTATTGAGCTGCGCGGCAGAGACCTCAAAATCGGTGCCTTTGCAATGGGGGCATACCACTGGTATGCCCCCATAGACCAAATCGCCATCGTTAAGCGCACGGCTAAACTCACTTAGAAAACCCATAGATGCTCTTACCCCCAGTCTATTAGCGATGATTCTCACGAGCCATTCTGAGCAGTAGCTGACCGTGTTCATTGAGAAGATGATCAGTGGTATCGAAAGTCATGAAGACAAGCTTCTGACTCAGAATGGATAACCATGCGGTTCGTGTTGAACCGAAATCCAATGTGTGCGTGTCATCTCCTCGATGATCCAATGACCGTTGAAGCGACCGAGCCCGGAGTTCTTCTCGCCACCAAAGGGTATGTGCGGCTCATCAGCCAAAGTCATATCGTTGATATGCGTCATTCCCGCATCGATCTGTTGGGCAAACCTAACGGCACGATCCACGTTTCTACTGCAGACAGCGGAGGAAAGACCATACTCGGATGCATTGGCTAGACGCAAAGCATCCTCTTCGTCGCTTGCGCAGATGATGGGAACGATGGGACCAAAGGATTCTTCCAGGACGATATCGCTGTTTGGATCAACATCAGTGAACACATGTGGTGGAATAATCTGACCTATGGGGTCACCACCCAGCGCCAATGTTGCCCCCTGCTCCTTAGCGCGAGCGATCTTATCCATGATGCCCTCGAACTGTGATCTGTTGACGATAGGGCCAATGACAGTATGCGGATCATTGGGGTCACCTGCGGGTAATCTGGCTGCACGGCCAACGAATCTCTCAGTGAATTCATCGATGATGCTTTTATCGACGATTATCCTATTGGTACTCATGCAGACTTGCCCCTGATGAGTGAATCGACCGGCGATGGCGATATCTACTGCCAGATCTACATCTGCGTCATCTAAGACGACTAACGGACTGTTACCGCCAAGCTCCAACGCTACACGCTTCAAGTGTTCCCCGCCTGTCGCTAAAGCGCCAATTCTGCGACCCACCGCTGTGGACCCCGTGAAAGAAATCAACTTTGGTGTAGGATGAGTCACCACGTAGTCACCAATCGCGCTTCCGCGGCCAATCAGGACCGAGAGAACTCCTGCTGGTAAACCAGCTTCCTCGAATATCTTCGCCAGCAGAATGCCGCCGGTAATCGGAGTATCAGAGGCAGGCTTTACTACAACTGCATTTCCCAGAGCTAATGCTGGCGCCAACGAACGCTGGGTGAGATTGAGTGGAAAGTTCCACGGACTTATCACTGTGATGACACCTAAGGCAGAGCGATATACGCGATTCTCCTTACTCGGGATATCAGATGCGACGATTTCACCAGACATGCGATATGGATATGAGGCCGCTTCTAAGGTGATAGCCCGCGCTGCACCAACCTCGAACTCCGCCTTACCTCTGGTGCTGCCACCTTCGCGCACAGACCAATCGACTATTTCATCGTGACGTGCGTCGAGTATCTCGGCGACATTCCTTAGGATGCCAGCCCTAACGGCTGGTGGCGTGGCAGCCCATGCTGCCTGGTTTGCTGCAGCTGCCACGTAGGCCTCATCAACGTCTCCGCTGTTAGCCAGCACAAAACTTGTAAGCACATCGCCGTTGTAGGGATTCGTATCGGTTTGAACCTCGCCAGAGCTTCCGTCCCGCCAAGTACCGGCGATGAACTGCTTGTCCAGATTTGTGTAAGGGATTTTTTTCTCAGACATGATGGCTCTCCTGACTCGCAAGCGGCAAGGCCTTCAGCCGTACTAGAACTCTCGCCTCGAATAGACCTTCACAGAAACCTTGAATGAGACAAAGATCGCGAGGCATATCACCACTATTATAAGCACCAGTATCATGATTTGATTGGTTGCCAAAAAATTCCCTATATTTACAAGAAGCTGCATGTCACCCTGCAGTTGGTTTGCGAAGCCGCTGATGAGGAAATATCCCACCATTATGGCAGCAAATGGTAGAAATGTGAGCAGTTTGGCCTTCGAGTATCCGTACTTGAAGTACACCGGCAATTGGAACAATTGGATAATGGCAAATAGTGCAGCTATCATTGCAACCGCAATCAGAGTTTCGACGCCATTTGCTGCAAAATCCAGTTTTCCCGCGATGAACAA
>DBPN01000037.1:13450-13685 GCA_002305585.1 Eggerthellales bacterium UBA1419
GGCGTCCATATTATTCTTCTCCCCAAGCGCAAAAGGATAGCCCAGATATATTGTACCCATCATCATGCCAACGCCCAACCCTGATGCCACATTGCCCGACATCGCAGTGAGGAATACCATGATGCAGCCAAATATCAACAGATTCTTTTTGGAGAGATACGGCTTGATAGTCATATAGTCCAACTTGGCAAACGACTTGATCTTATCCATTGAGCGCAGCCCCCTTGTTCATGAA
>DBPN01000037.1:13758-13943 GCA_002305585.1 Eggerthellales bacterium UBA1419
TTTTGCTCCGAGCTGATATCAGAGATTCCACCTGTCACGCGAGCATAGGACTCGAGCAGATCATCCTTTGCTCCCGTGAAGACGATCTTTCCGTTAAGGATGAAGGTGATGTAGTCGGCAGTCTTCTCCAAGTCAGTAGTGATATGGGTTGAGAACAGGACGCTGTTGTTCTCGTCTGTCACAAA
>DBPN01000037.1:13958-28383 GCA_002305585.1 Eggerthellales bacterium UBA1419
TCTGCCTGATGAGAAAGCGCAACGGCGATCTGTAGCTTGACCTTCATGCCACGGGATAATTCTTTGACCTGCTTGTTGGTGTCGATGCCAAACTGACTCAGGTAGCTAATAAAACATTTATGGTTCCACTGAGGATAAAACGGGGAAAGGGCTGCTTCAACATCGTTTACAGTCCATTCGTCAACATACATTGGCGCGTCCATCACCACACCAATCTTCTCGTTGAGGTTAGCGTTAGCTTTTTGGCCAAAGATCTCGACTCTACCGGAATCGCTTTTCATAATATCCAGGATCAACTTGATAGTTGTGGTTTTACCAGCTCCGTTTGGACCGATGAACCCCATGATATAACCGCGCGGCACGGAGAACGAGACATCTTTGAGTGCGAACGTATCAAAGGATTTAGACAGACCACACAATTCTAAGATATTGCCTGAGACACTGTTCATCCTACTCTTCTTCCTCCCACAATAGATTCAATCGATCAAGCACTTCTTGCTTGCTTACACCTTCCGCCTTTGCCACTGCGATAGCCGTCTGTAATCCGCTCTCAATCCTATGCAAGGCATTCTCTCGCGCCAATTCCCTGTTGCGCGGCAATACGTAGCAGCCTTTTCCCTGTACGTTAGCGATAAATCCCTCTTCTTCCAGATCACTGTACGCACGAGAGGTTGTGATGACACTGATTTTCAGGTCGCGAGCAAGACCACGTATTGAAGGCAACTGATCATCCTCGCGTAACTCTCCCGAGAATATTGCTGCTTTTACCTGCTCTTTTATCTGTTCGTATATCGGAACGCCAGAACGATTAGATACGACAATCCTCATATGTAGGCTCCAATGNNNNATATTTACAGTATATACACTATGGTCTGTATTTACGCCCGTGTCAATAGCAAGTGCTATATCAAATCAAAACAAAGGGGAGCCCGAAAAGGACTCCCCCAAAGCTACAACCAGACTTATCTGGCTGCCTCACTTTTTTAGTAACAGCTGATACTCGCCATCAAGCTTGACTACAGCCTGGTTCCTGTTCTGAGTCTCAACTTTTTGCGAGCTTCTTTGCGGCCAAGCGAGCAAAGGTGATCGTACGACCACATGCATGCCCCGTCATCATATTCGGATAGCTGTGCGCATAGTAACCACCGCTGTCGTTACCCACTACGTACAGTCCCTCGATTGGCTTACCTTCTGGATCAAGGGCGTTGAGATCCGTGTTGATACGAATCCCATCCAGAGTGCAGAGAATCATCGAGTTTTGGCGAACACCATAGAATGGCGGCTTGCGTAGCTCAGAGAGACGGAAAGCTTCTTTGCCAAAATCTACGTCTTCCTGCAAATCATATAACTCATTATAACGATCCACGGTTTTCTTAAACTTATCTGCTGGGATGTTGAGCTTCTCGGCCAACTCTTCAATAGTATCCGCCTGCTGCACGTAACCCTCTTCGATGAGTCCCTGAACCATGCCCAATACGGCTGGCATTGGAATGTTTGGTGGCGCGCCGTTGTCATTGGCAGTCATACGAGAGCAACCGTGCGTATCAAAACGGGGAATATCGTTCTCGATATTGCTGTCCCAGATAGTGCAGTACGTTGCCTGAGGCTGAAATGCCGATGCGTGGGTGATGAAATCATAGGGACCGGATTCATTGGTGAATCGCTCGCCATTGAGGTTGACCTTCAACAGAGGCTGTGAGCCCAACCAGAACAAACGCCCTTCGCTCCAATCGCCGCCACTCACCTGATCGGGCTTAATAGCTCCGCGATCGAAAAGCATGCTGGTATGCACCTTGTCAAAGTCAGCTCCAGCCCAGATGCAAGCCTTGATCCCGTCACCTTCAGAACCAGGGATAGCAGTGTTCCAGGCTATCAATGGCATAGCCTCAGGTTGCAATGTCTCAAGCATCTCTTTATTCATGGCATATCCACCGGTAGAGACGATGACACCTTTGGAAGCATTGATTTGAACGTATGCGCCACTATCAGCCTTCGCGATTGCGCCAACTACGCGATCGCCATCTTTCAGCAATTTAACCATTGGTGTGTTGTAGCGGAATTCTACACCCAGCCCAGAGGCATATTCAGTCAGGACCGTCTTGCCATCGAGTAGGGCCTTCCCTTTGTCATCCTTGGGCCATGCAGGTGAATGACCTGTCGCGAAGTGCTTGTAATTCACCGCGTCCTTCTCAACTGTGTATTCCTGCCAGAGCTTGACATCGTGCTCGGCAAGCCTGTCCTGATACCAGTCGATAACCTCAGCGCTGTTGTCATACCAGAGGTGATGCAGGCCAACATCGATTCTGTTTGCCGAATAGGATTGACAGGCTTGCGTAATCTCCTGTTTGCTTATGACGGTACCTGTCTCCTGCATCAAACGGGTATTGATGCCACCAAGGTCATCGCGTATCCCGCCACTTTCCAGCTTGTCGATAACCAACGTCTTCGCGCCCTCTTCACCAGCGGCACAAGCTGCAAACAATCCTCCCGTGCCACCACCGATGATGAGGATCTCGGTCTCTATCGTCTCGGTTATGTCTTTCTCAGCAATCTGCGGCTCTTCTCCCAACCAATCCAAGCTACTGGCACCGGCGCTTCCGACTTCTGATGATGCGCCTGAAGTACCAGAACCGCCATCCTTTGCTGCCTGGCTTGGCGAACAAGCAGCCAGCCCCGTCAATGCAGCGATTGCACCAGTTGCGGCAGCACCAGTAAGGAAACCGCGCCTTGATAATAGCCTCTCGCCTCCATCCAGCGGTGAATCCATCCCCTTCTTTTCCTTCATGATAGCCTCCTTTAGAATCTCTCACGACGCATTGGACAAATCACGTCGTCTTACATGATCCACTCTATGTATCTGCACGGTGACGTCATCACCACGGTGGGGTAATATGTGCATTCACATTGGTTAGAACCTGAGGTTCTTATATGAATATCGAAGATTCCCAATGATTGGAAGGAATTTGTGGCTTTGCTGAGCAATGAGAAAAGGGATCCTGCATTCTTTGCCTTAATGGCCAAGGTCCTTCGCGAACCTGATTCACGGGCACGGATACTCGCCTTGGCTTTGTACCTGCTTGATGGGCGGCTGCTCACAACGGTAGTCTTTCCACTCTACGATCCCATACTACCAATTGCACGAGACATCTCCACCGCTGCCTATGCTTTGATCTTGGTCCTGCTGGCCCTCTTGGCTACATGGAGACCACAGGTGTTTTGCGAGAGAACGTTCACCGTCACTGCCATTATCGCCTCAGTGGTAGGCTTCATCCTCATCATCGGGGGGTCTTTGATTGGATCGGCTGGGGTCTTGTTGATTGGAACCTGCACAGTGCACTTCAGTCGTTCCTGGGTTGTGGTGATGACAGGTGTTTCTTTTTCGAACCTCGACCTTAAGCGCATTGCAATCTGTGTCCTCTATGCCACGATTCTGTTCTGTGTCTTGGTAATAGTCTTCTCTCTACTACCCTTCCAGATTGGGCTGGGAGTATTCTTGCTGTTGCCAACCGTGGTGCTTGTGATGATCAGGCCTCATGTCTCAGGGCTATTTTCGCAGATTCGCACTCTCGAGGTTCCCGCTAACCGGGCTATCACCATGCCCTCATCTTACCTGCCATTCACTCACCAGATCTTCCTTTGTTGGTTCCTGTTCCAAATAGTGAATGGATACTCTCTGAGCTTTGGTGAAGAGAACGGTACACCCTTGGTTACACTTTTCGCAATCGTTCCACCACTGCTGATACTACTCTGGATGCTTTTAACACAAAGACCTTTCAATCCCGATCGGCTTTTCTACATAGCGATACTATTGGTTACCATCGGTCTTATGTTAGCTCCTTCTGCACATGTCCTCACTCATGGAGTAATCAACAACATCCTTTCACTGGGTGTAGTTATCGCAGACATGGTGATGTGGTTTGTTCTGGCGGCTCTTTCTTCGCGCAATCGACTTGGCGCTGTTGGTGTGATTGCCTGGGGAAGGAGCCTTTCAATCATTGGCATAATTGTTGGAGCAGGGCTTGGCCGCCTAGCGAACTTCTTCTTTGTTGAGGAGACTTTTGGTGTCTCTTTGATAACCATGGTCATAGCCATCGCTTTGTTAGCGTATGTATTGTTTTTCCTCAAAGACTTCAGTTTCTCAGAAACAATCGGCAATGTTCTGCCCGATGATGAGGTCATCTCGCATATCGGTAACGCGCAGGATCTGGATGACAGGAGTGCGCTGATTGCCCAGTATTATCAATTGACACCACGAGAAGCAGAGGTTTTGGCTCTGCTCGCACGCGGACGCAATAGCAACTACATAAAGGATGAGCTAGTAGTATCACGCAACACCGTGAAGGCTCATGTAAAGCATATCTATCAGAAACTGAACGTCCACACACATCAAGAGGTCATAGACATAGTTGAAGGCGAATTACTCAGATAAAAGGTACACTATCAAAGATAGGCCATCAGGCAATGTCGTTTGAGCAAGCTGAGCTTGAAGGAAAGCTGCTGCCCCTACGCCTAGACGAGAGAGACAACGAACTCATCTTCTGGCTCACCAACTACTTCAATCAGGCTACCTTCAGGAATGAAAACAGGCCCCTCGTCGGTCAGGCTGTCATAGAGGACTCCCGAGGAGAATACAAGCACTCTTCCGCTATCGGGAACCGAGAAAGTGGCAATCAGATCCACCTCGTTCCTCCCCCACTCGTTAAGGCCCTCGGCTCCAATCGTTAGTTTATTNNTATTATCGCCAGTTTGCAAATTGGTAGCCAATTCAACAGGCATATAGTGAGCGCCTGAATGCCAGAGCCACATCGAGCCCTCGCGTTCATAAAGTTGGATCTCCATCAGGTCACGCATCGCCGTCACCGGCATTCCTGCATGATCTGGTGCATCTATCACATGCAAGCCCTCAAGATCCACATATCCCGGTAGTTCATCTATCTGATAGGAAACCAAGGCATGGGTTCCAGCTGCGACAGCTGTTATCGACTCGAATGAATAAACATTGCGGCGCAGCCAGATCGTCTCATGAATAGGTATCGACAGCTGCTGGGGGTTGGCTTGAATCTCAATCTTCTGGGCGATAATACTTTGAATCCCAAACCTGGCTTGCTTAGTGATGAACTGGCCTTCCTCAGTTTTGTGCAAGTCGTAACGACTGCCATCATCTGAATAGAATGAACCATTGTTATGGATTGCCGAGAAGATCAATGTCTCGCTGCCATACGAAAGGTCATACATGCTCAAGGTATGTGCAGTCTCATCGATGATCACCTTGTTAGGCGCCCCACCGGTACTGCAATAAAAACCGGCAAGCTGGCTGGTTTCGGCGAGGATCGGTTCTGCTTCTGGTAACGTCTTTACGTCTTGCGCTGCTTTTGTCATCGAGCTGACGCCAGTACCGCCGTCAATCAATCCCGCTTCGCTCAGGTAGCTTACAAGCATGTCGTAGGTTGTATACGCGGTATTGAAGGCTGCGGATCCCGCTGTACTGAGCATCGCGATAGATATACCCAGAGAAGGTATCGAATAGAGGAAGGAGTTGTACTCTCCTGTGCCTCCGCTCTTACCAAAGAGACGCAGACTATCATCAGCGAAAGGCGTAAGATAGGCAAAATCCCAACCAAGACCAAAGGGCAAACCAGCCACCTTCTTGTGAAAATCTGTTGTTTGCGGTTTAAGCATCTCTGCAAGAGATGCAGGAGAAAGCAAGCCTGCTTCACTGGAAAACGCGTCGGTAAACTGGCACAATTCAACTGCATTGGAGGACAATCCGCCTGCTCCAAGCAGTGAGACAACCTGCAATGGGCCGCTTGAGCCTGTGGGTGTGTAATAGTGAGCGGAGCTCTGCTCTGAGGATACTCGCCCTACACTGAATCCCGTCTGCTTCAAAGACAGCGGTCCGAACAGTCTCTTAGTGAGAAAATCCTCGTAGCTCAACCCACTGACTGTAGCGACAAGCATTTCCGCCAAAGTAAATCCATCGTTACAATAAGCAGCAAATCCTCCCGGCGCAGCCTTAAGGTTCGACTGTGATAATGACTCTAAGAACCTTGGATAGAGATCAGGATCATATTTGGTAGAGAAAGCATTCCAGCCATAAGTCCCTGGCAAACCGGAAGTGTGGTTGAGCAGCATTCTTGAAGTGATTTCCCTGTAGCGCTCATCTCGCATTGTGAAGTTAGGAAGATAGCTGACAACAGGCTCATCGAGATCGACTTTTCCCTCATCAACCAGAAGCATGATCGCAGTTGCAACAAAGACCTTGCTGATCGAGCCGATGTTGAATATAGTTTGCGGCTCAACGGCAACATCTTGGATCCTGTCGGCCATCGCAAAGCCTTCGCAATAAACTGTCTCTCCCTTATCACGAATGGCCACCGCCATGCTTCCCGCCATCCCATTAGAGACCAGATGCCAGGCGGTCTTGCGAATGAACTTCTGGGTATCAGGGTATCTTGAGGGCTTTGGCTCTGTTTGTTCTTTGCTGCTACTTTTATTGTCTGCAGAGTTGCAAGCAGATAAATTTACCGATACAGCAGTCCCCGCAATAACTGCGGCTGATAGCGCTCCCATGCGTAAAAATGAACGCCGACTTAAATCGAACCCACTTGATTGATTCATTGATGCATCTCCCCGTTCGTATGCCGCATCTCCCTAGTACCTACTACATATTCTTGACTCTCACCGCAGCTCGGCCACCAACTTCTCAGAGTCTCCAGTCTTAAAAAATTGAGCTTGCATCAGCATCAACTAGCTGCCCATAAATGCTCTTAGCACTACCTGAAGAACAGCCGCTGATAGCGCTGACAAGAATCGCTGCGAACATAGCAGCAACAGTCACACAGATAGCTTTCTTGAACATGGCAATCTCCTGTTCCTCAAACTTTTCTGGCGCAGCACTGTGGCTATTATAATCCCTAGATGATGCTATCTTTTCTTGCATATTTTTATTNNAGCACGACATATTCTCCACAGCCACTCTTTAACATACGCAAAGTAAACTAATAGGTAGGTAAATGTTGTGATCATCAGTCAATATGTTGTCTGGTTCATGCTCTTCAGCTTCATAGGCTGGGTATATGAGTGCCTTTTTGCCACCATAAGCCAAGGCCGTTGGGATAATCGCGGCTTTCTCTTTGGGCCTATCTGCCCCATTTACGGTGCTGGCGTTGTTTTAGCTCTGATTGCCTTTGATAATGAACTGGTAGCAAGCGGAGCCTTTCCGCTTTGGGCTGTCTTCCTCGTTAGCATGGTTGGCAGCGCAGTGCTGGAATATGTTACTTCGTACCTTCTAGAACGCATATTCCACGCTCGTTGGTGGGATTATCGCGACAGACGCTTTAATCTCAACGGGCGTATTTGTCTATCAGCTTCAATATTATTTGGCTTCGCAGGTGTGCTGGTTGCGGCATACTTGGTGCCCGCAACAAACTGGCTGGCCAATAGCGTCTCACCAATCGTATTCGAAGCTTTAGCGCTGATAATGACTGTGATCCTAGTAGCTGATACCACGCTGGCAGTCTCAGCATTAACCGAGCTGGTGAGCAAAGTAGAGTCGATAAACGATGAGTTCAACACCCTGATTGAAGAGGCACGTAGATCTGCTAGCGATAGCATGGGATCGCTCGCCTCCAAGCTACCAAGTTTTGACGCTTTCTCGGGCGAGCGGATTAAAGAGCTGGCTCTTTCCATGAGTACACGGCAGAAGCATGTATTGGCCAGCGTTAAGCACTTTCGTACCGAGAAGATCACAGAAATAGCCAATCGCGCAAAGGATACCCTGATAAAAGCAAACGAGTTTGCCAACCGTCATGTAAGAAGAAACGACGACATGGATAATGGATCAGATGAATAATCCTCACTGTACTGGCAGTCTGGATAGTGTGGTCGCTTCATGCAGGACATGAGTAGCTTCGCCGGCGTGAGTGTTGGCCAAGGCATGTTCAGCCGCACAATCACAGTTGAAGATCGAGAGCGTTTTGACGCGCTGATTACTCAGGTCTGTCTCTCTAAAAACGCACTGCGCATGAAAGATTTCAAACAACATGGTCGAGTAAGCACCTATCAGCACTGCGTCCGGGTTGCCTGGCGGTCGTTTTGCCTGAATCTTCAGTTCCGTATTGGCGGAGACGAGAGCGCTCTTGTCCGTGGTGCCTTTCTTCATGACTTCTACCTCTACGATTGGCATCATCCTGGCAACAAGAGGCACGCGGTCAATCACCCGCGCATTGCCGCGCACAATGCCGCACAGGAATTCAGCCTGAGCAGCAAAGAGCTGAACATCATTGCTGCACACATGTGGCCATTGCCTCCAACACGCATCTCTAGGTCGCGCGAGGGCTGGGTTGTTTGTTTGGCCGACAAGCTCTGTTCACTCTACGAGACTCTCTTTATGCGATAATGCACCTGTTGTTCGAGTAATAAAACATTGAAGGAGCTAACATGAGAGACACTAATCGTCGTGAGTTCACTGGAATCCTTGGTGCGGCCGGCATTTGCGCACTAGGCATCGGTTCTGGGCTCACAGCATGCAGCTCGCCAAAAACAACAACAGCAACATCTGCAGAAGAGACGGTCAAAAACCTGCTTTGGAAGAAATCCGCAACCGCAGACAAGATAATCGTTGTCAGCGACTTGCATTTTGGCGTTGAGGATAGCTTCGCCCAAAACGTTGAATCCAGGCCAAGATTCGTAAAGTTTGTCGATAAACTCATTGAAGTTGGCGACGTACGAGAGCTGGTGATTGCCGGAGACTTCCTTGATGAGTGGATTCTACCTTTGAGCTATCCTGCACATAGCGATTCTGATGACTTCTATCGCCAGTGTATAGTAAACAATCAGCAAGTGTTCGATAGCCTGAGAAGGGCTATCGACGCAGGCATCAAGGTGGTATATGTACCTGGCAACCATGATATGACGCTTTCTGAAGAAGTTCTTGCCGCGGAGCTGCCCAGTATTGTACAGGCCAGGGATGCTATTGGAATGGGAGTCCATATCACAGGCGATCGCAATGAGATCGCTATCGAGCACAGTCACCGTTACGATGTTTATTCGGCACCTGATACAGTTTCCAACCGTGAGCTTGTGGGCAACGATGAGACAATGCTACCTCCTGGGTACTTTTACGCTCGACTTGGCACCCAATGGAAGGTTGAGGGTAAACCTGTGAACAAGGTCGATTATCCAATAATCGACAAAGCCCCCGATGCATCAGATATCGATCAAACAGGCGCTTACCTCCACTACATGATAATGACCAGTCTTCTCCTTACTCAATACACGCCTGATGTTGGCTTTGAGGAGAAGGTCTTCGATATCCATATCGGCGGTTTCGATGATGCGTATTCGGAGTATGACATGTGCCCAAGGATGATGGAGGATGGCACCATTTCAGCTCCAACCCTGTACAGGGATTTCCAGCGTACCTGGAAAGAACGTCAAGCTATCAATGGGATCAATGTTGAGTTGGATTTCATCGAGACGGTAAAAGGCACAGGCAAGGCCGAATTTCTGCGCAACCAGGCAAGCAAGCAGTATATCGATAATCCTGAAAGTGACATCGAGGTCGTTGTCTTTGGGCATTCACATGTTCCCGATTTCCATGATTTTGGCAATGGCAGGTACTATGTCAATGATGGAACCTGGATAGACACCAACCTAAATGTTGATGCTGAGCTCACGAGGACCTTTGCTGTGATCACTACCGATACAATCGACACAGTGGCATTGTATAAATATGAGTTGGATGGAAGTGTCACTGACATCACGGTTGAGAATACAGATGCATAGCTCAGTGGAGTATAGCCCCAGACACGACGGTACATATATCTGCGATTGATGACCAGGCGCTGAAGGGATAGCCCTTTCGCCTACAGGTAATTACCTATAGGTCATTACCCGAGTAAGACAGGTTGAAGCTCTTATTGATCAAGGGGAAGTCGGGAATGATATTGTCGACTATGGCCTTACTCGGTAATGTATTGCTTTTTTGTATTCAGTTCGTTGCTTGGTAGTATGATGAATGGGCTTGTCATTACCGTTTCTCATTGCCAGTTGTCGTTATTGCTATCGTTTGCGTTCAATAATTCCTTCAAGTATAGCAGTAGGTGTCTAGCTACTTAAAAAGCCCACAGATCAAGCAGAGCATCATCCTGTGGTAAAAGCTAGCCAAAGATTATTATCAAGATAACTACTCGTTCTCGCCCGTGCAGTAGTTCGCCACCGCGTACTCGAATTCCTCGATCCACCTGCGGGTTGCCTGTTTGCCGATCTTCTTATCGGCACCAATCGTGTCAAATGCGTGATAGCAACCCTGATAAACGTCAGCTTTTGCCGTTACTCCTGCATCTTGGAGGGCCTTAACGTAGTTGAGCGTCTCATCGTAAAAGGGTTCGATGTCGCCGACGAAGGTGTAAGTTGGCGGCAATCTGGAGTAGTCCGTTAAGCGAGCCGGAGCCGCATAAGGCGAGACGTCATCTGTACCAAACATATCGCGTAGGTACATTCGCCAGCATATCCTGTTTGAATGCAGATCCCATGCTGGAGCATTATTGTCGAGTGCGGAATGAGTGTTCATGCGATCATCGAGCATGGGATACAGGGGCATCTGAAAAGCTACCGATATCTCGCCTTTATCCCGAGCAAGGGCCGTGACAGCAGCAGTAAGCCCGCCTCCAGCACTTTGGCCTGCAACGAACAGTTGGTTCTTATTCACGCCTAAGCTATCCGCGTTATCTTTGAGCCACAACAGCGCAGTGTAGGCATCATCGAGCGCTGCCGGAAATGGCTCCTCTACTGATAAACGGTAATCGGGGATCACAATCACCGCATTGGCAATACTGAGAATATCTCGTGCGTAAGGAAGATCCTGCTCGGGCGTTCCAATAGCGTAACCGCCACCGTGAAGCCAAAGAACACCTGTCGCCTGCTCTACCTGGTGAATTGGTGCGCATACGATAGTCCTGAGATTACTCCCGTCCTCTCGTGGTATCAGATACTCGCTTACAGCAAGATCGAATGGGAACTTCCAGCGAAGATACCTTCTGAGCAAGGCGTTGGTCCGGACGAAGGATTCTTCATTCCTCGGTCGCAGGAACGTCCTGATAATCAACCCCCGCAACCTGAGGTCTTTGTGGATCATACTAAGTTTTACTCGCACACATATCCCCTGGTTGTCGTATTAGCGCACACTCCCCATTAGAATATACTCTAACAGACTATACCGCCTGAGTAGCTAGTGTCGAGGCGACAAGACCCGACAGCGTTCCCTTGAATCTCAGCTTGAACTCAGGTATCTCCTTAAAATCCTTGGGCAGCATGATCGATGCGCGCTTCTTGAACTTAATCGCATTTGCCTGTTCAAGTGCTTCTGCTACAAATTGAGAGCAGAATCGGTGGTTCTCTCTTCGCACAAAGGGCACATGGAGCATGCTCAGGGCGAGCCCCACAAGGTTGAACCTCCACTTGAAGGAGCTCTGCTGGTAGTCATCGACATGAGCGCGGAGAAACTGGTACGTGGCATCTGAGACAGGTAACGAATACAGGACGCAGGGCACATCCTTTTTCTTCTTGAGGCAGATCTTCCTCGGGTTCTCAATGCGGAACCCTTTCATGGTGAAACTGAAGAAGATGTCTGAAGGTGCGAATCCTATCGAGACATGCGAATAGTAACCCCAAGATAGTCCGGAGACTGCCTTGGAGAGCTTGTCGGGATAACGGGTAAGGAGGATATAGATATGGTGGTGGTGATCTATATCGATTGAGTTGTCGGGGGTTTCTATTGCATCAAATGGAGTGATTCTTGGAGCTTCTTCAAGATGATGATGCATCAGCACTGCTTTCTGACGTTGGTAGCTAAGCTGCCATAAAACGTCAGGCGATTGTATCATCTGGCTATGGACCAACATTCCATGCCAGACAAACGACACAAACAATCTGCAACTTCAGTCGCTCAGATGCTCCACTTTTTCCGCAGCCGGCTTCTCGGCTACCCTCTACTTCTCAGTCGCTATCGCCCAGCCTAGAGAGGAATGCTTTTGTCCGCTCGTTGGTTGGATTATCGATCAGTTCTTTAGCGGGACCGGCCTCAAGGATCAGACCTTGATCCATGAAGGCGACACGATCTGCCACATTGCGGGCAAAGTTGATCTCATGCGTCACAATGAGCATGGTCATATTCTCGGCAGCTAAATCACGGATTATCTTGAGGATCTCAGCTGTGATCTCGGGGTCCAAAGCGCTTGTTGGCTCATCGAAATAGAGGATTTTGGGATTAGGTGCCAACGCTCGGGCAATCGCCACACGCTGTTGCTGGCCGCCGGAAAGCTGGAAGGGATAGGCATTGGCTTTATCAGTGAGCCCCATCTTTGCAAGTAGCTCCATACCGCGAGCTTGCGCCGCCTTCTTGTCCATTTTCTCCACAGCTATGAGCGGCTCGGTGATATTTCGCAGTGCAGTGTAGTGCGGGAATAGGTTGAAGTTCTGGAACACCAGGCCAAAGAATGCCCGAGCGCTACGCAGCGCTTGCTTGCTCAGATATACGCTGGGGGGTTTGGCGGCGCTTGTTGCGGGAGTTGCGGCACCTGTAGCTGGCTCGATACCGCTTGTTGCTGACGTTGCAATCGCGCGGTCGGCAAAGTACAACTCGCCTGAGTCCAGTCGCTCCAAAAGTGACGCGCAGCGCAACAGCGTTGATTTGCCACCACCAGACGACCCTATCAGCGCAACAACCTCGCCTTCGTGCACGCTGAGCGAGACGCCCTTGAGCACCTCAACCGCACCAAAACGTTTGTATGCATTCTTGACCTCAAGCACACGCGGAGCATCTGGCAACATAGGTTCAGTCCTCCTTGTAGAAGTCAAAAACGCGCTCGATGCGACCCATGATGAATGAGACGATAGCATTGAAGACATAGTAGAACAGCGCGGCGATACCAAACGCAGTCATGGTCTTCTGTGCTGCGACAATGGCTTTTGCGACAGTGAACATCTCAGATACCGATATCACAAAAGCGAGCGAGGTGTCCTTGATCAGCGTGATCACCTCGTTTGTGAGCGAGGGTAGGATACGCTTGATCACTTGCGGTAGGATGATGAGGAAGAAAGTCTGCAGAGACGAGTAGCCTAAAACCTCAGCCGCCTCATACTGCCCCCTGTCAATCGATTCGATACCTCCGCGATAGATCTCTGCGAAATATGCTGCATAGTTGATGATGAATGCCGTGATGACTGCTGTGAATCGCCAGTCTGGCGAGCTTTGGATACCCAGCAGATAGTAAGGTCCGAAGTAGACCACAAAGAGTTGCAGCATCAAAGGTGTACCGCGCATGATGGAGATATAGAACCACGTGATGCCCTTGATCACGGGATTCTTGGCCATTCTGCCAAACGCTACAACAAGCCCCAGCGGAAGTGCCCCTATGAGCGTTAACGCGAAGATAGCTAGTGACGTGAGGCTTCCCTCGAGAAGCATCGATATCATAGTCTCAAGGCTCATACGTACTTCCGTCTCTGAGAAAAATGCGCAGAGGTGACATGAGTATCCACCTCTGCGCAAGAAGGCTGTTTCATAACAAAGTAGGGCAACTTACAGCGGAACAGTGTAACTATACTAGTTGGCGCTCAAAGTTCCCACATCAGTACCAAAGTACTTGTCAGAAATCGTCGCGAAGGTACCATCGGCAACCATGCCCTTGAGCGTGGTCTGCACTTCGTCGCGCAGCTCGGTGTTGCCCTTGAGGAAGCCAACGCCGTATTGCTCGGTCGACAGATGCTCATCTAAGATCATGAAGTCACCCGAGCGACCCTCTAGCTGGAACTGTGCGACAAAGATATCCATTGCGACGGCATGTACTGCTCCAGTTTCAAGCTCAAGCATCGCAGTGTTGTACTCGGCTGTGGTCTGATACTTGCCACCTGCAAAAGTCTTAGTGAGGTCGGCCTGGTCGCCATCGAGCACGCTCTGCGCGCTGGAGTCCGCCTGTACCATGACGTTCTTGTCCTTGAGGTCGGCCAGCGACTTGATGCCAGAATCGGTGCGAACCACCACTACCTGGGAGTTATCCATATAAGCTTCAGTCCAGGTGTAGCTGTCCTCGCGACCATTGATGGTGAAGCCGTTCCAGATGCAATCGATCTTACCACTCTCAAGCTCCAGGTCCTTTGCATCCCAGTCGATGGGCTGGAGTACGATCTCCCTGCCCATACGATTAGCGCACTCGGTGGCAAGTTCGATGTCGAATCCAGTGAACTCGCCGTTATCGCCCACATAACCAAATGGTGGGAAGTTCTGATCGAAGCCGACAGTCAGTTTTGCCGCCTCTTGTGTGCCGGCACCCTGCGTTCCTTCGGTTTTTGTGCCTGATCCACTGCCACAACCAACAAGCCCCATAAGCAGCATTGCTGATAAACACAGTGCCAAAACTACCAG
>DBPN01000037.1:28490-28819 GCA_002305585.1 Eggerthellales bacterium UBA1419
AGTATAGCGTTTATGGGAAATTTATCCACAGCAAACCCGGTCATTCGCTAACATGGTCTAGTGAGTTGATACAATGATTACGTCTTAATCATAGGCCTGAAAGGAGCCACTATGAAAGAATTCACGCTAGAAGAGGCAAAGGAGATCGCCGCAAAGCTGGATATCGATTTTGATCAGGTCGATTTTGCTCCTGAAGAGTTTCTCGTTGGTTTGAATATTGAGCTAGAGCATGGCACTACGGATGCTAAGACCAATGTCACCGATGACGATCCGCTGCTCACCGGCAAGATCGCGCTTGCTCATCTGAGCGAGTTTGGACATTATTACAA
>DBPN01000043.1 GCA_002305585.1 Eggerthellales bacterium UBA1419
TTGATGGTAAGAAGCACATCATTTCCGGGGACACTGTTGCCCGCAAGCGCGTTTATGGCATCAGACCAGGTGCTGAAGTTGCGCTTGCCGGTCAAGGATTCCGATTGGCTGGATTCGATTCCAGCAGAACCGTATTGGGTCGAGTAGTAACCCACGACATGCGCAGCCAGACTACCTTGAGGGTAGTCCCTCGTGTAGCCACCGTCTTCATCCTTGACACTTTGGGCTAAGACCACACCGTCGGAGGTTTCAATCGATCCGCGCTGGATGTCCTCCTCACGCATCAGCGTATGGTTGTTCGAAGGCATAGCACGGATTTGCTCCGCCTGAGCTACCATAACCCAGGTCAGATTGCCTATCAATATCGCAAAGAACACGGCGAAGATACTCACGACCAGAGTAAGTCTGCGACCCAGCGCAACACGGCCAAGCACACCGCCTTCCAACGCGACAGTGCTCTGGAGCTCCTGTTCGATGCCGGTAGCGCTGTTGCCGGCACGTAGTAGTAATCCCACGATGATGAAGCTGGCCAACAGCGACGAACCGCCTTGGCTCATGAAGGGCAGAGTGACACCAGTGAGAGGGAACAGTCGCGTGACACCACCTACGATAACCAAAGCCTGCACTGAGATTGCCGCGGTTAGTCCAACAGCCGTAAATGCGTCGACATCGGATTTGGCTCGCCCGGCAATCGTCAGTCCGCGTATGGCGAAGAGCAGATAGAGCAACAACACACCGCTGGCTCCCAGCAACCCCATCTCCTCAGCAATGGCAACGAAGATGAAGTCACTCTCTACCACCGGTATCAGAGTGGGCAGGCCGCGTCCGATTCCCGTGCCAAAGAGGTTTCCATCTGCGAGGGAGAAGATGGCCTGCACCAGCTGATAGCCGCTCTCCTGCGCGTAGGCGAAGGGGTCCAGCCAGATCTCCACACGCTGCTGGACGTGTCCGAACAATAGGAAGGCTGCCACCCCGCCAATGATGGCCAGACCGGCACCAGCCAGAACGTAGGTCTTTCTGCCGGTAGCCACGTAGATCATCACCAGGAATATGCCAAAGAACAACAGGGCGCTGCCCAGATCACGCTCGAAGACCACGATCAGCATGCAGATCGCCCACATCACCAGCAAGGGCGCCAGTGTTCGCAGATCAGGGATCATCATGCCAAAGGCCTTGCGCTTGGAGGCGCTGAGCATCTCACGATTCTGTGCCAGATAGGCAGCCAAGAAGAGCACGATCATGATCTTGGCGATCTCGCCCGGTTGGAATGAGAAGGATCCGATATTCAACCAGATCTTTGAGCCGTAATGCTCGGTTCCAATCAACGCCGGCAGCAATAGCAAGACGATACCTATCACCATGATCGTGTATTTATAATTGCCCAGACGGCGGATAGAGGGCACTGCGATCAAGGTGACGACCATTGCCGCAACAGCAAGGAACAACCAGAGCACCTGTCGTTCAGCCAGCTCGGGAGAAAGACGCATCACAAAGGCGATGCCGATGCCGGAGAGCATGAAGCTGATTGGCAAGATAGCCGGGTCGGCGTTGGGCGTAAAGCGGCGTACGGCCAGATGCGAGAGCAGGAAGGCGACGAACAGACCCAGTGGAACTGCCAGGGTCCGGATGTTCACTGCCACTCCGTCATTGACGATCGCCAGCATAAACAGCAGGATGATCACCGGAGAAGCTGCAAGCAACAGCAGTAATTCTGTGGTTCGCCTGTTCATCTCAGTTAGTTGTCCACTCCCAGATCGCCGCTTTTACGCTGATCGATCTGTTGCCTGTATTGCTCTATCAGCTCGTTCGCGCTGTCCAGTGAATCCATCTGCACGCCTTGCTCAAGCCGCTTAGCGGTTGTTGTGTTCAGGTCCTTGAGCGCCACGCCAGTGCTTTCCTCGTGCCACTTGAGACTGATTCCGGCAATGTCGCCGGTGAGTCCGCGGTAAACGCTCACCTGACCGTCTTCAGCGATGAGGAAGGCGGAGTTAGACGCATAGAGATACAAGCCAGTGCAAGCTGCAGCTGTTAGCAGTAGGAACACCAGCAGGAAGCTGATGATGCCAATACGGAAGTGCCGTCTGCGCTTCTGCTCTATGCGGGGGCGCACCGTGTCGATATCGATGACAAGGACGGTGATGTTGTCAAATCCTCCAGCCGCGTTAGCGGCATCGACCAGCTTATCGGCAACCTTCTGCGGATCCTCATCGCCAGCGAGGATGCGCTCCAGCTCCTCCGGCTCCAGCATGCCCGAGAGACCATCTGAGCACAATAAGAGGCGATCACCAGCGCTAACCTGCAACTCATAAAGGTCGGGCTGTGCGGTTGGGTCGCTGCCCAGGGCTCTGGTGATGATCGAGCGATTGGGATGATAGCGGGCTTCCTCTTCGGTTATCTGTCCGGATGAGACCAGCTCTTCCATCAGCGAATGATCGCGTGTCAGTTGCTGGAGTTCGCCATCATGTAAAAGATAGGCGCGAGAATCACCAACCTGTGCTATGAGCAGGTCATCTTCCTCGATCACTGCTGCCGTAAGTGTGGTACCCATTCCCGGTCGGCCTACGCCTTCGCGCGCGCCCTGGATGATTGCTTTGTTAGCTGCGACGACAGCAGCCCGCAGGGCATTGGGATCTACGGAGGTGGGCGCCTCATTGGCGATGGTCTGTATGGCTATATCACTGGCCACCTCGCCGGCTTCGTGTCCGCCCATGCCATCGGCGACAGCATAGAGCGGAGGCTTGATGATCAGCGAGTCCTCATTATGCTTCCTAACCTTTCCAACATCGGTACGTGACCCGGTTTTGAAAAGGTGGACATTAGTCTTCATCAGCGGCTCACTCTCAAAGTTACGTCACCGATGCTGACGATATCACCGGATTCCAATCTCACAAGTCCAACAGCAGCGTTGCCGTTGACCAGAGTTCCATTTGTCGAGCCCAGGTCCTCGACGAGCAACGCATCTCCCATCCGCGTGAAGCGGGCGTGACGACCCGAGACGTAGCCGGCAGCGATGACGATATCTGCGCCGGGCGAACGACCAACTATCACCGGCCCGTTAACGGCGATCTTGACGCCACGAAGTTCACGAGGACCCTTTTCGACGGCGATGGTCCATTTTTGGCTTTTACGATTTTGTCCCTTAACCAAACCGATCCCAGTCTTCATCACAGCAAAGAGGAACAGGAACAACAGAGCTATCAACAACAGGCGACCGGCAAGCAGGGTAATGTCTATCACCTGATCAGCGCTCCCTGAACTCTAGGACAGTCACGCCGATGGTCAGGCGATCTCCATCACGTAGCAAAGCGCGCTCAACCGGTTTCCCATTGAGCTGTGTGCCGTTGGTCGAATCCAGATCGGAGAGCTTCCATCTGCCGGTTGGATCCTGGCTGAGCTGAGCGTGATTGCGAGAGGCGTTTGCGTCATTGACCACAACATCACAGTTGTCTCCACGCCCGAGGATCATCGTTGCGCGATTCAGATCGAAGGTACGCCCAGAGGACAGGTTGACTAACACAGAGTTTCCCATGCTGTGGGCAAAGGCCTTCTCCGGCTTATCAAGCGCTGGTTGCTCTGGTATAGCATCGTTTTCATCTGGATAAGCCAGGCCCATGTGATCGCCATGCACCTGATGTAGGGCATCTCTAAGCCCAAGGCCTGCCGCCTGCACGGGGATGATTCGTTCCTGGGGACGTTGCTGATTGCCGGTATCGATGCCGTAGTACTCCATCTCCTCCTGACGGAGCTTTGCGATGGTTGGCGCTGAGACATTCTCGGCGATAACGTCGAACTTGCCACTCTTGAGTTGCTCGTCGACGATGAAACGCACTAGGGGCCGACCATCGAACTGCAGACTTTGATCGCTGCCCTTTGCCAACAGATAGGTCTCAATCTCTGCTGCAAGTGTTGGGTAGAAGCCAAAGAGGTTCTTGTCATCTTTTGGGCTCACTAGCACTGTGTACAGTGTTGGTGCGTGTTGGCGACCGGCTCCGACGAGCTTCTCGCGCTGCATCTGCTTCTCAGCGCGCTTGGCTATCTGTGCTGGCTCGATGGGGGATTTGAAAACGGAGCCCGCTGCCTTTTCAAAGGCATCTTCCATGCCGTTCTCGAATCGTGAGAAGATTCCCATGTCATTCCTCTTCCTGGATCATGGAATGGGGTGTCACTCCTATTGCTGTAAGTACTGCGACCACTATGAAGGAAAGGCTTAAACAGGCGGTTAGGCTGGTGATATAGCCCAGACCGAGTGTCAAGCCCATGGATAAGGGTACTACTACGGTGGCAACCACCAGAACAGCTGTTGCCAAAACGCTGCCAATGAAGCATGACATCCGGGTACCTCGTCGGCAAAGTAAAGCCATTAAAAGAGCAGAAAGAACCCATGCAACCAGCGTAATCCACGTCTGCGGGTTCTGGATAGTTGCCGTGAAAAGGCCCCATGCCGCCTGACTAGAGGCTTGGAAGTTCGGAAGGCAGTGCATAAGATCAGGTGAGCCGGAAAGGGGTGCGATGAGCACCAGTAGCAATCCTCCGGCTAAAGCGGCGATCCAGGAGCGTTTCCAGGATATGAAGTAGCCGGCCAGAAGGGGCAGGGCAAAAGGCATCCAGAGTATTCCCAGCAGAGGTAATGCCGTAACCACCACGGCATCAGCAGCGCTGCGGCGACCCACCAGCAACCACCACAGGGCGGCGACTAGCAGCAAACCGATTGCCAGCAAGGGGATGCCCATCAGATAGATGCCAGCGGAGAGTATCAGTAGAGCCAGCACAGCTCCCAGTTGGGGAACCAGGGCCCCAGCCAATGCCACCAAAGCCGCTATTCCCAGCTGTAGCGGCAACTGCATCTCCGGCGGCGTGACAGAGGTTAATATCGAGGCGACACCCAGTGCAGGCTGGTCGACACCGATAGACGTGATTTGACCAGAAGTCGCGATGGCATTTGCCTGGGCGCTGAGCGAGCTCAATCCCAACCAAGCCATGGTCGCGCAGGTCACCGCGCTCGCAGTTCTGCCAAAGACGCCGCGAGTGCGTGGCCTCAGTCGGTCCCAAAGCGGTATCGTTATAGGGATGTCATCGTCTGGCTGTGTCTCCGCGTCCTCGTTCACGGGGTTCTCGCTGTTGATTTTGTCGACATCGGCGAGGGCTCGAAGCTCGCGTCGGCCCAATTGCGCGTCACCTAACCAAGTCGCCAGCTCCTGGTAGAACTCAGAAACGCTGTTGTAGCGCTGGGCCCTATCGGCAGCAAGTGCCTTGACGATGATGGCGTCGGCGGCGGGATCAAGGTCCTCACGGAATGCGGAAGGTAGTACGATTTCCGTGTCCTGAATCAGTGCCACCGAGTGCTGCGCGTCTGAAGCTACAAAAGGATTCACACCGGTGAGCAGTTTATAGGTGAGAGCCGCCAGTGCCCAAAGATCGGTTCGCTGGTCGACTTCTTGCATCAGCAGTTGTTCCACAGGCATATAGCCGATGGTTCCACCCTGTGGTTCGCGGTAACCTGAGATACCGGAAAGCTCCGATAGGCCAAAGTCAGTCACCTTAACGCGTCCAGAGCGGTCGATGAGGATGTTATCCGGCTTAATATCCAGGTGCAGGACCTGGTTCTCGTGCGCGCACTCGAGCGCCTGGGCAACACCGTAGATGATTGCGCCTATCGCATCGATATCCAACAGATCACTGCTTTTTGCCAAGATGTCATCTAGCGTTGGGCCATCGATGTTTTCCATGATGATCAGAGCTTCGGTGTTGGTGATCTCGAAGTCCAAGACGTTGACGATATGGGCGTCACTGAGCATGGCAGCAGTCCGAGCTTCCTGGATTCCGGGAATTTCGTTGTCAGTGGTTTGCAGTGCGATGCGTTTTATGGCAACCCTGCGCTGAAGGCGTGTGTCCCAAGCGATGTCTACCACACCAAAGCCACCTTCGCCACGGGTCTCGAGGGGGCGGTAGCGGTTAAGAATCAACGGGCGTTCAAGCGGGCGTGCCACGTGGCTCCTCCCAAGCGGGCTGCAATTCCAAGGCCGATACTGCTGCGGACCCCGGTGGTAGTGTTTTATGCTTGCGTGAAATTATAGCAGAATCATTATTGGTACCGGAGTTTACTCATCGTCGAGCAGTTCGCCAAGTTGCTCGACTGCCACTATGAGTTCCTCACGGGAATGGATGTCGAGTTTCTGGTAGATATGTTGGACGTGAGTCTTGATCGTGTT
This sequence comes from Eggerthellales bacterium UBA1419, assembly GCA_002305585.1. Taxonomy (GTDB): domain Bacteria; phylum Actinomycetota; class Coriobacteriia; order Coriobacteriales; family UBA8131; genus UBA1419. The sequence continues at coordinate 6,210 of DBPN01000043.1, forward strand.
CTGTGAAAGAGTGGTGAGATTGGCGATAGCCATGATGCTGCGCCCTCGCAC
>DBPN01000021.1:0-2098 GCA_002305585.1 Eggerthellales bacterium UBA1419
CTCTGGACTCGCGACTTCATCTTCCTGTGCCTGCTCAACTTCCTCAGCTTCTCCGGTTATTGGGCGCTGCCCGCCGTGCTTCCGGTCTACATCCATCAACTGGGCGCTTCAGAAGCCTTACTCGGACTGGTAGTTGGCATCACCGCGCTTGCCACAGTTGTCGCCAGGCCGATAGCCGGATTATTGGTCGAGCAATACGGACGGCGCGGAGTACTTTTTGTTGGTCTGATTGGCATGATCGCCACATCTTTCAGTTTCACTTTCCTCCCCCTTATCGGAGTCATACTCACTATCCGCTTCATCCAGGGACTGTTTTGGGGGTTGAACAACACTGCAATCGCCACTGTAGCATCTGACAACATCCCCAAGGCACGTTTCGCAGAAGGGATGGGCTGGTACAGCCAGGGTTCATCACTGGCGCAGATCCTCACTCCGGCAGTCTCACTGGCGGCGTTTTACCAGATAGGCGCACACATCTCGCTTACCATGAGCGCAGGGTTCTTCACACTGGCCTTCATTGCCAGCTTGTTCGTGACCTATCGCAGGGTGGATAAGACTGCGCAGGCGCCCATCCGACTACAGATCTCCTCCCAAGGTGGGATACACGGGTTCATCCGCAACACATTGCTTGAACGCCGGGCTTACTTCGCCATGGCGATGATCTTCTTCACCTCCGTCAGCTTTGGCGTGGTGAACAGCTTCTTACCCACCTTGGCTGCAGAGCGAGACATCACGGGTGTGGAGTGGTTCTTTGTGGTGTCTGCAGTGTTGTCGCTGGCCGGACGACCACTGTTTGGCATCTGGGCCGATCGTCGCGGCTACAAGGAACCGGCAATCGTTGGATTCATGCTGATGGCTGTAGGTTTGGGAATGTTGGTATTTGTGGATAGCACCACGATGCTCTTGATCTCCGCCATTGGCCAGGGATTGGGCTATAGTACCTGCTTTAGCCTGTTCCTGGCATTGGCATCGCACGACGCGAGCCCTTCGCGGCGAGGAGCTGCAATCGCTACAGTGATGATCGGCTTCGATATTGGCAGTGGCAGCAGCGCCGTGCTATTAGGCGTAATCACGAGCTTTGCGGGATTGGCCTCTATATTCGCCATCGCTGCAGTGCTGCCCGTAGTAGCAGCTGTAATCTACCTGCTGCGCAAGGATCCGGAGAAGGTGGTCGCTAGGCAGATTAGTGTTGAGGCTAATGAGGTCCATGCTGCAGCCGATGACAGTTAGACTGGCATCTGGTTAGTTTGACGCAGGCTTGCGCACATCATCTTGGACAGAACAGGGCAGATAGCAGAAGAGGGTCACTATGAGAATTGAGACTAAACGATTGATACTGCGGCACATTGTCGAGGACGACGCAGAGGATATCTACGCATATTGCAGGAATCCTGCCGTGGGTCCGCGCGCGGGATGGGCACCTCATACGAGCATAGAGAATACGAGGGAGCTGATGGCGCAAGTATTCATCGGCCAACCGCATGTGTTCGGTATCATCAACAGCAGCCATAGGATGATAGGTTCAATCGGATTGCTCTTAGACCCGCATCGTCAGGGAACAGACGTGCTGATGCTTGGTTACGCACTTGCAGTGGAACACTGGGGTAAGGGCTATATGACCGAGGCGGCACAGGCTGTAGTGGCTTACGGCTTTGATACGGTGGGAGCGCCTCTCCTCACCTCGAATACCTATGGTTTCAACGTGGCATCTCAAAAGATACTTAAGCGTTGTGGCTTTGAGCTGGAAGGCATGCTTCATGCTGGCGAGAAGCGCTATGATGGCGAGGTCTTTGACCTGCAGATGTATTATCTGACACTTGAACGCTTCACACGGTTGCGAGGAAAATAGCCTAAAGTAAGGCTGAGACAGTGGTCCTCGACTTTGAACATTACTTTAAACATTGCGTATATGAATGATAGCTTTCCGATTTTCAACGCGAAGACCCATCAACTTTCCTCGTGTGCAGAATTGCAGATAATGCGGCATATGTTCGCTATCAAAACCAACAGTGCACCTGTTGAGGAAGTCCCAATCGATGATATTGCCCTCTGTCTCGTCGAGGCGCAGCATCTCATATGCCGTTGCAAGCATGAGCGC
>DBPN01000021.1:2140-2736 GCA_002305585.1 Eggerthellales bacterium UBA1419
TTGTGCCAGCAGGCCACCGAGATCCAACTACCGCCTTCTTCTGGGTTAGCACCCACAGTGTGCTCAGCGTCGGATGACGTCTTCTTGACAGAGGTGCCTGGAGTACAGCCAAACGCACTCAAGACTGCTGCGGAAGCGACAATCGCCGAAGCGCCTGTTACAAACTTACGCCTGCTCAATGAAGTGTCGTTCATACTTTATTCCTCCTCCTTACCTTTTCTTCTTTCGGCCAATTGTTTCGTTTTGCCTTATCTTGCCTTGAATCTTTCCAGTTACAAGGCACTAAAAATTCTATCAAGAAGAAATCTATTGTCCGATAGACCTAGTAATAACGTACTTGGAACAGAATGTAATATAGATTACAAAATATTAAGAATTGGAAGATAAGATAGGTAAGAGGATGGCTCCTGTTCATCTGATAGAATCTTACACTGATAAAGTAAGCTTTCTTGCACCTGAAGGATGGCGTCATGTCTTACAGGAAAGACCAGTGCAAGCGCGTCGAAACCCTGATTGCAAGGCATAGCGTGTTTGGCGAAGATGTAGGAAACGGTTGTTATAGAGGCAAGAATTACCCGTTTATCCTCCAAGACAGC
>DBPN01000047.1:0-2602 GCA_002305585.1 Eggerthellales bacterium UBA1419
GGCCTGATGAAAGCTGACGAGAAGACCCTGGCTTTCTTCGCCGCTCGTGGTGATCTGGCACGTGAGCCGCAACCGGTTGATCCCGACCCGGATGCCGTATACGCGCAGACTATCCACATCGATGTCACCAAGCTAACGCCACAGATCGCCAAGCCGCACGCGGTTGGCAACGTTGTACCGCTGCCAGAGCTGGAGGAGACTCCCGTGGCAGAAGGCGTGATTGGCACCTGCACCAACGGCAGGCTGGAGGACTTCGCCATTGCCGCGTCCATCCTCAAGGGTCGCAAGATCCATCCGGACGTGCGTCTGGTGGTTGCGCCTGCCTCGCGCGACATCTATCTGGACGCGATGGCGGCAGGTTACATACAGGATCTGGTCGAGGCCGGCGCCTGCGTGGTCACACCCGGCTGCGGTCCCTGCGTTGGCACCCACAATGGCGTGCCCAGCGACGGTGAGAACGTCATCTCCACCGCCAACCGCAACTTCAAGGGCCGAATGGGCAACAGCAACGCCTTCATCTACCTGGGCAGCCCGGCAACCGTAGCAGCCAGCATGCTCGAGGGTCGCATTACCGATCCGCGTAAGTATCTTTAAGGAGCACACGTGACAATAAAAGCGAAAGCATTCAGATTTGGTGATGATATCAATACCGACTACATCATCAGTGGAAAATACAAGTTCAAGTCCAACGATATGAACGATATGGCGCACCATGCCATGGAAGAGCTCGATCCCAACTACTATGAGCGGGTATCTGCGCAGGGAGGAATCCTCGTGGCTGGTACCAACTTCGGTTGTGGTTCCTCACGTGAGCAGGCTCCGCTGGTGCTCATCCACTCCAATACCAAGGCGGTGCTGGCCAAGACCTTCGCTCGCATCTTCTTCCGCAATGCCATCAACACCGGATTGCCGGTTATTGAGTGCGATACCGACCGTATCGACGAAGGCGACGAACTGGAGCTGGACCTCGAAGCCGGCGTGGTGAAGAACCTCACAAAGGCTGAGGAGATCCCCTTTGCGCCGCTTCCCTCGGTGATGGCCAAACTGCTGGCTGATGGTGGTCTGGTCAACCATTTCAAGCAGAACGGTGGCTTTGCGCTGTGACAACTAAAGAGAAGGCAAAAGATTCTGCCATGGATAAAGCCAAACAAAAGGACAAGGCCATGGATAAGACCAAAGCAAAGGATAAGGGCAAGGACAGCACGAGCAAGACGATCGTCTTTGATACGTCAGATGATCGCATTGCAGTTGCCGAGCAGGCCTTGGCCGACCCCGTGATCATGGAGGCTCTGGCCGAGAACCTCTCCACCGCTGATCGGCGAACCCGACAGTTCAGCGCAGCAGCTATCCATCTTATCTCCGATCAGGATGCTCAAGCCCTAGTTCCCTTCATCGATCAGATCATCGACGCCTTGCACCGTCCCGAGGCGCAGACGCGCTGGGAGTGCTTGGAGACGTTGGTCAACATATCGGCCCACAACGCAGCGGCATGTACCAACGCAATCGCAGGCGCAGAGTCATCGCTCTTTGACGACAGCTCCGGCGCGGCTCGACTGGCTGCGGTGCGCTTTCTTTGCGCCTACGGAGCCAGTGATCCCAAACGTGCGGAGAAGATCTGGTCACTTCTGGATGAGGCCATTCAGTGCTACCACGGTGATTCCGAGTTCCAGGACATGCTGGTAGCGATAATCGCCTTTGCCGAGGGCAACATTGGCAAAGAGGTCTCTGGTGCCCTGTCCAACCGCATGGCATTTGACGCAGCGAATTCAAGCGGCACCCTCAAACGGCGTGCCATTCAGATAGTTGATCTTTGTAAGCAGAAGTAAGCAGATAAAAGCAACACGAGGCAGGCTACTAAAGTAAGGAGACCACATTGAGCAAGCACACGGTAACGTTGATTCCCGGCGATGGTATAGGCCCCGAGATCACAGAGGCGATGCGTAGGGTAGTAGAGGCTACTGGAGTGGATATCAAATGGGAGATCGCCGAAGCTGGCGCTCACCTGATGGAGACCGAGGGCACCCCGCTGCCAGACTCCACCATCGAGTCCATCAAGAAGAACAAAGTCGCTATCAAAGGTCCGGTGACTACACCGATAGGCAGCGGATTCCGCAGCGTGAACGTGGCTCTGCGCAAGGCTCTCGACCTGTATGTTAATCTGCGCCCATCCTTCTCCATCGAGGGAACCGGTGCTCGCTATCACGGTGTGGACATCGTGTTGGTGCGTGAGAATACCGAGGATCTGTATGCCGGTGTTGAGTTTGAGGAGGGTAGTGAGGGGGCGCTTGGCCTCATCGACTACTGCGAGAAGCAGGGCGCTGGTATCGTCCGCCGCGACTCTGGCATATCCATCAAGCCAATCTCCATCACCGGATCGGAGCGCATCGTGCGCTGGGCGATGGAATATGCCCTGGCTAATGGCCGCAAGAAGGTCACTGCTGTGCACAAGGCCAACATCCTCAAATACTCCGACGGATTATTCCTGCGCGTTGCCCGCGAGGTAGCTGCCGAATATGAGGGACGTTTGGAGTTTGAGGATCGTATCGTCGATGCCACTTGCATGGGCATGGTGCTGCGTCCCGAGGACTTCGACGTGGTAGTG
>DBPN01000047.1:2681-8453 GCA_002305585.1 Eggerthellales bacterium UBA1419
GTCTTGATGCTGCGTCATCTGGACGAGTGCGACGCTGCCGATCGCATGCTCGCCTCCATCCGTGACGTGCTGGGCGAGGGCAAGGACGTGACCTACGACATCAAGCGCACCATCACCGGCTCTACGGATGGTAGCGTTGGCACTTCGCAGTATGCCGATGCCCTGATCGCGAAGCTGCAGGTATAATCAAGGCTTCGCTTAGCACCGCGCGAGGCTGCGAGGCACCGTGCGGCACTGCGAGGCATCGTGAGGCACCGCGAAGCCTCGCAAAATATCGCAAGGCTTCGCTTCGCAAGACTTTGACCGTATCAATGACCGTATCCCGACTGCGTACCTGACCGTATCCACGCATGATAAGGAGCTAGCCCATGGGTGACCGCAAGCTCTCTCTCTATGAGAATTTCGAGAAAGTGAACTCCATCAACCCGGAGGTCTATCAACGCTATGACATCAAGCGCGGACTCAGGAACGCCGACGGCACCGGTGTGATCGCCGGCGCAACCACCATCAGCAACGTGCATGGTTTTGTGCTCTATGAGGGCGAGAAGCAACCTAGCGAAGGCACGCTGACCCTGCGCGGCTATAGTATCAACGACCTTGTGGAGAATGTTGAAGCCGAAGGTCGCTTTGGCTTCGAGGAGACCGCCTATCTGCTGTTGGCCGGCAAGTTGCCTACACATACGGAGCTCGAGCTGTTTCGGCAGCTGATCGATGAGAATCGCGAGCTGCCGGATGGCTTTTGTGCCGATATGATCATGACCAAGACCACGCCGGACATCATGAATGCCATGGTACGGGCGGTCTCTGTGCTCTATGCATTGGACGAGAACGCTGAGGACCGCAGCTCCAAGCACGAGATCGATACAGCGATATCGTTGATCTCGCGTTTGCCGCGCGTGATGGTGCTGGCCTATCACGCCAAGCGCGCAGCCTTCTTTGGCGAGTCGATGATCATGCACCGCTTTATTCCCGGACAGGGCACTGCCGAGACGATACTCTCGATGCTGCGCCCCGATCGCAGTTTTACCCGTGAAGAGGCTGTGCTGCTCGATGTCATGCTCATGCTGCATGCCGAGCATGGCGGCGGCAACAATTCCACCTTCACCTGTCGCGTGCTGTCGTCTTCCGACACCGATCCCTACTCTGCCTATGCCGGCGCTATCGGCTCACTCAAGGGTGCCCGTCATGGTGGCGCGAACCTGCATGTTGAGAAGATGATCGCAGACATCAAGGAGAACGTCGCCGACTGGACTGATGAAGGCCAGGTTGCCGACTATCTCACCAAGATCGTCAACAAGGAGGCTTTCGACCGCACTGGTCTGGTCTACGGTATGGGGCACGCGGTCTACACGCTTTCTGACCCGCGCGCGATACTCTGCAAGAAATATGCTTCGCGATTGGCGGAGGGTAGTGAGCATCAGGCCGAGTTTGACCTGCTGCAAACAGTGGAGCGGGTCTCTCCGCAGATCATCGCTGCCAAGAAGGGCGACGGCAAGCAGATCTGCGCCAACATCGATATGTACAGCGGCTTTGTCTATCGCATGCTCGGTATACCAACCGACTTGCTCACGCCATTGTTCGCTTCGTCGCGCATCGTTGGTTGGGCGGCGCATCGTTTCGAGGAGATTGTCTCGTGCCGACGCGTCATCCGTCCGGCGTACAAGAGCATCCTGGCTACACCCGAGCAGACTCATCAGCTCTACGTTCCTATCGCCAAGCGCGGCTGAGGTTAGCGGATGCGAGTAAAGGTAGGGTAGCGATGGACGCGGAGCGCAGGCGCGAACTCAAGGAATCATACAAGGAGATCAAGACCTGGCTTGGTGTGGTGAAGCTGACCAATTTACGCAACGGCAAGGTGTTCATCGACTCGTTTAGCAACATCAAGAATAAAGAGTATTATCTACGTAGTCAGCTTAACGATGGACGCCATCCTAACGCCGCCCTGCAGGCCGACTGGAAGACGTTTGGCAGTGAGGCTTTTAGCTTTGAGGTGCTAGAGAAGCTAGATGCCTCAATGGTTGCGGACCCCACGTGGGAAGCCAAGCAGATGGAGAAACGGCTGCTTTTGGAGTTGGCGCCCTTTGGTGAAGCTGGATACAACAAACCGCCGCGATAGAGGCAGCGGACTAGATAGGGACAGCGCGACCGATAGGGACAGCGCGACTTGATTGAGAACCTGCACCACAGAACTGGTGCGGATGTACAGCGATAAGGCCACGTGAAAGAAGGTACTGCCATGCAATATGACATCAAGGACATCGCTTTGGCCGAAGCCGGTAGGGCTCGCATCGAATGGGCCGATCGTGATATGCCGGTACTAGCAAGCATCCGCGAACGCTTTGAGCGCGAGAAACCGCTGGATGGCGTGCGCATCAGCGCCTGCCTGCACGTGACCTCTGAGACGGCAAACCTGATGCGAACCCTAGTTGCCGGCGGTGCTAACGTGGTGCTCTGCGCTTCCAATCCATTGTCGACTCAAGACGACGTCGCCGCAGCGCTGGTGAAATACTACGGCGTGCGCACCTATGCCATCAAAGGCGAGGATACCGACACCTACTACGCGCATATCGATGCGGCAATCGACCATCTGCCGCAGATCACCATGGACGATGGCGCCGACGTGGTGGGCAGGATCCACGCGCAGCGACCGGATGCCCTAGACGGCATCATCGGCGGTACGGAGGAGACAACCACCGGTGTTATCCGTCTGGCGGCGATGGCTGCCGATGGCGAGCTCAAGTATCCCATCGTCGCGGTCAACGACGCGCGAACCAAGCACTTCTTCGACAACCGTTATGGCACTGGTCAGTCCACGCTTGACGGTGTGGTGCGGGCCACCAATCGTCTGCTTGCCGGCCGCACGCTGGTAGTTAGTGGTTACGGTTGGTGCGGCAGAGGAGTGGCGCTGCGTGCCGCGGGTATGGGTATGCAGGTGATAGTCTGCGAGGTGGATGCGCTCAAGGCGCTCGAGGCGCACATGGATGGGTATCGCGTGATGCCGGCGGCTGAGGCTGCGCGTGAGTGCGATATCTGGATCACTGTGACCGGCGACATCAACGTCATTGACGAGCCGGCATTCGCCAACCTCAAGGATGGCGCCATAATCTGTAACTCGGGACACTTCAATTCCGAGATCAACATCCCCTGGCTGGAGCAGAACTGCGCCAGCAAGCGTGAGCTCAAGCCGCTGGTGGACGAGTACCTGATGCCGGACGGAAGAGCGATTATCCTGCTAGCTGAGGGCAGACTGATAAATCTCTCGGCAGCTGAAGGGCATCCGGCAGAGGTGATGGATATGAGTTTCGCCAACCAGGCGCTCTGCGCGCAGTACATGCTGGAGCAGGCGGCCACGCTTGAGCCACAGGTGTATCCGGTGCCGGACGATATCGACAACAACATCGCCACCCTCAAGCTGGCCAGTTTGGGCGTGATGATCGACGAGCTCACCGAGCAGCAGCAGGAGTACCTGCGTAGCTGGCAAATGGGTACGGTCTGATGACCGACGAGAAGGTGCCGGTAGACGCCGAGCAGGCGGAGGCCGACGAGCAGCCACAGCAACCGCGCGCTGACGAGCAGCAGGGCACCGACGAGCAGCAGGGCACCGACGAGCAGCCACAGCAGCAGCAGGCCGACCTCTCCAAGCTGCCCAGAACGCTCTGGTGGCAATACGACGAGACTGACGGTTTGCCTGGTGTCTACATCATCGACCAGACGCGCTTGCCTCTGCAGGGCGACGTTCTGGTTTGCCGCACGCTGGAGGGCGTGATCCTCGCCATCAAGACGCTTGCCTTACGCGGCGCGCCAGCACTGGGCGTGGGTGCGGCTATGGCGTTGGCCGTGTGGAGTGAGAACGAATCGAATCACACAGCGGCAGAGGAGTACCTAGCCGCATTGGATATAGCTGCCCAGAAAGTCTCCGAAGCTCGACCAACTGCCACCAATCTGGCTTGGGGAGCCAACCGACTGTGCGATTTCGCTCACGATTATGTGGCAGAGAATGCCGAGTCCCCCGATTTGCTCGTCAACCTCAAAGCGGCAGTTGTTGAGCTGGTGCAGCAGATGGCGGCAGAAGACGAGACCACCAACCGAGCGATTGGCGCAGCGGGAGCGCCGCTGCTTGCAGAAGGCTCGCGCGTGCTCACGCACTGCAATGCCGGCTCGCTAGCTACAGTATTCTTTGGCACGGCTTTGGGTGTTGTTTATACGGCTTTCGACCAGGGCAGAGTATCGCATGTTTGGGTTACCGAGACGCGTCCGCTCAATCAGGGCGCGCGACTCACCGCCTGGGAGCTAAGCGTTGCCGGGGTTCCCAATGTGCTGATAACCGATAGCATGGTAGCTAGCGTGATGGCTCAGGGTTGGGTTGATGCCGTGTTGGTGGGGGCCGATCGTATAGCGGCCAATGGTGACACTGCCAATAAGGTTGGTACTCTGGCGCTGGCGCAGTTGGCTCGAGCCTACGATATACCTTTTTACGTTTGCGCGCCGTCATCGACGATCGATAGCACTCTTTCCGACGGCAGTCTGATACCCATTGAGCAGCGCGATCCGCGTGAGATGGAGGGCGTCAACGCTTCTGGCATTATCCTGCCCGATAACAACGACGCGGCGCGTGCCCTCGATACCCTCACTGCTACGGGAGAGAAGGAGCTGAAGCTGAAGAACGGTCATCAGATGCTGCTCTCACGCAAGGGCGGCGCTTACAGCTTCGACGCTTGGTTCAAGACTACTCCGCCAGGAGTCATGGTCTACAACCCGGCCTTCGACGTTACGGCTGCGCGGCTGATAACCGCCATCATCACCGAGAAGGGCGTGTTCTATCCCAACAGCGACGGGAGCTTTGACTTAGCCTAAGCTGGTCTAACGCTCAGACAGGCTTCGGATGTTTCTCGGGCGCGCTACGGGCTGGCTTCGGGCGTGCTGCGGATGCTCCTCGGTCGCGCTTCGGGCGGCCCTCGGGCGTGCTTCGGACACCCCTCGGGCGTGCTTCGGACACGTTTTACATTGCCTTCGGTTCCACTTCGAACCCGCACGCTAAGATACCAACATGGATACATCCAATGGTCTGCTTGGAGAGCTGGCGCAGGGCTTTGTGGAGCTGCTCTGGCCAACGCGTTGCATTGGCTGCGATAAGACTGGAGTGTTGCTCTGCTCAAATTGCGACCGCCAGCTGATGCGTATAGACCAAGAGCACGCCTGTCCTCGCTGCGGCGCGCCCTACGGAAAGATCATCTGCACTGAGTGCAATGACAGCCAGGGTCCCTGTGAGCTCAGTTTCAGTGCGGCTGTTGCCGCTCTTGAGTTTGAAGGTACGGCTGTGCGATTGGTAAAGGAGTACAAAGATCAACATGAACGCCGTTTGTCGGCGTTGTTGGCTGGAATCCTATATCAGGTGGTTCCGCCAGAGTGGCTTAGGTGGGCTAACGCGATCTGTTATGTTCCTGCAGATAACCGCGCAGTCAATCGCCGTGGCTTCGACCATATGCGCGATGTTGCCATAGATCTGGCAAGCCTCTCCGGTTTGCCAGTGCTGCATCTGCTCAGCAAGTGTACGGATACTGATCAGCGCTTTCTTGGCAGAATTGCACGCGAAGGCAACGTTAGCGCAGCGTTCGTTTTGCGCGCAAACGCTGGTAACGACTCGCAAAACCCTCGCGCCGCAGAGGCAGTTCCCAGCTCGCAAGCCCCTTGCGGGTTAGACGTCGCCCGCAGCTCGCAAGCCTCTCGCGGGTTGGAAGCTAAACGCGCTAGCTCAGCGCGCGTGCCATCCGC
>DBPN01000047.1:8469-8613 GCA_002305585.1 Eggerthellales bacterium UBA1419
GCCACTGTCGAAGCAGCGACATGCGCTCTCCTTGAGGCCGGCGTTGATGACATTCGTGTGGCAGTAGTTGCTCGGGTGTGGTGAGAAGCATCAGGCTCTGGTAGAATTCGAATGTTCCCCCCGGGTCTGTGGTTGCGGTTCTTT
>DBPN01000047.1:8699-10757 GCA_002305585.1 Eggerthellales bacterium UBA1419
GTATGCGAGTGTGGGGTCAAAGACCAGGTCAGCTGGGGGGAACCAGAATTTGGATTCGGGATAGGAGCCCTATGAAGCGCTTTCGTTCACTGGTAGCAGCATCGATGGCCACGATTTTACTGGTCGCATCATTCGCCCTCACTGGTTGTCTGGGCGCGACAGGGTCAAAGGAAGTCACTCTCACTCCAACCGTAGACACTCCCACCATCATCCAATCCGGCGTACTGAAAGTCGGCGTTGATACTACCCGCGCACCATTTGCTGGTCAGTCCAAGGGCAACATCATCGGCGTCGATGTTGATTTGGCTGCGGCCGTTGCCGAACAACTTGGCCTGAAGCTGGAGCTGGTAGACATTGCAGGTGAAACCGCAGATGATCTGTTGGTCAGCGGAACCGTAGACGTAGTTATGGATATCGAGAAGGGTGGCGTAGAGTCGACTCAGGCTGTACAGGTGGGTCCGTATCTTGTCGATGGCCCGGCTCTGTTCATGGTGCAGCTTTCGGATACAATCCCGGATATCGACCTCGCGACTCTGGCTGGCGCAACCGTTGCGGCTCAGGAGAATTCCCTGTCGGCTTGGCAGGTGGAACAGGTTGCTCCCGATAGCACTATTATCTCGGTGCCCGCTTTGGAGGAAGCCTTCAACCAGCTCAGCGATGGCAAAGTGACTTATGTTGCAGCAGATGCCGTTGTTGGCGCTTTCTTGGCTACCAAAGATGTCGCTTACGAGAATATCTCCTGCGTAAAGATGCTCGGTGATCCCTTGGGTGTCTATTTGGGAGTTGCTCCTGGCAACACAGCATTAGCCGACGCCCTCACAGAGGCATTGCGCACCGTGCGCGATGGCGGAGTTCTCGGCGTTGTGGTCACCAAGTGGCTAGGCTCGGTTTCCGCACAGGTGGTTAGCAGCGATCAGGCGATTGTCACCATCGGCGCAACTGGAGCAGCTGGTTCAGGTGATGCAAATGGTACCGGTGCTACGTCGGATGCCACCGGAACCTCGGGCGGCGAGCTTGATACCGGTGACGATCTGCCCGATCCCTCCCTCGCCGGCGGAGCCTGATCTTTCTCTGGTTCTCTCACATTCGCTAGCCCCAACGCTCGCTAACTGCAGTATTCCCATACTGAACTGCAGGCAAACTGTATTACTCGCGAGTTCGCGAGCTGCATTACTCGCGAACTCCAGTCAACGATACTGCATTTCTCTCATAGCTGTAAGCTCGAGAGTAAGCAGTGCGTAATGATACTGTTTTCGGACTCGAAGAGATTCGTGGTACGCATGGAGAGTTTCGAGGTGAGTAGCAAAAATCCTTGGTAAGTTGCGAGAATTCAGGGGGCATTTCTGCAATATCGCAAGTAAAGCGAACTAGCAGGAGTAAAAGCCGTAATCCTGCACAAAATTTCAAGTAATGCGAAAAAGTAGGAGTAAAAGCCGTAATCTTGCACAATATTTCAAGTAATGCGAAAAAGCTTATATATATAACAATATTAGAACACTACATATAGTACTAGTAAGTTATTGCCAGACACAAGTATGCGCTCCTGTTCGAGAAAATACCCCTCCAATCTTCGCATTACTCGAAAATTTGTGCAGCCGACGAGGTAGCCCGTCTAGCGAACAGAGTATTGTTTGATTGCCAACGAAAGCCAATCAGCACGATAAGGCAGAGAGCACAGAGTGTCGGTCGTTCTCGCTCGGCGAGTGGTATGAATGCATAAAAATTAACAGTTATTGTATATATTAACAAGTAGCACGCTCAAGTTCAGAAAATTACTCAATAATACAAGATTTAACCACATTGAAATGCCAAGTTGGGGTAACCTATAGCAATCCGTTTTTTTTGACGGAAAATGTGCAGTTTGAGCATCGCCTGAGCGAATAGATTGCGTATGGCCGCGACCACTAGCAAGATGTGACCGCAGCCACGCGCCACGCGCCACGCGAGCTACGAGTCGAGTGCGCCACGCAAGCGACAAGCGACAGCAGCAACTGCACAGCAAGACAGTAGGGCAGTGTAATTTAACAAGGAGGTTTTGCCATGTCCGTCTTTAAGAAA
>DBPN01000047.1:10794-12452 GCA_002305585.1 Eggerthellales bacterium UBA1419
GCAGCAACAAGGCACCAGAGGAGCCCAAGACCAGCGGCACAGCTGCTGCGCCAGAAGCAGAATTCACACTCGTTACCCCCGGCACGCTCACCATCGGTTCCGACTGCGATTATCCGCCATTCATCTATATGGAGGGTGAGAAGGTTGGCGGTTTCGAATATGAGCTGATGACAGCAATCGGTGAGGAAATGGGTCTGCAGGCTCAGTATCTGCCACCGCAGAACTTCGATTCGCTTATCGCTTCGGTTGCAGCAGCAACCAAGATGGACATTGGCGTATCGTCGTTCACCATCACGGACGAGCGCAAAGAGCTTGTCGACTTCTGCGATCCATACTTCGATTCCAATCAGGCTGCTGTTGCCATGAAGGGTGCAGGCTACACAAGCGCCATGGATTTCGATGGCATGACTGTGGGCGCGCAATCAGGAACCACTGGAGCTGACTGGGTGCGCGAGAATCTGCCCAACGCAACTCTCAAGGAGTTCAACCAGACCAGTGAGGGTCTTGCCTCCCTGGTTGCTGGTGATATCAAGTGCCTGTACTTCGATGAGCCTGTGGCTGTCGAGCAGGTCAAGACCACCTACACCGATTGCGAGATCATCGAGGTCATCCCCACTGGTGAGCAGTATGGTTTTGCCGTCTCCAAGGACAACGCCAAGCTCAAGGACGCCGTTAACAAGGCTCTGCGTACCCTNNGAGCCAACCATCAAATAACGTAAACACCAAGTGACTATTACCGTATAGATAGCAGTGCTTCAACAGAGACATACCACAACCACTACCGGAGAACGGCGTATGGCGCCGGCTCTGGTAGTGGCGTTTGTCATGCTAGTTGCCACGATGTTGTTCGCTGCAACGCTGGCTGCGCCAACTACAGCTTCGGCCCTGACGGTGAACAAGGCCACAGCTCGCGCTAACGAGTCGACCAATACCAATGTCATTGGTGGTCAGCCCACACGCGTAACCTGGGAGGGCACCGTTACCGCTGAAGAAGAGGTCGCATCGGTAAGCTTCGTCTTCCCGCAAGGGTCTTGGGTTGCCGAGGACGCCAACATCAAGGCGACCATCCTCGATGGCACCAAGCGTGTGGAGACCGAGCAGAACACCACGCTCGATAACGCCGGTGCAACCATCGAGTTCCCAAACAACGTGGCATCGGGGCATCTGATCCGCGTCGAGATCTATAAGCTCGCGCTGCCTGCCGAGGGAGGAGCCTTCACACTCACAGGCTCCTATACCAATGCCCAGGGCGAGAGCATCGACCTGGCCGAGTCGCCCGCAATCAAGGTGATCTCGCTCACGCCCACTGACGCCATCATCGCCTGGCTCGACCAGCAGCCTTGGGTCGAAGCCTGGAACTCAGTACTGTTCTTGAAGATCTTCCTCAATCCGCAGATGATAGTAGCGGCAGCGCCCAACCTGTTCACTGGTTTCCTGCGCTCGCTGGGACTGGTGCTGGTGGGCTTCCCGTTGGCCATCCCCATTGGACTGGCGATATCGTTCTTGCGCATGTCAAAGCTGCGGATCCTACGCTTCATCTCGGGCATCTATGTGAACGTGATCCGCGGAACGCCGCTGTTCTTGCAGATCTACATCGCCTTCTTTGGCCTGCCGTTTTTGGGCATCAGTATCGATGACTACCTGCTGGGCATCATCGT
>DBPN01000047.1:12484-16288 GCA_002305585.1 Eggerthellales bacterium UBA1419
ATCCAGACGATGTTCTTTGTCATCATCCCGCAAACGGTGCGGCGCGTGATTCCCACGGCAACGTCGGAATTCATCCTGCTCTACAAGGATACGGCGCTGTTGGCTGCCGTTGGCGTGATGGAGATGATGATGTTTGGTAAGTCGATGGTTGCCACTTCAGGCAACATGACACCGTATATCGTCGC
The DNA here is from genome assembly GCA_002305585.1 of Eggerthellales bacterium UBA1419. Lineage (GTDB taxonomy): Bacteria > Actinomycetota > Coriobacteriia > Coriobacteriales > UBA8131 > UBA1419. Next base: position 12,670 of record DBPN01000047.1, read on the forward strand.
AGCCTGCTACTACCTGATAGTAACGCTGCCGCTCACGCGGATCATCTCCAATTTTGAGCGGAAGTTGGCAGCTGCCGAAGGCAATGGATCTGTAAAGTCAAAGAAGAAGGGACTCTTTGGGCTGTTCGCCAAAAAAGAGCCCGCCACAGAGATTGTGCGTGTTGCTCCGCTCTCGGCCGTGGATGCCGATAAACCCGGCAGCATCACGCCCGAGGAACACATGAGCGGACATTTCAGGGGTTCATCATGACGCAACGCGACGAACAGGCGGTTGTGCGCATCAAGCAGCTGCACAAGAGTTTTGGCAGCGTGGAGGTCTTGCGCGGAGTCGATCTGGAAGTCGACCGCGGCGAGGTGGTTGTGATCCTTGGTCCGTCGGGCTCGGGAAAGTCGACCCTGCTCCGCTGCGTCAATCTGCTGGAAAAGCCAACAAAGGGCGAGATATGGTTCGAGGACATCCTGGTTACCGACCCCAAAGTCGACATCAATCATGTTCGCGAGAAGGTTGGCATGGTGTTCCAATCCTTCAACCTCTTTCCGCACCTATCAGCCAAGCGGAACGTGATGTTGGCACAGCGCAAGGTGCTTAAGCGCAGCAAAGAAGAGGCCGAGCGCAGCGCGATAGAGCAGCTGGAGAAGGTTGGTTTGGGCGATCGGATCGAGTACATGCCAGCTCAGCTCTCGGGCGGTCAGCAACAACGCGTGGCAATTGCCCGCGCCTTGGCCATGGATCCGCATGTGATGTTGTTCGACGAGGCAACTAGTGCGCTCGATCCCGAGCTGGTGCGTGGCGTCTTGGATGTTATGCGCGAGTTGGCTGACGGCGGCATGACGATGATCGTGGTCACTCACGAAATGGGCTTTGCCCGCGAGGTTGCTGACCGCGTAATCTTCATGGATGAAGGTGTGATTGTTGAGCAGGGCTCTCCCAGCGACGTCTTCGACAATCCCCAGTCACCCAGAACCAAGGACTTCTTGGGGCACATCTCCTAGAGGAGCTGATTCGCAAGCTACGTGTTAGAGACTTGTTTGTTACTCGCCGAAAAAAATATTGACAGCAGTAGAAAATAAGCATAGATTGAGACCCACGTAATAGCAGTTAAGCTGTGCGTCTCAAGCATTTTAGCTCAGGCTAATATCCAGTAACCCCAAAGACAATCCATTTCGATGCGCCCATTGGGGTGTAATTTCAGGCTATTAGCGTGTGAGGGGACATGCTAATGCGAGTGGACCAGGCAAGTGTCTTGTAAGAGGGAGAGTCGGTTTGAAGGTGCTTATGCGCAAAGCAGCGCAGGCTGCGGAGAGCTTCAAAGCTTAGCAGCGCGAGTGCGCGGAGCAACGCAGACCAGTACGAGGGACAGAGAATCGACTCACAAGACGAAAGGCAACACTAAAGGACTGCCAGAGCAAGAAGATAGCATCCTGTCAAAAAGCAGAGCGCTAGGCTACTGACCCTCAGCGTTGACTGCTTTTTGATTTATGCGCTTAGTACCGTCTGGCCAGGTCCAAGGTCTTCTCAAAGATCTTGTAATCCTCAACTGCGTGCGCGTCAGACGCGATGTAGTCAACCAGGCCGCCTTCCAAGAGTTTGATGGCTGTTCGTTTGCTCACACTAAAGGGACCACTGGCAGCGATGTTGCCCGAGAGTTGCATCAGGCAACCCATGTCCTTGAGCTCATGAGCGATATCGAGATTGNNGTGCCCTGCAGTTCATAGATGATGCGTTGCCAGTTGGCGGGGAAGCTATCGTATGAGAACTCCAGCAACAGTAGGTTGGTGTTCTCGATACAGAATTCTGGCGCACGATCCAAGCCCAGCTCGGCGATGTTCTGCCAATAGACCTCGTAGCCCAATGCCATTTTGACACCGTGTGCTTGCGCGTAGTCAAACAACAGCTGATAATTGTTCAAAATACGTTCGAGATTGAACTGGGATCCCCTTAAATGCGGGGTGCAGACGATGTGATCGATGCCAACCTTGCGTGCCGCGTGCAGCATAGCCTGGGACTCGGCAAAGGTGCTGGAGCCATCGTCGACGCCAAAGAGGATATGGCTGTGAATATCAAACATGCAAAACTGTCCTTGCGGTAATCTGCTGGAGGATGTTTGCCAGAGAAGTGTCAGTTTACACCAAGCAACGAGTCGAATGCACTGCTAGTGGCGTTTATTCCTGTACCGAGAAGATCGCTGGTCCTTAGGTGACAGTCTCTTATAGGCGTTGGGAGTGTAGGGATTGGAGGCCGAAGAGTCGGGTTGCCCCGCGCCGCTTTTCGCTCCGCCTGCCGCTCCGCCGCCCGCGCCGGCACCGCCCGCGCCAGCTCCTGCACCGGTACTCGAAGCAGAACCCGCACCGCCAGCTGATAAGACAGCGCCGCCCGCAGCAGCTCCGCCTGTTCTGCCGGACGTAGAGCCCGTTGAGACGCCAGAAGCTCCTACAGTGGAGCTGTATGACTGATTGGTCTGATAGCCGCCCGAGGAGGCGTCCTGTGCGCTCTTAGCGGGCATTGCCGCGGCGTGACCGTCGCTCGCAGCGCCAGTCGCACCCGCGCCCGCGCCCGCGGCCTGCGAGCCAGCCGAGCCACCACCCACACCAGGCAGTGCAGAGAAGAACGAGTCGGGCTCGGGCTGCCTGACAGAGCGCTTGGGCTCTTCCTTGTTCACGCGCTTACCGTCCTGAGTGTAGTAAGCGTAGTAGTACTGGCTCTCATCGTCGGTGACAAACGTAGTCACCAGTCCCAGGATGCGGGCATTCGCCACGTTGAGCTGCTGCACACTCTTAACGGCCAACGCACGTTTGGTCTGATTCTGCCGCACCACAAGCAGTGTGCCGTCGGCCATGCTGCTAAGTATCGCAGCATCGACAAACAGCGACACGGGGGGAGTGTCAAAGATCACGTAGTCGAACATCTCGCGCAGTTTGGCTATCAACAGCTCACAGCGCTTGGTGCTGAGGATATCAGACGGAGAGGGAATATTTGGCTCGGCATCCAGGAAGTAGAGATTGGGGATGCGCGTGGGAGAGATCGCCTTGTCCAGCGCAGCCGCACCCGAAAGCGCCGAGTAGATGCCATATTTCGAGTGCTGGTCAAGCAGCTTGCTCAGCGAGCGGTAGTTCATGTCACCTTCAACCAGCAGCACGCTCTTACCCGATGTAGCAATGGCGTTAGCGAGGTTGGTCGAGACCAGGGTCTTGCCCTCGTTAGGCGCAGGTGAGGTGACAACTATGGTCTTGACCTCTTCATCGATTGAGGCAAAGCGGATGTTTGCCAACAGCGTCTTCGAGGCGTTATTCAGCTGAGGATGCACAAAACGAGTAAGTTGCTTCTTCGCTCTTCTTGCCATGGTTAGTCCCCCTTACCCTTCAGTGCCGGCATGCGACCCAATACCGGTAGCCCCAGCAGCTCTTCGGCGTCCTCGGGGTTCTTGATCTTAGTGTTGAGAAGATCGAGCATCACGATAAGTGCGATGGCGACAAACAGACCTGCCAGCAAGGCGACGGCGGTATAGAGGATGCGGTTTGGCCCTGACGGTACGCTGGGTACCTGGGCAGAATCCACGATGTTGACTGCCTTGAGATCCATGACCTCAACTGCGGTGCCAGCTGTCTGAGTGGCGATCTC
>DBPN01000028.1:0-193 GCA_002305585.1 Eggerthellales bacterium UBA1419
GCTGTTGTTCACTCCGTTTCTTAATCGGCAGGTCATCCAACACATCGTCGATGAGGGGTGTGTGCCGGTGTTGCCCGCCATCACAGATCTGCTGTTGACCAATGCCCCATTAGAGAATCAGATTGAGCAGATGGTCGCCTGCGGGGTGCACGATATCGTCTACGTACAGAGCTTTGGTTGTCTGAGCGGGCAC
>DBPN01000028.1:212-16636 GCA_002305585.1 Eggerthellales bacterium UBA1419
GATTATGATTCTGGTGCATCGGAAATCAACCAGATCAATCGCTTGAAACTGGCACTTTCCCTTGCTCGTGAACGTCACGCCGATGTATCGAACTTCAAGTGAATGAAAGCAGGTGTTTCAATGTCGCAAGCCGGTTACAGGTTCAGATCTGACACCTTAACCAAGACGAGGGGCTATGCCGCGATAATCGTTGCGATTTTTGCGTTGACCCTTCTCTTCACTCTCAGCAATCCAATAATGGCTGAAGCTAAGTCCTTCAATATGGGACCTGTGGACATCCAGGCCGAGGTGCAGACAGACGGAACCCTTACTGTGTCCGAGCAGCGCACCTTTGACTTCGATGGCGACTTCACTGCAGTCTGGTGGAAGATTCCCACAGAAGGCACCGGCGGCATTAAAGTGACAGGCATCAGCCTCACTCGAGCGGATGGTTCGGTTGAAGCGCTTCCCGAGGTTGAATTCAAAACCCGCTGGCGAGAAGAAGGTGGTCCGGGCGGGCAAGCCTATTCCGTTGACGATTACTACTCATCGGTCGATCCCTATGTCTTCTTCAACATCTCTGATGAGAAGGTCATCGTCACGCTGAACTATCAAGTCATCGATGCCATCAACACCTACAGCGATGTTGCCGAGCTTTACTGGAAGTTCGTCGGACCGGATTGGGGCGAGACATCTCACGATGTCAACCTGGTGGTCACGCTACCCAAACCAGCAGGCTTGAACTTGTCCGAAGGAGATGTACGTGCTTGGGGGCATGGCAATCTTACGGGAACCGTTGAGCTGAAAGATGACGGAACGGTAGTGTTCACAGCCGGAGCAGTCTATCCCGGTGACTTCGCAGAGGCTCGAGTCGCCTTTCCCGTAGCCTGGATGAGCGGTATGCCGATTGAGAACGATACACCTCGCCTTGATGCCATCATCGCCGAGGAAACTGCCTGGGCAGACGAGGCTAATCAACAGAGGATGAACGCACGCATCATCATGGGGGTTGTGATCGCTATCAGTCTCATCATGGTCATCGTGGCGCTGTTCCTGTTCTTCCGCCACGGCAAAGAGTACAAGCCACAGTTCCAGGAGAAATATTGGCGCGATTATCCTTCAGACGATCACCCTGCGGTACTCGGCGCATTATGGAAATGGGGGAATATCGAGGCTCCCGAATTCACCGCGACGTTGATGTCATTAACCGAGCGGGGAGTGTTGCGAATCGACAAGGGCAGTTATCAGAACGAGAGGGGTAAGACCGTTGATGACTACATCCTCTCACGCAACTCTCAGCTTGCTGCGACGCTGACCGATCCCATTGATACAGAGATAATGGACCTGCTGTTCAACAAGGTTGCCCAAGGACGTGATGCCCTCTACTTCAAGAGTATCGAGATCTATGGCAAGAAGAATCCGGAAGCGTTCTTGGAAAGCATGAACAAGTGGAAGGCAACAGTCAAAGCCACTGCAGATTCCAAGGGTTATTTTGAGATGACCGGCAACGTACTCAGGGGTACGATGCTGACGGTGGCCCTGATCTGGAGCGGTCTGGCAATATTTGCGGGTAGCGAGACTGGTGAGGTCGTACTAGCGGGTATCGCCGTGTTCGCTGGCATAATCGTCGCTATCATCGCCACACAGATGCGTCGACGCAGTAAGGCAGCTGTTGAGTTGCATGCCCGATGCGCCGCGCTGCGCAATTGGCTTACCGACTTCTCAAACCTCAAGGAGGCGATTCCAACAGACGTCAAGGTTTGGGATCATTTCTTGGTATTCGCAGTGGTATTCGGCGTTGCCGACCAGGTGATACGACAGCTTCAGGTGGTTTTGCCGCAGATAGTAGAGGATCCCGTTTTCGTACCCGTATACATGTGGATAATGCCAGGTCAGATTGGTGGAGTCTCACCAATGCAGTCCATGACACACACATTCAACACCACGGTGCAGACAGCTATGAGCGCAAACAGCTCGGGCAGCGGTTTTGGTGGCGGATTCTCCGGCGGCGGAGGCGGCGGTTTTGGCGGCGGCGGAGGCGGCGCGCGCTAGGATTTATGCTTGGTGTTATCCGTGCTTGCTGTGTTTCCTCAGAGCTCACGGTAAAGTTCGTTGTATCCTTTATTGACGGCAGGGATTGTTGAGAGGAGTAGTGTCATGAAGAAGATACTTGTGGGGGTCGATGGATCTGACACCGCCTATCAGGCACTGGAGGAGGGTATTAGGCAGGCGAGATCCTATGCTGCCGAGCTCCATGTAATCACCGTGCAGGAGATTCCCGTCTTCGCCGATATGGTTGGAGAGACCGAAAGGTTAATCGATGCGGCAAATGAGCGTGCTCAGGAGATAATGGCAGCCTCAAGAAGGATAGCCGACGAGTATGAGATTGAGATTGTCGAACATATCTACACGGGTCAGGCAGTCAAGCGCATCGTTGAGCTTGCGGAGGCGCTTCACGCAGATATGCTTGTTGTTGGATTCATGGGTGTCTCGGCACTCTACGATCGCGTAATGGGTAGCACTTGCGCGACCATGGTGCGTCTTGCCCCCTGCTCGGTTTTGGTTGTCAAACCATAAAGAAGATAAAAGCAGCAACGCGTTCCCGTCTCAAGGATGGGAACGCGTTGCGAAAGCGTAGTGGTGTCAGGAAAGTTGGAGCCTTGAGCCGAGCACTGGTACTGGAGCCTTTAGTTAGACCCCGGAGCTGGGCTCAGGAACTGCACCTGGAGCTGAGCTCTAGAGTTGCACCCTAGAACTGCACCACCGGAGCGTTGTTAGCGGCTTCTCCGGCCTCGAATAACGTGCGTTTAACAAAGCCGAACATGCCGGCAACCAACACGCCCGGGAAGGTCTGGATCGCGTTGTTGAAGTTCATCACTGTGTCATTGTAGCTTTGACGCATGTAAGAGATCTTATCCTCGGTATCCTTGAGCTGCGCTTGCAGATCCAGGAAGTTGGTATTCGCCTTAAGATCGGGGTATGCCTCGGCTAGAGCAAACAGCTGACGCAGAGCGGCAGTGATCTGATTCTCGGCCTCAACGCGTTGCTCAACGGTGGTAGCGCTGGCAGCTGCGTTGCGTGCAGCAACCACTTGCTCAAAGGTGCCACGCTCATGCGCAGCATAACCCTTGACGGTCTCGATAAGATTTGGAATCAGGTCAAATCTTCTTTGCAGCTGAACCTCGATCTGTGCCCAGGCATTATCAACACGGTTACGTAACTGCACGAAGTTGTTGTACAGTCCAACCAGTATCAGCGCCAAGACGACGACAATGGCCACAACAACCAGTACGGCAGTGAGTGCGCCACTCATGATGTCACTCCTCTCATATCAGATGAGACTTACAATCCTTTGGTTCGTTCCTATTCTTCCAGTAATTATAAGCATTCTTAGCAGTAGGTTCGCTGCAACGATAGCAAAAAGTACCAAACAAGTAAAAAGTATCAACCAGTATCAAACAAGCCTGAATACAAGTGAGACAGGCACCGGATTCCCTTGGCACCTGTCTCGTTATTCGCTCGAATCGTCAGATTGTCCTAGAGACTGCATTACTAGAAACCCGACAGTATCCTTTCTGGCAAAAATGCTCAGCAGTTGGTTAGTCTAGCCAAGCCCATACTGCATCGCGCAGGAAAACAGTGATGCCGGCTGCGATCCTGTCATAGTGTTGCGTGAAGCGCTCGTCGTCAACGTACATCTGGGTGACGCCTTTGTGTGCTTCGGGAGAATAGCTTGGCCAGAAGAAACTCAGCCATTGCTTGTGCAGCTTGGCAGCCTCAACAGCTAAATCTCCCGTGCAATCACTCTGCTCAAAGGCCTGCTTCAGCGTCTGCTCAAAGAGTTCACGTATCTGCTCCGACTGCTTATATTGCTCTTCAGAGAGTCCGGCGAATTTGGCATTGCTGGCTTTCACGGTCTCCTCACCATATCTCTCACGGATCTCTTCTCCGTATTCCTCCTCGTTCTCCTGCAGCGCCTGCTGTTTGAAGGCCTCGAATTTCTCTGCGTCGCTCATGGGTATTCCTCTCTCTTTGGCAACTATGGTTTTCTCCACGGCATCGATTAGTCTGTCCAATTTAAATCGTTGTTCCGTAAGCGCAGTTAGATGATCGCGCAGCGCAGCATTGGCGTCGAATCCCTGAGAGCGCAGCACGGTTTGTATGTCCTCAAGTGAAAGTCCCATCTCCCGATAGAAGAGGATGTGCTGCAATCTGTCCACATCGGAAGAGTCATAGCTACGATAGCCATTGTCCTGCCTGGATGGTTGCAGCAGTCCCTGTTTATCATACCAACGCAATGTGCGCGTTGAGACTCCCGCCAGATCTGCCAGTTGTTTGATGGTGTAATGCATCGTTGCCTTTCGTGTTTGTGCTAGTAGCGCAATAGGGAAAAGAACGCTGTAGCGAATGTAGCCTTGAAGTGACTACAGCGCACTGTTGAATGGCCATCCAAAGGCAGTATAAACATTGACGTAACGTCATAGTCAAGTGGATTCAGAAAAATTGTTCGGAGTCGTGTTGCTGGTTTTTCCGTCTTTTCAGGATTGCCTGTTACGCGGTTCCAGGAGTAAAGTCTGGCAGCTATGGGTACAGCCTGAGCGAGCAGGGGTACAGTCTAGTGAGAAGGGGCATAGTCTGAGCGGGCGCTCTAGTCCACGTTAGGCCTATTCGGGCATCACTTGTTCCAGCCAATCGGCGATATCGCGATACACCTCAGCCCGTGTTGGCTCATTGAGCACCTCATGCCGGAGTCCCTCATAGACCCGCACGGTGATGTTTTTCAGTCCGGCGCGTTGGTACTGCTCCGCCGCTCGCCTTACACCCGCGCCTTTCTCACCTACAGGATCTTCAGACCCGGCGATGAACAGCAGCGGTAGGTTGGGCGGTACTTGCTTCGCGCTTTGCTCATCAACCATGGCAGTGGTGAGCTCGGAAAGCGTAGCGTAACCGCCAACTGTGAACATTCGGCCACAGATGTCGTCAGCGATGTAGGCATCGATCACAGCAGGATCGGTAGATAACCAGTCGAATTTGGTTTGAGCATTGGGGATAGTCTTGGCAAAGGCGCCCATACCCAGACCATCTACAAAGCTGCTTCGATATGTCGCGCCTCGCATGTTGGCGCGCAACTGGGTGACCAGGTTGCCAAAGATCGAGAGCGCCAAAGGTGGTTGGCTGGTTCCGCTAAGTACAACTGCGAATAACCCCTTCGCATATTGTGTGATGTAACAGCGGACGATAAAGCTACCCATGGAGTGACCCAGTAAGATGTAGGGGAGCCCTCTGTCGAAGCGCTCACCTACCAGCTCCCTCAGTTTATGTACATCCTGGATGAGGATGTCCTTGCCACCCTTGAGTGGCATATGTCCTAGCTCAGAGGAGTCAGAGATACTCTTACCGTGCCCAATGTGGTCATTGGCACAGACGATGTAACCTTTGCTGTTCAAAAAGGCGGCGAATTCACGGTAGCGGTCGCTGTATTCCGCCGCTCCATGCGCGATTTGGATGATGCCCTTTGGCCTAGCTGAATGGGGCCAGAGATAGGCGTGGATCTGAGTCACGCCGTCATGCGAGGGATACTCGATCAGCGTTTCTGCAGGTAGTGGTGCGTTCTTGTCCGCACGAGTGGTTGACTCGATGATTTTCTCCGCGTTCTCGACTTGTACGCTCACGATTGTTCCCTTCAAACGGCTGTCTTTTCGAGCGGCCAGTCTTTCTCACTACCGCCAACATTTTGCAGCACCGATTCTCAGCGCTTTAACAATGCCAATCGATCTTTGCTGGATTCAACTCATCTTCAATCGCTATCTCGCGCAGAGCTGCCTCCATCTTAGCGTATTCCTCAGCGGCGAACCGCTGGTAGCGTGTCCCAACCGTCTCCATGCCCAGCTGATCATAAGCAATCGCCAGCGCTCCGTATAATGCTAAACCCAGGGAGTGTGCGGGCATATGGATCGTTGATGCTGACTGACCAATCGCCCGCGCTGCCGCTTGCGCAGCCGGACTATCCACCGCGTCTCGAGCAGCAGCATGGCAGTTGAGGATGTGGGCTTTTGCTGCAGGTAGCTTAATCCGTCCTTCCAACCAGTCACGGGCAGCAGATAAAGCATCTTGAGGGCGCGGATCGTTGGGGAAAGACTTCGAGTAAATGGCTAACAAATGCTGCTCAGAATAACTGAGACACCACTTGACGATAGTTTCTTTACTTTGGGTTTTTATCAGCTGCATCAGTGATTGCAGCTGTGGCTCATCAAGGTTATTGAGCATTTTACGGTGAGTGCTCATGGTATGCCTTTGAAAGTTTTGGCTGGGGCAACAGGATTCGAACCTATATAGCTGGCACCAAAAACCAGAGTCCTGCCATTGGACGATGCCCCAGCATGAATACGAAGTGTACTTGCAATCTTAGAGTGGCGTCAACGAAAACATCAATAAATGACCGGGAACTCGTCGCCAAAGACGTTTTGCGCCAGATCTATCAGGTATGAACGTGACAAACCACGTGATGCCAGCATGTGTTGTGAGGCCAGCTCATCGGTGTAATCCTTAAGCAGATAGACGGCGAAGCCGCTGTAGCCAGGGTAGATCTGAGTGACCGTTGGCAGTATCTCGATGTTATCGAATGTGACTTCCTTGTTGCTTGGGTTAAACGAGATGCTCCAACGCGCCATTTCTCCCAACATGCGGGGAGGTTCATCCTGAGCCGAAAGAAAATTGCCCAGCGAGTAGATTACCAACGTCTTATTACCCTGTGCCCCCGTAATAAAGGTTGTGGGCTCAACGACGTGTGGATGGGCGCCAACGATGACATCCACTCCCAAATCCGAGAGGAATTGCGCCAGCTCTGTTTGCTCAGCATTTGGCTCGTGGCTGTATTCCGTTCCCCAATGCATGCTCACCATCTGGACATCGCTTAACTGGTTCAGTTTCTCAATGTCAGCCTTGATCTTGTCCCTGTCAATCAGGTTGACCAAGTATTCTTTGCCGGCAGGAGTCACAAATCCGTTGAGTCCGTAGGTATAGCTAGCCAGCCCAAGTTTGATGTCATTGACTTCGATGACGGTTGCCGTCTCGGCATCTTCTTGAGAAGCTTGTGTTCCGGTTTGTATCAGACCATCGAGCTTTTGTAGGTAATCGAGCTGAGAGAGAATGCCTGCCTCGCCCACATCAAATGTATGGTTCGATGCCGTGTTCAGCCAGTCGAATCCAGCCTTATCGACGGCATCAAGGATCTCATGCGGACTGTTGAAGCAGGGATAGTCTGACAAACCCAACTCGCTGCCTCCGCAGACAGTCTCCTGATTGATGTAGGCGACATCGACTTCCTTGATAAAGGGAGCGACTGGAGCATAGACATCATCGAAATTGTAGCTACCGTCTGCAAGCCGATGGGTGAGGTAGACGGTCAGATGTATGAGGTTATCGCCAACAGCCGCGAAAGTTGCCGTTTTAATTTCGGGAACCTTTTGCGTGACTGCATTCTCTGTATCTTGACTGGTTCGCTGGTCAAAATCCGTTGAGCTGCTCAGGGTATTCTTGGCAGCCTGAGCTGGGGTGCAGCCTGCGAGTGCCACTGCCAGTCCCAACACCATCAACAGTGACAGAGTGGTTATCAGTATGGACCTCATGGTCGCGGGATGAACAGCGCCTGGAGATGTAATCTTGAGCTTAGACATCGTCATCACCGACTCTCTTATTGGCGGTCTACTTATCGATGGTCTCTTCAGCACTGGGCAGTTTAATCACTTGCCTGCTCCGCTGTGGTCCTCAGCGTTGTGCAGGCCTTCGCCCAATAACCTCGGTTAGCGAAGTGTTTCTCAATGATGTTTGCCGCTGTAGCATCCTCGCAAACCGCAAAGACAGTTGCTCCACTGCCGGTGAGGAGTGCGCGGATCACACCTGGCTGCGCACTCAGGTTATCGACTAACTGACCGAGCTCGGGCAATATTGTCTTGGCTGCTGGGTAGAGATTGTTATGTAGGTTAGTTGCAATAGTGGGGATGTCTAACTCTTCGCTGAGCAATGCGGTGATCAGTGGCGAGACATCATCTGCTGACTGTGGGTTGCGGTCGAACTCCTCATAAGCCGCACGGGTTGATACTCCTGCCGCTGGTTTTACCAGCACAAGATCCAAAGCTGGTTGGGGCAAGTCCTGCAAATGCAACTCGCCGCTACCAGCCATCAAAGCGCAATCCCCGTAGAGGAAGAAGGGAGCATCGCTGCCAATCTGGCTGGCTAGTTCAATCATGGTGGGGCCTTGGGCATTGTAACCATGCATTAAGGCCAGAGCACGGATGGTTGCCGCAGCGTCAGAGGAACCGCCACCCAGTCCCCCCTGTTCGGGTATGCGTTTAGTCAACCTGACATGCAGGTGGCCGCCAAGCGGTTTGCCCGTCAGTTCTGAGAAGGAACGAACGGCTTTGTAGACGATGTTATCCTCATCAGGGATTGAAAGGGGGGTTATTCCCTCTTGGTAATCGATATCCAGCAAGACGCCAGGTTCCCGATCTTCATCCAAAGAGAATTCCAGTGTGTCACATAGTGATAGTTTGCTGAAGACTGACTTCAAGCTATGGCGGCCATTGGTGACAAAGGGTAAGACGGCAAGGAACAGATTGATCTTTGCCGGTGCATCCAGAGTCAATCGCTGCATCAACTACCTGCTTTCCGGGCGCGAAGTCCTGCGAAGAAGTCTGAGAGTATCGTAGCGCACTCTTGCTCCAACACACCAGCTGTCACTGTGAAGTTATGGTTCAGACGTTGGTCTTCATGCACTTGATACAGAGTACCCAGAGCGCCGCCCTTAGGGTCAGATGCTCCATAGACGCAACGGTCGATTCTCGATTGCTGCATCAAACCAGCGCACATCAGGCAAGGCTCGAGTGTTACGTAGACGGTACAACCAGTGAGACGCCAGCGACCAAGTTGTTCTGCCGCTCTAATGAGGGCACAAAACTCGGCATGGGCGCTGGGATCAGCATCGATCTCGCGACGGTTGTATCCGGCGGAGATGACCTCTCCGTCTAAAACAACGACTGCTCCTATCGGTACCTCTCCCAAGGATGCAGCCAATTGCGCCTGCTCCAGTGCCAGGCGCATGAAGTGAGAGTCTTGGTCTCTGGTATTGCTTGTAGGCGGTTGATTGTTGCCGCTATCTGTATCTTTCATGACACTATTCTACTGCAATATGGTATCCTCATCTGCGCGCTTTTCAACGCAACGTGGAGAGATGGCAGAGCGGTTGAATGCGGCGGTCTTGAAAACCGTTGAGCGGGTAACCCCCGCTCCTGGGGTTCGAATCCCCATCTCTCCGCCAGAAAATGTCCGAAAACCCCAATTTATACTGTAAGCAAGTCCCTTCAGTTGGGGTTCAAAGTGTGATATTCAGCAAGCTAATCCAATAAGTTCTCTCTAAAGGCAGAGGACAAAACATATTGGGGTAAAACATTCCCTAATGTTCTCTCAAAAACTTGAAATACTTCATGTGCCCGGAAAATGCGTGTTCGTTGATAAGGATTCGATGTAACGAGAAGTATGTCCGCATCGACAAGTCTCGTAATGGCATCATTGGTTGCCGAAAACCCCTTACCTGTCATATTCATAACTGATTCTACAGTTATTAATGGGTTTGCAGGAAGTAAAAGCAATATATTCTCAATGGAAGAACCTTTTGAGTAGCTTCCTAAACGCTGCTGCCAGGTAGAACCCAAGCTCTCAAACGAACTATGAAAGGAATTCATTGTATTTGCTGCAAGCTCTACCGCACCTGCGCAATATCCAATCCATTTATTAATAATAAATGCAATTTCTTGCTGTTTCTTTGCTTCAGCTAATTCAAGCTGGATTGTCGAGAATAAATCATTATTAAGTCGTGACAGTAAGGATATTGGTGCAACGGTGTTTCGTACAAGTCCCCTTTTAAACAAAATAACATGAAAAAGTGCTAGCGAGGTGCGAGTGTCCTTTAGCTCAAAAGGTCTGATGAGCTCCAATTGATGATAAGAAAACGCTGCCTGAAATATTGGAGAGTATAGGTCCTTGTTAATGAAATCACACAAGTCTGACATTTGCGCATATATGCGTTCAGTGTGAGGAATTGCTTTTGTGTAGTCAGATGGCTTGGCAATAGATAAGTATTCTTTTCTGAACTTTACACCAGCCTGATGATGTCCTTTGCCGTAAACGCAACGTGAATGTAAGTCGAGGATCAGTTCTGGTGTGATTTTTTCTTTTGGGGAAATATTCTTTTCTATCCACTGAAGTGTCTTCATGTAGTTCAACGTTTCAATTGAGTCAATAGATGATTCAACTGGTTCTCTCGTATTAGTAGCCGTTTGGTTTCTTAAGTCTTTACTGAGTATGGTTTCGTAAAGGATAGTTAGAAGTCTGCCACTGTCCTCAGATTCAAGTGTAGTTGCTACCTCAAGATTGGTTGATAGCGAAATCATTGAGTCTTTTAACCTAGAGAACTTGAGATTCAGATAGCATCTGATCAAAGCCATTTCAGCACGTGAAGCATTTCCCGCTACTTTACCATTAACGGAAATCGCTTCATTATTGAAGCTTGATAATACGGACATTTAAACTACCCCGTATTTCTAATAGAACTCCTGGTCGCTCAATCATATTTTAGAATGTTAGAGTAGCTTTAGTTTGCAATTGCGGAAATAACATAGAACCGTAATAGAATTGTAATTCTACATAAATCCGCATATAGTGTGAACTGAAGAATGAATAGCCTGAGGCAAGAGTCGTCGAATTTGTTCAAATGCCTATCAAGGATTGCATCTGACTCCGGCATGTTAATTCAAAGGATTGTGTGGAAGTAGGGGCAGAAATAAAGCAATGCATAAAGATTCCTTTCAGATAGCGTCAGAATATCATTACGAAACGCATATCGCAGATATCATCATTGTCGGTGGTGGTCTTGCAGGGATAACAGCGGCACGAACAGCCTCGGAGCTTGGTGCAAAAGTAGTTGTCTTAGATAAAGGTGTTTTAGGACACTCAGGAAACACCGGTATCAACTGGGGGCAAACTTTTGTTACAGCTGAGCTAAGTGATGATAACGGACTGGCCGGTACAAGATTCTTAACTAGAGATGTGATGGGGATCCTCGATCAAGAGCACAGTCTGAATGTTGTCAGGGCACAAATCGAAGCAAAACCCCGAGAATTCATTGAGCGGAGTGGATGTATATTTCAGCGTGATGATGATGGGAATGTAGTCGGGCTCATTGAGGGTAATACAATGAATGCAACACCCGATGCCCACACCACTCATGCTGCACATCTCTTAAGGAAACAGGGTATATCCATCTTTGATAACATGATGATGATTGACATCTTGTTGGACGACTATGGCATAGCTTCAGGGGTGTTTGCTCTTGATTTAATTTCTGGCAATGCCCATATTTTCCGAGGTAAGAAGATTATCCTAGCCACTGGTGGTTTTCATTGGGCAAAAGGGGTTACCTCCGGATCTCCCGATTCAACAGGAGAGGGTCACGCCGCTTTGTTGAGAAGGCATATTGCTTTTAAAGACATGGAGTTTCCCCAGTATGATTTCAACTGTATCGAACCTTTTGGGTGGTTACCTGATTCGGAAAGCGATATGTTCGAGATAGGCTGTTCTTTTCAAATAAATGGCGATATTCGTCATCGCTTTTTCAATAAACACAAGAGGCCTTTTGTTGAGAACCCTTCTGATTTGCCTAATGGAATCGGGATCAGTTATTTTCAGGAGACTCTGATTGCAGCAGCAAAAGAGTTTTATGCTGGAAACGGCACTAGAGGTGATGGTTCAAACAATGGTCTTTTGTTCAATATTGTAGATCTTATGGATGAGCCATCGACTCTCGCTTATCCTTCTTACAAAGGCACCTTGATGAATATTGAACACAATCTGGACATTGAGCTCCCGGATTATTGCGAGCTTTTAGCCAACGAATATAGTTCTTGTGGCACCCCTTGGACTGATCCAGAAACGTGCGAAACGAAACTCCCTGGAGTCTATGCTGCCTTTGTAGCTCTCTCTGCAATGAGTTCAATATATTCGTGGGCACAAGGTTATTTGTCTGCCAAAGATGCTGCATCAAAATTAAATGAAACGCCTCTTTCTCAACTAAGAAGCGAAGATATAAAAAAGACGCTTGATCGTACTTACAATTATTTAAATAGAAGTCCAGAAGGCGGTATTCGTTCTACTGAGGTTTTCCGAAGTATTCAAAGAGCCTTCTATAAAGGTTATGGCTTCATGAAGGACGAAGTAACAATGAAGTCTGCTCTTGACGAATTAAAAAGGATCCAAAAGGAAGATATTCCACGCATGTATTGCGCTGATAAAGCTCGAGTCTATAATCGAGATTGGAAAATGGCAATTGAGTCGGAGAGCATGCTTATTTGTACTATAGGCGCATTATCTGCAGGTATTGAGAGAAAGGAGAGCCGTTCACCATTCTTTCGAAATGACTATCCAAAAATGGATAATGATAACTTCCTGTGTTTTCTTTGGACAACATTGCTTGAGGATGGAACTTGGAAAGTTGAAAAGGGCGACATCGTCGACACAGTGATGCCTAGAGAAGAAATTGTGAGAATAATTGGTGAGATAGATATCAGCGTACCCAACAAAAGTCAAACGGTAAACTAAAATTATCGAGGACAAATGAGAAATAGTTATATCCTACATATCGAGAGATACAATCCAACCATTGACTCCGAACCTTATATGACCACCTTCAAGGTGCCAAAAAAGGAAAGCGCAACTGCTCCGATGACTGCGCTGATGGCACTGCATTATATCAATCGCTTTCTTGAACCCATTGCTTATGAATACAACTGTCGACGTGGGTCTTGCGGTTGTTGTGCCATGATGATCGACGGAATGCCTCAACTCGCCTGTTATTACAAACTTACACATGAACATACCCTGAAGCCGCTAACTGGTTGTTCAGTTGTTCGTGACCTCGTGGTAAATCGAAAACCAATGCGAGACAAATTCGTTTTGAGCTCTGACACTTTAAACCCTATCGGTTCAAGCAGCATCCTCAAGCCGATTTCTGGTGAGTTTTGGCGCGATACTATTGCCCCTATAAATGCCTGCCGAGAATGTCTCTGTTGCTACGCTACCTGTCCAGTCATCCAAGTGCACAAAAAGCTGGATAGTTTTATTGGACCAGGTGCCTTTCAACAGCTTTATCTACGATCAATCAACGGCATGGACGATGGTAGTAGTGTCGAGAAGGCTGTAGTCGAGGGACTTTTCGAATGTAATCAATGCGGTATGTGTACGCTTGTCTGTCCTGCGCGCATCGATTGCACAAGGCATATTCGTACGCTAATGGAAATGGCAGTATCTGCTGGTCTAAAACCTGCTTCTTCTAAGTGATCAGTTCGATACCCGTTTCGAATACTTGACTGCAATTTTGTAGAGAGTTGCGGAATAATTTTATTACCATAACAACATTGTTGACTCCAATCTCCCTTAATAGACTTACCTCATCGAAGCTTATCTTCACGCTAAAACAGACTGCATAGCTTGATAACTTCGAATTCAACAAGCTGAAAGTTTGTTGTACACGTCACTTTTAAGGAGGAGTGGAAATGGGGCAAGAGTTCAGCAGAAGAAATTTTTTGAAAGGTGGCTTCGCTTTAGGCCTTGGTGCCGCAACGGCGGCAGCATTTGGCTCTTTATCGGGCTGCAGTCCAAAAACAGAGGGAGCTAAGGCTAATAGTGTCGCTTTAACGCCTTCGGGTATCTCCTACAGTCTTCATTCAGCAGACGTTATTGTTGTCGGTGGAGGAATGGCAGGACTCAATGCAACCCAACAGGCCAGCGATGCTGGCGCTTCGGTTATTCTTGTGGATAAAGGCCCGGTTGGCCATTCGGGAAATTCAGGTGTACTTTGGGGCCAAACCTATGTTACAGCTGAAAGTACTACTGACGACGGTGTCTCTGGAGCACAGTTCCTGGCAATAGACGTGATGGGCATACTCGATCAGGATCAAGCTCGAGAAGTATCCCGTGCACAGATTGAGGCTCAACCGCGTCGAGTCATCGAGGGAGCCGGCAACATGTTCCAGCGCGGCGATGACGGCCAAGTCCTGGGCCTAGGGCAACCAACTGTCACCGTTACGCACAACACACTTTACAAACAACAGGCTCAATTACTCGTTAAAAGAGGTATTCCTGTATTCGATAATACAATGATGCTGGACATCATGCTGGATGACGAGGGTAATGCATCAGGAATAATCGCAATCAATCTTGATGACGGTAGTGCTCATGTATTCCGAGGAAAGAAAGTCATCCTCTGCACGGGTGGTTACCATTGGGTATCCAGATCGGCTGGCTCACCGGAATCAACCGGTGAAGGTCATCTGGCACTTCTCAAACGTGGTTATGCATTCAAGGATATGGAGTTCCCGCAGTACGACTTCTCGGGCATCCGTCCTTTTGGCTACCGTCCTGACAAAGAAAAAGATCAGGTAGAAATCGGTGTGGAGCTCATAGCCAATGGAGAAATCCATCATCGTATGTATAACAAAGATAAGCAGCAATTCACGAAGGCATTCTTCTCGGATCCAAATTTGCAAAGCATCGTTGCATTCCAAGGAACACTGATCACCGCTGCCAAGGAATTCTTCCAGGGGAATGGTACACCGGGTGACGGCTCGAACAACGGAATCTATTTCAATATCGAGAATATCGAGAGTGAGCCCAACACTCAATCCTACCCAACGTATAAGGGCGTTCGAAAATATGTCGCCAGGAACATGAATTATCAATGGCCGGATTTCCTTGAGAATATTCCCAGCGAATATAGTTCCTGTGGTGTACCCAAGCAGGACCCGAAAACCTGTGAGTCAGAGATTCCTGGACTTTACACAGTATTTGTAGCGTTGTCTGCCATGTCCAGCATGTGGAACTGGGGACAGAGCTATTTAGCTGGAAAAGACGCTGCATCAAAGGCTAAAACTCTTGACTACCTACCATCATACAAGCCAGAAGAGGTTGACGAGATCTTGTCAAAAGCCTACGGCCTGCTTGAAGCAAATCCAGCAGATGGTATTCGTTCACTGGAGGTTTACAGAAGCATTCAACGTGCCTTCTATCGTGGTCAAGACTATATGAAGAATGAAGACGCCATGAAAGAAATGCTCACTGAGCTCGAGCGCATCCAAAAAGAGGATCTTCCAAAGATGTTCTGCCAGGATAAATCACGTAACTTCAATCGTGACTGGAAGCAAGCGATGGAAGCCGAGAGCATGCTTATCTGTTCGCTCGCGACTGTCCATGCTGCTCTTGAGAGGAAAGAGAGCCGCTCTCCATTCTTTAGAACTGACTATCCTAAGATGGATAATAAAAATTATCTCTGCTATCTCTGGACCTCAATGGGCAAGAATGGTGAGTGGAAAGTCGAGAAGGGTGACATTGTCGATTCGGTGCTTCCTCGAGAAGAGTTGTTAAAGATACTTGATGATACTGAAGATAAGTACGATATATCTATACCAAATGAATACATTTAAATAAATTTGTAAATTGATTAATTCAATTAGATTGGAGTGAGATTATGCCTGATACATACAAGATTACTATCAAAAAGTTCGATCCTAGCGTAGATATCGAACCAACGATGGTTACTTACGAAGTGCCTGATGACCCTGAATTCGCACCAATGACCGCTCTGAAGGCTCTCCATCATATCAATCGTTTTGAAGAACCAGTTGGTTATGACTATAACTGCCGACGTGGCACCTGTGGACGCTGCGCCATGATGATCGATGGTGTTCCAAAATTGGCCTGCTTATTCCCTCTAACCGGCTCACATACATTCGAGCCCCTCAATGGGTTCCCAGTGATTCGGGATCTTGTTGTTAATAAGAAAGAGGCCTATGCTAAGTTCGTTGGCTCCAATCATTCAGTAAAAATACTTGAGCCAGAAGGAGCACTGCAGCCCTTAGAGTATGACTTCTGGAAAGATGTAATCTATCCCTTGAACGCGTGTCGGGAATGTATGTCCTGCTACGCAAGCTGCCAGGCTCTGCATAACTTCAATAGAGTCGGTACCTTTGCTGGACCAGGAGCCTTGCAGCAGATTTATCTGCGACATGTAGACGGCCAAGACAAGATGAACCGCATCGAACAGGCGGCTTTCGCGGGATTATTCGAATGCGTTCAGTGCGGTAATTGTTCTCAGGTATGCCCTTCCGGCATCTCCTGCACTGAAAACATCAAGGAAATGATGGATAAGGCTGAAGCGCAGGGACTCAAACCCGTATCGGACAAGAGAACCGCATATTTTCCGATGCTCTAGTTACCAAGAATAAGCCGGAAGGGTTTGCCTGTAAGGCTTAAGCAGCAGCTCCATTACTGACAGAGACGTTATACCGGATTTAGGGATAACGTCTCTGTTTGTCTTAGGGCTTTAGCCCGTCGAGCAC
>DBPN01000008.1 GCA_002305585.1 Eggerthellales bacterium UBA1419
CCAGGATCAAACTCTCCGTTTAATTTGATCAACCCCGAAGGATTGTTCGTTTCAGAGATTTTGAATCTTGGTTTTAAAAATAGTCAATGTGCCGTGTTCTTCAGTGAACCGTACACTTGACGGGGTCTCACTTGGCTTAAGTAAGCAATTGCTTGCTTTACTGTCTTACATCACAGTATCCAGTTTTCAAGGTGCTTGAAACTTCTTCTAGCAAACAGAATTCGGGCCAATTTCCTGCCCGATTTCTCAAGCTCTCGAACGCTCTTTTTGTTTGCTGGCGCTCAAGACGCAAGGAGATATATTACCTGCGTTGACCACCCGTGTCAAGAAGAATCTTTGAGAAAGTTCAACCAATTTCTAAACGGTCTTGGACTTGCTCACCGCATCTGCGCGGGTTGTATATGATACCCTAATCCCTCAGCCCAAACAATAGCAATTGACGAGAAATAAAAACAACCGGGAGACGGTAGATGACTACAGCAGATCATGACAAGCAAACCGCCTTGCGACTATATATAAGGGAGCTTGGAAACGTTGCCATCGCCTACAGCGGTGGCGTGGACTCTTCGCTACTCCTATATATAGCAGCAGAGGAATTGGGGACGGCAGCCGCGGCTATCACTGTGGTGTCGGACCTGTTTCCACAGCGGGAACTCGACGCTGCTTCGGCCTTTTGCGCCCGCTACGGCATCACACACTATATAAAGAGATGTGATCTGCTGGGAATCGAGGAAATAGTCGCTAATCCGGACAATCGATGCTACCTCTGTAAGCATGCCCTGCTGGATTCGATCAGCCAGACCGCTACTGAACACGGATTCACTAATCTGGCAGACGGCTCGAACAGCGATGATGCGTCTGATTATCGTCCGGGGCTGCAGGCCGTCGAGGAGCTAGGAGTGCTCAGCCCACTACGCCGTGCCCGTCTTAGTAAAGCGGAGGTCAGGGAGCTCTCGAGGCAGCTTGGTCTACCTACCTGGGACCAGGACTCGTTCGCCTGCCTGGCCACCCGCCTGCCTTACGGCGAGCCTATCACCCTCGCTGCGCTGAAACGGATCGAGCTTGCCGAGCAGTTCCTCATCGATCTGGGTTGCCGGCAGGTTCGGGTTCGTAGCCACAGTGATTGTGCGAGGATTGAATGCGACAGCGCCGGTTTTGACTTGATTTGCCAACCTGAGACCAGGCGGCAAGTGCATGACACACTCAAGGCGTACGGGTTCAGCTTCGTGACGCTCGATCTGGACGGTTACCGCAGCGGATCGATGAACGTGACGTTGTTGGCTGACAATCGATAAGGGCCAGATGCTGCTCGGTCTCAGCAGAGTGGGTGACGCGCAGGCCGGGAGAGTTGACTGACGCGTGCTTTCGAACAGTTGACTGAAGCAGCTCTGAGGGCTTTAAGACTCCCACTGATCAGAGCGGAGTGTAATCGCCGCCAACGATTACCAGCACATTACCCTCGAAAGAATAGCGCTCCAGCGACGGGATAATGCGTCCATATCCGATCCTGGCTTTGATATCCTCAGCTGCGGCCTTATCCTCATCATCGGCGTAGACCACCAGCGTCTCGGTATAGACGGCGGCGTTCGTGTTGCCTATCTCGCCGATCACATAACCAGCCGATTCCAGCATACCGGCAACAGCTCCGGCAGCTCCCTCGATCTCCCCGTAACCGTTGCGTACCGCGAGCGTGTAATCCGCAGTATTGATATTGCTCGCAGGCTGGCCCTTTAGCTGATCGCCAGCTTTCTGGGAATCAGCCTTGTAGGAATCGGGTATCTCCCCACTCAACTCTCCGACATCCTGCTCGGGATATTCGCCGGCGTCGATGGCCTCTATCAGAGCTCGCCACTCGCTCTCGATAGTCAATTCATACCAAAGTTGATCATCGGGACTTATGCCTCCGCTGGAGGGCACGGTGTAGGTGTGGATATCGCTTTCCTTGAGACCTTGCATGGAACTCGCGACCGCGATGATCTCATTGACATCCATGTTGGTGGTCACCATCTCTGCCGCCTTGGTTACCGTGCTGGCTATGGTAAGTGGATCTGAGGCCAGAACCTGCTTGGCTAGAGCCTGGAGGAAGGTGCGCTGGTTAGCCTGCCGCTGATAATCACCGATTTCGAATGCCCGAGAACGACAGAAGACGAGAGCCTGGTCACCACTGAGGACCTGCTCGCCTGCGTAAACATCAGGGCCTTCGGCATCGGTGTCGCCGATGATATCTACAGGGACATCGACTTCGACTCCACCCAGTGCGTCAACTACCTCCTTGAATCCGGAGAAATCTATTTGGGCAAAGCTGGAGATGTCAACACCAGCGAATTCTGAGACAGTCTCAATAGCCAGTTTGGCACCGCTGGTATCGGTGTTTCCTTCCATCCGCTCCATGTCACCATAAGCATAGGCGGCGTTGATCTTCTGGTAGCCATAGCCCTCTAGATAGACGCGGGTATCCCTGGGTATCGAGATCAGTGCGGCCGAGCCATCGGCAGGATTGATGCGGGCCAATATCAACGTATCGCTACGCTCCGGCTCGCCGTCCTCGCGGCCATCGGTACCAATCAACAACATGTAGAAGGGGTCTTCGGGAGCGATTCTGTCCGTAAGCACAGCATCGAGGTTACCAAGATCCTTGACCTTGTCGGTAAGGGTATTGTTGATGAAGATATAGAAGCCTATGACACCAACGGCTACAGCGACCAGTAGTGCCGAAACAGCAACCGCGACACCTATCAGGACTTTCTTGCGATTACTACGGCTGCGACGTTGCTTGGTATAACCATCGCTGGACTTCGATCTTGAATAATTCTTCGTCTCCGAGTTCGAGCGCGAGCGAGCCGAGACAAGATTTATCTCACTACTCGACATGCGCCTGCTCGTGCGTGCGCTTCGTGATCGTTTTGACATCTGATGCTTTCTCCTGCTGCAAAGGCCAACACTTTTGTGGCCACAACACTTTTGTGACCACAAGTATAGCTCATCGTGCCGCTTTCATTGACAATTCGGGGCTCTTCACCCGGTTGCGCGAACGATTCCGCTGTTCTCCGCGAGAGTAAAAAGGTTCGCATACTTGCTAACAATACGCCATAGTGCCTGAACTATCGACAGAAAATAATCACCGCAATCGCATAGGAGCATGACACTGACTGTTCCTGTGCGGTTCGTCTCCGAGCATACGTGCTAACTTACACTCCGGTATCGATTACCTGGCGCTCAATATCCGCGCCAACCGACTTGAGCTTCTCGACGAAGTCCTCGTAACCCCTGTCGATATGCTCGATACTGTCAACCGTCGTCTCTCCGTCAGCGATAAGGCCGGCAAGAACCAGTGCCGCTCCCCCACGCAGGTCGGGCGACTGCACCGGAGCGCCCGAAAGCTGTTTGACACCGCTGATTAGGGCATGATGGCCCTCGATGCGGATCTCGGCTCCCATGCGGCTGATCTCGTCGGCGAACATGAAGCGGTTCTCGAAGACGTTCTCAGTGATAACGCTGTTTCCCTCCGCGATTGCGTCTAAGACCATGAACTGCGCCTGAAGATCGGTGGGGAATCCAGGATGGGGCAGCGTTTGGATATCTACCGGTTTCAACGCGCCGGTATGCGAGATGGTGACGCTGTCACTGGTTGTCTCGATAGTACTACCCATGGCCTTGAGCTTGGCCAATGCCAGTTCAAGGAAACGGGGATTTATATTGGTCACCGTCAGCGGTCCACCACCGAGGACTCCGGCAACCAGATAGGTTCCCGCCTCGATGCGATCGCCGATGGTACGATAATCCACCACTGGCCTAAGCTCACTGACACCGATTATCTCTATGGTCGGAGAACCCTGTCCGCTTACACGCGCACCCATCTGCACGAGGAAGTCAGCCAGATCGACGATCTCCGGTTCGCGCGCGGCGTTATCGATCACTGTGGTTCCCTGCGCGAGTGCCGCGGCCATCATCAGATTCTCAGTGGCTCCCACGCTGGGGAACTCCAACAACACATGGCTGCCGTGTAGGCCATCCGGCGCGCTGGCATGGATGACGCCATGGCTGATGTCGAACCGGGCACCAAGCGCCTCGAGACCTACGATATGGATATCGAGTTTTCGGGAGCCTATCTGACAGCCACCCGGCATGGCAACCTGTGCCTTGCCAAAACGAGCGATCAGCGGGCCAAGCACGGCAATAGACGCGCGCATTTTGGCAACCAGCTCGTAAGGTGTCTCGACAGAATCGATGGTGCGCGTATCGATGGTCACACGATGATCGGAGAATTCGACGAGAGCTCCCAGACGGCTGAGGACCTCTCCCATCAGCTTGACATCAGATATCACCGGAGTGTTGGAGATGCTTGAGACTCCCGGCGCCATGATCGATGCGGCCATGAGCTTCAAGACTGAGTTCTTGGCACCACCAACGGCTATGGTTCCCTGAAGCGGTCTACCGCCACGAACCACTATCACTTCTTCATTCAAAGGCGGATCCTTTCACGATATCGGTTACGGTCCGCACCGCTGCAATCAAGAAATTGTGCAGTGAGTAGTATAGCACTGGCCCAGAATCGAACAGGACCCCTTGAGGAGTCCTGTTTTCGCAGTATTGGATGATGGTGGAGCATTGAGGATAGCCTCAATCTCATGTCAGATGCGGGAGACCAGCTTATCCAGCAGAGTGTACCATTCGAGTTCGCTGCTCTTGAATGCCCGCTCGGGATCATCAGCCTCACTTGCCGCCAACGCCTGCGCGAAGCTGGTGACGCGCTCCTTGACCAGCGACAGATCGACATCCGCGATGTTGACCGCCCTGTTGGCCAACACGACAACCTTGTGGCCATCAGCCTCAACATAACCACCGGCTATCGCGAAACGCTGTACGACGTCACTGGCTTCAGGCTTGACTCTGACCTCGCCACTGTTTAGCGTGCTCATCACCGGTGAGCGCATGTACATGAAACCGATCTCGCCTTCGGTGGCAGGTACTGCCACAAAGCTCGCCTCGGCCGAATACAGCATCTTCTCCGGCGTCACTATGTCACAAATCATGGTACCAGGCATGGTATGCCTACCGTTCCTTCCTGTAGCACTGACAGCGAAGATCCCCAAGGGAGTCTCTATCTGTCAGGCCTCGGTCCTGAGAAGTCTAATCCTTGAGCTTCTCCGCGGCTTCATATACATCTTCGATAGCACCCTTGTAACGGAACGCCTGCTCCGGGATGTCATCGCACTTGCCATCGATGATCGCAGCAAACGAGCGCACGGTGTCTTCGAGCTTGACATACTTACCGGGATTACCGGTGAACACCTCTGCCACATGGAAGGGCTGGCCGAGGAACTGCTGTATCTTGCGGGCACGGCTCACGGTGAGCTTCTGCTCTTCTGAGAGCTCGTCCATTCCGAGGATGGCGATGATGTCCTGCAAGTCGGAATAGCTCTGCAGTATCTCCTGTACGGTTACTGCTACGCGATAATGCTCTTCGCCGAGGATCTCGGCAGAAAGCGCACGCGAAGTCGAAGCCAACGGGTCAACGGCAGGATAGATTCCCAGCTCGGCA
>DBPN01000001.1 GCA_002305585.1 Eggerthellales bacterium UBA1419
GGCAAAAACAGTATCTGCTCGATTTTGGTTGCAACATGATCCAAGGCTACCTAGTAAGTAGACCTCTCGGTGAGCAAGCAGCGATAAAGTACCTGTTACGTGAGCAATAGGTAAGGGAAGTTTGGCGAAACCAGCTTAAGAATGCGGGCAGCTGCAACGAATAGGCGAGCTTTGTGTATTCAGAGTAACGGCTTCAGGCTCAATACCTGAAGAGCGCGGCCACCCCGTTTGATCCCGGCAGTTTCTCAGCATCTACAACGAACACCTTTCCACCTTGCAGATAAGCAGCCTGTGCAAAGTCATCGATGAGATCGTCGATACCTGGATTCTCCAGAGAATCGTAGCTTACTGCGCCAGTATGAATGTCCAGTCGCCCGGGAAGAAGAGTGCCCTCTTGTACGAACAGAGAGGCAACCTTTTTCTCAACTAGTGCTCTGGCTATTGTGCTGGGATCCGTTGAGCCTTGGTCTCGGGATAAAGCCAGATCGAATCCTGCGAGCTGCTCCTCGATCATCGCAGCTTGTATGCTACGGATAAGGGCTGTGGCTGCAAACAACAACTGCTCATCATCCATTGATTCGGCAGATCTTTCTATACCGGTATCTAACAAGGTGGTGATTGACGTTATATCTCGGAAAGTCGCTTGATGCTGAGGCAGGCTGACCAAGATGATCGGCAACGGTTCTAGCTCAAGGAAGTGTTCTTGAACGATCCCATCGACGTAACGGAAATACTTTACGATGTCTTTCTCAACATTCTCGTCTTTAGAGCTGTAGCCATAAAAGAGGGCATCTGAGCCGCCAAAGGTCCCTGCGCTCACATTGGAAGTGTTGTCAAAATCATCATAGACTTGTTCAAACCGTGTCATTACGCCTTCAGGGAAGTTCAGCTCCCTTAGCGAAGTGAAATCACCACGCATGAGCCTGATCTTATCCATGGATAGAAGCAAGAGGTAATAATCCGCTGTGTATTGGAATTTTCTGATCAGCGGCTTGATGTGGAAACTCTCGGAGACTATCACCAGATCATCCAGTGGATAATCTGTCTGATAGATATGCAGATCGTCCTCAGACATCAGTATTGCCAGCCCTTCTTTGGCATGTCGCCAGAGCGTTTTGCTGGGATCTTCAGCCAAGGCCTCTAATCTTTGAAGCAACTTCGTACTACGGCGTTTGTCAAAGCCCTTATCCAGAGAATCCTTGGTTTGATCAAGCAAATGCTTGAATCTGACAAGATCCTGCTGGTTTTCAGGCGCATGGCGATGAGTTTTCAGGTACAGGGAGATGAGTGGCGGTTCCTTGCGAGCTAGCATGATCGGGTCAAATCTCGTTGTTGGTTCGATTCGATAATCCATGGAATACCTCACTTTCTGCTGTACGTGATAGGGCGAGGCTATCTAGAGATCAGCTAAATCATAGCAAATGAAGACAGCTCTGTGGGGTTGGATTTGGATTAAGAGAGAAAGCGATCAAGCCTAATGAGACAATCCTGGAAGTCCGCTCGACCATAACCCATCCTTACGTAGCCATCAACCCCATAAACACTCCCGGGTAATAGCAAGACTCCTTGTGATTCGAGCAGGCTGGCGCAAAAATCCTCAACGCTGTCTTTGCCAAGGTACTTATGGAAAGCGATTGGACCAGCTTGGGGTTCGTTGTTGACGAAGAGCTCCTGATGCCGATCAAAGAACTCTGCAGCAAAATCAATGTTCTCTTGGATTAAGGCGATGTTTCTGTCCAGGATGGCCCCGTGATGCCTTAATGCGATTGTAGCCAGGAATTCTGACGGAGCACTGTTGCAGATGGTGGTATAGCATTTGTAATTTAGCAGCTTCTTGTATAGCACTTGATCACGAGTGGCAATCCAGCCGATCCTCAGCCCGGGTAATCCATAGGACTTAGACATAACTCCCAACGAAAGTGAGTTGTCGCATATATCGCAAAACCAGCGATGGGGCCCATCCGACCACTCCAAGCCCTTATATACCTGATCGCAGAAGACGAAGATACCATTCTCATCGGCGATGGAGGCAACCTGAGCCAGTTGTGCGGCGCTTAAGCTGTAGCCAGTTGGATTATGAGGAGTGTTGATCACTATCAATCTGGTCGATGGCCTGATCAGATCTGGCAACAAATCCATATCGAGGAACCAGCCGTTTTCACCTTGTTCCAGTCTCCAGGGCGAAACCTCACAATCTAGCGAGACGGCGACATCGTAGAGGGATTGATAAGCTGGAGCCAGATAGATCACATGGTCGCCGGGTTCCAAGAATACCTGCATAAAATTATGTATCGCTTCTTCGGCACCAGAGTGAACCAATACTTCATCGGGAGTAATGCTCTCGTATAAAGCTGAAATTGCTGCCCTCAGATGGGGGTCGCCCTTCGCTTCCGTATAGCCCAACCAAGTGGCGAGAAAATCAGACCGAACTCCAGGGTCAAGCGAGAGCAGATCATCAATCGACATGGATTGACAATCGGATTGAGAAAGGAGATGCGGTGCCNNAATTCATGTTTCTCGTAGAACTCTTCAAGCAGGAAGGTGTTGATATCCATCTTCATACCCATTCTGAGGTCCTGACCCTCGTCGAGATTAGCTATCCATGTATGGATGGCGTTTCATACAATATTATCTCGTGATACTTATGCTAAACCTCTGAATGAGATTCTGCTTCAGTATATAGCATATCCATTACTCCTTACGGTCTTACCAATGCGACGAAAGCAGGGATGCCGTCAGGTGTGTCCATGGTTCCAACGGCATATTGAGCGTTGTTGAGCTCATATAATTCTGTGAGTCTGATTGTTCCTGCACCGGAAGCCCACAGGCCATCGTTTTCCCATTGACCAGTGAACAGCGTATCCTCAAAACTGCTCTCGTCATAGCTCTCGCCCTCATTCGCCCAATATATCTGGTACCAGTCAAGAGTCACGTTGAGGGTATCTGCTGATCCCGAGATATTCATATTCAAGAACTCCATGGCGCTGAAACCATGGGAATTATCGGGATCATAATAGATAAACGCCTTCCAATCACCATAGACGCTATCAAGCTCTGTGATTCGTGAGGTTCCCTCAGGCACGCCTGAATAGAAGACATCTTCGCTATACCAGAGAAAATCACCCAGATCAGGGCGTTCGGTCGTGGAAAGAGCTGTTCCATTGCCAACCCGATCGTCAGCTCTCTGCTCTGGCTCACTGGTGGGAGCTTGCGTATCAGTTGCTGAGTTTGACGGATCGTCTTGTGCAGGCACTCCAAGATCAGTTGAATCTTTTGTGGAAAGGGGAGTTTCCTGCTGAAAGACGCTGGCTGTCATCCTCATCAGATTTGGCGGGATAGTGATCACTGCGATCACCAACAAGACTATGTCTACAACAATCAAAGCTGCTATCAGTATTTTCTTCCAACCAGATAATCTATCAGCTTTGTCCTTCATGGTGATAGCTACCTTTCTTGTTAATCTGTGAGTTTTGCCATTTGATGAGTTCACACTTCGCTTGGATCAGAATAATTGGGAATAGCTGCCATACACAAGTTCCAAGAATTACTGGTCAACGAGTTGTTCTTTTTGAGCTGGGAAAGGGAGGAGCCTGCACAAGAATGCAGGCTCCTTTGCTGATGATAATAGGAGTTGATCCTTGGCGCTGTAATCAGTAGTTTTCTTTGCGAACCTCAAAGAATGATTGGGAGTACGTGCAAACGGGACATACCACGGGAGCCTTCTTTCCCATGACGAGGTGTCCGCAAATGCGACATTCCCACATCGTTTCCTCGCCCTTCTCAAAGACCTGTTGCATCTCAACGTTGTTAAGCAACGCGCGGTAACGTTCTTCGTGAGCCTTCTCGATAGCGGCTACTCTGCGAAAACGCATAGCTAACTCAGTGAAGCCCTCCTCATCGGCATCCTTTGCGAAACGATCATACATGTCAGTCCACTCATAGTTTTCACCCTCGGCTGCATGCAGCAGGTTGAGAGCAGTGTCGCCAATGCCACCAAGTTCCTCATACCAGACGCGAGCATGCTCCTGCTCATTACGTGCGGTCTTCAAGAAGATCTCGGCAAGTTGCTCATAGCCTTCTTTCTGTGCAACGTTAGCAAAGTAAGTGTATTTATTTCGAGCTTGACTCTCGCCCGAGAAAGCTTCCATAAGGTTCTTCTCAGTCTTGGTGCCAGCATACTTTGTCATCGTGCTCTCCTTTTCCGCTACGCTCATGTTCACAGCGAATCTATCCAATAGGCTTTTTACAGTATCGATAGGTAGTCCCTGATAACTCTCGTTTACGAGAAGAGATTCAAGGAAGGCTACGGTATTCTGGCTTTGTGGAAGCATGTAACCCGACTCTCGGATAATATCTTCGGCCATGATGCGATTGGATTCCTCGAGAGCTTTTGCCAACTTACCCGATAATCCTGCTGCAATGCCTTCTTGAATGGATTTGCTTCTCACAAGCTCTTTCATGGCATTAACCACGCCATCTGTCTTCTCTTGTTGGGGCGGATAGATATTAGGAACCATGGAGATCGCGCCCGAAGGGCAGGCATCAACACAGTCGCCGCAACCAGTGCACTTCGAAACATCTATCACACTATTCTCGGTGTCGGTAGCACCAGTAGGACAAACATACAGACAGAGACAATCCTTTGTGCACAAGCGGATGTTTCTCACGGCATATTTCTCATTCATGCCATTACCTCCCCTCGATCTTCGCGAATTTCCAGTTTGGCACCTTGCAAACTGGACAGACTTCGGGCAGCTCATCGCCAACATATATGAACCCGCAGATAGTGCAAACGTAGACACCGGTGTTTTCAAGCATCGCATCTCCCTCAGTCTGATAGCGGGATATAAGCGATTTCAGGATTCGAGTGACCTTCTCACTCCAGACCAATGCCCGCAAGGCACCGCGATCCTTCGCGTTAGCGACTGCAGCATTTGCTGCGGGTAAACCTTCGTTCAGATCACTTTCGATCAGGGACATGAGCTCACTAAGATCAGGGTTCTCTGCGGGGGCCGCGGTCGCTTTGAAATAATCTGCCAGCTCAATGAACAGCGCAGCCTCCTCTGCTTTGTATTGCTTCTCACATCCACGAGCAAGGTTCGTGCAAAGGGCGCTCATTTCCAGAGCAGAGAGCGCTTTCATGTTGGCAGGGGACTCTAAAACGGCTACCGGATTAGTATCAACCTTAACCTCAGCTTTTGGCGTTTTTGTCTCAGTAAAACCCTGTTCTTTGAATTCTGATTTAGTGGCGCCACAGAGGGGACATGTCCAATCTGATGGCAGGTCTTCCCATTTTGTACCAGGATCGATGCCAGCTTCTGGCATTCCCTTGGCCTCATCGTAGACGTAGCCGCAAATTACACAAACGAATGTTCTCAACCTTAAACCTCCTCACGCTTCTTATTCCGATTATCACTATGCTGTTTGTGCTGCTAGTTAAATAACATCCCACAGGTAACATTATAGAGCATTCTTGTTACTTTGCCAGACACAAAACGCTGATTAACATCATTGATTGGTTGTCTCTGAATGATAGAATCTTCAAGAGCAGAAACTCTGATCAGAAAGGGCGTGATCAACATAATATTCTATTTTTCCGCGACAGGGAACTCGCAATACGCAGCCGAGAGAATCGCAAAAGCAACAGATGATAAAGTGATTTCGATCGGACTTGCATTGAGGGATCAACGTTTTGAATTCGACATCAGTTCAGAGGAAAGAATCGGATTTGTCATACCAACGTATGCATGGACTGTCCCAGGTATCGTTGCGGATTTTATCAAGAAAGCTGAATTTCGCGGTTCTGGTAGTCAATATGCTTATGGTGTATTCACGTGTGGCGAGAACACTGGTAAGGAAGCAGCGGCCTTGCGGGTATTGTTGCAGGAAAAAGACATCAAGCTCAAGGCATCGTTTGACCTTGTCATGCCGGATAACTTCATCTTGTGGACAGATCTTCCATCAGAGGAAAGACTGGCAGCGATAATGGCATCAGCGGATCTGGTTCTCGATGAGGCTATCGAGTCGATTCGCGAAAAGGAAAGCAATGTCACGGATTCTGAAGCTCCAGAAGATTTGTTTATGCCGTTGATCGATATCAGCTCCAGTCAGGGAACCAGTAAGTTCTTCGCTACAGAGGACTGCAATAGTTGCGGCCTATGTCAAGAACTCTGCCCTATGGAGTGCATCACATTGAATAGCGATAACCGCCCAGTATGGGAAGGCTCGTGCGCGATGTGCCTAAGCTGCTTGCATCGCTGTCCAATGCAAGCAGTGCAGCATGGAGAAGAGACTATTGGCAAAACAAGATACTTGAATCCTTATATCAAAGACCACAAAGTGAATGCGTATTGATCATTACCTCTGCGAATGAGCGTGCATGAAGTTCATAGACTGAGGGCAAACGCGAAAATGGATTATGAGAAGAAGCCATAGTCCGCTTTGCCCTCTTTCTTCACCTCATATAACACCTTGTCGGCTTTTGCCATCAATATGTCTACGGTCTTGCCATTCTCAGGAAACATACTTGCTCCGATACTGCAGCTTAGGTCTAGACAGATGATCTCTCTATCTGTGATGTTATCGAGTCGGTATTCGCCTGACACCTTCCTGAATATCCTTTCGATGGTCTTAGCGGCATTTGTCTGGTCCTTGATGTTGTGTAGATAGAATAGGAACTCATCGCCACCTGTGCGGATTAGCAGGTCATCTTCTCTGAGTTCTTTGATTATCCTCATAGCTAGGTATCTGAGAACAGTGTCTCCGGCTTTGTGTCCGTATGTATCGTTAACCTTCTTGAAATCATCAAAATCCAAGATCGCGACACAAGCAGAAAAACCATTAGTCTCAGATATGTTGAGCCTCTCGGGTAACGTGGTCTCTAAGACATTGCGATTGTATGCTTTGGTCAAGGGGTCGCTTTGCACTCGTTCCAAGAGCTCGGCTTCCTGGTGCTTCCTCTCGGTGATATCATCAGTAACTATATGGGCGCCAATCACTGCATCATGTTCCTTGTTTGGACTAAAGTGGACTCGGAGCCAATTGTTCTTTCCCCAGATGCTTGTATAGCACATCTCATGTGTGATGAGCCTGTCCTCACGCATACATTCTCTAAGCTTATCGGAGAAGCCACTCTGCCTTAATGCGGGCAGTTCAAAAAGATTGATCCGTTTAGTAGCAGTAGAATCCGGCGAATCCATTAGTTCCAGCAACTTACGGTTAACATAGTTGATATTTCCTTCGGTATCGCAGGAGAGGAAACCGATTGGGGCATATTCAGCCAATTCAAAGAACATCTTCTGACTGGCGCGCAGTGCTATGTCCAACCTATTCTTCTCGATGAATAACCCCATTTGAGACACATACAAGCGTAGCAGGTGGGGGTTCTTCAGCTTATGGCCGTGGTCGAAGAACAGCGTGATATCTCCGATTGTCGTTGTGTCCTTCTTGATCAATGCGAGCACCACGATGCCCAGATCAAGCGATTCTGTGATCTCGGTGACTTGGATCTTATCCAAGCTCGCGTCGGCAAAATCAGCTAACGATGAAAACTGGGCGATATCCTCTTCCGCTAGCTTAGCCTTGATAATCGGATCATTTATCCAGCTGCCAGCTTTTTCCTTCAAACCAAGGGCTGCAAATTGCCCCTCAGTGAAGCCGCCCGTTCCATAAGTCGAAACAATAGTGAGACTGCTGTCTTTTTCATCGAGGAGGTTGAGCACGCCAAAACGAGCTCCAGCGATATTGCAGGCGAATTCGGTCAACTTCTCAAAGTCGATACTCTTGCCCATATTCCTAACAAAGTATTGGGCAATAGACTGCATCTTGTATTCTGCGGTCCTGTCGTTGAAAAGTGTGGTGAAGCGATTCTCGCCAGAGAAATAGGCGCGTATTGAATAGTATTTATCGAATTGCTCAGAGTGTTCATTGAGCTCGAGCACTCTGCGCTCTTTTATCACTCTCTCATAGAATTGTACCCATTTGGATTCATCTGCAATATTAGTGGCGATATCAGCGAGGTACCTCTTGTTTAATACATCCTCTCGCTTTAGCCCTGTGAGTTCCTCGAATGAGCGATTCACATCCAAGAAGATATAATCGACCATCCTGTCATTCTCGTCATAAACAGCCTCGTGAAGGGCGTACGCGCATGCGGTGCGCTGTGTTGCTTCGTAGTAGATATCCTTGTCAAAAACCTGCCTGCTATCCACCATGTTGTCCGTGGCTCAGCCCTCCATATTTAACACTTTTCGTTGTCGAGCGAAGAAAAGAATAATTGAGTTTCATTATTCTACTTCATACTATCCAAA